>NZ_JBWKFZ010000011.1:0-343509 GCF_056433985.1 Streptomyces sp. NPDC044106
CCAAGCTCTCGGCTCCGCTCGAGCAGGGGAGGCCCCAATCCACCGCTGCGCCCGCGCTTCGCGCGGACGACGGGGGTTCAAAGACAGGCTCTGACAGGTCTCAGGAGCGGTGGCGTTCCTGCCACGTCCGCAGGGCCCAGACCACCGCCGCGACCGCCCCGGCGCCGGCGAGCAGTCCTCCCACGAAGCCGATCCCCGAGCCGACGTCGCCGTCGCGGGTGGTCATCGAGATTCCGCCGGCCAGCACCGCGACGGCGAGCACGGTCAGCAGCGCGTAGAACTGTCCGCTGAAGAAGCTGGACCGCTCCGGCACCGGTGGCGGGGACTCCACCCGGGCCGCGGGCCCGAGGCTCGCCGCCCTCGGCCGCTTGAACCAGGCGTAGATCAGCCAGGTCCCGCACGCCTCCCAGCCGTCCGGGGCGAGCCGCTCGTCCAGGCCCTCGCGACCGCGGGTGATCAGTTCGCGCCGGTACTCCCAGCGCTGCGGCTGCGCCATGTCGCGGCGGCTGACGAAGCGGCCGACGGCGTCGACCCGCTCGACCTCCCAGCCCTCGTCGCCGAAGCGGTTCAGGAGCTCCTCGTCGACGTAGGTGTCGGCGGTCCAGCGCCAGGTCTCCACCCGCTCCTCCGGCGCCTGCGGTGCCCACTCCCCCGTGGCGGGCACCAGCTGTGCGGCGAACTCCTCGGCGGGCCCGAACTCGGCCTCTGCGTCCTTCGCGCCGGACTCCTCCAGGTGCGCGGCCAGGTCCGCGACGGTCGCCTCGACGCGGTCGGCGGGCAGGCCGTGCGCCCGCAGCCGCTCGGCGAGGCCGATGAGGTAACCGTCCTGCCGGTGGCGCGTGTTCATGTCTTCCGTGGTGTTCATCGAGGGGTCACTCCTGCCTTCGCGAGGACTTCGCGTACGGATCCGTCGAAGGCGAGCCAGAGGCCGCCCTGTTCGCCGAGGGTGTCGCGGCCGGCGTCGGTGAGCCGGTAGTAGCGGCGGCCGGGCCCCTTCTCGGTCGCGCGGAACTCCGCGGAGACCAGGCCCGCCTCCTCAAGGCGGTTCAGCACCGGGTAGAGGGTGCCGCCCTTGATCTGCCCGAAGCCCGCGGCACCGAGCAGTTTGGCGATCTCGTAGCCGTAGCTCTCACCGTCGGTGAGGGCGGCGAGCACGAGGAGGTCGAGTACGCCCTTGAACCAGCTGGCGCGGCGGTCGGTCACTTCACTCTGCCTTTCGGGCGGTGGGCCGGGCGGTGTGGGCGGCGCGCGGCTTGTCCGGCGCCGGGAGCGTCAGGTCGCGTACCGAGAGGACGATGTGCACGGCGACGGGGAGCAGCAGGCTGCCCGTGGCGAGGTAGAGGCCGGTGAACACGGCGCCGAAGAGGGCGAAGACGAGGATCCCCTGGCGGCCCTGGTAGAGGCCGGCGACCGCGTAGACGAGGACCGAGAGGGCCGCCGCCGCATAGAGGTTGAGGCCGAGCGCGCCGACGCCGAAGGCGATGAGGAGGCCGCGGTAGACCAGTTCGGCGCAGAGGCCGTCGCTCACGGCGACGGCGACGGCGAGCCTGCGCTCCTCGGTGGTGCGCGGGAGCATCGCCTCGATGGCGGTGAGTCCCGGCACGTTCCTGCCGCGCTCGGCGAGGTCGTGGAAGTTCCGTCCGGAGGCCACGGCGATCGCCGTGCAGAGGAGGATCCCGGCGACGGCGTAGATGGGCCGCTCCGGGAGGGCCAGGCCGAGGTCGGCGGCTTCCGTGCCGGGCGAGAGCAGCAGCGCCGCCACGGCGAGGGCGGCGAGGGCCCACGAGAGGGCGAGCAGCAGGCCGAAGTAGCGGACGAGGGCGCCGGGTTCGGTGTCCCTGCGGCGGGCCAGCGAGCGGTACATCCGGCGGCCGGTGAAGGGTTCGGCGAACAGCAGGTAGGCGGCGAGCGTGGCGGTGACGGCCGTCGATGCGACGGAGAAGTCGGGCGAGATGGTCATGGAGCCCTCCTTGTGCGTTTGAGCTACCTAGACCGTATAGCGACCTAGTCAGGAATACAACCTATAGACGCCGGGCCCCGGGGACGCGTGTCCCCGGGGCCCGGCGTTTCAGGGGTGCGTGACCGCCACACCCGCGCGCTACTGGCTCAGCCCACGTAGTACGTCGGGTTCGGAAGCTTGTACGTCTTGTCGGCGTACCCGCCCGCGAGGTCGGACGTCTGGTCGCCGAAGCTGGCGACGATGTTGTAGCCGGTCGACTCGATGTGCTTGCGAGTGCCTTCCTTGAACTGGACGGTGGTGCACTTCCAGGCGTCGGCCGTCGCGCAGTTCTTGAGGTACGCGGGCGGGTTCGCCTTGTCCTTGGTGAAGACGTGCGTACGGTCGAGCGCCGTGTCGTAGCCCGCCCTGGCGAGGTTGGTGACAGCGCCCTCGCGCAGCGGCTCGGCGAGGCCGGTGAGGAAGAAGACCTCGACGCCCTTGCGCTTGGCGTACTTCACCAGCTCCGGCATGCCGAAGACGGCGGGGCGCTTGGCCTCCTTGACGTAGGCGTTCCAACTGGCGTCGTTGTACGTGAAGTTGGTCGACTTCTCGTAGTCGAAGCTGAGCAGCGCGGTGTCGTCGACGTCGAGGACGATCGCAGGCTTCCTGCCGTGCCGGGCGTGGTGCGCGGCCTTCTTGATGTCCTTCTTCGCCCTGACCTGGATGCGGGCCAGGTCCTTGGCGTACGGGCTGTCGGGGGAGGACTTCCACACGCCGTCGGCGCCCTTGGCGGCGCCGTAGTAGGCGTCGATCTCGCCGACGAGGAGGCCGATGTTGTGGGGCTCCTTCGTGGGGCGCGCCTCGGCCTGATCCGCGCCGGCGGCGCCGGTGGCGTAGAGGGCGGCTCCGGCGACGGTGCAGGCGGTGGCCAGGCCGGCCACGCGTAGGGACTTGCGCATGTGTTGCGTCTCCGCATCAGGGTTCGGGCAGGTCAAGGACTGTCTACGCGCATCAACCCGGGCGTGGGGAGGGGGCGGGATGACCCTTTACCTGATCCATACCTGAGCGGGCGGACAGGACACAGGCTCTAAGGCGGCTGTCTCGGTACCTCTCCCTGTAGACAGGCCGCGCGCCGTGTACTCATCGCAGCCCCCGTAGGGAAAGCGGCCGATACCGCCGCGGGGGCCTTAGGCGCCACCATCACCAGGCATGACATCGACGATCGGGCGGGTCCTCCGGGACCGGAACGCCGGGCTGTATCTGGGGGCCGTGGTCGTCTCCGGCTTCGGGACCTCCGCGCTGTGGCTGGCGTCGGGGATCTGGGTGAAGGAGCTGACCGGGTCCGACGGCCTCGCCGCGCTCTGCCAGTTCGCCCTGTGGGCGCCCACCCTCGTCGGCCCCCTGCTCGGCACGCTCGCCGACCGCACGCGCCGCAGACCGCTCCTCGTGGCCGCCAACCTCGCGCTCGGCGCGCTGCTCCTGTCCCTGTTCGCCGTCGACACGGCGGGCCGGCTGTGGATCCTCTTCGCCGTCCTCGTGCTGTACGGGGCGTGCGGCGTCGTCACGGACGCGGCGGAGGCCGCCCTGGTCGCGGCGGCCGTCGACAAGGAACTGCTCGGCGACTTCAACGGCCTGCGAATGTCCGCGAACGAGGGCATGAAGCTGGTGGCCCCGCTCGCCGGCGCGGGCCTGTTCGCCGCCTACGGAGGCGCCCGGGTGGCGCTCCTTGACGCGGTGACGTTCGTGCTCGCGGCGGGGATGTTCGCGCTGCTGCGAGTGCGGGAGAGCGCGCCGGTGCCCGACCGCGCGTCGCTGCGGGCACGGACCGCGGAAGGCACGCGCCACCTGTGGGGCCACGAGCGGCTGCGGCCCCTCGTGGTGGCGGGCGGCCTGACCATGCTGAGCTCGGGGATCAGCGGCGCGACGGTCTTCGCGATCGTCGAGGGGCTCGGCCGCCCGCCCTCGTACACGGGCGTGCTGTACGTCGCGCAGGGCGCCGGGTCCGTGGCGGTGGGTGTGGCGTCGGGGGCGCTGATGCGGCGCTTCGGAGCGCGCCGTTTCGCCGGCGCGGGCATCGCGCTGACCGCCGCGTCCCTGCTGCTCAGCGCAGTGCCGTACGACGCCGCCGCCCTCCTGGGCAGCCTCACGAACGGCATCGGACTGCCCTGCGTACTGATCGCCGGTCTGACCGCGGTCCAGCGCGAGACGCCGGACGCGCTCGTCGGCCGGGTGGCGGCGACGGCCGGCACCCTGATGTTCACCCCGACGGCGATCGGCATCGCGGCGGGCGCGGCCCTCGTGGAGAGCGTCGACTACCGCGTGCTGCTGACGGTGCTCGCGGGGGCACGGCTGCTGATCGCCGCGCCCCTGCTGAGGCGGCCCCGCAAGCGGGCTGCTTCACGTTCGCCCAGCGCTTGACGGTGGCGACGGCCTTCGCCTGCTCGGCCGCGGGGAGCCCGGCGATCGAGGCGCCGTGCGTGGTCGTGGTCCCGCGGACCGTATCGGCGATCACTCCGTGCGCGACAGGGCCTCCTTGACGAGCGCGAGGTCGCCGTCCGACGCCAGGCCCGCGTGGTAGAGCCGGAGTTCGGTGGCGCCGAGCTCCGCGGCCCGCGCGGCGTCGGCGGCGAGCGTGCCGGGGCTGCCGCCCATGCCGCTCACCACGGTGAGGTTGGCGGCCAGGACCGTGCCGTCCCCGGCCCGCGCGGCGAACGGCGTCAGCAGGCGCGGGCCGCCCGTGCAGGGCACCACCACCCCGTCGGCCACGGTGAGGATGTGCGCCGGGTCGGTGCCCGCGTCGGCGCCGCAGTGGTACGTCACCGGGTCGGCGTGGAGCAATACGTGGAAACCGGTCCGGCCCGCCGTGACCGCCGCCGCGCGGACCGCGCCCACGGCGGCCTCCTGGAGGGTACGGGCGGTTTCCTCGCGCCACGCGCGCGTGGCCGCCGCCCTGTCCACGCCGATCAGCTTCTCGACGGCCGGCCAGCCGCCGCCCTCGCCTTCCTCCTCCCCCGTGCTACCGGCGCCGCGCCACAGGGGTTCCAGGGCGCGGCGGACAGCGGCCGCCAGCTCCTCGGGGTCGTGGCCCTGCCCGGCGTACCCATCACGGCAGGAGGAGCAGAAGCAGAGCGACATCAGGTACTGCCCGGCCTCGCCGAGGGGGACGCCCGCGGTCTTGTCGTGGGCGTGCAGGTGCGCGAGGCCGTACCAGCCGCAGGACTCCAGTTCGGTGCCGGACGTGCCGGGGCGCACGGCGGCTTCGGCGGCCAGATCGACCAGGTACGCGCGCGTGGCGGCTTGCGCGATGCAGGGCGCCCAGGGGTAGCGGTCCCCGTAGGCGTTCACCACGGAGGTCGCCGGATGCTCCTCCCCCATCCGGGAGTTGTGGGCGAGGACGACCCAGCTGTGTACGTCGATCCCGGCGTCGGTGAGCGCCCGCGCCGCCTCTCCGTAGGCGTCGCCCGGCGCCCACTTTCCGGCGGCGTACGGGCGCGGTTCGCGGCCCTGCCACCGATCGCCCGGCGGGTAGAGGACGGCCGCGTGCGCGGCGGTGACGACGCGGTGGCGTGGGTGGCGCGGGGTCAGGGCGCGAGTGGAGTGGTAGGCGGAGGCGAGGGTCACCTGCCGGATGCCGAGGGCGGTCAGGCGGGCGGGGGCGTCGGGGTCGCCGATGACGTCCCAGGGGTAGAGGAACGCGGCGGCCTTCACGCGCCCGCTCCCGGGTGCGCGCCGCCGATCAGTTCCCGGCCGCGCTCGACGAGTTCGGCCAGCCGCTTCACGTGGTCGTCGGCGGGCTCGTGCAGCGGCGGTCGCACGGGGCCGACGTCCAGGCCGCCGAGCCGCACGCCCGCCTTGACGAGGGAGACCGCGTACCCCCGGCCGAGGGCGCGCAGCTCCACGAAGGGCCGGTAGAAGCCGTCGACGAGGCGGTTCACGGTGGCGTCGCCCTCCGGCGTACCGGCGTTGAACGCGCGGTGGAAGGCGAGGGCGATGTCGGGGGCGAAGCAGAAGACCGCCGAGGAGTAGAGGCTCACCCCGATGCCGCGGTAGGCGAGCCCGGTCAGTTCCGCGGTCGGCAGGCCGTTGAAGTACAGGAAGTCGCCCGGCACTTCGCTGCGCACGGCGCTGACGGTGCGCTGCATCAGGTCCATGTCGCCGAGGCCGTCCTTGAAGCCGATGACGCCTTCCGTGCGGGCCAGTTCGACGACCGTCTCCGGGGTGAGGACGGCGTTGTCGCGCTGGTAGACGATGACGTCCAGGGAGGTGGCTGCGGCCAGCTCGGTGTAGTGCCGCAGCAGCCCCTCCTGCCCGGCGACGACCAGGTAGGGCGGCATGGCGAGCAGGCCGTCGGCACCGGCCTGCTCGGCGAGGCGCGCGTACCGCACGGCGAGCGCGGTGCCGTACCCGGCGCCCGCGACCACCGGGACGCGCCCCGCCGTCCCCTCGACGGCCGCGGCGACGCACTCCTGGAACTCCTCGGGGGTCAGGGCGTGGAACTCACCCGTGCCGCAGCAGGCGAAGACGGCCGCCGCGCCCGCCTCGACGCCGGCGCGCACATGGGTGCGGAAGGTGTCCAGGTCGACAGCGCCGTCCGGACCGAACGCGGTGACCGGGAAGAACAGCGGCCCGCTGGGGACGCGGAGTCGGGAAGCGAGGGGGGCTGAGGTCACGGGCTCTCCCTGGGCGCGCACGCCAAGACGTGCATGTTTATGATTCATGTCCATATCCCTGAACATGGTCACGCTAAGGCGCCCGCTCGCGCGGGGTCAAGCGCGCGAACCGCCCGGCCCGGAGCGGAGTTGGCACCTCCGGAGCCGCACCCGACACCTCGCCGGAGTCTTGACGCGGCATGACGGAGATCCTTAGCGTGTCCATGGATGTGAATTCTGTACGTGGATGCATACGCGATTGCTTACGGCCGCACGAGGAGACCCCGCCATGCCCGCTCCCCGCACCGTCCTGCTCACCGGCGCCGCAGGCGGCATCGGCACCCTGATGCGCGCCCTCCTGCCCGCGTACGGCTACGACCTGCGCCCGCTCGACGTACGCCCCATGGACGACGAGCCGGACGCAGGCACGGCCGACCTCACCGACCGGGCGGCGCTGCGCGAGGCCGTGCGCGGGGTGGACGCGATCCTCCATCTCGCGGGCATCTCCCTGGAGTCCACCTTCGACAAGATCCTCAAGGCCAACATCGAGGGGACGTACAACCTCTACGAGGCGGCCCGCGAGGAGGGCGTGCGGCGGATCGTCTTCGCCTCCTCCAACCACGCGATCGGCTTCACCCCGCGCCCGCGGAGCGAAGAACCGCTGATCCCGGCCGACACCCCGCGCCGCCCCGACACCTTCTACGGCCTGTCGAAGTCCTTCGGCGAGGACCTCGCCCAGCTCTACTTCGACAAGCACGGCATCGAGACCGTCTCGGTCCGCATCGGGTCCTGCTTCCCCGAGCCGTCGAGCGTGCGGATGCTGTCGGTCTGGATGAGCCCCGAGGACGGCGCGCGGCTCTTCCACGCGGCGCTCACCGCCGAGGACGTGGGGCACACCGTGGTGTACGGCTCGTCCGCCAACACCCGGCTGTGGTGGGACCTCGGCTCCGCGCGGGCGCTGGGCTACGAACCGCGCGACGATTCCGAGCGGTTCGCGCGGCAGCTGATCGCCGAGCAGGGCGACCTTGACCCGGCGAATCCGGACCACGCGCACGTGGGCGGCCACTTCTGCACGAACCCGCCGGTGTGGCCGTACTGAACCATTCGGGCACCGAACGGGCGGCCCAACCCGCGCAAACGGGCACGCGTCAGGACCGCCGCACAGGCCGTCGCCCCGCCGAGCGGGCACAAGCGGGCAGCATCACGCCCGCTGCGAGCCTGGTCACGCCCCGGCCCGCGCTGTAGAACTTCCCCCACAGGGCCCGAACGGGCACCGACCGCACCCAGGGGGAAGAAGGTGGCGCCGATGACCGCGGAGGAACGTCAGCGGCGGATCGTCAACGCGGCCCGCCACTCCGGCTCCGTCGACGTGACGGCGCTCGCCGGGGAGCTCGGTGTCGCGAAGGAGACCGTCCGCCGCGACCTGCGGGCCCTGGAGGACCACGGCCTGGTCCGCCGCACCCACGGCGGCGCCTACCCCGTGGAGAGCGCGGGCTTCGAGACCACCCTCGCCTTCCGCACGACCATGCACGTCCCGGAGAAGCGGCGCATCGCGGCGGCCGCGACGGAGCTGCTCGGCGACGCCGAGACGGTCTTCGTCGACGAGGGCTTCACCCCGCAGCTGATCGCCGAGGCCCTGCCCGGGGCCGCGGCGGGCAGGCCGCTGACGGTGGTCACCGCCTCGCTCGCCACCGCGGGCATCCTCGCCGAGGCCGAGAACATCACCGTCCTGCTGCTCGGCGGCCGGGTGCGCCCCGGGACACTCGCCACCGTCGACCACTGGACGACCCGCATGCTGGCCGGTTTCGTCATCGACCTGGCGTACATCGGCGCCAACGGCATCTCCCGCGAACACGGCCTGACGACGCCCGACCCGGCGGTCAGCGAGGTGAAGGCGCAGGCCATCAGGGCGTCGCGGCGGACCGTGTTCCTGGGTGTGCACACCAAGTTCGGGGCGACGAGCTTCTGCCGGTTCGCGGGGGTCGGCGACCTGGACACGATCGTCACGAGCAGCCGCCTGCCCGCGTCCGAGGCGCACCGCTACTCGCTCCTGGGCCCGCAGGTCATCCGCACCTGACGCCCTGTCCCCTCCCCCTGCCCCCTCCCGCCTCTCCTCTCCGCACCCCCCACGGGCCCCCGCACGCCCCGGCGCGCCCCTCATCACCCGTTATGCCCCTCTATGTTCAGGAGCGATTCATGCGAACCCCGAGCCGACGGAGGCCGCGCACGCTCGTCGCGGCCACCGCAGGGGCGCTGCTCGCCCCGCTGCTCGCCGGCTGCTGGGCCGGTGCCGGCGGGTCCGGTTCAGGCGGCGACTCCATCAACGTCCTCATGGTGAACAACCCGCAGATGGTGGAGTTGCAGAAGCTCACCGCCGCCCACTTCACCATGGAGACGGGCATCAAGGTGAACTTCACCGTCCTGCCGGAGAACGACGTCCGCGACAAGATCAGCCAGGATTTCGCCAACCAGGCCGGCCAGTACGACGTCGCGACGCTCAGCAACTACGAGATACCGATCTACGCCAGGAACGGCTGGCTGCACGAGGTCGGTTCGTACGCGCGAAAGGACCGGGCGTACGACGAGAAGGACATCCTCGCGCCCATGCGCCAGTCCCTCACCGGCAGTGACGGCAAGCTCTACGGGCAGCCCTTCTACGGGGAGTCGTCCTTCCTGATGTACCGCAAGGACGTCTTCGAGAAGGCCGGTCTGACCATGCCCGAGCACCCCACCTGGCGGCAGGTGGCGGAACTCGCCGCCCGTGTGGACGGTGAGGAGCCGGGGATGAAGGGCATCTGCCTGCGCGGGCTGCCCGGCTGGGGCGAGGTGATGGCGCCCCTGACGACCGTGGTCAACACCTTCGGAGGCACGTGGTTCGACAAGGACTGGAAGGCCCGCCTGGACTCCCCCGAGTTCGAGAAGGCGACCCGCTTCTACGTGGACCTCGTCCGCGAGCACGGCGAGTCCGGCGCCGCGCAGTCCGGCTACGCCGAGTGCCTCAACAACCTCACCCAGGGCAAGACCGCCATGTGGTACGACGCGACGGCCGCCGCGGGCTCCCTTGAGTCCGCCAAGTCCCCCGTGAAGGGAAAGATCGGCTACGTGCCCGCACCGGTGGCGCGGACCAAGAGCTCAGGATGGCTCTACACCTGGGCCTGGGGCATGCAGAAGGCCTCGCACAACCCCGACAAGGCCTGGAAGTTCATCTCCTGGGCGTCCGGCAAGGAGTACGAGAAGCTCGTCGGCGAGAAGATCGGCTGGTCCAACGTGCCCGCGGGCAAACGCGCCTCGACCTACGCGAACCCCGCCTACCGCGAGGAGGCCGCCGCCTTCCAGGACGTCACCCGCGCCGCCATCGAGGGTGCGAGGCCCCGCGACCCGGGCGTGCAGCCCCGCCCGGCCCCCGGCATCCAGTTCGTCGGCATCCCCGAGTTCACCGACCTCGGCACCAAGGTCTCCCAGGAGATCAGCGCGGCCATCGCCGGACGCGTATCCGTCGAATCGGCCCTGAAGAACTCGCAGGAGCTCGCCGAGAAGATCTCCGAGGAGTACGAGGGACGATGACCACCACCGCGAGCACCACCACCGTCGGCCACGCGCGCGTGCCCGGCGCGAGGACCACGAAGACACCGGGGCCACCGGGACGGCTGCGCGCCTGGGCCACCAGGGCACCCCTGCTGCCCGCCCTCGTCTTCATGATCGCCGTGACCCAACTGCCGTTCGTAGCGACCCTGGTGATCTCCTTCTTCGACTGGAACGCCCTCTACCCGGACGCCCGCAGCTTCACCGGGTTCGCCAACTACCACGAGGTCCTCACCGACCCCGACCTGCGCAAGTCCGTACTGACCACGATCCTTCTGACCGCCTCCGTGGTGCTCGCCAGCCTGGTCGCGGGGCTCGCTCTCGCGCTGCTCCTGAACCGGAGGTTCAAGGGACGCGGGCTGGTGCGCACCCTGCTCATCGCGCCGTTCCTGCTGGTCCCCGTGGCCGCCGCGCTGCTGTGGAAGCACGTGCTCTACAACCCCGAGTACGGGCTCTTCAACGGCCTGCTTCACTGGGCCGGCGGGGACTCCGCGGCGCAGCCCGACTGGATCTCCAACACCCCGCTGCTCGCCGTGGAGGCCTCCCTGGTGTGGCAGTGGACGCCCTTCATGATGCTGATCCTGCTCGCGGGGCTGCAGAGCCGCGACCCCGAACTGATCGAGGCGGCCCGCATGGACGGCGCGGGCAACTGGCAGGTCTTCCGCCATCTGACACTGCCCCACCTGCGCCGCTACCTCGAACTGGGCGCGCTGCTCGGCTCGATCTACATCGTGCAGAACTTCGACGCAGTCTTCACCATCACCTCGGGCGGCCTCGGCACCGCCAATCTGCCCTACACCGTGTACCAGAGCTTCTACCAGGCCCACGAGAACGGTCTGGCCTCGGCGGCGGGCGTCCTGGTCGTCATCGGCTCCCTCGTCATCGCGACCTTCGCGCTGCGGGTCGTCTCGTCCCTGTTCCGTGAGGAGGCGTCCCGCTGATGAGCAACGTACGCGGCAAGGGAATCGGCCTGGGGCTCACCGCCTGGCTCGCCGGCATCCTGTTCTTCCTGCCCATCGCCTGGATGGCGCTGACCTCCTTCCACTCGGAGGAGGACGCGGCGACCAACCCGCCCTCGCTCGCCGCCTCGCTCACCCTCGACGGCTACCGCGACTTCTTCGGCGCGGGCGGCGGCGCGAGCCCCTGGCCCTCGCTCATCAACTCGACGGTGGCCTCCCTCGTCTCGACCCTGTGCGTCCTCGTCCTGGCGCTGCCCGCCGCTTACGCGTTGTCGATCCGGCCCGTGAAGAAGTGGACGGACGTGCTCTTCTTCTTCCTGTCCACGAAGATGCTGCCGGTCGTGGCGGGCCTCCTGCCGATCTACCTCTTCGCCAAGAACACCGGCCTGCTGGACAACATCTGGCTGCTCGTCCTGCTCTACACCTCGATGAACCTGCCGATCGCCGTGTGGATGATGCAGTCGTTCCTCGCCGAGGTGCCGAAGCCGGTCATCGAGGCCGCACAGATCGACGGGGCGCGGCTGCCGACGATCCTCACGCGCGTGGTGGCGCCCATCGCGCTGCCGGGCATCGCCGCGACCTCGCTGATCTGCTTCATCTTCAGCTGGAACGAACTGCTCTTCGCCCGGGTGCTCACTGGCGTCGTCGCCCAGACCGCGCCCGTCTTCCTGACCGGCTTCATCACCAGCCAGGGCCTGTTCCTCGCAAAGGTGTGCGCCGCGTCGCTCATGATCTCCCTGCCGGTGCTCGCCGCGGGGTTCGCCGCCCAGGACAAGCTGGTCCAGGGCCTGTCGTTGGGAGCCGTCAAGTGAAGGCCGCCATCATCGAGTCCGTCGGCAAGGCCGTGGTCGGGGAGGTGCCCGACCCCGCTCCCGGCCCCCGTGACGTCGTCGTCGAGGTCGCCGCGTGCGGACTGTGCGGGACCGATCTGCACATCCTCCAGGGCGAGTTCGCGCCGACCCTGCCGGTCGTGCCGGGGCACGAGTTCGCCGGCGAGGTCGTCGCCCTCGGCAGCGAGGTGCGCACGCTCGCCGTCGGCGACCGGGTCGCCGTCGACCCCTCACTGCACTGCCACGAGTGCCGCTACTGCCGGGACGGGCGGGGCAACCTCTGCGAGCGGTGGGCCGCGATCGGGGTGACCACGGCGGGCGGCGCCGCCCAGTACGCGGTGGCGCCCGCCGCGAACTGCGTACGCCTGCCCGACCACGTACGCACCGAGGACGCCGCCCTGATCGAGCCGCTGTCCTGCGCGGTGCGCGGCTACGACGTGCTGCGCGCCCGGCTCGGTTCGCACGTACTGATCTACGGCTCGGGGACGATGGGCCTGATGATGCTGGAGCTCGCCAAGCGCACCGGCGCGGCGAGCGTGGACGTCGTCGACCTGAACGCGGACCGGCTCGCCACCGCGCGGCGCCTCGGCGTCTCGGGGTCGGCGGCGAGCGCGGACGAACTGGAGCGTCCGCAGGGCTGGGACGTCGTCGTCGACGCGACCGGCAACGCGGCCGCGATCCAGGACGGGCTCGAACGAGTGGCCAAGGCGGGCACGTTCCTGCAGTTCGGTGTGGCCGACTACGCCACGCGCGTGAACATCGACCCGTACCGCATCTACAACCAGGAGATCACCATCACCGGTTCGATGGCGGTCCTGCACAGCTACGAGCGGGCGGCCGAGCTGTTCGCGGGCGGCGTGCTCGACCCCGACGTGTTCATCAGCGACCGGCTGCCGCTCACGGAGTACCCGGGGGCGCTCGACCGGTTCGCCGCCGGGCTCGGGCGGAAGATCGTGGTGGTGCCGTGATCCAAAAACCTTCGCCGGGTAAGGGAACGGCAAAGCGGGATCGTTCGTTACCCCGGCATGACAGCTATGACCCCCGGCTCGAACATCCCGCTGACCGCCGCCCGCGTGGCGGTGGACGTCGCCGCTCCGGTGCGGCTCGACGTATCGGGCCTGCTGCTCACCGCCGACGGCAAGGTGCGCTCCGACGACGACTTCATCTTCTTCAACCAGCCCGCCGGGCCCGGCGTGACCTACCAGTCGGGCGGCGGCACGACCCCCGACAAGATCACCGTCGACACCGCATCCGTGCCGCCCGGCATCGAGAAGATCGTCGTGACCGCGAGCCCGGACGCGGCGGGCCAGACCTTCCAGGGCATCGAGCCCACCGCCACGATCCGCAACGCCGACGACGGCTCGGTCCTCGCCACCTTCACGCCCCCGAAGCTCGGTGCCGAGACAGCCCTGGTGATCGTCGAGATCTACCTGCGCAACGGCGCGTGGAAGGCCCGCGCGGTCGGCCAGGGGTACTCCAACGGCCTCGCGGGCATCGCCACGGACTTCGGCGTCTCGGTGGAGGAGCCCGCCCCGGCTCCGCCGGCCGCCGCCCCCATGGCGCCGCCCGCTGGGCCGCCCGTGCAGGGTCCGCCCCCGCCGGCCGCCGACCCGCGCCTCTCGGCGCCCGCCCCGGCCGCTCCCCCGCCGCCCGCCGCACCCGCGCCCGGCGCCGGGAAGATCAACCTGGACAAGGGCCGGGTCAACCTGCAGAAGAACCAGACGGTGTCCCTGGTCAAGGGCGGCCGCCCGCTGCTCTCGCAGGTCAAGATGGGCCTCGGCTGGGAGCCCGCGTTCCGCGGCAAGGACATCGACCTGGACGCCTCCGTCATCGCGTACGGCCCGCAGCGCAACCACGTCGACAGCTGCTACTTCGGCAAGCTCTCGATCGTGAACGGCGCGATCAAGCACTCCGGCGACAACCTCACGGGCGAGGGCGGCGGTGACGACGAGGTGATCGTCGTCGACCTCGGCCGTCTCCCGCAGGACGTCACGGGCCTGGTCTTCACGGTGAACTCGTTCTCGGGGCAGAAGTTCACCGAGGTCGCCAAGGCCTACTGCCGTCTGATCGACGCGGCGTCGGGCGAGGAGCTCGTCCGTTTCGACCTGACCAACGCCGAGGCGCAGACGGGCGTCATGATGGCGAAGCTGATCAAGCAGTTCACGGGCGAGTGGGAAATGACCGCGATGGGGCAGTTCGTGAAGTCCCGCACGGTGCGCGGCATGGTGAAGCCGGCGGCGCAGGCCCTGTAGGGCCCCTGCAAAGGCCGCGTAAGGCCCCGTGAAGGGCCTCGCGGACGCGAGTGAGGGGCGGCGGACCGCATGTGCGGTCCGCCGCCCCTCACTCGTATCGGTTCGCCGTCCGGGTCGGACGTACCGGATCGTCTTCCGGGTCAGAGTTCGGCCGGCTTCCGGGTCAGAGTTTGGCCAGCTTCGGGTAGGGGCTCAGGAACCGTCCCTGGCGGCCCGCGAAGTCGATGACCACCGCGTCCTCGCCCTCGACGCCCACGATCCTTCCCAGGCCGTACTGGTCGTGGGAGACCCTGTCGCCCACCTCGAAGTGCTCCACGGGTGGCGCGGGCGGAGCGGGCACGTTGAAGGGACTGTTCGGCAGGTGGCGGCGCGAGCCGGGGGGCCTCGTCATATTCGCAGTATGGGCCCCCGAGTGGCCGCGGCACCATATTCCGTGCTCACACTGCCCTCACATCGGTATGGAACAGACACACAAGCCACGGTCTGTCACGCCCCGATCACGCTGCGGAGACGACCCGAACGAGGGACAGGGTGTCAGCACGCTGCCTTTCGGCCACCAGCGGTGATCGAGAGGCCCTTGCCGCGGGCGCCGGACGGAGGGGGGATACGGCCGCCGGTCTCCCGGCGTACGCAACCGTACGATGCCTCCCAGGCGTCGCACAGAGCGTCGACATGTCCTGCAGTCCCGAGGGCCCTCGGGGCCGCTGGAAGGAGAGAGCCCGTGGAGGTCGCCGGGTACCGGATCGTCGCGTTGCTCGGCGAGGGCGAGACGGGCCGCGTCCACTTGGCGCGGTCCGCGTGGGGGCGGCCGGTGGCCGTCAAGACGGTCGACGGGCCCCTCGCCGCCGATCCGGCGTTCCGCGAGCGCTTCCGCCGCGAGGCGCTCGCCGCGCGGACCGTCACCGGGCCCTGCGCGGCTGCCGTGGTCGGCGCCGACCCGGACGGCGAACCGCCCTGGCTGGCCGTCGAGTTCTGCGCGGGCCCCAGCCTCCCGAAGGCGGTGGCCACGTACGGGCCACTCGGTTCCGCCGAGCTGGCCGCGCTGGGCGCCACGCTCGCCGGAGCCCTGGCGTCGGTGCACGCGGCGGGCCTCACGCACCGCGACGTGAAGCCGTCCAACGTCGTCATCACGCGGCACGGCCCGCGGCTCATCGGCTTCGGCATCGCCAAGAGCACGGTCGCCGGGGGCCTCCCGGCCGACGGAAGCCCCGCGGCCGACGGCGGCATGGTCGGATCGCCCGGTTTCCTCGCCCCCGAGCAGCTGGCGCGGGGCGCCCGGCCGGGGCCCGCCTCCGACGTGTTCGCGCTCGGCGCCGTCCTCGTGGTGGCGGCGACCGGGCAGGGCCCCTTCGGTTCCGGACGCGCCCCCGAGGTCCTGCACCGCACGCTGCACGAGGACCCCGACCTGCTCGGCGTGCCGGACCCGGAGTGGCGGCACTTTCTCGGCCGCTGCCTGGCCCGTGACCCCGCGGCGCGGCCACCGGTCGCGGAGGTGCTCGGCCGGTGCGCCGGGCAGGCGGCGGTCCCTCCGTGGTGGGCGCAGGAGCCGGTCGCGGGGCTGATCCGCCGTCAGGAGGGGAAGCTCGCCGAGATGTTGGGGCAGGCCGGGACCGGAGGGTCTTGAAGCCTGTCTTTGCACCCTTGCCTGCGCCCCGGCGCCCGCCTCGGGCCCGGGGACGCAGGAGTGCCGGTCAGCGCCGTCGGCGCCGCCACGGTCCGGTGATCGCGAGCATGATGCCGGGCGTCTGGATGTTGGCGTAGAGCGTCCTGCCGTCGGGCGAGAACGTGACGCCGGTGAACTCGCTGTACGCGGGCTCCTCCACTGTCCCCGCGTTGAGTTCGTTGCGCGCGATCGGGTACGTGCGGCCGCTCTCCGTCGCGCCGAACAGGTGCTGGACGCCGTCGCCGTCCTCCGCGATGACGAGTCCGCCGTGCGGCGAGACGGTGATGTTGTCGGGGCCGTCGAACGCGCCGTCCTTGCCCGGCTCCGGGTTGACGCCGAGGAGTACCTTCAGCGTCAGGGTGCGGCGGCCGGGGTGGTAGAACCACACCTGTCCGTCGTGCGGGACGGGGCTCTCGGCGCGGGCGAAGGACGAGACGATGTAGGCGCCGCCGTCGGCCCACCACATGCCTTCGAGCTTGCGGGCGCGCGTGATGTCGCCGTCGTCGAACTGCTGGCGCACGGGCACGGTCCTGGCGTCGCGGTCGGGGACCTCGACCCAGTCGACGCCGTACACCGTGCCGGTCCTCGTGGCGCGGGACAGGTCGTCGACGAAGCGGCCGCCGGAGTCGTAGCACCTGGGCGCCTTCAGGACACCCGCGTCGTCGGCGAGGGTGCGCAGTCTGCCGCGTCCGTGGGTGAAGCCCTGCGGCGGGGTCCAGCGGTAGAGGAGGCCGTTCGGCCCTGAGGCGTCCTCGGTGAGGTAAAGGTGGCCGCGCTTGGGGTCGACGACGACGGCCTCGTGGGCGTAGCGGCCGAGCGCCCTGACGGGCTTGGGGGCGCGGTTGGCCCGCCTGTCCAGGGGGTCGACCTCGAAGACGTAGCCGTGGTCCTTGGTCATGCCGTTGCGGCCCGCCCGGTCCTCGGTCTCCTCGCAGGTGAGCCAGGTGCCCCACGGAGTGGCGCCGCCCGCGCAGTTGGTGGCGGTGCCCGCGATGCCGACCCACTCGGCGACGTGCCCGTCGGAGCCGACCTCGACGACCGTGCAGCCGCCGGCCGCGGCCGGGTCGTAGACGAGGCCCTCGGCGAGCGGTACGGGGTGCTCCCACTTGCTGCGGGGGCCGCCCAGCTCGTGGTTGTTGACGAGGAGCGTGGTGCCGCGGGGGCCGCGGAAGGCGGCGGTGCCGTCATGGTTGGACGGCGTGAACTCACCGCTCTCCAGCTTGGTCCTGCCGCTGTGGGTGAGGACGCGGTAGGTGAACCCGGCGGGCAGCGCGAGGAGCCCGTCGGGGTCGGGCAGGAGGGGCCCGTAGCCGGGGCCGTGGTGGCCGTGGCCCCGGGCGCTCTCCGGCTCCTCGGTCTCCGTGGCGGCCAGGGCGCCGGGCGCGGTGGCGAGCGCGGCGACACTGCCGGTCAGGGCGACCCCCGCACCGGTGAGCGCGGAGCGTCTGGCGAAATCCCTGCGGGTGAGCGACATGGTTTCTCCTGGGGCGCGTGGACGGGTACGTATGGGCGCGTGGGCAGGTACGTCTGGAGTCGCGCGGGCGGCAGCGGACGGCCGGGCCGCTGTCGGCGCCACCGTCCCGCCCGCGCCTGAACACGGGCTGAACGCTGTCCGACAGCGAGGGGCCCGCTTTCCGAATCCGCCTGTGGGAGGCGGCCCGGCGCGAAGAATCAGCGCGGGACACCTTGACCCGCGATGCCCACGGCAATAGACAGCACGTACGTGCACACGCACCACCGCGTGGGGAGGCGAGCCGAGTGGACGCACAGCAGGCACGCAGCCTCCATGAGGGCCGGCTGATGCGGCTGGCCAATGTCACCGGAGTCGGCACCGGGAGGGATGAGCACTCGGGTCAGGACGTGATCGTCGTCTTTGTCACCCACCGAGTGCCCCGTGACCGTCTCCGTGACGAAGACGTGGTTCCGGACACGCTCGACGGCGTCCCCGTACGCGTACTCACCATCGGTGAAGTCGACGCACAGGACGGCGGGTCGTAGCGAGAGCGACGCCCGCGCGCGGTGCCGGAGCCCCACCCTTGTTCCAGGGGAAGAGGTGGTCTGGCGTGGTCAGCCAGCCCGAACTGATGCGAGGACCCACCGGCGGTCAGCTGAGCGACAGCTCCCGCCAGCAGGCGATGTCCGACTTCCTGCGGCCCCAGCAGCCGCTGGCCAACGTCGTCGGCTTCGGCCACGGTGTGAAGTGGAGCGGCGGAGAGCCCACCGGCGAGCCCGCCGTCATCGTGTTCGTCACCCAGAAGGTCCCGGAATCCATGCTCCCGGAGCGGGACGTCGTCCCGCGCCAGATGGACGACGGCACCCCGACCGACATCGTCGCGGTGGGCCACATCGCGGCGCAGCGCAGCAGGCAGAGCAGGCCGGGGGGCCGCCGGGCCGAGGACCGCTCCCCGGGGGCGTACGACTCCGACACCGGCATCGGCGAGCACCTCTCGGGCCTCGGGCAGCCACAGCTCGAGGAGTACGCCGGGCACACCATGTACGAGCCGCAGCTCCTCAAGCGCCGGATGCGCCCCTGCCCCTCCGGCTTCTCGGTCGGCAACGTCCGGGTGACCGCGGGCACGCTCGGCAGCGTGGTCTACGACTTCCTGCCCGGCGCCTCCGTCGACCCGCCGGGCTCCGGCCTCGGCACCCCGGCGAAGTTCTACGTCCTCTCCAACAACCACGTGCTCGCCGACTCCAACCGGGCGCAGCTTGGCAGCGCCATCGTGCAGCCCGGCGTCTTCGACGGCGGGCAGGACCCGGCGGACCGCATCGCGACCCTGGAGCGCTTCATCACGATCCAGTTCGCCCCGCAGATCCCGCTGGAGCGGCACAACAACGTCGTGGACGCGGCGCTCGGCGCGGTCGAGTTCCAGGACGCGACGCGTGAGCAGTACTTCAGCGGCGCCCCGCGCGCCTGGCGGCGCAAGGCCAACGTGGCCGTCGGCGACCTGGTGAAGAAGACCGGCAGGACGACGAACATCAGCTTCGGCCGGATCATCGCCGTCGACGCGACCGTCGACGTGAACTACGGCACGGCGGGCACGGCCCGGTTCAAGGACCAGATCATCACGACGAACATCTCGGCGGGCGGCGACTCCGGTTCGCTGGTCACCTCGCAGGACGACGTCGCGGTGGGCCTGCTCTTCGCCGGTTCCTCCGTCGCGACCATCGTCAACCACATCGAGAACGTCCGCGCGCTGCTGCGTGTGGAGATCGCCGAGCTGCTGGCCTGACGGTCAGGACGGAAGGAGGGTTTTCCATGACCACTCAGGCACGCAAGCAGAAGGACAGCCAGTCACGGATGTCGGAGCACCGCTTCCACAATCCGCAGGGCGCCGAGGTCAAGACGCGCGACGAGGCGTTCGCCGCGCCGGTCGCCGACGTGTCGGCCGAGGCACTGTCGGCGGACTGCAAGCTGACGCTCCACAACGGCACCGTCACCTTCGCCATCGAGGTGCGGTACAACCCCAACACCTACCCGCACGTGGTGACCGGGGGCCGGATCACGTCCGGCATCTGCGGTGCGCCGTGGGACATCACGGGCGGCTCGATCGGCGAGACGATCCGGCTCGACGCGAAGCGGTCGGGGCAGGGGTCGTGCGCGTCCACGATCACGATCGTGGGCGAGTTCCAGAATCCGCCGGCCTACCGGGGTACGTACGGGTTCGACGGGGCGTCGTCGTCGTTCAAGCACACGACTCGGTACGAATGCTGACGCAGGTCTGGTGAGCGGAACCCGGGTGGGCCTGATCTCCTGGCCCACCCGGGGTGCTGTCTGTCGCCCTCCGGGCTCGTCCTCAAACGCCGGACGGGCTTGAGAGGGCTAGAGGTTCCTCGCCTTGAAGGCCGCCTTGCGGGCCTCCTTCGCCACCTTCTTGTCGGGGTGCAGGCGGCCCATGGCCTCCAGGACGTCGGCCGTGGCGGGGTGGTCGACCCGCCATGCCGCGGCGAAGAAGCCGCTGTGCTGCTGGGCGAGGCCCTCGACCAGGCCCTGGAGTTCGTCCGAGTTGCCCTCGGCGGCGAGCTGCGCGGCGAGTGTGTCGATGGTCAGCCAGAAGATGAGCGCCTCCGACGGGGCGGGCACGTCCGCGGCGCCGTGCTCGGCGAGCCAGACCCGGGCGAGACCGCCGAGCTCCGGGTCGTCGAGGACCTCGCGGAGCGCGGGCTCCGCCTCGGCGCCGACCAGGGAGAGCGCCTGCTGGCAGCGGAGTCTGCGCAGCGGCGCGCCCTCGTCGCCGCCGCGCGCCGCGGCCAGCAGCTCGGCGGCGGCGGCCAGCGGTTCGTGCCGGGTGAGCCACTGCTCGATCTCGGCCTGCGCGGCGTGCTGCGGGAAGCCGGAGGTGCCGGCGAGCAGCGCGTCGGCGCCCTTGTCCGCGAGGTCGCCGACGGCGGGCGCGTCGACGCCGGCCTCCAGCATGCGGGCGCGGACGCCGTACAGGCCGAGCGGGGTGAGGCGGACCATGCCGTAGCGGCTGACGTCCTCCTCGTCGACGGGGGCAGGCTGCTCGGCGTTCTCGTCGTCGATGTCGGCCATGAGCGCCTCGTCGACGGGCTGGTACTCGACGAGGCCGAGCGGTTCGAAGAGCCGGAACTGGTCGTCGAGCTTCATCATCGCGTCCGACACCTGCTCCAGGATGTCGTCCGTGGGCTCGCCCATGTCGTCGGGGACGATCATCGAGGCGGCGAGGGCGGGCAGTGGCACCGGTCCCTCACCGCCCGCGGCGTCGCCCACGGTGAGCAGGTAGAGGTTGCCGAGTACGCCGTCGAGGAAGTCGGCCTCGGCCTGCGGGTCCCAGCCGAGCTCGTCGAAGTCGACCTCGCCGTTCTCCTCCAGGACGTCCAGGAGGTTCTCCATGTCGGGCACGGTGGCGTCCGCGTACACGGTGTCGAGGGCGCCGAGCCAGATGCCGAGGACGTCCTGCGGGCTGCCCGCCACGAGCGCCGCGAGGTCCGCGCCCTGCGTGACGGTGCCGTCCGCGCCCTCCTCGTCGGCGTCGGTGACGTCGACGAGGCCGGTGTCCACCGCGACCCGCCAGGCCTCGCTCGTGTACGCGGCGGCGTCCGCCTCCTCGATGCCCGCAGCCGCGAGGTCCAGCTCGGCCGCGGCCGCCGGGAGCTGGGCGTCGACGAGCTCGCCGCCCGCGCCGACGCGGGTCTCGGGCCCCGCCCAGCGGGCGAGCCGCACGGCGCGGGACAGCAGCGGAGTGGCGAGCGCGGCCCGCGCGAGTTCCGCTTCGGAGTGCAGCAGCACCGGCGGCAGGGTGGCGGGACTTACGGACATCGGCTGGTTCTCCTCCGAAGGTGTGGTCGCCGAGCGTTCGGATCGGCAAGGCGCAAGCCTAGACGGATTTGGCACCATGCGGCCCGGTTCATGTCCCTGTCAGGAAACGTACAGCGCGGGAACACCCGGGGAACCTTGACAACTGCCCTGGTCACGCAAGAGATTGACGCGCGTAGAGCACCTCCGCACCCTCGCACTCCTGCCTTCCCGCACTTCTGCACTCCTGCACTCCTCTGCGGGCGCCCGCTGTCCGCTCCGCCTTCCGTCACCCGGAGTTTCCCGATGCCGCACATACCCTCGCCCCGCGTCCCCAGATCCGCCGCCGTCGGCGCCGTGCTCGCCACCGCTCTCGCCGCGGGCCTGCTCGCGACCACCTCGTCCGCCGCCTCCGCCGACGAGGTCCGCATCCACGACATCCAGGGCACCACCCGCGTCTCGCCCCTGGCGGGACAGCAGGTCACAGGAGTCGCCGGCGTCGTGACCGGCGTCCGCGCATACGGCTCCAAGGGCTTCTGGATCCAGTCGGCCGCCGACGCCGCCGACAAGGACCCGGCCACCAGCGAGGCGGTCTTCGTCTTCACCGGCTCGGCGCCGCTCACCGTCGAGCCCGGGGACGCGGTCCGGGTCTCCGGGACGGTCGGGGAGTACGTTCCCGGGGGCGCGGGATCCGGCAACCAGTCCCTCACCCAGATCACCAAGCCGACGGTGAGCGTGGAGTCGTCGGGCAACGCGCTGCCCGCGCCGGTCACGATCGACGCGAAGTCCGTGCCCGCCGCGTACGCGCCGGACGGCGACCCCGCCCAGGGCAACAGCGTCAACGCGCTGCCGCTCAGGCCCCGTTCGTACGCCCTGGACCTCTACGAGTCCCTGGAGGGCATGAACGTACGCATCGGCACCTCGCGCGTGGTCGGCGCGACCGACACGTACAACGAGATGTGGGTGACCGTGAAGAAGCACGAGAACCGCAGCAGGCGCGGCGGCACCGTCTACGGCTCGTACCGCGCGCAGAACGGCGGCCGGCTGCAGATCCAGCAGCTCGCCCCCGTCTCCGAGCACCCCTTCCCCAAGGCGAACGTCGGCGACGTGCTGCGCGGCGGCGCCGAAGGGCCCCTGGACTTCAACCAGTTCGGTGGCTACACCCTCGCCGCCCGTGAGCTCGGCACCGTCACCGACAAGGGTCTCGTGCGCGAGAAGACGCGGCGGCAGGCCAAGGGTGAGCTCGCCGTGGCCACGTACAACGTCGAGAACCTCGACCCGAGTGACCCGCAGAAGAAGTTCGACGCGCTCGCCGCGGCCGTCGTCTCGAACCTCTCCTCGCCCGACATCGTCGCCCTGGAGGAGATCCAGGACGACAACGGCGCGAAGAACGACGGCACGGTCTCCGCGGAGGCGACCCTGAAGAAGTTCACGGACGCGGTCGTCGCCGCGGGCGGGCCGCGCTACGCGTGGCGCTCCGTCGACCCGCAGAACAACAAGGACGGCGGCGAGCCGGGCGGCAACATCCGTCAGGTCTTCCTCTACAACCCCGAGCGGGTCTCGTTCACCGAGCGTGCGCCCGGCGACGCCACCACCCCCACCGAGGTCGTGCGCGAGGGCAAGCGGGCCGCGCTGAGCCATTCCCCCGGACGCGTGGACCCGCTGAACACGGCGTGGGAGGACAGCCGCAAGCCGCTGGCCGGCGAGTTCGTCTTCCGCGGCCGCACGGTCTTCGTGATCGCCAACCACTTCGGGTCCAAGGGCGGCGACGAGGGTCTGACCTCGCACCACCAGCCGCCGGTGCGCTCCTCCGAGGCCAAGCGGCTGCGGCAGGCGCAGGCGGTGAACGGCTTCGTGAAGGAGCTGCGCGAGGCGCAGCGCGACGCGGACGTCGTGGTGCTCGGCGACATCAACGACTTCGAGTTCTCGGCGGCGGCCAAGGCCCTGGAGGACGGCGGCGTGCTTCGCTCGGCCGTGAGATCGCTGCCGCGCGCCGAGCGCTACTCCTACGTCTACCAGGGCAACTCGCAGGTCCTCGACCAGATCCTGACCAGCCCCGGGGTGGGGGACGACTTCGGCTACGACAGCGTGCACATCAACGCGGAGTTCGCCGAGCAGAACAGCGATCACGATCCGCAGGTGCTGCGCTTCAGGCCGTAGACCGTAGGCCGTAGGCGGTGGATCCGCTGGACCGCCTCAGCCGTAGAGGTGGTCCAGCCAGTCCTGCCAGGCCAGTTCGGTGCCCTTGGCGTCCGCGTGCGCACCGAAGTCGTGGACGCTGACGCCGACCGGAGCGCCGAAGTGGTTGCGGCCGAAGAACCGGTGCATCGTCTCGTCCGTGCGCAGTCCGATGAAGTACCGGCTGCGGAAGTCGATCACCGCGTTCAGCTCCCCTGCGGGGGCCTGGGCGCGGACGCGGGCGCCGTCCGTGGCGTCGTCGGGCAGGCCGAGGGCGCGGGCGAGTGCGGCGAAGGCATCCGGGGCGAGCGAGGCGAGCGGGCCGTTGACGGCGGAGAAGGCGACGGGGCGGCCCGCGAAGTACGTCATGTACTGGCCGAGGGTGTGCAGGTAGAAGTCGGTGTGGCGGACGGCGCTCTCGTACTGGGTGTCCGCGCTGCCGGTGAAGACGCCGCTGCGGACGTAGCGCAGCCAGGAGCGGCGCCCGCCGTCGCGGGGCTCGATGGTGTGGTCGAGCTGGTGCAGGCTCTGGCCCGGCACCCTGTCCGGGTCCTCGACGCGGGCGGTGAGGCGGCGGGGCGGGTCCCAGCGGGTGACGGTGCCGCCACAGGGGGCGGCACCGCCCTCGCGCGGCTCGTACTCCATGGGCCACTGCCAGCCGCCGGTGCCGGTGGTGAGGGCGGCCCAGAGCTGGTCGGGGGAGCCCTCGACCGCGAACTCCCTGACGATCTCGAAGGCCTCGCCCGCGCCGTCGGCCGCACCGGTCTCCCCGGCGGCCACGGGCCCGACCTCGTCGGCCCTCCCCCGGCCGGACCGGCGCCCGGCCGACCTGGCTGCCCTGCCCGACCTGCCCCTCCTGGCCCTGCCGTCGTCGCTCATACCGGCCGCCCGGGGGCGGAGGCGGGTGGAAGAGGCGGGTGCGGGTACGGGTGCGGGGCAACGGTCACGTCCAGCATGGCTCCACCGTCCCGCCGACCCCAACCGCTGTCCAGGCGGGTGGAGCCGTCGGCGGGACGGCGCCGGGAATTTACGCCTTGCTCGGTACGAAGCCGTACGCGAACCGGTACCGGGCGACCGCTCCGTCCCCCACGACGCCGGGGAATCCGCGCACCCGGCGCCACTGGGGCGTGGGCGAGCCGATGCCCTCGCCCGCCGCGGCGAGCGCGTCGATGTGGGCCTGCTCGCTCTCCCACTCGGCGTAGTTGAGGACCCGCCTGCCGTCGGTGCTGACGTGGAAGTGGGCGGAGCGCAGCCCCGGCTTCCCCGCCGGGTCGGTGTCCAGGGCCTCGATCACCCCGTCGGCCCAGGCGCGCTGCCGGTCCTCGTCGGGCCCTTCGAAGTCGACCTGCACGACCACGATCGCGAGCGCGCCGGAGTCGTGCCCCTCGCGGTCGCTGCCGTCGCTGTCGTCGCGTCCTTCGGTCCAACTGCGGTACAGGCGCGTCTTGTTCAGGCCGAGGCGCTCGATGCCCGGCACAGCCGCGTCGATGTCGGTGTTCCTGGCGTCCCTGCCGTTCCCGGAGTTGGCGAAGAAGTCCTGGTAGGCGGAGTCGTCGCGCCACTGCGAGCGGTGCAGGACGGTCGATCCGTCGGCGCCCGCGTACACCGTGTAGGAGAGCAGTCCCTCATGGGGCCAGGGGCGGCTCTCCCAGGCCTTCGCGATGGCGTCCAGGGTGGCCCGTTGCCGCTCGGGCGAACCGGTGCTCCAGGTGCTGATGAAGGTGAGGTCCCCGTCCTGCCGGGCCGGGTCGGGGAGGGTTCCGGTGCTGTGGGTCGCGGTCGTGGGCATGGCGGTCCGTCCGTCTCGGTCGATGTCGGTGCGCCCGCCGGGCCGGGGCCCGGCGGGACACGACCGACGATGCGACATCAACCAAGGTTGAGGTCAACCCCCGCGCGGTTTCGCGCCGTCATCGCCGCCGCGTCACAGCAGGTGGCCGCCGCCGTCCACGAGCAGGACCGCCCCGGTGATGTACGAGGAGTCGGCCAGGTCGGCCACCGCCTCCGCGATGTCCTCCGGGCGGCCCACCCGGCCCAGCGGGAGGCGGCCCGCGACCGCCTCCATGGTGGCCTCGATGCCCTCGACACCGTCGAACCAGGGGGTGTCGATCATGCCGGGCGCCACCGCGTTGACCCGGACGGCCGGGCCGAGCGTCTTGGCGAGCAGCTTCGTCATGTGGTTCACGGCGGCCTTGCTGACCGCGTACGGGATCGAGCTGCCGTCCGGCCGCACGCCCGCCTGCGAGGAGATGTTGACGATGCTGCCCGCCCCGCTCGCCCGCAGGTGCGGGACGGCCGCCGTGATGGTCTGCCAGACGCCGATGACGTTGACGTCGTACAGCTCACGCCACACGTCGGGGCTGGCGGCCGCGAGGTCGTCGTGGTCGATGAACCGGGTGGTACCGGCGCAGTTGACCAGGATGTCCAGTCGGCCGTACGTGTCGACGGCGCTCTGCACCAGCCGCGCGGCGTCGGCCTCGTCGGCGACGCTCGCCCGGACGTAGACGGCGTCCGGCAGTTCGGCCGCCAGCTTCTCGCCCGCCTCCACCGACCGGGCGGAGTTGACCACCACGCGGACGCCCGCCGCGGCGAGGCGGCGGGCGATGGCGGCGCCGATCCCGGAGGAGGATCCGGTCACCAGCGCGACGCGCCGCTCCGCGGTGGCGTCGCCGTCGCTGTCACTGCTCTTGCTGCTGTTCATCAAGCCTCAAACCTCTGCATCCGTCCGGCCTGTCGGCGCCCGGGGCGATCATGCCAGACGGGCACCGGTGTCAGCCCGGCCAGCGGCCCGTCAGACGCCGCACGCCGACCGCGCCGCCGCGGTCGACGGCGGCCCTGACGACGGCGAAGATCGCGCCCTGCAACGCGGCGGCGGCGAGGATCTCGCCCCAGGCGCGTTCCTCGTCGTGCGCGTCCGGTGCGTCGTCCTCGCCCGCCACCGCCTTCCAGGTGCGGTTGAACAGCGCGCTCGCGGCCACGCCGCCCAGCATGCCGAAGGCCAGACCGAGCGGCTTGTAGAGCACCTGTGCCCCGTTCATCGGCGCCCCGCCCGCTTGCGGCGCAGCAGCACGCAGGCGACCAGGACGCCCGCCCCGGCCGCGGCGAACGCGCGCGGGTGGCGGCCGCCGATCCTCGCGATACCGCTCGCGGCGGCCCGCACCGGCTCGGGCGCACCGTCCTGCACCCGGCGCGCGGCCTCGGCCACCTTCTCCTCGGCCTGGACCACCGCGGGGTGCTGCTCCGCGCGCGCCTTGCCGTCGAGCACGGCTCCCTTGGCCCGCTCGGCGCTCTCGGCCGCCTTGTCCTTCGCCCGGACCGCGCCGGCCGCCGCCTTGTCCTTCACGCGCGCCGTGCCTTCGGCCGTCACGCTCCTGGCGTGCTCCGCCTCGTCGGCCGCCTTGTCCTTGGCGCGCGCCGCCTGTTCCGTCACCTTGTCCTTCACCTGTGCCGCCGTCCCTCGTACCTGTTCCTTCACCGCTGCCGCCCGCTCCCGGGCGCGGGCCTTCACGTCCGCCTTCGCCGCCAGTTCCTCGACGGTCACGCCGAGACGGCCTCGGGTGTCCTCGATCTGCCGGCGCAGTTCGTCCGGCCCCTTCACGCCCGTGTTCTCCGGTTGCTCCGGCGTCTTCGTCATCGGTGCGCCCTTCCCTTGATCTCCTCGACATCCGCCTTGACGCTGTCCATCGCCCGCTGCGGCACGGGCGGTACCGCGCGGGCCAGTTGACCGCGTCCCAGCACCGCGAGCACCGCCGCCACGGCGAAGAGCACGCCGGTGACGATCAGGGCCGCGGCCCATACGGGCAGCACCAGGGAGAGGGCCGCGGCCGCCGTGGCCGACAGCGCCATGAGTCCGACGTACGAGACCGCGCCGGCCGCTCCGAGGAGCCCTCCGCCGCGTCCCGCCCGTTTGCCCTTCTCCGCCATCTCCTGGGCGGCCAGCCGCATTTCCTGGCGTACGAGTTCCGAAATCTGCGCGGTGGCCTGCTCGACGAGCTCTCCCACCGAGTGCCGCTCGTGTTCGCGTGTCGGCTGCTCGCCCATGGTTCCGGTCACAGTTTCGCCTCCCTCCTTCTGGGAGGCCCGGGTACCCGGGCGGGGCCGCGCTATCCCCGCTGATCTCGGGTGAACCGAGCAACCTCGTAGGCCTTCTTTCCATTACCTCGTAGAAGAATTAAGTGGAGCTTCAGAGTCGGGGTGCCCAGACTGTCCGCATGACCTCCGGAACCGCCGCGTCGGCCGCGCCCTTCGGCCGCACCCTCTGCGCGATGATCACGCCTTTCACCGCCGAGGGCCGCCTCGACCTCGACGGCGCCCAGCGCCTCGCCGACCACCTGGTGTCCGGAGGCTGCGAAGGGCTCGTCCTGTCCGGCACGACCGGCGAGTCGCCGACCACCTCCGACGACGAGAAGGCGGCGCTCGTGCGGGCCGTCGCCGACGCGGTCGGCGACCGGGCGTCCGTCGTCGCGGGCGTCGGCAGCAACGACACCCGGCACACCGTCGAGCTGGCCCTGCGGGCCGAGAAGGCGGGCGCCCACGGTTTGCTGGTGGTGACGCCGTACTACAGCCTCCCGCCGCAGGACGCCGTCGAGGCGCACTTCCGCACGGTCGCGGACGCCTGCGGGCTGCCGGTCCTGCTCTACGACATCCCGGGTCGCACCGGCACCCGTATCGCGACGGACACCGTGCTGCGGCTGGCGGACCATCCGCGGATCGTCGGCGTGAAGGACTGCGCGTACGACGTCCTCGGCAGTCAGAAGGTCATGTCCCGGACGGAGTCGGCGTACTACGCGGGCTGCGACGAGTTCAATTTGGCACTGTACGCGGTGGGCGGCGCCGGCTGCGTCAGCACGGTGGCCAACGTGCTCCCCGGCCTGCCGCGGGCGGTCTTCGACGCGTTCGACGCCGGTGACACGGCGGGTGCGCGCCGGCTGCAACTGGCCGCGACACCGCTGATCGAGGCGATGATGGCGTCGGGCCTGCCCGGCACGGTCACGGCGAAGGCCCTGCTCGGCGCCCTCGGGCTGCCCGCGGGTCCGGTGCGGGCACCGCTGCTGCCCGCCGGCCGCGAGGCGACCGACGGGCTGCTCGCCGCCTACGAGGAGACGCGGGCGGCGGTGCGGTGATCAGCGCCGGGCGAAGACCGGCGTCCAGCGTCCGACGCCATCGGCCTTCGACGAGCGGTAACCGCTGAGCGGGACGGTCTTCCTGCTCCCGATGGTGACGAGGACGAGCCGGTTGCGGTACTCGCTCGTGCCGGGCGCGATGTCCCAGGCGATGAGCCGCTTGTCGTCGGCCCAGGCGAGGAGTTCCTGGCCCGGCAGCTTGGCGACGCGCTTCCCGGTGAGGGGGTCGAGGACCTCGGTGGCGGTGGTCTCGCCGCTGCCCGCGTAGTCACCGGCGGCGAGCTTCCCGTTCGGGGAGAGCCGGGCCTCGACGGACCAGGTCAGATGCCTCTCGCGCGCGGGCGCGCTCTTCTTGTGCCCGGCGAAGTCGTAGTACTGCTCACTCGGTGCGCGGATGCGGCCCGTGTGGACCAGCGAGCCGTCCTGGCTGAAGTCGAAGTCCTGCCGGGTGTTGATGTCCGACATCCCCCATCCGCCGGGCTTGGTCTTCACCTCGCTCCAACTGCCTTTGCCGGAGGCCACGTCGAGGACGTAGAAGCCGGTCCTGGTCGGATCGGCCGGCCCCGGCTCCTCGTGCTTGCCGTCGTTGATCGGCCGGTCCTTGTCGAGCCGGTCGGGGTCGTCCGCGTACGTCGTCGCGACGAGCTTCCTGCCGTCCGGCGAGAACTCGACGCCGCCGACCCCGTGGTCCACCGGGATCCAGCGTTCGACCTTGCCGGTGATCAGGTTCAGCAGGCCGATCCGCCGGGTCGGCAGACCGCGTTCCAGGACCGCGGCGGTCCGCATGCCGGGCGCGATGTCCAGCCACGACCAGCGCGGCGCCTTGCGGTAGGTGCCGGTCTTCTGGTCGAGCAGCCGGAAGGTGCGGGTGATGCGGGCGTCGCCGTCGGACTGCTTGACGTGCTCGATCGTGCTGTACGCGGCGAGGGCCGTGTCGCCCGCGGCGATCAGCTCACGCGGCGGGGTCTGGCCGGGGTGCGCGACGACGTCGTCGTCCTGAAGCTCACTTGCCGGGCGCGGCTCCTGACTTCCGGAGTCGTGTCCGAGGACCGGCACGGCCACCGCGACGACGGCGGCCGTCGCCGCGACGAGCGAGGTGCCCACGACCGTCCGGGTCCTGCGCCGCTTGCGCGCGGCCAGCACACGGTCGGCCAGGTCCTCCGGCGCGGGCGGCCCTTGGTCCGCCTGCTCCCGCAGTGACTCACGCACCAGATCTGCCACATTCACGGTCGTACCTCCATGGGCGAGTAGTCGGGGGAAGCGAGCTGCTCCGCGGTGCCCCGGCCTTCGAGGTGCGCGAGCTCGGGCGCGAGGCCCCGCAGCCGGGCGAGGGAGCGGTGCGTGGTGCTGCGGACGGTGCCGACGGAGCAGCCGAGGACGGCGGCCACCTCCGCCTCCGGGAGATCCTCGAAGTAGCGCAGTACGAGCACGGTCCGCTGGCGCACGGTGAGCTTGGCGAGCGCCCCGCGCATCACGATGCGCAGCTCCGCCGCGGACGTGCCGTCCCCCGACGCGGCACGTTCGGGCGGCTCGGCGACGGCCAGTTCGCGTCGGGGCCACTTCAGCCGCCACCGGCTGACCTGCTGCCGGTACAGGATCCGGCGTACGTACGCCTCCGGTTCGTCGATCCGCTGCCACCGCCCGGCCGCCTTGACCAGGGCGTTCTGCAGCAGGTCCTCCCCCGCGTGCCGGTCGCCCCCGCAGAGCAGCACGGCGGTCCTCAGCAGCGCCGACGATCTGGTCGCCACGAACTCCCGGAAGCTGTTCTGCTCATCGGCATTCATCGTCACCTTCGCTCCCTGGTGGGCCTGTTGCCCTCCCGCATGGATGTGGACGGGTCCGGGAGCCTCCCGCTATGCCTGTGTGCGGAGAAAACCTGTGCGCGAAAAATCTGTGCGCGCAGAAAAGGAGCGGTCGCCCCACGTGGGGCGACCGCTCCTTTCGAGTGGCGAGCGGGCGTCTCAGGCTCCGGCCGGGAAACCCACCGCCCTGGTCCAGCGAAGCGTCTCTCCGCCCCCGCTGAAGGTGGTCTTCTTGCCTCCGGGTGCGATGACGATCTTCTCCCAGCCGTCGAAGTCCGTCGTGAGGTGCTTCGCCCACTTCGTCAGCGGTCCGAAGGACACCGCGGCGACCGACTCGGTCGGCGGCTCGCCGTCCGCGCAGTACGGACCGAAGTCGCCGAAGGCCGCGACGGTGCCGTCCTTGGCCTTGAGGGTGATGCCCTGGCAGGCGTCGACCTTGGTGCGGTACACCGCGGCGGGCTTGGACCACCCCTTGGCGCGGGGGCTGTAGTCCTGCACGTAGAGCCCCTTGCCCCGCAGGTAGTACATGGCCACGCGACGCTTGTCGGCGAGCTTGACCTGAGCGTCGAACGGGCTCGGGCTGCCGCTCCAGGGGATGTCGCTCCTCCCCAGCGGATGGCTGTGGTCGCCGGTCGCCGTCCGGCTCACCACCTGCGCGGCGCTTCGGACGTCGTCCCGTGGCTGACCCGCGCTCTGCCCGCACCCGGCGGCCAGGCCGAGCGCCGCGACGGCACCGAGGGCCAGGGCCCGTGCACCCGTTCTGTTCATGTCGCTCCCCCTGTGGCGTACGTCAGTTGTGGCTGTGCAGCACGTCGTTCAGGCCGCCCCACACCGCGTTGTTCGGGCGGGCCTCGACGGCGCCGGTGACCGAGTTGCGGCGGAAGAGGATGTTCGAGGCGCCGGAGAGCTCGCGGGCCTTGACGATCTGTCCGTCGGGCATCGTCACGCGGGTGCCCGCGGTGACGTACAGACCGGCCTCGACGACGCACTCGTCGCCCAGCGCGATGCCGACGCCCGCCTCGGCGCCGATCAGGCAGCGCTCGCCGATGACGATACGGACGTTGCCGCCGCCGGACAGCGTGCCCATCGTGGAGGCGCCGCCGCCGATGTCCGAGCCGTCGCCGACGACGACACCGGCGGAGATGCGGCCCTCGACCATGGAGGTGCCGAGCGTGCCCGCGTTGAAGTTCACGAAGCCCTCGTGCATGACCGTGGTGCCCTCGGAGAGGTGCGCGCCGAGCCGGACCCGGTCGGCGTCGGCGATGCGGACGCCCTTGGGCGCGACGTAGTCCGTCATGCGCGGGAACTTGTCGACGGACGTCACGGCGAGGTGCAGGCCCTCGGCGCGGGCGTTGAGCCGCACCTTCTCCAGGTCGTCGACGGCGACCGGACCGAGCGAGGTCCACGCGACGTTGGCGAGGAAGGCGAACTGGCCGTCCAGGTTCACGCCGTGCGGGCGCACCAGGCGGTGGCTGAGCAGGTGCAGGCGCAGGTAGACGTCGTGGGCGTCCAGCGGCTTGTCGTCGAGGGACGCGATGACCGTACGGACGGCGATGACCTCCACGCCGCGGCGGGCGTCCGGGCCCATCGCCTTGGCGGCGCCGTCGCCGAGCAGTTCCACGGCGCGCTCGGCGGTCAGCCGCTCGCTGCCCGCGGGGCCCGGCTCTGCGGTGAGCTCGGGCGCGGGGAACCAGGTGTCGAGAACGGTGCCGTCGGCGGTGACGGTGGCGAGGCCTGCGGCGACGGCGCCGGTGGTGCGGGAAGCATGCGTGTCGGTCATGGGTGAAACCTAACCGGAGGTGCGGCGCGCGGGCGAACCGGTCTCAGGGTGCGGGCTGCCGGTGGCGTCGCCCGCGGCGACGGCGGCGGACCGTTCGCGGCCCCCGCCCCGCCCCGCCGCGAGGACCACGCACCCCGCCGCTCCCGCGAGCGCCGCGCAGAGCGGCCACAGCAGCCCCGGCGCCGCGGTGTACAGCGCGCCGCCGAGCGGGGCCGACAGCACGACGCCGCTGACGGAGAAGCCCGAGTACAGGCTCTGGAAGCGGCCCTGCGCGTGCGCGGGCGCGTGGTCGGCGACGTACGCGGTGGCCGGTGTCTTGTAGAGGATCTCGCCCGCGGTGAGCAGCAGCATCATGGCCACGGCGGTGGCGGTCCCGGTGCCGAGGGCGAGCACGGCGTAGCCCGCGCCGACGAGCAGCAGCCCGGCCCCGATGATCCGCAGCGGCGCGCGACCGCGCAGCGCGAGGGTGGCGGGGAGTTCGAGGAGGAGGATGACGCCGCCGTTGATCGCCAGGAGCCAGCCGTAGACGCCGGTGCCGAGGCCGTGCCGGTCGAGGTCGACGGGGAGCGTCGAGTACTGCTGGCGGTAGACGAGGTCGGTGACGAGGATCGCGGCGAGCAGGACGAGGACGGTGGGGCGCTCGCGCAGGGCGGCGCGGACGCCGTGCTCCGGGCCGACGGTACCGGCCGCCTGCCCGCGCGTCGCGCCGTGCGACGGCAGCACCCGCCAGGCATACGCGGCGAAGACGAGCGTGCCGATTCCGTCGACGACGAAGAGCGAGGTGTACGAGGTGCGGGCGATGAGCAGCGCGCCCAGCGGGGGTCCGACGGTGAAGCCCGCGTTGGCCGCGAAGCGCATCACGGCGAAGCCCTGGCGGCGCGCGCCCTCGGGCACGGTGACGGCGACGAGGGCGCCGTTGGCGGCGCGCACGCAGCCGCCCGCGTACTGGCCGACGGCCGGCACCACGTACAGCAGCGCGGCGGGCAGGACGGGCAACGCGAGTACGCCCGCGCCGCTGATCAGGGAGCCGGTGAGGAGCACGCGGCGGTGGCCGAACCGGTCGCCGAACCAACCGCCGGTGAAGTTGCCCGCGACCATCCCCGCGCCGCCGATGCCGCTGATCAGACCGGCCACGGCGACGGAGAGGCCGCGCTCGTCGGTGAGGTAGACGAAGAAGTAGACGAAGGTGAAGGCGACGACCATGTTGAAGAACTGGCCGGCGGCGAGCAGCCACACGGTCCTCGGCACATCCCGCAGCCCTTGTCCCGGCGTCCGCTCCCGCTGTCGACCACGCTTGCCCCGCACCGCGCCACCCCCGTCGGCCCAGGCCCACGCCCGAGTCAGTTCCTTTTGGGAACGGACTATGTCAGGATGGCAGCCATGGCGCAACGGACCCGGCTCGACGACGATGACTGCGCCATCGCGCAGGCCCTGGACGTCGTGGGCGACTGGTGGACCCTGCTGATCGTGCGCGACGCGGCGCGCGGGGTGCACCGCTTCGACGCGCTCCAGCGCGAACTGGGCCTGTCCCGCAAGGTGCTGACCGAGCGGCTGCGGCTCCTGGTCGACGCGGGCGTACTCGCCCGTGTCCCCTACCAGGACCGCCCGGTGCGCCACGAGTACCGCCTGACGCCGCGCGGCCGCGCGCTGCTGCCCGTTCTTGTCGCCCTCCAGGACTGGGGCGACACCTGGATCCTCGGAGAGGGAGAGACGATGGCGACCGCGACGGAGGCGTCCCTGGAGGCGCAGCGGGTCCACGCGCTGCTCGGCACGCGCGTGCCGGAACTCCAACTGGCCGGCCGGGGGGGCGCATTGCTCGACCCGGTGGCCGCGGACACACCCTGCACCGTCCTGTACTGCTTCCCCGGCGCGTACGCCCGGCAGGAGGCCTACCCGCCCGGCTGGTCGCAGATCCCCGGCGCGCGCGGCTGCACGCTGGAGTCCTGCACCTACCGCGACCGGCTCGCGGAGTTCACCGCGGCGGGCGCGACCGTGCACGGCGTGTCCTCCCAGCGCCCCGACGAGCAGCGAGCGTTCGCCGAGAAGGAGGGCCTGCGTTTCCCGCTGCTCTCGGACGCCGACCTGGCGCTCACGGCGGCGCTGCGCCTGCCGACGTTCCGCGCGGCGGGCGTGAGCCGGATGAAGCGGCTGACGCTGGTGGTGGACCGCGACCGGGTGGTGCGGGACGTGCAGTATCCGGTCACCGACATCACGGCGAGCGTGGAGGCGGCCCTGGTGACCGTCAAGTCCCTGACACCAGCAGCCGGTTGAGCACCTCCCGCGTATACCCCTCGTCGTACTCGCCGCCGGTGATCAGCACTTGCAGGCAGATGCCGTCCATCAGGGCGACGAGGGCGCGGGCGGTGACCGGATCGGTGCGCCGCTCCAGCAGTTCGGCCAGCCCCGCGCACCACTCGGCGGCGACCGGGCGCAGGGCGGGCCTGCGCAGCGCGGCGAGGTAGAGCTCGTACTCCAGCTCAAGCCCCGCACGCTCGCCCGCGAACCACTCGGCGAGCAGCCGGGCGAGCTCCCCCGCGATGTCGGCCCCCGGGTCCTCGAACACGCCGCCCGCGTCCACCACCTTCGCGAAGCTCTCGTTGGTCTGCCGCAGCGCGGCCACCATCAGCTCGTCGAGCGTCTTGAAGTGGTACGTGGTCGAGCCCAGCGGCACATCGGCCTCGGCGGCGACCGAGCGGTGGCTGAGCCCGCCGATCCCCTTCGCGGCGACCACGCGGATCGCCGCGTCGATGATGCGCTGCCTGCGCTCGGGGTCGTAACGGCGGACCATCAGTGCGCACCGCCCAGATTGAGCACGACGACGCCCGCGATCACGAGCGCGATCCCGCTGATCTTGAGCAGCCCCGCGGGCTCCCCCAGGAACAGCATCCCGATCGCCGCGACGGCCGCCGTGCCGATGCCCGCCCAGATGGCGTAGGCGGTCCCCACGGAGAGCGTCTTGAGGGTCTGCGCAAGCAGCGTGAAGGCGAGCAGATATCCGGCGACGGTGATGAGCGAGGGCCATAGCTTGCTGAACCCCTCGCTGTACTTCATGGCCGTGGTCCCGGCCACCTCCGCAGCGATCGCCGCGGCCAGCAGTGCGTATCCCATGCGTACGAGTGTACATATCGTTGCGTACGAGCGTACGTAACGCCGGACGCACGTCGGCCCCCCGTACCCGAAGGCGCGGGGGGGCCGATGCGTCAGCCGTGGCTCGGAGCTGGAATCAGACGTTGAACCCCAGCGCCCGAAGCTGCTCGCGGCCATCGTCCGTGATCTTGTCCGGGCCCCACGGCGGCATCCAGACCCAGTTGATCCTGAGTTCGTTGACGATGCCCTCCGTGGCGGACTTCGCCTGGTCCTCGATGACGTCCGTCAGCGGGCACGCCGCCGACGTCAGCGTCATGTCGATCGTGGCGATGTTCGCGTCGTCGATGTGCACGCCGTAGATCAGGCCGAGGTTGACGACGTCGATGCCCAGCTCGGGGTCGACGACGTCGTACAGCGCCTCGCGGACCTCTTCCTCCGAAGCGGGCTTCGTCGTGAGTGTCTCGTTCTCGCTCATGCCGTCTTCCTCTCAGCGGCCCCGTCGGTCTCTCCCAGCGCCTGGGCCGTCGCGTCCTTCCAGGCCATCCAGCTCAGCAGGGCGCACTTCACCCGCGCCGGGTACTTGGAGACACCGGCGAACGCGACCGCGTCCTCCAGGATCTCCTCCATCGCGTCGTCCGGCTCCAGCTTGCCCTTGGACTGCATCAGCTCCAGGAAGACCTCCTGGACCTTCTGCGCCTCCGCGAGCTCCTTGCCGACCAGGAGGTCGTTCAGGACGGACGCGCTGGCCTGGCTGATGGAGCAGCCCTGCCCCTCGTACGACACGTCGGCGATGGTCGACCCGTCGTACTTCACGCGCAGCGTGATCTCGTCGCCGCACGTCGGGTTGACGTGGTGCACCTCGGCGTCACCATCGCGCAGACCACGCCCGTGCGGGTGCTTGTAGTGGTCCAGGATGACTTCCTGGTACATCGAATCCAGCTTCACGTTGCCCAGCCAGCCCCTCAGCCGAAGAAGTTCCGTACGTGCTCCAGGCCGTCGACGAGAGCGTCGATCTCGCCGGGCGTGGAGTACAGATAGAACGACGCTCGCGTGGTCGCAGGAATTCCGTAGCGGAGGCAGACGGGCCGTGCGCAGTGGTGGCCGACGCGGACCGCGATGCCCTGCTCGTCGAGGACTTGGCCCACGTCGTGCGGGTGGATGTCACCGAGCGTGAAGGAGATCGCGGCGCCGCGCTCCTCGGCCGTCGTCGGGCCGATGATCCGGAGGTCGGGGACCTCCAGGAGGCGCTTGACCGCGTACTCGGTGATCGCGTGCTCGTGCGCGGCGATCTTGTCCATGCCGATGGCCGAGAGGTAGTCCACGGCCGCGCCCAGGCCCACGGCCTGGGAGACCGGCGGCGTGCCGGCCTCGAACTTGTGCGGCGCGGGAGCGTACGTCGACGAGTTCATCGACACGGTCTCGATCATCTCGCCGCCGCCGAGGAAGGGCGGGAGGTCCTCCAGGAGCTCCTGCCGTCCCCACAGCACGCCGATGCCCGTCGGGCCGCACATCTTGTGGCCGGTGAAGGCCACGAAGTCGGCCTGGAGCGCCTGCACGTCCAGCGGCATGTGCGGGGCGGCCTGCGAGGCGTCGATCAGGACGAGCGCGCCGACCTCCTGGGCGCGGCGCACGATGGCCTCGACCGGGTTGTGCGTGCCCAGGATGTTGGAGACAAGCACGAAGGAGACGATCTTCGTCTTCTCGGTGATGACCTCTTCGATGTTGGAGAGGTCCAGGCGGCCGTCGTCCGTGAGGCCGAACCACTTCAGCTTCGCGCCGGTGCGCTGCGAGAGCAGCTGCCACGGAACGATGTTGGAGTGGTGCTCCATCTCCGTGATGACGATCTCGGTCTCGTGGTCCACGCGGTAGGGCTCGTCGGCCCAGCCCAGCATGTTGGCCACGAGGTTGAGCGACTCCGAGGCGTTCTTGGTGAAGATCACCTCGTCGCGGCTCGGCGCGTTGATGAACGCGGCGACCTTGTCACGCGCGCCCTCGTACAGCGCGGTGGCCTCCTCGGCGAGGACGTGCACGCCGCGGTGGACGTTGGCGTTGTGCTGCTCGTAGTACTCGTTCAGCACGTCGAGGACCTGGCGCGGAGTCTGCGAGGTCGCCGCGTTGTCCAGGTATACGAGCTTCTTGCCGTCGTGGATCCTGCGATCCAGGATCGGGAAGTCCTTGCGGATCGCCTCGGTGTCGAGGAGGCCGGAAAGCCCCTGGTGGGCCACTGTCACGCGGATGCGCCGCCCTTCGTGTAGGCCTCGTAGCCCTCGGCCTCCAGCTTGTCGGCGAGCTCGGCGCCGCCGGACTCGGCGATGCGGCCGTTGGCGAAGACGTGCACGAAGTCGGGCTTGATGTAGCGCAGGATGCGCGTGTAGTGCGTGATCAGCAGGGTGCCGACCTCGCCGGTCTCGCGGACGCGGTTGACGCCGTCCGAGACCTGGCGCAGGGCGTCGACGTCCAGGCCGGAGTCCGTCTCGTCGAGGATCGCGATCTTCGGCTTGAGGAGCTCCATCTGGAGGATCTCGTGGCGCTTCTTCTCACCGCCGGAGAAGCCCTCGTTCACGTTGCGCTCGGCGAAGGCCGGGTCCATCTGGAGCTGCTCCATCGCGGACTTGACCTCCTTCACCCAGGTGCGCAGCTTGGGGGCCTCGCCGCGGATCGCCGTCGCCGACGTGCGCAGGAAGTTGGAGACCGAGACGCCGGGGACCTCGACCGGGTACTGCATGGCGAGGAACATGCCGGCACGGGCGCGCTCGTCGACGGACATCTCCAGGACGTCCTCGCCGTCGAGGGTGACGGTGCCCTTGGTGATCGTGTACTTGGGGTGACCGGCGATGGAGTAGGCGAGCGTCGACTTGCCGGAGCCGTTCGGGCCCATGATGGCGTGGGTCTCGCCCTGCTTCACGGTCAGATCGACGCCCTTGAGGATCTCCTTGGTGGAGTTGTCGGCCTCGACGGTGACGTGCAGGTCCTTGATTTCAAGCGTTGCCATGGGTGCCTCAGGACTCCTGGGAGAGGGAGACGAGCACATCGTCCCCTTCGATCTTTACGGGGTATACGGGGACAGGGCGCGTCGCGGGGAGACCGGACGGCTTGCCGGTGCGGAGGTCGAAGGCGGAGCCGTGCAGCCAGCACTCGATCTGGCAGTCCTCCACCTCGCCCTCGGAGAGGGAGACGTTCGCGTGCGAGCAGATGTCGTTGATCGCGAACACCTCGCCCTGGGTGTGGACGACCGAGACGGGCGTGCCGTCGAGCTCCACCCGCTTGGGGGTGTCCTCCTCCAGCTCGCCGAGGCCACAGACCCGAACGAACCGAGCTTGGTCAAACGTCATGCGACGGTCGCCTCCAGCTCCTCTTCGATCTTCGCGAGGAGGCGCTCCTCGACGTCGGGCAGGCCGATCTGCTGGACCAGCTCGGCGAAGAAGCCGCGGACGACCAGGCGACGGGCGTCCTCTTCCGTGATGCCGCGCGACTGCAGGTAGAAGAGCTGCTCGTCGTCGAAGCGGCCGGTCGCAGAGGCGTGGCCCGCGCCGACGATCTCACCGGTCTCGATCTCGAGGTTCGGCACCGAGTCGACCCGCGCGCCGTCGGTGAGGACGAGGTTGCGGTTCATCTCGTACGTGTCCGTGCCCTCGGCGGCGGCCTCGATGAGGACGTCGCCGATCCACACCGCGTGGGCCTCGTCGCCCTGGAGCGCGCCCTTGTAGACGACGTTGGACTTGCAGTGCGGGGTGTTGTGGTCGACCAGGAGGCGGTGCTCCTGGTGCTGGCCCGCGTCGGTGACGTACAGGCCGAAGAGCTCGGCCTCGCCGCCGGTGCCCGCGTAGGTGACGCGCGGGTGGAGGCGGACCAGGTCGCCGCCGAAGGTGACGACGACGGACTTGAAGGAGGCGTCGCGGCCGACCAGCGCGTTGTGCTGGGCGACGTGCACCGCCGTGTCGTCCCAGTCCTGGACGGAGACGACGGTGAGCTTGGCGCCGTCGCCGACGACGAAGTCGACGTTGGCGGCGAGCACGGCGTCACCGGTGTGGTCGATGACGACGAGGGCCTCCGCGAAGGCGCCCAGCTCGATGACCTGATGTGCGAAGGCGGTGCCGCCCTCGCCGTGCACGGCGATCCGGATCGGCTCGGTGAGGACCGTCTCCTTGGGGACGGTGACGACCGAGGCCTTCTCGAAGGACGAGTACGCCTGGGCGGCGACGCGGTCGACGGGCTTGCCCGCCTTGCCGACGCGCGCGTCGTCCCGGTCGACGGTCTCCTGGAGGACGCCCTCGGGGGCGCTCACCTCGACACGGATGCCACCGTCCGCCACCGCCGTGCCGTCGTGCAGCCCGCGCAGCCGCTCCAGCGGCGTGAACCGCCACTCCTCCTCGCGGCCGTGCGGGACCGGGAAGCTGTCCACGTCGTAGGACGGGGGAGCGCTCATGCGGGTGGCGACGGTGGACTCGGCGGCCACCGCGATCGATCCGGCGGTGGTGCTTCCCACCGGGATATTCTGAGCCTCAGCCATGGCTGTCGTCGTGCTCTCTCTCTGCGTAAGAAGTCAGTCGCTGCGGAGGATGGTCGCCGGAATTAACCGACCGAACCCTCCATCTGCAGCTCGATCAGCCGGTTCAGCTCCAGGGCGTACTCCATGGGCAGCTCCTTGGCGATCGGCTCGACGAAGCCGCGCACGATCATCGCCATGGCCTCGAACTCCGTCATGCCGCGGCTCATCAGGTAGAAGAGCTGGTCGTCGGAGACCTTGGAGACCGTCGCCTCGTGACCCATCGACACGTCGTCCTCGCGGACGTCGACGTAGGGGTAGGTGTCGGAGCGGGAGATCGTGTCGACGAGCAGCGCGTCGCAGAGCACGTTCGACTTCGATCCGGCCGCGCCCTCACCGATCTCGACGAGGCCGCGGTACGAGGTGCGGCCGCCGCCGCGCGCCACCGACTTGGAGACGATGTTGGAGGAGGTGTTCGGCGCCATGTGGACCATCTTGGAGCCGGCGTCCTGGTGCTGGCCCTCGCCCGCGAAGGCGATGGACAGCGTCTCGCCCTTGGCGTGCTCGCCCATGAGGTAGACGGCGGGGTACTTCATCGTCACCTTGGAGCCGATGTTGCCGTCGATCCACTCCATAGTCGCGCCCTCGTACGCCACGGCGCGCTTGGTGACCAGGTTGTAGACGTTGTTCGACCAGTTCTGGATCGTCGTGTAGCGGCAGCGGCCGCCCTTCTTCACGATGATCTCGACGACGGCGGAGTGCAGCGAGTCCGACTTGTAGATCGGCGCGGTGCAGCCCTCGACGTAGTGGACGTAGGCGTCCTCGTCGACGATGATCAGCGTCCGCTCGAACTGGCCCATGTTCTCCGTGTTGATGCGGAAGTAGGCCTGGAGCGGGATCTCGACGTGCACGCCCTTGGGGACGTAGATGAACGAGCCGCCGGACCACACGGCCGTGTTCAGCGAGGCGAACTTGTTGTCACCGACGGGGATGACGGTTCCGAAGTACTCCTTGAAGAGCTCCGGGTGCTCCTTCAGCGCCGTGTCGGTGTCCAGGAAGATGACGCCCTGCTCCTCCAGGTCCTCGCGGATCTGGTGGTAGACGACCTCGGACTCGTACTGGGCGGCGACACCGGCGACGAGGCGCTGCTTCTCCGCCTCGGGGATGCCGAGCTTGTCGTACGTGTTCTTGATGTCCTCGGGCAGGTCCTCCCAGGACTCCGCCTGCTTCTCCGTGGAGCGCACGAAGTACTTGATGTTGTCGAAGTCGATGCCCGACAGGTCCGAGCCCCAGTTCGGCATGGGCTTCTTGTCGAAGAGGCGCAGGCCCTTGAGGCGGAGCTTGGTCATCCACTCCGGCTCGGACTTCTTGGCCGAGATGTCCCGGACGACGTCCTCGTTGATGCCGCGCTTGGCAGAGGCACCGGCCGCGTCGGAGTCGGCCCAGCCGTATTCGTAGTTGCCCAGACCCTCGAGTTCGGGGTGGGCAGTCTCCGTGGGGAGCGTCATGCGGGGTTCCTCCCGGCCGTGCTTGCTGATGCTGATGGGGTGGTCCGTGTGGTGCTGTCGCTGTCGCCGCTGGTGCCACTGCGCGGGATGAACGTCGTGCAGACGCCGTCTCCGTGGGCGATCGTGGCGAGACGCTGCACATGCGTGCCGAGCAGCGTGGAGAAGAATTCCGTCTCCGCCTCGCACAGCTGCGGGTACTGCTCGGCGACATGCGCGACAGGGCAGTGATGCTGGCAGAGCTGCTCGCCGACCGGTGCGCTGCGCGCCGTGGCAGCGTACCCGTCGGCGGTCAATGCCTTCGCGAGGGCCTCGGTGCGCTCCGCGGGCGGCGCGGCGTCCACGGCCCGCTTGTACGCCTCCGCCTGGGCGGCGATCCGCGCCCTGGCGAACTCGACGACCGCGCCCTCGCCGTGGTGCTCGGTGATCCACCGGAGCGCGTCCGCGGCCAGCTTGTCGTACGACTGGTCGAAGGCGTCGCGGCCGCAGTCGGTCAGCGCGAAGACCTTGGCGGGCCGGCCCCGGGTCCTGGCCCCGTAGACCCGCTGCTCGCGGGGTTCCACGACGTTCTCATGGGCGAGGGCGTCGAGGTGGCGGCGGACGGCCGCCTGGGTGAGGCCGAGGCGCTTGGCGAGGTCGGCGACGGTGGACGGGCCGTGGTCCAGGATGGAGCGCGCGACCCGGTTGCGCGTGGAGTGGTCCGAGCGCATCCCGGCCGCGAGTTCCTCCTGCGGAGCCTCGCCAACGTTTTTCACAACGCCATTGTTGCGTAATTCCTCAGGGCCTGACAACCCGTGTCCAGAGCGGCCACCGGTGCGCTGCATCACTTAGGCATACCTAAGCTGACCTGCGGAAACGATCACTGATCGATCAAAGCGCACCGCCCACGCAGCGTGGCCCGCAGGCTCCTCCACCATGTCGGCACCCCCTCCGACCGGCCCTTTGTGCCAGTACGCGGCCGAACTCCGCCGCCCCGCCCGACCCGGCCCCCGCCGCCGTCCCTAGACTGGCTCACCATGCGAAACGAGCCCGTCGTCCAGATCCGGAATCTGGTCAAGCGGTACGGAGACAAGACCGCGGTGGACGGTCTCGACCTGACGGCCGGGGCAGGCGTCACCGCCGTCCTCGGCCCCAACGGCGCGGGCAAGACCACCACGATCGAGACCTGCGAGGGCTACCGGAAGCCGGACTCCGGCACCGTCCGCGTCCTCGGCCTCGACCCGGTGCGCGAGGCCGAGGCGCTGCGGCCCCGCATCGGCGTGATGCTCCAGTCCGGCGGCGTCTACTCCGGCGCCCGCGCCGACGAGATGCTCCGCCACGTGGCCAAGCTGCACGCGCGCCCCCTCGACGTCGACGCGCTGATCGAGCGCCTCGGCCTGGAGAGCTGCGGCCGCACCACCTACCGCAGGCTCTCCGGCGGCCAGCAGCAGCGCCTCGCGCTCGCGATGGCCGTGGTCGGCAGGCCCGAGCTGGTCTTCCTCGACGAGCCGACGGCGGGCCTCGACCCGCAGGCGCGCCGGGCCACCTGGGACCTCGTACGCGATCTGCGCCGCGACGGCGTCGGCGTCATCCTCACCACGCACCACATGGACGAGGCCGAGGAACTCTCCGACGACGTCGCGATCATCGACGCGGGCCGGGTCATCGCCCAGGGCAGCCCCGACACGCTGTGCCGCGGCGGCGCCGAGAACACCCTCCGCTTCACCGGCCGCCCAGGACTGGACATCGCCTCGCTGCTCAAGGCGCTCCCCCCGGACTCGGCCGCGGCGGAACTGACCCCCGGCTCCTACCGCGTGAGCGGCACGGTCGACCCGCAGCTGCTCGCCACGGTCACCACGTGGTGCGCGCAGCACGGCGTGATGCCGGACCGGATCTCGGTCGAACGCCACACTCTCGAAGACGTCTTCCTGGAGCTCACCGGCAAGGAGTTGCGCTCATGACGCAAGCCCACTCGTCCTTCGGCCGGGGGCCCGGGGATTGTCCCCAGGGAAGGCACAGCCTCGAACTCACGGGCAGGGAGCCACGCGGATGAGCGCCGCCGGTACGTACACGCCGGAGCCGGGCGCCGCCCCGCTCCCTCGCATGATCGCCGCGCAGGCGGCGCTCGAGACGAAGATGCTGCTGCGCAACGGCGAGCAGCTGCTCCTCACCATCGTGATCCCGACCCTCCTGCTCGTCCTCTTCAGCGCGGTCGACATCGTCGACACGGGCGACGGGGACGCGGTCGACTTCCTCGCGCCCGGCGTCCTCGCGCTCGCCGTCATGTCGACGGCCTTCACCGGCCAGGCCATCGCGACGGGCTTCGAACGGCGCTACGGCGTGCTCAAGCGACTCGGCGCCTCGCCGCTCCCGCGCTGGGGCCTGATGACGGCGAAGACCCTCTCGGTGCTGGTCACCGAGGTCCTGCAGATCGTGCTGCTCACGGTCATCGCGTTCGCCCTCGGCTGGTCGCCGCACGGCAACCCCCTCTCCGTGCTCCTGCTCCTGGTGCTCGGCACGGCGGCCTTCTCCGGCCTCGGCCTGCTGATGGCGGGCACCCTCAAGGCCGAGGCGACGCTCGGCGCGGCGAACCTCGTCTTTCTGCTCCTGCTCCTGGGCGGCGGCGTCATCGTCCCCCTCGACAAGTTCCCCGACGCGGCCCGCACGGTGCTCGACCTGCTGCCCGTCTCGGCGCTCTCGGACGGACTGCGCGACGTCCTCCAGCACGGTGCGGGCATGCCGTGGGGCGACCTCGGGATCCTCGCGGTGTGGGCGGTGCTCGGCCTCGGCGCGGCGGCGAGATTCTTCCGCTGGGAGTGACGCGCGCGGGGCGGGGCTCCCCCGCCGCGAATGACGTGTGCACGGAGCGGGCACTCCCGTTCCGTGGCCGACACCCCGGAATTACCCGGACCGCGCCGGGTCCGCGCCCTGCAGCCCCTGCTGCACGACGTGGTGATCTGCGTCGCGGCCCCCGCCTTCACCGCGTCGTCCCGCGACGGCCAGCTCCGCGGCGCCCGGGCCGACGGCTTCTACGACCACGACCGCAGGCTCCTGCACACCCTGCGCCTGCTGGTCGACGGCCGTGAGCCCGAGCCCGTCGGCGTCCAGCCGCTCGGCCCCCACCAGGTCCGCTTCACCTCCGTGCACCGCTGCCCGGGCGACGGCACGGCCGACCCGACACTGATCGTCGAGCGGGTGCGCACCGCGGGCGAGGGCGAGACAGTCCTGCTGCGCAACGTCGGCCCCGCCGTCCGCCGACTGCGGGTGGAGCTGGCCGCCGCCACCGACCTGGCCGACATCGCCGACGTGAAGCGCGGACTCCCCGGGCGCGCCGTGCCCCCGTCGGTGGACGGCGGGGACCCGGCCCTCGCCTGGCGCGCCCCCAACGGCCGCGCGCGGGTCGCCGTGACGGGCCCGGCCGAGCCCGAGACGTCGGCAGGCCCGACGCGCGGCACCTTCACCTGGCGCCGGGTCGAGCTGCCGCCGGGCGGCTCCTGGCTGGTCCGGCTCGCCGTCACGGGCCGCGCGGTGCCCGCCCCGCCGGACCACCCGGTCGCCGCTTCCCCGTACGTGCCCTGGTCGGAGCCGGTGGTACGGGGCGACCGGCGGCTCGTCGCCCTGGTCCGCCAGGGCCTCGCCGATCTGCGGGCGCTGCGGCTCGCGGACGGCTCGGGACGCAGGTCGGCGCCCCGCGACGACCAGTTCATCGCCGCGGGCTGCCCCTGGTACCTGACGCTCTTCGGCAGGGACTCCATCTGGTCGGCCCGCATGCTGCTGCCGCTCGGCACCGAACTGGCCCGCGGCACCCTGTGGACCCTCGCCCGCCGGCAGGGAACGGTCCACGACGAGTTCCGCGAGGAGGCGCCGGGGCGGATCCTGCACGAGCTGCGGCCCGCGGAGTCGCAGCACGGCCACGGCCTCCTGCTCCCCGCCCACTACTACGGCTCCGTCGACGCGACCCCGCTCTTCGTCTCGCTCCTCGTCGACGCCTGGCGCTGGGGCCTGCCCGCCGCCGACGTCGACGGCCTCCTGCCGTACGCGGAGCGGGCGATGGACTGGATCGTCGCCACCTGCGGCAAGGACAAGGACGGGCTGCTGCGCTACTACCCTCGCCCCGGCGGCCTGCTCCACCAGTCCTGGAAGGACTCCGTCGACGCGGTGCGCGACGCGGCGGGCCGGCGCGTCGAACCGCCGCTGGCCATCTGCGAGGTGCAGGGATACGCCTACGAGGCGGCGGCCGGGCTCGCCGACCTGCTGCACTCCCGGGGGGCGGAGCGGCGGGCCAGGACGCTGCGCGGGTGGGCGGCGGCGCTCCGCCGCCGCTTCGCCGACGCCTTCTGGATCGACAGCAAGGAGGGCCCGGCCCCCCGCTACGTCGCCATCGCCGTCGGACTCGGCCTCGATCCGGTCAGCGGCCCGGCCTCCAACATGGGCCAGCTGCTCGCCACCGGCATCCTCGACCGGGACGGCTGCGCCGACGTCGCCGCCTGGCTCGCCGCGCCGGGGCTGAACTCCGGCTGGGGGCTGCGCAGCCGGTCCGCGGCCGTGCCGGGCTTCAACCCGCTGAGCTACCACGGCGGTTCGGTGTGGACGCACGACACGGCCATCGCCGTGCAGGGGCTGTGCGCGTCGGGCCACCACGCCGAGGCCGCGGCGCTCGCCGACGGCCTGCTCGACGCGGCGGTCCACTTCTCGTACCGGATGCCGGAGCTGTACGCCGGTGACGCACGGACCGAGAACTCCCCCGCCCCGCTCGCCTATCCGGCGGCCTGCCGTCCGCAGGGCTGGTCCGCGGCGTCGGGTGTGGCGGTGCTCGCGGCCCTGCTCGGCCTGCGCCCCGACGCGCACCGTCGGCGGCTCGGGGTGCGCCCGCTCCACCCGGAACTGCTCGGCCCGCTCTCCGTGACGGGACTGCGCCTCGCCGGTGCGGAGCTCTCCGTACGGGTCGACCGGGACGGCCGGGCGACGGTGGCGGGGCTGCCGGAGGGGTGGCTGAGCGACACCGGCGCGGACAACGGCTCGGGCACCGGTTCAGGTGCCGGTCCAGGTGCCGGTCCAGGTGCCGGTCCAGGCACTGCTTCAGACACCGGTGCGCGCGCCGGCCCCGACCTGGCCCGCTGACGCCCCGTCCGCCCGGGCGAGCAGCCTGCGGTACTCGCTCTGCATCTGCCCCAGGTACATCGTGCGCAGATCGAAGTGCTCCCTGACGTGGGCCCGTCCGCGCAGCCCCATCAGACGTCCGGTCTCCCGGCGGTCGAGCAGTTCGGCGAGGCGCACGGCGAGCAGTCCGGCGAGCTGCTCCGTGTCCCGGCCGGGCACGAGGTAGCCGATCACCCCGTCGTCGTCGACGCCCTCGTCGAGGCCGCCCATCCGGGTCACGACGACGGGCCGCGCCGCGGACATCGCCTCCAACGGGGCGAGCCCCATCGGCTCATTGAAGACGGAGGGGTAGACGACGACGGTGGACTCCGCGTAAAGATCAGGCATTTGTTCGACGCCGGCCTCGACGAAATCCACATACGGCTCCAAGCGGCGCTCTTCGATTTCCTTTTCGAGGCTTTCCCGGAAACCGATCTTCTCGCCGTGGAAATCGACCGTCTGCCGGGTGTCCGTGAGGACGAGCCGAGGGGTGAATGCGCACATGCGGCGTTTGACGATCAGGTCGAGCGCGGCGACCGCGAGCATCGCGCCCTTGTCCGGGATCAGCCGCGCGGGCAGCAGCACCGTGCCGGGCCGCGGCGCGACGTCGAGCGGGGGGATCTTCGCGTACGCCTCGGTGTCGATGCCCAGGTAGGTGCGCTCGGCCCGCACGCCGAGCACGTCGGCGCAGGCGGTCCGCAGGAAGGCGGAGACGGCGTAGTGGCCGTCCCACTGGGCCGCGTCGAGCGTGGAACCGCGACTTCCCCGCTCGCCCCAGATGCTGTGGTACGTGTGGCAGAGCACCAGCCGCAGCGGCTCGCGCAGCGCCTCCAGGGCCCTGGCCGGGTCCGCGCTGAAGTGGTGCAGGTTGTGGCAGTGGACCACCCTGATGCCCCGCTCGCCGAGGACGTCGGCGAACCACCGGGTGAGCTGGTGCCGGTCGTCGGGACCGCGCTCCACCCGGGCGAGGTCGAGGGCCGGGTGGGTGAGCACCTCCACGTCCGGCCGGCCGGACGCCTTGGCCTTGAGCGTCCCGGTGAGCACGGTGACGCGGTTCCCCTGCCGCGCCAGCAGTCGCGAATAGTCCCACAAATGGGATTCGACCCCACCGACGCAGGGCGGAAAGGACCAGTGGACCAACGCGATATGCATCCCGGACCCCGGGGGTTGATCCTTCGTGCCGAGATCCATACCGCCTCCGTACCGTCGATTCCGCGAAGCGCAGATATTAGTCCCGGAATCCGCTGCGGCCGTATTCCGGTCCGGCCGCTTTTCCCCCGAGAATAAGAGTGTGCTGCGCACGGCACGGGCCAGACGGTCAGGGGGAACTGATGTCCGTATTGATTTCGGGATTGGTCACCGGCGCACGCAAGCAGTTCGGCACGGTACGCAGGCGGGCCACCAACACGGTGAAGCGGCTCACCGCCGGCGCCACCGCGCTCTCCGGCGTGGCGATCGCCCTGGTGACGCTCCTGAAGGACAAGACGAGCGGACCGCTGATGTGGATCCTCGTCGGCTGCATCGTGCTGTGCATGGTGACTCTCGTCGGCGCGGCCGCCCCGCCGCACGCGCGCTCCGCCGAGGAGGCCCCTTCGACCGCCTTCCCGCCCAACAACCTCCCTTTCCGGTCACGGTACTTCGTCGGCCGCGCGAGGGAAATGGCCCGGATCGAGCGGACGCTGCGCCCCGCCCGCACCCCGAAGGACCGGCGCGTCTGCGTCATCCACGGCACCGGCGGCGTCGGCAAGTCCCAGCTGGCCACCGCGTACGCACACGACAAGCTGGCCCACCACACCCTCACCCGCTGGCTCAACGCCACCAGCCCCGACCGGCTGCTGTGCGACCTCCTCGATCTCGCCACCCTGCTCGGCATCGCCGACCACGAGTCGAAGACCGTCGTCCTGACCCGGCTGTGGAGCTGGCTGCGCGACCACCCCGACTGGCTCCTGATCTACGACAACGTCCAGCTCGACGGCGCCGAGCCGCACGCCGACGGACCCGTCGACCGCCAGCAGCGGCTGCAGCCCCTGCTGCCGCCCGAAGGCGTCGGCGAAGTCCTGATCACCACCCAGCTGCGCGAGGGCTGGACCGGCCTCTGCCCCGACCCCGTCGAGCTCAGCGTCTACGACGAGGCCGACGGCATGGCCTTCCTGCGGCTGCGCACCGGCTCGGCCGCCGACGAGCGGCTCGCCCGGCTCGGCGAACAGCTCGGCTGGCAGCCCCTCGCCCTGGAGCAGGCCGGGGCGTACATCGAACAGGCGGAGATCAGCGTCGAGGGCGAGGACTTCGAGGGCTACCTGGAGCGGCTGTCCGAGCGGAGCGCCGACAGCGACGCGAGGACCTTCCAGCTGGCGATCGAGCGGGTCGGCGCCCAGCACCCCGCCGCCGAGGACCTGCTGCGGCTGTGCTCCTTCCTCGCCTCCGAGGACGTGCCGCGCACCATGCTCTTCCGGGCCCGCGCGGTCCTGCCCGACCGGCTGCGGCTGGTCATGGAGGACCAGCTCGCCTTCACCCGGCTGGTCCTCAAGCTGGTCGACCACTCGCTGATGACCCGCCACGGCGGCGGCCGGACGAAGGACGTGACGTACGGGATCCACTCCCGGGTGCAGATCTTCATCCGCTCCCGGCTGACGGGCCACGAACGCCTGGAGTGGTCGCAGGCCGCCGTCCGGCTGATAGAGACCGCCTTCCCGCAGACCCCCGAGCAGCTCGACTCGCGGGTCGACTGCGAACGCCTCATGCCGCACGTCGACGCGGTCACCGCCGAGCCCGCCTGGGCCGCCGACAGCGAGGGGGACGGCGACGGCGAGCTGGGCGCCGCGCAGGACCCGGAGGCGCTGATGCGGCTGCTGCACCGGGCGGGCTGCTACCAGAACCACCGCTGCGACTGGGAGAGCGCGCTGGCCTTCTTCAGCCGGGAGGCGGAGCTGCGCAGGCTGGGGACGGGGTCCGACCACAGCCTGGCGGCGTCCCATCTCGCCCTCGCCCGCCAGCACTACCTCCTCGCCCACCTGGACACCGCGGAGGCGGCCTGCGGAAGGGCGCTCGCCCTGTGCGACGCCCACAAGGACGACGACGCCTTCCAGCAGGTGCGGGCGCAGTGCTGCCGCCAGTTCGGCGGGATCCTGCGGGAGCGCAACCGCTTCCGCGAGGCCAGCGGCTACCTCGAATCCGCCCTGCGGATCTACGAGCACCAGGGCTCAGGATGGGAGGTGCTCGACTGGGCGGTCACCGAGCAGGAGGCCGGCATGATCCACCGCAACGCGGGCCGGCTCACCGACGCGCTCGACTGCTACGGGCGCGCCCGCGACCTGGTCAGCAGCGGCGGCTCCACCGGTCTCGAGGAACATGTGCTGTTCCACGCGATGCTCGACCGCGACATCGGGATCGTTGCCCAGGACCGCGGCGACCTGGACACCGCGGAGCGCGAGCTGTCGGCGGCGCACACCGTCTTCCGCAACAAGCGCGGCGCGGAGGACTTCGAGACCGCGCAGGTCGCCAAGTTCCTCGCGGACGTGCTGCGCCGCAAGGCCCAGCGGTGCCGGGCCGAGTCCCGGCGCACCCGCAATCCGCTGCGCAAGCGCCGGCTGCACGCCCAGGCCCAGGCCCATCTCACGACGGCGCACGACCTCCTCGGACCCGTCCTCGCCCTGCTCGGCGAGCGCCGCAGGACCGAGGCGCACACGTACGCCGCCTGCCTCAACAAACTGGGCTCGCTGCAGTGGGCGCAGGGCCACCTGCACAAGGCCGTCGACACGCTCCGCGAGGCCGAGGAGATCTACGTCACCGCGTACGGCCCCGACCACCACTACCGCGCGAAGACCCTCTCCCGTCTCGGCCCGGTACTGCGGGCATCGAACGACCGGCACCGGGCCGAGCAGGAGCTGCGCACGGCGGAGCGGATCTTCGTCGCCAGCCTGGGAGAGGACCATCCCTCGCTCGTGGCGGTCTACGAGTTCCTCGCCGACTGCGCCCCGGACCCGGCGCGGGAGGCGGAGCTGCGGGCCCGGGCCGACCGCATCCACCGGTCACTCTGGGACAACTCGTCCCCCTCGTGAAGACATGCACAAGCGGCCCCCTACGATGGTGCGCGTGCCAAACGTGACCCGAGCCGATATCGCCTCCGCCGTGCGGAACCCGCTCGCCTTCATCGCCGAGCGCTGGACGCCGACCCAGCGGACCGTCCAGCAGGCGGCCATGATCTCCCTCGTCATGACGGTCGTCATCGTGGTGACGGGCGGCGCCGTGCGGCTGACCGGTTCGGGGCTCGGCTGCCCGACCTGGCCCAAGTGCACGGAGGAGTCCCTGACCGCGACGAGCGAGATGGGCTTCCACGGCGTCATCGAGTTCGGCAACCGCATGCTGACGTACGTGCTCTGCGCGGCCGTCGGCTGGGCGATCATCGCGGCCCGCTCGCAGAAGCCGATGCGGCGCAGCCTCACCCGGCTCGGCTGGATCCAGTTCTGGCTGGTGATGGGCAACGCCGTGCTCGGCGGCTTCGTGGTCCTCGTCGGCCTCAATCCGTGGACGGTCGCGGCGCACTTCCTGCTCTCCTGCGCCCTGATCGTGGTCGCCATCACCATGTGGCAGCGCACCCGCGAGGGCGACGGCGAGCCGCGCCCGCTGGTCGGCAAGGCCGTGGTGCAGCTCGTCTGGTTCCTGGTCGGCGCCGCCGCGCTGCTGATCGCGATGGGCACGGTCGTGACGGGCTCCGGGCCGCACGCCGGTGACTCCAGCGACGTGCCGCGGATGGGCTTCGACTGGGAGGCGGTCAGCAAGCTGCACGCGGTCCTCGCCTGGATCGTGGTGACGCTGGCGTTCGCCCTCTGGTTCGTCCTCAAGGCGGTCGACGCGCCGTCCGGCCCGCTGGCCCGCACCCGCCAGCTCTTCCTGGTCCTGCTCGCGCAGGGCGCGATCGGCTACGTCCAGTACTTCACGGACCTGCCCGAGCTCCTGGTCGGCGTGCACATGTTCGGCTCGTGCCTGGTGTGGATCGCCGTGCTGCGGGTGCTGCTCTCGCTGCGCGAGCGGCCGCTCACCACGGCGGACGTACCCGCCCAGGCGGACGACTCCCGCCTCTCGGCCGTCTGAGAGCCGCTCTCACCGCCCGTCGAGGAGCCCGTAGACCCGGCGGGCGTTGCCCGCGGCGATCAGTCCCGCCACGCGCTGCGCGTCGGTGAGCGACCAGGCGCCCTCCGCGACCCAGGTGCCGAGCACCCGCCCGAGCGCCTCCCGGAACAGGTGCGCGCCGACGACGTGCAGTTCGGGCAGCCCCAGGGCGCCGCTGGAGAACAGCACCTTGCCGAAGGGCGCGAGTTCCAGGATCTCGGCGAGCACGGCGGCGGCGCGGGCCCCGGTGCGCACCAGCGCGGGGCCGAGGTCGGCGTACACGTGCGGGAAGACGGCCGCCAGGTGTGCGGCGCTGCGGTGGTAGGGGTAGCCGTGCAGCAGCACCAGGTCGGTGCCGAGCCCCGCGGTGGCCCGCGCGAAGTCCCCGAGGTACGTCTGCGGGTCCCCGGCGCCCGCGTGCAGTTGCAGCGGCCGCCCGGAGGCCACCGCGATCCACAGCAGGTGCCGCAGCAGTACGGGGTCGGTCAGCGCCCCGCCCACCTGGCGTCCGGCCAGCCAGCGCACCACGGCGCCCCGTACCTCCCCCGGGCCCGGCGGCTCCGCGGCCAGGGCGAGGGGGTGGCGCACCCCGGCCACCGAGGTGAAGGCGACGGCGCCGACGGCGGCGGCGTGCACGGACTCGGCGAGATTGGCCAGAAACGCGTCGGCGGTGCCCGAGGTGTCCGCGACCTGTTCGGCGAGCAGTTCCAGGCGGACGATCTCGCGGGCGTCGGCGTCACCGGTGCAGGCCATCTCGGCGGGCCCGGTCAGGTCGCCCGGCAGCCCCGTGTCGACGAGGTACGTGGTGATGCCGCTGCCCCGCAGCAGGCGCCGCCCCGATTCCAGTACGCCGAGTTCGCGGCGGCGTGCGAGGTAGCGGGCGGGCGGGCAGTGCGGTTCGAGGCCGAGCAGCGGCGGACACCAGCGGCGCACCGCGAAGCCGGTCTGCGTGTCGAAGAAGGTGGTGCCGGGGGCGGGCGGGCCCTCGCCCCGGCCGAGGTGGGCCTCGAAGGTGCCGAGGCCCAGCTCGCTGCGGAGGACGCCATGGCAGTACTGGTCCACCAGGGACGGCGTTTCGATCATCCGGACTCCCGATGAGTGGACCTTGCTCCTACGGTCCTAACGGGTGACCCGGGTGTCAGGTGTTGCTTTCGGCCGGTCCGCGGGGAACGGACGGCGTGGCGTTCAGCCGTTGCTGGGACCGCCGAGCTGGATGCCGGCCATCCGCGTCCATTCGTACGGACCGGTCTTCACCTTTGCCGCGAACTCCCCGTCGAACTCCTCGTGGACGGTGACACCGGCCTTCTCGACGGCGCTCTGCGCGACGGCGTGGGTGGGGGCCACCAGGTCGCCCCAGCCACCGTCCTCACCGACCAGGACGATCCGGGCGCCCTTCTGCCCGAGGTAGGCGACCTGCGCCTCGGCCCCGCCGTGCGCCCGCGCGAAGGTGCCGATCTCCTTGGCGAGCCTGGCCGCCTTCCGCTCGGCACGAGCGGCCTGCTTGCTGTCCTCAACCTGCTGCGTCTCTGCCATGAGCAGGATGCTACCGACGGGTAGACCAACTGGCGACGGGCGGGGCCCGTGGCGTTCAACACCACGCGCCCCGCCCGTCGGCGAAGTGAACGCTCAGCGGAGGAAGGGGTCCACAGCCACGGCCACGAAGAGCAGCGAGACGTACGTGATGGACCAGTGGAAGAGCCGCATCTCCTTGAGCTTGCCGCCCGTGACCTCGGCCTTGGCGCGGTTCTGCAGCCCGTGCGCCTCCCACAGCCACCAGCCGCCGGTGACCAGCGCGACCGCCGTGTAGAACCAGCCGGTGTAGCCGAGCGGCTGGAGCAGCAGCGAGACGGCGACCATGACCCAGCTGTAGAGCACGATCTGGCGGGCGACGACCTTGTTGGAGGCGACGACGGGCAGCATCGGCACGCCCACGCGCGCGTAGTCGTCCTTGACCTTCATGGAGAGCGGCCAGTAGTGCGGCGGCGTCCAGAAGAACATCACGAGGAAGAGGATGACCGGCGCCCACGACATGGAGTTGGTGACCGAGGACCAGCCGATGAGGACCGGCAGGCAGCCCGCGATGCCGCCCCACACGATGTTCTGCGAGGTGCGGCGCTTCAGGATCATCGTGTAGACGACCACGTAGAAGAGCAGGGCGCCGAGCGAGAGCCAGGCGGAGAGCCAGTTGACGGCGAAGCCGAACAGCAGGGTGGAGACGACCGCGAGACAGACGCCGAAGGCGAGGCACTCGCGCGGGCTGACCATGCCGGTCACCAGCGGCCGCTGCGACGTGCGGTCCATGAGGGCGTCGATGTCGCGGTCGATGTACATGTTGAGGGCGTTGGCGCCGCCTGCGGAGAGATAGCCGCCCAGGCAGGTCACGAAGACCAGCCACAGGTCGGGCACCCCCTGTTCGGCGAGGAACATCACCGGAACGGTGGTGATGAGCAGCAGCTCGATGATCCGCGGCTTGGTCAGCGCCACGAAAGCCTTGACACGAGCCCCGAACGGCCGATGGCTCGGGCTAAGGTCCGTCCCGGAAACCCCCGCTGGACGGGATTCAACGGCCGTCACGCACACCCCTGACAGAGACATCCCAGCGAGCCGACCAGCACCTTCTGACATGAAGATCCGGTAAAGGCCCGCGCGTACCACGCCACTGTAGACGTTGCCCATACCTCGCTCTTCGCGGGGGTGGGGTCGTGTTGGGCGACCGGCCGGGCGGCGTCCGTGGCGGCCCGGGCCGCCACGGACGCGGAACCGCGCGTTCATCGAGCGGACAAATGGGCGATACCGGTGGCCTTTTGAGCGGACATATGAGCGACCCCATATTCACTTGCCTAATGCCTCCGCTTTCCTTTCGGGAGGCGGATCCTCGCATGTCACTGCAGTCTGGAATGACTCGAAAAAATGAGCGCTCTCGCAGCGGTAGGCTCGACAACGGCCGGTGGGATCTACCGCCGGCATTCGACATGTGGAGAGGAGCCCTGACTCAGGGTGAGCACCAAGCCGACCACCACAGACCTCGAGTGGACCGAACTGGACCAGCGGGCCGTTGATACCGCTCGCGTCCTGGCCATGGATTCCGTACAGAAGGTCGGCAACGGCCATCCCGGTACGGCCATGAGCCTCGCGCCCGCCGCGTACACCCTCTTCCAGAAGGTGATGCGCCACGACCCGGCGGACGCCGACTGGACCGGCCGCGACCGGTTCGTCCTCTCTGCGGGCCACTCGTCCCTGACCCTCTACACCCAGCTCTACCTGGCCGGTTTCGGCCTGGAACTCGACGACCTCAAGGCGTTCCGCACCTGGGGCTCGAAGACCCCGGGCCACCCGGAGTACGGGCACACGACGGGCGTGGAGACGACGACGGGTCCGCTGGGGCAGGGCGTCGCCAACGCCGTGGGCATGGCGATGGCCGCCCGTTACGAGCGCGGTCTGTTCGACCCGCAGGCGGCCCCCGGCTCGTCCCCGTTCGACCACTACATCTACGCCATCGCCGGTGACGGCTGCCTCCAGGAGGGCATCTCCGGCGAGGCCTCGTCGCTGGCCGGGCACCAGAAGCTCGGCAACCTGATCCTGCTGTGGGACGACAACCACATCTCGATCGAGGGCGACACGGAGACCGCGGTCTCCGAGGACACGATGAAGCGGTACGAGGCGTACGGCTGGCACGTCCAGCGCGTGGCGCCCAAGGAGGACGGCGACCTCGACCCGGCCGCCCTGTACGCCGCGATCCAGGCCGCCAAGGCCGAGACCGGGCGCCCCTCCTTCATCGCGATGCGTTCGATCATCGCCTGGCCCGCCCCGAATGCCCAGAACACCGAGGCCGCCCACGGCTCGGCGCTCGGCGACGAGGAAGTGGCCGCCACCAAGCGCGTCCTCGGCTTCGACCCGGAGCAGACCTTCGAGGTCTCCGACGAGGTCCTCGCGCACACCCGCAAGGCCCTCGACCGGGGCCGCGAGGCCAAGGCCGAGTGGGAGAAGGGCTTCGCCGCCTGGCGCACCGCCAACAGCGAGCGCGCCGCCGAGTTCGACCGCATCGCCAAGGGCGAGCTGCCCGCGGGCTGGGAGGAGAAGCTCCCGGAGTTCGAGACCGGCAAGGCCGTCGCCACCCGCGCCGCGTCCGGCAAGGTCCTGCAGGCGATCGGCACGGTCATCCCCGAGCTGTGGGGCGGCTCCGCCGACCTCGCGGGCTCGAACAACACGACGATCGACAAGACGTCGTCGTTCCTGCCCGTCGGCAACCCGCTGCCGGAGGCCGACCCGTACGGCCGTACGGTCCACTTCGGCATCCGCGAGCACTCCATGGCCGCGGAGATGAACGGCATCGCGCTGCACGGCAACACCCGCATCTTCGGCGGCACCTTCCTGGTGTTCTCCGACTACATGCGCAACGCCGTCCGCCTGTCCGCGCTGATGCACCTGCCGGTGACGTACGTGTGGACGCACGACTCCATCGGCCTCGGCGAGGACGGCCCGACCCACCAGCCGGTCGAGCACCTGGCCTCGCTGCGCGCCATCCCGGGCCTGAACGTGGTGCGCCCGGCCGACGCCAACGAGACCGTCGTCGCGTGGCGCGAGATCCTCAGGCGCTACACCAAGGAGTTCGGCGTGGGCGCCCCGCACGGCCTCGCGCTGACCCGCCAGGGCGTACCGACGTACGAGCGCAACGAGGACGCGGCGAAGGGCGGCTACGTCCTGTTCGAGGCCGAGGGCGGCTCGCCCGAGGTCGTGCTGATCGGCACCGGCTCCGAGGTGCAGCTCGCCGTCGAGGCGCGCGAGCAGCTGCAGGCCGAGGGGGTCCCGACGCGCGTCGTCTCGATGCCGTCGGTCGAGTGGTTCGAGGAGCAGGACCAGGGGTACCGGGACTCGGTGCTGCCGCCGTCGGTGAAGGCGCGCGTGGCGGTCGAGGCGGGCATCGGCCTGACCTGGCACCGTTTCGTGGGTGACGCCGGCCGCATCGTCTCGCTGGAGCACTTCGGTGCCTCGGCGGACGCCAAGGTGCTGTTCCGCGAGTTCGGGTTCACCGCCGACGCGGTGGCCGGGGCGGCGCGGGAATCTCTCGCCGCCGCCCAGCGCTGACGCCCATATACGACCAAGTAGGAGATGTAATTCCATGACAGACGCACTCAAGCGCCTCTCCGAAGAAGGCGTCGCGATCTGGCTGGACGACCTGTCGCGCAAGCGGATCACGTCCGGCAACCTCGCCGAACTGATCGACCAGCAGCACGTCGTGGGCGTCACGACCAACCCGTCGATCTTCCAGAAGGCCATCTCGCAGGGCGACGGTTACGACCAGCAGCTCTCCGACCTGGCGGCCCGTGAGGTCACGGTCGAAGAGGCCATCCGGATGATCACTACGGCGGACGTCCGCGACGCCGCCGACATCCTGCGCCCGGTCTTCGACGCGACGGGCGGCCAGGACGGCCGCGTGTCCATCGAGGTCGACCCGCGCCTGGCGCACAACACCAAGGCCACGACGGCCGAGGCCAAGCAGCTCGCGTGGCTGGTGGACCGGCCGAACGCGCTCATCAAGATCCCGGCCACGAAGGCGGGCATCCCGGCGATCACCGAGGTCATCGGCCTCGGCATCAGCGTGAATGTCACGCTGATCTTCTCGCTCGAGCGCTACCGCATGGTCATGGACGCGTACCTGGCGGGCCTGGAGAAGGCCAAGGAGCGCGGCCTGGACCTCTCGAAGATCCACTCGGTGGCGTCCTTCTTCGTGTCCCGCGTGGACACCGAGATCGACAAGCGCCTGGACGGCATCGGCACGGACGAGGCCAAGGCCCTCAAGGGCAAGGCCGCGCTCGCCAACGCCCGGCTCGCCTACGAGGCGTACGAGGAGGTCTTCTCCTCCGACCGCTGGGCCGCCCTCGACAAGGCGCAGGCCAACAAGCAGCGTCCGCTGTGGGCCTCGACCGGCGTCAAGGACCCCGCGTACAAGGACACCCTGTACGTCGACGAGCTCGTCGCGCCCAACACGGTGAACACGATGCCGGAGGCGACCCTGGAAGCCACCGGCGACCACGGTTCGATCACCGGCAACACCATCTCGGGCACCTACGACGAGGCCCGCGCCGAGATCGCCGCCATCGAGAAGCTCGGCATCTCGTACGACGAGGTCGTGCAGCTGCTCGAGGACGAGGGCGTCGACAAGTTCGAGGCGTCCTGGACCGACCTGCTCAAGTCGACCGAGGCCGAGCTCAAGCGCCTCGCTCCCGCGAAGGGCTGACCACTTTGTCAAGCAGCAATCCGCTGCGTGACGCCGCAGACCGACGGCTCCCGCGTATCGCGGGGCCGTCGGGCCTGGTCATTTTTGGTGTCACGGGCGATTTGTCCCGTAAAAAGCTGATGCCCGCCGTGTACGACCTCGCCAACCGAGGTCTCCTGCCGCCGGGCTTTTCCCTCATTGGTTTCGCCCGCCGCGACTGGGAGGACGAGGACTTCGCCCAGGTCGTCCACGACGCGGTCAAGGAGCACTCGCGCACGCCGTTTCGCGAGGAGGTCTGGCAGCAGCTCATCCAGGGCATGCGCTTCGTCCAGGGCAACTTCGACGACGACGACGCGTTCGAGCAGCTCAAGGCCACGATCCAGGAGCTCGACAAGGCGCAGGGCACCGGCGGCAACTTCGCGTTCTACCTCTCGGTGCCGCCGAAGTTCTTCCCGCAGGTCGTCCAGCAGCTGAAGAAGCACGAGCTCGCGGACGCCCCGAAGGGCTGCTGGCGCCGTGCGGTCATCGAGAAGCCGTTCGGCCACGACCTGGCCTCGGCCCGCGACCTGAACGCGATCGTGCACGAGGTGTTCGATCCGGACCAGGTGTTCCGGATCGACCACTACCTCGGCAAGGAGACCGTCCAGAACATCCTGGCGCTCCGCTTCGCCAACCAGATGTTCGAGCCGATCTGGAACCGGTCGTACGTCGACCACGTGCAGATCACCATGGCCGAGGACATCGGCATCGGCGGCCGCGCCGGCTACTACGACGGCATCGGCGCCGCGCGCGACGTCATCCAGAACCACCTGCTCCAGCTGATGGCGCTGACCGCGATGGAGGAGCCCGCCTCCTTCGACGCGGACGCGCTCGTCGCCGAGAAGGCGAAGGTCCTCGGCGCCGTCCGGCTCCCCAAGGACCTCGGCAGGGACACGGTCCGCGGGCAGTACGCCGCAGGGTGGCAGGGCGGCGAGAAGGCCGTCGGCTACCTCCAGGAAGACGGCATCGACCCCAAGTCGAAGACCGACACCTACGCGGCCGTCAAGCTGGAGGTGGACAACCGCCGCTGGGCGGGCGTCCCCTTCTACCTGCGCACCGGCAAGCGGCTCGGCCGTCGGGTCACGGAGATCGCGGTGGTCTTCCAGCGCGCGCCCCACTCCCCCTTCGACCACACCGCCACCGAGGAGCTCGGGCAGAACGCGATCGTCATCCGCGTCCAGCCGGACGAGGGCATCACGGTCCGGTTCGGCTCGAAGGTGCCCGGCACCTCCATGGAGATCCGGGACGTGTCGATGGACTTCGCGTACGGCGAGTCCTTCACCGAGTCCAGCCCGGAGGCGTACGAGCGCCTGATCCTCGACGTCCTGCTCGGCGACGCCAACCTCTTCCCGCGCACGGAGGAGGTCGAGCTGTCCTGGAACATCCTCGACCCGATCGAGGAGTACTGGGACAAGCACGGCAAGCCCGCGCAGTACCCGGCCGGCACCTGGGGTCCGGCCGAGGCGGACGAAATGCTCGCACGAGACGGACGGAGCTGGCGTCGGCCATGAAGATCGACCTTACGGACACCACGTCCAGCAAGATCAACAAGGCGCTCGTGCAGGGCCGCAGGGCGATCGGCACCCCGGCCGTCGGCATGGTCCTCACCCTCGTCATCGTCACCGACGAGGAGAACGCCTACGACTCCCTGAAGGCCGCCAACGACGCCTCCCGCGAGCACCCCTCGCGCACCCTCGTGGTCATCAAGCGGGCCGCCCGCTCGCCCCGTGACCGCACCACCTCGCGCCTGGACGCCGAGGTACGGGTCGGCGTCGAGGCGGGCACCGGCGAGACGGTGGTCCTGCGGCTGTACGGCGAGGTCATCGACCACGCCCAGTCGGTGGTGCTCCCGCTCCTGCTGCCCGACGCCCCCGTGGTCGTCTGGTGGCCGGTGAACGCCCCGCTGGACCCCGCCAACGACCCGCTCGGCGCCCTGGCCCAGCGGCGCGTCACGGACACGTACGCGGCCGAGCACCCCATCGAGGAGCTGACCGCCCGCGCCGCCGCCTACCACCCCGGCGACACGGACCTGTCCTGGACCCGCATCACCCCGTGGCGCTCCATGCTGGCCGCGGCCCTGGACCAGATCGCCTGCAAGGTGCAGTCGGTGCAGGTGGACGGCGAGGAGTTCAATCCGAGCTGCGAGCTGCTCGCCATGTGGCTGGCGGACCGGCTCGGCGTCCCCGTCAAGCGCGCGCTCTCGCCGGGCCCCGGCCTGACGGGTGTGCGGATGGAGACCGACTGCGGTCCCATCGTGCTCGACCGGGCCGACGGCTCGCTCGCCACGCTCCACATCGAGGGCCAGCCCAACCGCGCGGTGGCGCTCAAGCGCCGCGAGACGGCCGAGCTGATCGCCGAGGAGCTGCGGCGCCTCGACCCGGACGACACCTACGCCTCCGCGCTGAAGTACGGCGTGGACCGGCTGGCGCAGACGCCCGCCGAGCGGGTCACCGAGACGGCCGAGGAGGCTCCCCGGGACTCCGGTGACTCCGCGGCGGCTCCCGAGCCGAAGAAGGCCCCGGCCAAGAAGACCGCCGCGAAGAAGGCGGCGGCCAAGTGAGCGCGGTCCCGCAGCTCGTCGTCCACCGCGACAAGGAGCTGATGGCGCAGGCCGCGGCGGCCCGCCTCATCACGAAGATCGTCGACGCGCAGGCCGCCCGCGGCAGCGCGTCGGTGGTCCTCACCGGCGGCCGCAACGGCAACGGCGTGCTCGCGGCGCTCGGCTCGTCCCCCGCCCGGGACGCGATCGACTGGTCGCGCCTTGACCTGTGGTGGGGTGACGAGCGCTTCCTGCCGGACGGCGACCCCGAGCGCAACTACACGCAGGCCCGCGAGGCCCTGCTCGACTCGGTGCCGCTCAACCCGGCCCGGGTGCACCCGATGCCCGCGTCGGACGGCGCGTACGAGGTGGACGCGGCGGCGGAGATCTACGCCGCCGAACTCACCGCGGCCGCGGGCCCGGAGGACCACGGCCCCGTGCCGACCTTCGACGTCCTGATGCTCGGCGTCGGCCCTGACACGCACGTCGCGTCGCTCTTCCCCGAGCTCCCCGCGGTGCGCGAGACGGTGCGCCCGGTGGTCGGCGTGCACGGCGCGCCGAAGCCGCCGCCGACCCGCGTCACCCTCACCCTCCCGGCGATCCGGGCGGCCCGTGAGGTGTGGCTGCTCGCGGCGGGCGAGGACAAGGCGAGGGCCGCGGCCATCGCCCTGTCGGGCGCAGGCGAGGTGCAGGCCCCCGCGGCCGGCGCCTACGGCCGCTCGCGCACGCTGTGGCTCCTGGACGCCGCGGCGGCCTCCCAGCTCCCTCCGGAGCTGTACCCGCCGTCCGTCGCGTAACCGCGTCCCCGTCATACGTCTGAGGGCCCCGAACCGGCTGGTTCGGGGCCCTCAGACGTCGACGAGGACGCGTCGGTAGCTGCTGCCGTCCTGTTCGCGTACCAGCAGGCCGTCGGAGACGCAGTACCTGCGCAGCGCCGCCGTGTCGTCGTGCACGGTGCCGAACGCGTCGTTGACCTCGCGCTCGCTGTAGACGCGGCCTTCGGTGAAGAGGCTGTCCATGAGATGGACGAGGAGCTCGTGGCGTACGACGGGGCGTACGGGGATCGCGGTGAGGCGGCCGTGCGCGAAGAAGCCGGTGAGGCGGCGCGGCACGGTGGAGTGGGCGTCCACCGGGCCCGGGGCCCTGCGGAAGACGGCAGGGTCGGCCCGCAGCGACCCGTCGGGCAGCCGTTCCACGAGCCCGGCGGCGAGGAGGCGGCCCAGATGCCTGCGGGCGACCGCGGAGTCGGCCTCGCGCGGCGGCAGGTCGTCGAGGACTATGCGCGCGTACAGCCTGAGTCTCTCGGGGTCGGCGAGCACGGCGAGCAGCTGGTCCATGACGGGGTCCTCCCGGCGGGTGACGGAGCCGAAGCAGTGTCACCCGCCGGGCGGGGCGCCCGCATCCGATTAACGCCCGCGCAGGTCCCGGTACTTGGCGACCAGGGCCGTGGTCGACCCGTCCAGGTCCGGCACCTCGGCGCCCTCGGTCAGGGCGGGCTCGACGCGCTTGGCGAGGACCTTGCCGAGCTCGACGCCCCACTGGTCGAAGGAGTCGATGTTCCAGACGGCGCCCTGGACGAAGACCTTGTGCTCGTAGAGTGCGACGAGCTGCCCGAGGACGGAGGGGGTCAGCTCCTTGGCGAGGATCGTCGTCGTCGGGTGGTTGCCCTTGAACGTCTTGTGCGGCACGAGCTCCTCGGGCACGCCCTCGGCGCGCACCTCGTCGGGCGTCTTGCCGAACGCCAGCGCCTGTGTCTGCGCGAAGAAGTTGGCCATCAGCAGGTCGTGCTGGGGCACCAGGCCGGGCAGCAGGTCGGCGACCGGCCGGGCGAAGCCGATGAAGTCCGCCGGGATCAGCTTGGTGCCCTGGTGGATGAGCTGGTAGTAGGCGTGCTGGCCGTTGGTGCCCGGCGTGCCCCAGACGACCGGACCCGTCTGCCAGTCGACCTCCTCGCCGTTCCTGTCGACGTACTTGCCGTTGGACTCCATGTCCAGCTGCTGGAGGTACGCGGTGAACTTGGAGAGGTAGTGCGAGTACGGCAGGACGGCGTGCGACTGCGCGTCGTGGAAGTTGCCGTACCAGATGCCCAACAGGCCCATCAGGAGCGGCACGTTGGACTCGGCGGGCGCGGTGCGGAAGTGCTCGTCGACGAGGTGGAAGCCGTCGAGCATCTCGCGGAAGCGGTCGGGGCCGATGGCGATCATCAGGGAGAGGCCGATCGCCGAGTCGTAGGAGTAGCGGCCGCCGACCCAGTCCCAGAACTCGAACATGTTGTCCGTGTCGATGCCGAACTCCGCCACCTTCCCGGCGTTGGTCGACAGCGCCACGAAGTGCTTGGCGACGGCGTCCTGACCCGCGTTCAGCTCGGTGAGCAGCCAGTCGCGCGCCGAGGTGGCGTTCGTGATCGTCTCGATGGTGGTGAAGGTCTTCGAGGCGACGATGAACAGCGTCTCGGCGGCGTCCAGGTCCCGCACGGCCTCGTGCAGGTCCGCGCCGTCCACGTTCGACACGAAGCGGACGGTGAGTTCGCGGTCGGTGAAGGAGCGCAGCACCTCGTACGCCATCGCCGGGCCGAGGTCGGAGCCGCCGATGCCGATGTTGACGACGTTCTTGATGCGCTTGCCGGTGTGCCCGGTCCACTGCCCGGAGCGGACCTTCTCGGAGAAGGCGCTCATCTTGTCGAGGACGGCGTGCACCGCGGGCACCACGTTCCCGGCGTGCTCGCCGTCGACCTCGACGACGGCGTCCCGCGGGGCGCGCAGCGCCGTGTGCAGGACCGCGCGGTCCTCCGTCGTGTTGATCTTCTCGCCGCGGAACATGGCGTCCCGCAGCCCGAAGACGTCCGTCGCGGCGGCGAGCTCGCGCAGCAGCCGCAGCGTCTCCTCGGTGACGAGGTGCTTGGAGTAGTCGATGTGCAGGTCGCCGACCTGGAGGGTGTATGACGTGCCGCGTGCCGGATCGGCGGCGAACAGATCGCGCAGCCGCACCTCCCCGAGCTGTTCGCGGTGCTTGGTGAGTGCCGTCCACTCGGGCGTCTGATTGAGCCTGGCGCGGCTTTCTGCATTCATCTCGGACTTCAGCCTTCTCTCGTACCCGCGTACGTGTATTGCCCCGCTGCACTCACCAACCTAAACGATCGATGAGCGGTATGAGATGTCTGAAACTGCCTGTCCGCGCGCGTATCGTGATGTAGAAAACCGGCCGGACACCTCTCGGTGCCCGGCCGGTTCCCAAGTCCTAGATCTCGCCCCGCAGTTTGGCGAGCGCTTCCGCGAGGATCGCCTCGCCGTCCTCGTCGCTGCGCCGCTCCCGTACGTACGCCAGGTGCGTCTTGTACGGTTCGGTGCGCGGCGGGTCCGGCGGGTTGTCCCGGTCCTGACCTGCCGGAAAGCCGCAGCGGGGACAGTCCCACGTATCGGGGACCTGCGCGTCGCTGGCGAAGCTCGGCTGCGTCTCGTGCCCGTTGGAGCACCAGAAGGAGATGCGCAGTCGCGGCGCGGACTCACCGCGCTCGGCCTCGCCCATCGGCCCCGCCCCGACCCGACTTCCTCGGATCGCGTTGCCACTTGCCACGGTCGTAACTCCCTGCGTGATGGTGCTGCTGCGGGCGCCTCAGTTTACGTAAGGCCCAACGCGCGTCCAGTGTCGGGAGTTACACCCCACCCCCGGACGCAAGCCCCATGATAAGCCGCGCACGCGGGCGTGCACCGGACAAGCGACCAGTGGCTGACGCTAGTTGTTCGCCTTCATCAGCAGACCCAGCGCGACAATGCACGCGAACCACAGCAGACCGACCACGACCGTGATGCGGTCGAGGTTGCGCTCCGCGACGGAGGAACCGCCGACGGACGACTGCATGCCACCGCCGAACATGTCGGAGAGACCGCCGCCCTTGCCCTTGTGCATCAGCACCAGCAGCATCATCAGCAGGCTGAAGACGATGAGGGCGATCGAGAACCCCATAACCACGGCTGGACCAACTTCCTCGGATCTGAATCGACGGCGGGGGCCGGGGCGATCACGAGCGAGCTTTCCAGCCAGCTTCCATCGCCTCCGACCCCCGCAAGGGTACGACGTATCGCCGCTACCGCATACTCACTGGTCGCGGAACCGGACGATCTTGACGAACTCGTCCGGGTCCAGCGCCGCGCCGCCCACCAGGGCGCCGTCGACGTCGGGCTGCGCCATGATGTCGGCGACGTTCTTCGCCTTGACGGAGCCGCCGTACTGGATGCGGACCTTCTCGGCGAGCTCCGTCGAGTACAGCTCGGCGAGGCGGCGGCGGATCGCGCCGCAGACCTCCTGCGCGTCCTCGGGGGTCGCGACCTCGCCGGTGCCGATCGCCCAGACCGGCTCGTACGCGATGACGATGGTCTCGGCCTGCTCGGCCGGGATGTCCTTGAGGCCGCCGTCGAGCTGGGTCAGCGTGTACTGGACCTGCTGGCCCGCCTTGCGGATGTCCAGGCCCTCGCCGATGCAGAGGATCGGGGTCAGGCCGTGCTTGTAGGCGGCCTTCACCTTGGCGTTGCAGATCTCGTCGGTCTCGTTGTGGTACTGGCGGCGCTCGGAGTGGCCCACGGCGACGTAGGTGCACTTCAGCTTGGCCAGCATCGGGCCCGAGATCTCGCCGGTGTAGGCACCGGAGTCCTGCGCCGAGATGTCCTGGGCGCCGTACTTGATCTTGAGCTTGTCGCCGTCGACGAGGGTCTGCACGGAGCGCAGGTCGGTGAAGGGCGGCAGGACGGCGACCTCGCAGGCGTCGTAGTCCTTGTCGGCCAGGGCGAAGGCGAGCTTCTGGACGTGGGCGATGGCCTCGAGGTGGTTGAGGTTCATCTTCCAGTTGCCCGCCATCAGCGGGGTGCGCGTAGTCATCAGGTCTCAGTTCTCCAGTGCCGCGAGACCGGGGAGCGTCTTGCCCTCGAGGTATTCGAGGGAGGCGCCGCCGCCGGTCGAGATGTGGCCGAATGCGTTCTCGTCGAAGCCCAGCTGGCGGACGGCCGCGGCGGAGTCGCCACCGCCGACGACCGTGAAGGCCGGGGAGTCGAGGAGCGCCTGGGCGACCGCCTTGGTGCCCTCGGCGTAGTCGGGGTGCTCGAAGACGCCCATCGGGCCGTTCCAGAAGACGGTGGCCGCGTCGGCGAGCTTCGAGGCGTAGAGCTTACGGGTCTCGGGCCCGATGTCGAGACCCTCCTGGTCGGCCGGGATGGCGTCCGCGGCGACGGTGGTGGGGTTGGCCGGGGCCTTGGTCTTCAGGTCCGGGAAGTCGGGCGAGACCAGGACGTCCACGGGCAGCACGAACTCGACGCCCTTCGCCTCGGCGCGCCGCAGGTACTCCTGGACCGCCGGGATCTGGTCCTCCTGGAGGAGGGAGATGCCGACCTCGTGGCCCTGGGCCTTGAGGAAGGTGTAGGCCATGCCGCCGCCGACGAGGATGCGGTCGGCCTTCTCCAGGAGGTGGTCGATCACGCCGAGCTTGTCGGAGACCTTGGCGCCGCCGAGGACCACGGCGTAGGGGCGCTTGACGTCGTCGGTGAGCTTCTTCAGGACGCCGACCTCGGTGGCGATGAGGTAGCCGGCGTAGTGCGGCAGCTTCGCCGGGAGGTCGAAGACGGAGGCGTGCTTGCGGTGCACGGCGCCGAAGCCGTCGCCCACGTAGACATCGGCAAGGGCGGCCAGCTGATCGGCGAACTCGGCGCGCTCGGCGTCGTCCTTGGACGTCTCGCCCGCGTTGAAGCGGAGGTTCTCGACGACGGCGACCTGGCCGGGCCGCAGGGCGTCCACCGCGTCGCGCGCGGCCGGGCCGACGGTGTCCTGCGCGAACGCGACGGGCGCGCCGAGGAGTTCACCGAGCCGCTCGGCGGCGGGCCGCAGGGAGAAGGCCGGGTCCGGGGCGCCCTTCGGGCGGCCCAGGTGCGAGGCCACGACCACCTTGGCGCCCGCGTCGGCGAGGGCCTTGACGGTCGGCAGGACGGCACGGATGCGGCCGTCGTCGGTGATGGTGCCCTCGGCGAGCGGCACGTTGAGGTCGGCGCGGACGAAGACCCGCTTGCCGTCGACTCCTTCGGCGAGAAGTTCGTCGATCGTCTTCATGGACTGGACTCCTTGGGTGGGCTGACGCACAACAGGGCCCGGAGCGCGCGGCGTTGCGCGGTCCGGACCCTGTGCTCACATCTAGGTGCCTGCTCTGGTGGTTAGAGCTGACCGCCGACGAAGACGGTGAGGTCGACGAGACGGTTGGAGTAGCCCCACTCGTTGTCGTACCAGCCGAGGATCTTCACCGACTTGCCGTCCTGGACCATCGTCATGGACGAGTCGAAGGTGCAGGAGGCCGGGTCGCTCACGATGTCCGAGGACACGATCGGGTCCTCGGTGTAGAAGAGGTAGCCCTTCAGGTCGCCGTCGTCGGCGGCCTTCTTGAAGGCGGCGTTGACCTCGTCCTTGGTGACCTCGCGGGAGACCTCGACGACCAGGTCGGTGGCCGAGCCGGTCGGGACCGGGACGCGCATCGCGATGCCGTCGAGCTTGCCCTTGAGCTGGGGCAGGACCAGGGCGGTGGCCTTGGCGGCACCCGTCGTGGTCGGGATGATGTTCTCGGCGGCGGCGCGGGCGCGGCGCAGGTCCTTGTGCGGGAAGTCCAGGATGCGCTGGTCGTTGGTGTACGCGTGGACCGTGGTCATCAGGCCCTTGACGATGCCGAAGTTCTCGTCGAGAACCTTCGCCATCGGCGCCACACAGTTGGTGGTGCAGGAGGCGTTGGAGATGACGTGGTGATTGGCCGCGTCGTACTTGTCCTGGTTGACGCCCATCACGATGGTGATGTCCTCGTCCTTGGCCGGAGCCGAGATGAGGACCTTCTTGGCGCCGCCGGTGATGTGCTTCTCGGCGTCGGCCTTCTTCGTGAAGATGCCCGTGGACTCGATCACGATGTCGACGCCGAGCTCGCCCCACGGGATGTCGGCGGGGTTGCGCTCGGACAGCACCTTGATGGTGCGGCCGTCGACGGTGATGGTGTCCTCGGTGTGCGACACGTCGGCCTTGAGGCGGCCCAGGATGGTGTCGTACTTCAGAAGGTGTGCGGTGGTCGCGGTGTCACCCAGGTCGTTGACAGCCACGATCTCGATGTCCGCGCCCTGCTCAAGGAGCGCGCGGAAATAGTTGCGACCGATGCGGCCAAAGCCGTTGATGCCTACGCGGATCGTCACGAAACCGATCTCCTCGTTGGTACGCCGGTTTTAGACGCCGGCGAGTTGTATGGGATGTCCCCGACCGCCTCCGACCCTACCTCTCCGAAGCCTCTGAGGTGACATCGAGAGGGGCTCCGGGCGACACAGAGGCCCGTACCCCTCAGTAGGGGTACGGGCCACTGGGTCCTTGGTCCCGATTACGGAGCGTCAGCTGCGCAGATGTGCCAGGGAGGCGCCCATAAGAGCGGCCCTTTCGGCGTTTCCGGGTACGTGCTCGAAGCCGAAGCCGAGCAGAACGCTGTCACGCGCTGTGACGGCCGCGTGGGACCGGTAGAGCTCCCCGGTACGCGCCCAGTCACCTGTGATATTGGGGCTGCCCGGCGGGGCCGGCGCGACGGCCCAGGAGCCGAGCGACGTCTCGAAGCCCTCGCTCTGGACGACGCTGCCGCCGACGACCAGCTGGGCGTTGTCCGCGAAGAGGCCGCGGCCTCCGGTGGAGGGGTCGGTGACGGAGCTGAGCGAGACCTCGACCTTCTTGCCCGCGTAGGCGCTCAGGTCGAAGGCGACGGGCTTCCAGCCGCCGGAGGAGCCGGTGAAGCTGTTCCATGCTCCGGTGGTGCCGGACGCCGTGCAGCTGTTGGCGCCGACCGTCAGGTAGTGGCGCAGGAACGGGTGGCCGTTGACGAAGAAGCCGGCCGCGCACTCGGCGGGGACGGCGGCGGACGAGTTGCCGTTCTTGTCGGGCAGCGTGGTCCAGTCGTCGGCGCCGGTGGTGTGCGCCTCCAGGAGGCCGTGGTCGTATCCGGCCTCCAGGTTCCAGTTGAGGGCGATGCGCAGTTCCGGCGCGTCGGCGGCGGTGACCCCGGTCAGGTCGATGGTGTGGGTGAGCCGCTTGTAGTCCTGGTCGGCGTGGGTGGCCGAGGCCATGCCCCGGCCCTCGAAGGGCGCGTACGGGTTGGCGAGGCCGGGGTAGGAGCCCGCCGCCGCGCTGGTGAACTGCGGGAACTGCTCGGCGGGCAAGTTGTCGGATGTGACGGTGAAGCGGCCCGCCTTGTCGAGCGGGTTGGTGCCGGCGGCGGCGAGCGGGGTCTTCACCCCCGCGAGTGCGCCTGCGCCCTCGAAACCGGTGGCGCCGGGCGCGGACAGGCGCTGGTAGGCGCCGAGGTAGTACTGCGCGAAGTCGTCCGTGAGCGCCTCGCCCAGGTCGACGTTGCCGCCGGTCCGCTCGCCGGACTCGATGAGCTTGCCGCCCTCGTTGAGGTAGTCGCGCAGGGCGAGTTGGGTGGGCGCGCCGGGGACGGGGTCGCCGGTGTAGTGGACGACCGCGGAGAAGTGCGAGAGGACGCCGAGCGGGTGCGGCACGCCCTGTTTCGCGACGTCCCAGACGGCGGCGGAGCGGCCGTTGGCCTTGATGGCGTCGACGTACTTCTGTGTCTGGGTGGCCGTCGCGCCCTCCTCGGCGACGACGAGCGTGTTCGCCTTCGGGCGTTCGGTGACGGTGTACGTGAAGTGTTCGCTCTGCGTGCGGCCCTTCTCCGTACGGCCGGAGAACCACACCTCGACCTTGTCGCCCACGCGGGCGCCCTCGATCTTCGCGCGGTACTGGTCGAAGTGGAGGTTGTCCTTGCCGCCGTAGGTCTCGCCGCCCTTCCAGGGCTTGAGCTTCTCGTGGTGCGTACGGCCGCCGCCGATCCGGTAGTCGAGCTCCTTGCTTCGGACCGACTTGCGGGCGGTGACGGCGACCTCCTGGTCGCCTCCGCGCGCGTAGGAGGTGGTGAAGGCGTCGGGCGTGAAGTCAGGGGCCTTGATGCCGGTGACGGAGACGGGCTGGTCGGGGTGGAGCGCGGTCTCGGCGACGGCGAGCGCGAAGGGGACGTTCTTCGCGAACTCCTGCTGGATCAGCTTCTCGTCGTCGGGGAAGGTGAAGATGGAGGCGCAGTCCTCGGGCTTCCAGGCGTCGTTCGGGTCGATGTTCGACGCGGTCTGGCAGGTGGACATCTCCGGGGTGAACATCGAGATGCCGTTGACGTTGCCCGCGTGGCCGTCGGCTTCGCCGTTGGTGGTGTAGAGCTCGGAGGACACCTGCGGGTGGTAGCCGGGGACGGCGGGCTTCTCCGGGGTGCCGTTCAGCGCCCTGTAGAGCACGTCGTCGGGGGTCGGCGTGGCGACCTGCCAGCCCACTCCGTAGAGGAGCAGTTCGGCCGCCGAGTGGTAGTTGACGCCGTACGTGAAGCCGATGCGCTTCTCGAAGCGGTCGATGGCGGTGGTCTCGGGCTCGGACATCGGGCCCGTGCCGCGGTAGGTCTCGGAGGAGGAGGCGGGGGACGAGCCCTCGTTGTCGTAACCCCACTTGTAGGCGAAGTTGCGGTTGAGGTCGACGCCGTCGCCGGGCGCGATCTTTCCGTCGCCGTCGACGTCGCGGAGGTTCTTGCGCCACTGGCGGTCGCCGTCGGCGGCGTGGGTGAAATCGTAGCCGTCGGGGTTGGCGGAGAGCACGAACCACAGCTCGGTGGAGTTCACGAGCCTGGTGACGCGCTTGTCCTTGCCGTAGTTGTCCAGGTAGTGGTGCATCAGGCGGCGGGTCATCTCGGGGGTGATCCACTCGCGCGCGTGCTGGTTGGACATGTAGAGCGTGGACGGCTTGGCGCCGTCCCTGGACTTCCTTGCGTCCTTGGAGACCTTCAGGGCGAGGATGTCCTGACCCTTCAGGGTCTTGCCGATGGAGACGACCTTGGTGAGGCCGGGGTGCTCCTGCCCGGTCCTGACGATCTCCTCCTTGAGACCGCCCCGCCCGCCGTACGGCCGGTAGACGCCGTCCCCCGCGGCCTCGGTCCGCTGCCGCGCAGCCGCCGAGAGCTTGTGCTCGCCGAGTTCGACGCCCTGGCGCTCGATCGCCTTGGCCTGGCCCTTGGTCAGGTACAGCTCGACGCGCCCGGTGCCGTGCTCGGGCGTCTGCCCGGCGAGTTCCTGGGCGTCCTGGCCCGCTTCGACCAGGATGGGTATCTGCTTCTTGGTGATCTCTGCACGGTAGACCTGGACGGCCGACGGGTCGTCGGCCGTCGGCTCGCCGCCCGGCCCGCTCGCCTGGGCGTGCGGTGCGGCGGCGAGACCGCCGATGAGTAAGACGCCGGCCGCGAGAACCGATCTCGCGCTCGCTCTTCGTCTCATGAGCCCCCCTTGCGGTTGTCCGGCACGAATGTGCGGGATGCCAGGCTCGTGACCGTGCATGATCATGTCAATACAACGGGTGAAGGCGGGCGCCGTGGACATGCGAAAGCCGCCGGTGCCCGGTGGGACACCAGCGGCTTGCGGGGTGTATGAGGCCAGCGAGACCCGGCGTCAGACCGCCATGTTGTCCGCGAGCTCCTCGGTCAGATTGGACTCCGTACCCGGGATGCCGAGGTCCTGCGCCCGCTTGTCGGCCATGGCGAGGAGGCGGCGGATGCGGCCCGCGACGGCATCCTTCGTCAGCGGCGGGTCGGCGAGCGCGCCCAGCTCCTCCAGGGAGGCCTGCTTGTGCTCCATGCGCAGGCGTCCCGCGGCGGCGAGGTGCTCCGGCACCTCGTCGGCGAGGATCTCCAGGGCGCGCTGCACCCGGGCGCCCGCGGCGACCGCCGCACGGGCCGAGCGGCGCAGGTTCGCGTCGTCGAAGTTGGCCAGGCGGTTGGCGGTCGCGCGCACCTCGCGGCGCATCCGCCGCTCCTCCCAGGCGAGCACCGACTCGTGCGCGCCGAGCCGGGTGAGCAGGGCGCCGATCGCGTCACCGTCGCGCACGACGACCCGGTCCACGCCGCGCACCTCGCGCGCCTTGCTGGCGATCTGCAGCCGACGGGCGGCGCCGACCAGTGCGAGCGCGGCCTCCGGACCCGGGCAGGTCACCTCGAGGGAGGAGGAGCGGCCGGGCTCGGTGAGCGAGCCGTGCGCGAGGAACGCCCCGCGCCAGGCCGCCTCCGCGTCGCAGGTGGCCCCCGAGACCACCTGCGGCGGCAGGCCGCGGATGGGGCGGCCGCGGCCGTCCACGAGGCCCGTCTGGCGGGCCAGCTGATCGCCGCCCGCGACCACCCGTACGACGTAACGCGAACCGCGCCGCAGGCCGCCGGGGGCCATCACGATCAGCTCCGAGCTGTGCCCGAAGATCTCCAGGATGTCCCGCTTCAGGCGGCGCGCCGCCATCGCTGTGTCCAGCTCCGCCTCGATCACGATGCGGCCGCTCACCAGGTGAAGGCCGCCCGCGAACCGCAGGATCGCCGAGACCTCTGCTTTTCTGCAGCAGGTCCGGGTGACGGGGAGCCGGGAGATCTCGTCCTTCACCGCTGCCGTCATCGCCATGGGCCGATCCTTCCATGCATCCGAAAAATACGGTCGTACGCGGCTGCCAGGAGCTCCGGGTCGTGCCGCGGAGTCCCGTCGGGCCGGGCCACAGGGGCCAGCTCGACCGTGGCGCCGAACCGCTTGGCGGCATCGGTGAGTGACTCACGGTCGGGCACGGCGGCCTCGTCGGCCAGCACCACGTCCAGGGCGAGTTTAGGGGCGTGTCGGGCCAAAACCTCCAAATGACGCTGCGGAGAGAAGCCTTCGGTTTCTCCCGGTTGCGGCGCGAGGTTGAGCGAGAGGATCTTGCGGGCCTTCGTCCCGGTCAGCGCGTCGAGCAGTTCGGGGACGAGCAGATGCGGGATCACCGAGGAGAACCAGGAGCCCGGACCGAGCACCACCCAGTCCGCGTCGAGCACGGCGGCGACCGCCTCGGGGACGGCCGGCGGGTCGTGCGGCACGACGTGCACGGACTGCACCTCGCCGGGGGTGAGGGCCACCGTGGCCTGGCCGCGGACCGTGTCCACGTCGTCGGGGCGCTCCGGGTCGTGGCCCCTGACCAGGGCCTGGAGCTCCAGCGGCACGGCCGACATGGGAAGGACCCGGCCTTGCGCGCCGAGCAGCCTGCCGACCAGGTCCAGGGCCTGGACGTGGTCGCCGAGCTGCTCCCACAGGGCGACGATCAGCAGATTGCCGACCGCGTGCTCGTGCAGGTCGCCCTTGGACTGGAAGCGGTGCTGGATGACGCGGGACCAGGTCTGGCCCCAGTCGTCGTCGCCGCAGAGCGCGGCGAGCGCCTTGCGCAGGTCACCGGGGGGCAACACCCCGAGCTCGTCGCGAAGGCGGCCGCTCGAGCCGCCGTCGTCGGCGACCGTGACGACGGCGGTGAGGTCTCCGGCCCCGGTGATGCGGCGCAGCGCGGCCAGCGAGGCGGAGAGGCCCATGCCCCCGCCGAGCGCGACCACCTTCGGCTGGGTGCCCCGCTTGCGGCCCAGTCGGCTCAGGCGGACGGTCCGGCGGGTCGGCTTCACTCGCGCCCCATGTCCCGGTGGACGATGACGGTCTCCACGCCCTCGGCCGCCAGGCGCGCCGCGAGCTTCTCCGACATGGCGACGGAGCGGTGCTTGCCGCCCGTGCAGCCGACGGCGATCGTCACGTACCGCTTGCCCTCGCGGCGGTAGCCCGCGGCGATGAGCTGGAGCAGCTCGGCGTACCGGTCGAGGAACTCCTTGGCGCCGGGCTGGCTGAGCACGTACGCCGCGACCTCCTCGTTCTGGCCGGTGTACTGGCGCAGCTCGGGGACCCAGTGGGGGTTCGGCAGGAAGCGCATGTCCACGACCAGGTCGGCGTCGACCGGCAGGCCGTACTTGAAGCCGAACGACATGACGGTGGCCCGCAGCTCGGGCTCCTCCTCGCCCGCGAACGAGGCGTCCATCTTGGCGCGCAGCTCGTGGACGTTGAGGCTGGAGGTGTCGATGACCAGGTCGGCGTCGCCGCGCAGCTCGCGCAGCAGGTCGCGCTCGGCCGCGATGCCGTCGACGATGCGGCCGTCGCCCTGGAGGGGGTGCGGGCGGCGGACCGACTCGAAGCGGCGGACCAGGGCCTCGTCGGAGGACTCCAGGAAGACGATGCGCCGGGTGACGTTCTTCGACTCCAGCTCGGCGAGGGACTCGCGGAGGTTGTCGAAGAAGCGCCGGCCGCGGACGTCGACGACGACCGCGATCCGGGCGACGTTCCCCTGCGAGCGGGCGCCGAGCTCCACCATGGTGGGGATCAGCGCGGGCGGCAGGTTGTCGACCACGAACCAGCCGAGGTCCTCCAGGCACTTGGCGGCCGTGCTGCGTCCCGCGCCCGACATCCCGGAGATGATCACCAGCTCGGGGATGGCGGCGTCCGTGGCGCCCGGCGTCTCGATGGGCGTGCCCGCACTCACTTGCTGTTCACCTTCGTCGTGCTCGCTCATGTCTCCTGCCCCCGTCGTTCCTCCGAGGTGCCCGCGGACACGGGCTCCTCCTCTTCCATGATCTCTCCGGTCGCCGTGTTCACGGTGGGCGCGGCGGGTGCCGCCTGGGCGAGGGCCACGGCGACGGCCTCGGCCGTCTTGCGGCCCACGCCCGGGACCTCGCAGATCTGGTCGATTGTCGCGGATCGCAGCTTCTTCACCGAACCGAAGTGCTTGATCAGCGTCTGCTTGCGCGCGTCGCCGAGGCCCGGCACGGCGTCCAGCGGGCCCGCCCTGAAGCGCTTGGACCGCTTGTTGCGCTGGTAGGTGATGGCGAAGCGGTGGGCTTCGTCACGTACCCGCTGGAGGAGGTAGAGGCCCTCGCTGGTGCGCGGCAGGATCACCGGGTCGTCCTCGCCGGGGACCCAGACCTCCTCCAGGCGCTTGGCCAGGCCGCAGACCGCGATGTCGTCGATGCCGAGCTCGTCCAACGCCCGCTTGGCGGCCGCGACCTGCGGCTGGCCGCCGTCCACGACGACGAGCTGCGGCGGGTACGCGAACCGCTTGGGCCGCCCGTCCTCCTCTGTCGGGCCGAGTTCGGAAACCTCACCCGTCTCCTCGTCCACCCACTCCCCCGTCCGCTCCTTCTCCGCGAGATAGCGCCTGAAGCGGCGCGTGATCACCTCGTGCATGGAGCGGACGTCGTCCTGGCCCTCGAAGCCCTTGATCTGGAAGCGACGGTACTCGCTCTTCCTGGCGAGGCCGTCCTCGAAGACGACCATCGAGGCCACCACGTCGTCGCCCTGGAGGTGCGAGACGTCGTAGCACTCGACGCGCAGGGGGGCGCTGTCCAGCTCCAGGGCGGCGGCGATCTCCTCAAGGGCGCGGGAGCGGGTGGTGAGGTCGGAGGCGCGCTTGGTCTTGTGCAGGACGAGGGACTGCTGCGCGTTGCGCGCGACGGTCTCCATGAGGGCCTTCTTGTCGCCGCGCTGCGGGATGCGCAGCGAGACGGATCCGCCGCGGCGCTCGGTCAGCCACTCCTGGACCGGTCCTATGGGGTCGGGCAGCGCGGGGACGAGCACCTCCTTGGGCACGGCGTCGCCGCTCTCCTCGCCGTACAGCTGCTGGAGGGCGTGCTCGACGAGGTCGCCGCTGGTGACCGCCTCGACCTTGTCGGTGACCCAGCCGCGCTGTCCGCGCACGCGTCCGCCCCGGACGTGGAAGATCTGGACGGCGGCTTCGAGCTCGTCCTCGGCGAGGGCGATGAGGTCGGCGTCGGTGGCGTCGGCGAGGACGACGGCGCTCTTGGCCATCGCCTTCTTCAGGGCCTCGATGTCGTCGCGCAGGCGCGCCGCCCGCTCGTACTCCATCTCCTCGGCGGCTGTCGCCATCTGCCGCTCAAGGCGGCGGATGTACGTACCGGTGCGGCCGGCCATGAAGTCGCAGAAGTCCTCGGCGAGTTCGCGGTGGACGTCGGCGGTGACGCGCTCCACACAGGGCGCCGAGCACTTGCCGATGTAGCCGAGGAGGCAGGGGCGGCCGGTGCGGGCGGCGTTCTTGAACACGCCCGCGGAACAGGTGCGTACGGGGAAGGCGCGCAGCAGAAGGTCCACGGTGTCGCGGATCGCCCAGGCGTGGCCGTACGGGCCGAAGTAGCGGACGCCCTTCTTCTTGGCGCCGCGCATCACCTGCACGCGCGGGAACTGCTCGTTCATCGTGACCGCGAGGTACGGATAGCTCTTGTCGTCGCGGTACTTGACGTTGAACCGGGGGTCGAACTCCTTGATCCAGGTGTACTCCAGCTGGAGCGCCTCGACCTCGTTGGAGACCACCGTCCACTCCACGGAAGCGGCCGTCGTCACCATGGAGCGGGTGCGCGGGTGCAGGCCGGCCAGGTCCTGGAAGTAGTTGGCCAGGCGCTGGCGCAGGCTCTTGGCCTTCCCGACGTAGATCACCCGGCGGTGCTCGTCGCGGAATTTGTAGACCCCCGGGGCGTCGGGGATCTGTCCCGGCTTGGGGCGGTAGCTGGAAGGGTCGGCCATGTCGGACAGCCTACTGGCGGGTGCTGACAGTGCGGGTCAGTGTCCGGTTCCGCCGGTGCGGACGGTGATCACGTCGCCCGGTGCCAGCCGGTCGTGGACGGTACGGGCGTCTTCGGTGCGCAGGCCGATCCAGCCCTTGGTGACGTCCAGCTGGCCCGGTGCCTTCTCGTTGTAGGTCAGAGCGACGACGTAGTTGGTGGCGCCGTCCGGGGTGCGCAGCTCGACGACCCACGGCAGTGTCAGGTCGTACTTTTCGAGGCCCACGTTCTGGGCCTTCATCCGCAGCTCGGGGTAGGTGGCGACGACCGTCATCCGGCCGGTCGGCGTGGGGTGTCGCGCGGTGCCCGCCGAGACGGGCAGTTCCCGGCCGCCGAGCGTCATCCGGTGCCGGGAGAGGTCGACCACGGCGGCGGGCCCGCGGGCGCCCCGGGTGGCGGGCGGGGCCGGGGTCCGGTGCGGGCCGTCGTCGCCGGAGCCGGTGAGGAGCCCGGCCACGACGGTGACGGCGACCGCCGCCGTGGCGAGGGCCGCGCCCGCGACGGCGGTACGGCGTCGGCGGCCGCGCGCGGCGGCGCGGCGGCGGATCTCCGCGCCCGGTACGGGAGGGGGCGTGCGGTGGTCGGCCGCGAGGTCGTGCAGCGCGGACGTCAGGTCATCGGACACGGCCACTCCCCTTCGCGCTCGGCTCGTCGCCGTCGGCCCGCGGGCCCGCGCCTTCGCCGGGCCGCTCGGCGGACAGCTGTGCGGCGAGCGCCGCACGGCCGCGCGACAGGCGGGCCTTGACGGTCCCGACGGGCGAGCCGGTCTCGGAGGCTACCTGCTCCACACTCAGGTCGCACAGATGGTGCAGCACGACGGCCGTGCGCTGCGCCTCCGGGAGGGTGCGCAGCGCCTGGACCAGGGCGGTGTGCTCGGGCCCCGGGCCGGGGACGCGGTCGGTCGGCGGGTTTCTGCGCACGAGGTCGAGCCAGCGCCTCGCACGGCGCCAGCGGCTTACCGCCAGGCGCATGGCGACGGTACGGATCCATGCCTCGGGGGCCTCGTCCGCGAGGAAGGTCCCGCGGCGGTCCCAAGCGCGGACGAACGCCTCCTGGACGACGTCCTGCGCCTCGCCGTGATCGCCGGTCAGCGCGTACAACTGGCCCACCAGACGCGGAAAGGCGGCGGCGTAGAACGCGTCGAACTCGTCCTCCGTCATGCCCCCGCGCCCCCGCCGGATCACCCGATCTGAAAATTCCGCACCTCGTGTGCAACCCGCCGCCTCGCCCGTGCGTACAGGTGCCGTACATCGAAACACAGCTCAGGGGGGACTCATGACCACAGGGAAGACGATGAGGCGCGCCACGCGCGTGTGGGGTGCGGCGGCGCTCTGTTCGCTCGCACTCGCGGGCTGCTCGGCAGAGGGCGGGGCGGACGACGGGAAGGCGTCCGTACCGGGACCGGGGCCGACCGGGGCGGACCGTGCGTCGTCCGCGCGGCAGAAGCCCGCGGAGAGGACCGTCCCGGATCCCGCGGCCCTCAAGGGGGTGCGTATCAACGTCCAGGACGGACAGACCGTCGGTGTCGGCATGCCGGTGTCGCTGACCTTCGACCGCCCGGTGCCTGCCGCGGAACGGGCGGCCGTCGAGCGGCGCCTGAAGGTGGAGGCGGATCCCGGCGTGACGGGATCGTGGAGTTGGGTCAAGGACCGCAACCTGCACGACGGGCAGCGCGTCGACTACCGGCCCAGCGAGCCGTGGAAGCCCGGCACGAAGGTCACCGTCCGGGCGGGCGCCGGGACCACCCGGACGTTCCAGGTGGGCCGTTCGCTCGTCGCCACCGTGGACGTGCGCACCCACACCATGACGGTGGTGAAGGACGGCAGGACCCGCGAGGTGAAGGTCACCGCGGGCGCCCCGGGCATGGACACCTGGAACGGCACGATGGTCGTCCTCGACAAGCAGTCCCGGGTGCTCATGGACTCTCGGACGGTGGGCTACGGGAAGGCGTACAAGGACTACTACAACTTCGCGGTGCACCTCACGGCTTCGGGCACCTACCTGCACGAGAACCCGAACGCGAACGCCACCGCGGGCGAGCGCAACGTCACGCACGGCTGCATAGGCCTGGCCACCGACGGGAGCGCGCGGCGCTTCTACGCGGAGGTGATCCCCGGTGACATCGTGCGGGTCGTCGGCTCCAAGGAGACCGTGGACGCGGGCAACGGCTACGGCGACTGGAACGTCGGCTGGAAGCAGTGGCGGGCGGGCAGCGCACTGAGCTGACGGGCGGGCGGCGCGACCGGTGGGCGGCGGTGCGGGCGGGGTGCGGAGGGACGGCCGCCGTTCCGGCCGCCCCTCCGCCGGGTCAGCCCTCCCGCCGGTGGGCGCGGCGCCGCAGGAGCGCCGTCCCGGAGAGGCCGAGGGCGACCAGGGCGCCCGCGCCTGCCAGCGACGAGGCGACCGTGACCGGACCCTGGTCGGACGGCTGCCCCGCCCGGGGGCTCGCGTCCTCGTAGCCGCCGGCCTTGCCCGACTTCTCGTACGCCGAGCCCGGCAGCTTGTCGCCGTACGCCTTCTGTACGCGCTTGCGGTAGGCGGCGACGGAAGTCCCTTCGGCCCCGACCGCGCGCACCGCGTCCTTGTCGAGCGGCAGCACGCGCGCGTGGGCCTCGTCCTGGACATACCAGGCGTTGATCTGCGGCTCGTGGAAGACGGTGCCTCCGGGGGCCTTCTGCGCGCCCACGCGCGCGTAGTGGGTCTCGTCGTCCCCGGTGGCGATGTTCACGACCCGCCAGGAGTGGCCCTGCTCGACGGTCCAGAGGGAGGCCTCCTGGCCGTCGGACGAGACCGCCTTGCTGGCGAGGAACTGCAGGCGGGCGACGGGCGCACCCTTCTTGCCCGCGACGAAGTCCGCCGAGAGGTAGTAGACGGGCACCGCCTTGCCCTCGACCCGCGGGTCGGCCGCGGCCTTGGTGACCGCGCCCTCCCGCGCGAAGAAGCGGGAGAGCGTGTCGAGGGTCTTCGGTGCCTCCGCCGCCCGGTGCGCGGCGGCGCGGGAGGCGGCGGAGGGCGCCGTGGGGCCGGAGTCGGCGGAGGCGGCCGGGGCCACGAGGCCGAGGAGCAGGGTGGCCGCCGTACCCGCGAGCGCGGCCCTGCCCAGGTGGCGGGGAAGGTGACGGGTCATCGCTCTCACGCCCCTATCCGGTAGAGCGAGTGGGTCCAGGAGAAGGTGTTGTTGTCGATGTACCAGTCGTGCGAGGCCCAGTTGTAGCGGTCGTTGGAGGGCCAGGGATCGCCCCAGTAGACCCAGCTGCTGGCGTCGTCGTAGCCGTAGAGGACGTGCATGTGCCCGCCGCCGTTGGACCACTGGATGCGGGTCTCGACCGGGCGGCCCGCGTCGATCTCGGCCTTCACGGTCGGGTAGCGCAGCCACCCGGTGACGTACGAGCCGGGGTTGATGCCCGCCCAGCGCAGGCCGCTCTGCACATTGCCGAGGGTGGCCTGGTTGTTGGGGCACTCGGTGTTCTGGCTGCGCCCGAAGGCGGCGTTGCAGAACTGGTTCTGGCTGTAGTTGCGGCCCAGATAGGTCGCGATGGTGTTGCCGCCGGCGGCCCAGCACCAGTTGGTCTTCTGCTGCGACTGCATGGTGATGTTCAGCCGCTTGGCGGCGAGGACGGACGGGTCGGCGGCGGTGGTGGTGCCTGCGGTGCTCGCCGTGCGGGCCTCGGGCGCGGCCGACGTGGCGGGGGTGGTGGTGGACGGAGCCGCCGTGGCCGTGGCCACGGGTGCGGCGAAGAGGGCCGCCGTGACGACGGCGAGAGCGGAGAGGAGTCTCCGTCTGCCGGCGCCGCTGCTCCTGAGGTGGGGTGTGCGCATCGCGTTCCTCCCGTGCGGGGTGGGGTGTGGAGGAGCGCGTCCGGACGCTGCGATTGAGCATCGAGTGTTGTCGGGTGCAGGTCAACACGCTTCAATGCGGAATTACTTGGGCCGTGAACGGCGGCGTACGGATGTGAACATCGCCCGCGCGCCCACCTGGCAGCCCGCCCCCACCGGCGCGAACGCCGGAACGGCAGAAGTGAACGTTCACAGAAGGAGTCCGCTTTGCGGTACGGCACACGACTCGCGGACGAGCGGAACGAGCAGCACGCGGAGCCCGCGGGGACCGCGGGGACCGCGGACCACGAAGAGCCGGTGGAGCTGGTGGCCGCCCTGCGCACCGGCCCCTTCCACCTCGCGCTGCGCACCGCGATCGCCGCACGCCGCCTGCCCCTGCAGCGCATACGCCACCACCTGACCATGCAGGGCGTCAACGTCGGCGTGACGAGCCTGAGTTACTGGCAGCAGGGCGCCCGCCGCCCCCAGCGCCCCGAGTCCCTGCGCGCCGTACGCGCCCTGGAGGAGATCCTGCGGCTCCCCGAGGAGTCGCTGATCCGGCTGCTCGTCCAGCCCGCCGAGCGCACCGACCGTGTCAGGCCCGCCGCCCGCTCCTACCGCTCCCTGGTGGAGGCCTCCGACGTGCTGCGCTCGCTCCTGGCGGAGCTGGGCTCACCGGTCGACGGCGGCCTGCACACCATCGGCCACCACGAGCGGGTGCGGATCGGCGCGCTCCGCCAGTTGGTCGGCCGCGAGTCGCAGCACGTCGTGCGCGCCCACCGGGACGGCGTGGACCGCTATGTGGCCATCCACCACGGTGACCCCGGATGCGCCCCCGACCGGGTCCGCGTGCGCGCCCTGGAGAACTGCCGTACGGGCCGTGTGCGATGGCACCAGGGCACCGGCGTGCTCGTCGCCGAGCTGCTCTTCGACGCGCGGCTGCGCGCGGGCGACACCCATCTGTTCGGCTACGGCTTCGAGGACGGCACGGCCGGTCCTGCCAGCGAGTACCTGCGCGGCTTCACCTACGCGGGCGGCCAGTACGCGCTGCAGATCCGCTACGACGAGGCGGCCCTGCCCGTACGCTGCCACCGCTTCGCACAGCACTCGGCCGCGGCCCCGCGCGGCGGCAGGCAGGAGCTGACGCTGAGCGGCAGCCACCGCTCGGTGCATCTCGTCGAGCCGCAGGTGCGGGCGGGGATCCTGGGGATCGCGTGGGACTGGGAGTGATCCGGGGCGGCCGAGCCGATGGGAGGGCAGGGCCTGTGTCAGAAGGGAGGGCAGGACCTGCGTCAGAAGGCCCTACGCCTTCTTCTCCGGGCCCGCGATGATCCTGCCGTTCGCCACCTTCACCGGCAGCTCGGCGAGCGGCTCGACGGCCGGCTCGTGCAGCACCTTGCCGTTGGTGGCGTCGAACTGACTGCCGTGGCACTGGCAGATCAGCTTGTGCCCCTCCAGATGGCTGATCGGGCACCGCGCGTGGGTGCAGATCGTGCTGAACGCCTTGTACTCGTCGTCGGAGATCCGGCTGACCACGACGTTCCGGTCCGTGTACAGCTTCGAGGCGCCCACCTTCACGTCGTCGGACTTCCCGAGCTCCACCGGCTCGGTCGGCGCCGACCGGTTCGAGCCGTCGCCGCCGGACGAGCAGGCGGTGAGCCCGAGACCGACGGCCGGGGCGAGGGCGGCGGCCCGCAGCACGGTGCGGCGGGCGTGGGGCGTGCCGGACATGGTGTCTCCACAGGTCAGGGGCGTCGGTGACGGATCAGACCATACCGGTGCGGAGCGCCGCGACCGGGTCGGGCACGAGCGCGCCCGAGTACTGCCCGCTTCCGCCCGCGGCCGCGCGTACGGCCTAGCCTGACGGGGACGCCGAGCCCGCTCCGAACCCCGCGCCCGAGAGGAACCGCCCGTGATAGTCGTCGCAGGAGAGGCCCTGATCGACCTCGTTCCGCAGGGGACGGACGGCGGCGCGGGACTGCCCGCGCTCGCGCCGCGCCTCGGCGGCGGCCCGTACAACACCGCCGTGGCGCTCGGGCGGCTCGGCGCTCCGGTCGCCTTCTGCTCGCGCGTCTCGCGGGACGCCTTCGGCGAGGCGCTGCTCGACGGGTTGCGGGCGGCCGGTGTCGACGTATCGCCCGTGCGGCGCGGCCCGGAACCCACGACGCTCGCCGTCGCCTCGATCGGCGCGGACGGCTCGGCCGGGTACTCCTTCTACGTCGAGGGCACGGCCGACCGGCTCTTCGAGGCCCCGGCCCGGCTCCCCGACGGCGTACGCGCGATGTCGTTCGGCACCTGCTCGCTCGTCCTCGAGCCGGGCGCGAGCGCGTACGAGGAGCTGATGCGCAGCGCGGCGGGGCGCGGTGTGTTCACCGCGCTCGATCCGAACATCCGGGCGGGCCTGATCCCCGACGCGGACGCCTACCGGGCGCGGTTCAAGAGCTGGCTGCCGTCGGTCTCGCTGCTCAAGCTGTCGCGGGAGGACGCCGACTGGCTCGGCGGCACGCCGCACGAGTGGCTGTCCGCGGGGCCCGCGGCCGTGGTGGTCACGCACGGCGGGGACGGTCTGGCGCTGTACACGCGGGACGGCGTGGAGCTGCGGGTGCCCGGAGAAGCGGTCGACGTGGTGGACACGATCGGCGCGGGCGACACCGTCAACGCGGCGCTGCTGCACGGGCTCCGCGAGCGGGACGCGCTGTCCGCACGGGCGCTGGCGGGGCTGGGCGGCGAGGGCTGGACCGACGTGCTGCGGTTCGCGGCGCGGGCGGCGGCTCTCACCTGCTCACGCGCGGGCGCGGAGCCGCCTTACGCGGCGGAACTGGGCTGAGGGGCGGGGGCTGCGGGGGGCCTGCCGGGAGGGGCTTACGGGCCCCGGGCGCTCGGCGCGGTGGTCAGCGGTCCCTGTACGCCCCGTGGCGGCCCGCTCCCGCGACGAAGCGCGCCGCGCCCTTGGCAGCGTCGGCCAGGGAGCGCAGGCCGTGGCTCAACTCGACCGCCATGGCCTCCTGTTCGGGCAGCCCGCTCTGTTCGAGCAGGGCGAGCCTGTCGTGCCGCAGGCAGGTCTGCGGGAACGCGGCGATCTCGGCGGCCAGCCGCTCGGCCGCGGCGCGCGAGGTGCCGGTGGGCACGGTGCGGCTGACCAGGCCCATGGCGAGCGCCTCCGCGGCGCCGACGGGACGGCCGGTCAGGATCAGGTCAAGGGCGCGGCCCTCGCCGATCAGCCGGGGCAGCCGTACCGTCCCGCCGTCGATGAGCGGGACGCCCCAGCGGCGGCAGAACACCCCGAGGACGGCGTCCTCCTCGGCGACGCGCAGGTCGCACCAGAGGGCCAGTTCGAGGCCGCCCGCGACGGCGTGGCCGGAGATCGCCGCGATCACCGGCTTGGAGAGCCGCATCCGGGTGGGGCCCATGGGGCCGTCGCCGTCCTCGGCCACCTCGTTCCCGTCGGGACCGCCGATGGCCTTGAGGTCCGCTCCCGCGCAGAAGGTGCCGCCCTCGCCCCACAGGACGGCGACGGCGGCGTCCGGGTCGGCGTCGAAGGCACGGAAGGCATCGGCGAGGGCGCGGGCGGTGGGCCCGTCGACGGCGTTCCGCGCGGCGGGGCGGCACAGCACGATGGTGGTGACGGGGCCTGCGCGTTCGCTGCGTACCGGCATGGGGCAAGCCGACCACGGGGCGGCGCGGCGGGCAAGGGGGTTCGGGACGGCGGTCACCGCATGCGCCGTCGGCTCCCCCGCGTACGCGAAAGCGCCCCGCCCCCCGGTGAGGGGCGGGGCGCTTTTCGCCGGGCGCGCTCCGGGGCTCGGGGCTCCGGGGCTCCCGGCCCGTGGCGGTCAGGCCTTGCGGGTCCGCGCCGTCTTCTTGGCTGCGGCCTTCTTCGGAGCAGCCGTCTTCTTGGTGGCGGCCGTCTTCTTCGGAGCAGCCGCCTTCTTGGCGGGGGCGGCGTCCGTCCTGGCCGTCGCCGTCCGCTTCGTGGCCGTGGCGCTCGCGGCCACCGTCTTCTTGGCGGCTGACTTCCTGGCGGGAGCCTTCCGGGCGGCGGCCTTCTTGGCCGGCCGTCCCCGCGAGGGCACCGCGTCGCTGATCCGGTCCGCCGAGATGATGTCCCGCAGGAACTTGCCGGTGTGGCTGGCCGGCACCCCTGCGACCTCCTCGGGCGTGCCCTCGGCGACGACCAGACCGCCGCCGTTGCCGCCCTCGGGGCCCATGTCGACGACCCAGTCCGCGGTCTTGATGACGTCGAGGTTGTGCTCGATGACGATGACCGTGTTGCCCTTGTCGACCAGTCCGGAGAGGACCGTGATCAGCTTGCTGATGTCCTCGAAGTGCAGACCGGTGGTCGGCTCGTCCAGGACGTACACGGTCCGGCCGGTCGACCGCTTCTGGAGCTCGGAGGCCAGCTTGACGCGCTGGGCCTCGCCTCCGGAGAGCGTCGGCGCGGACTGGCCGAGGCGTACGTACCCCAGGCCGACGTCGTTGAGCGTCCTCAGGTGCCGGGCGATGGCGGGCACCGCCTCGAAGAAGTCGAGCGCCTCCTCGATCGGCATGTCGAGGACCTCGGCGATGGACTTGCCCTTGTAGTGCACGTCCAGCGTCTCGCGGTTGTAGCGCGCGCCGTGGCAGACCTCGCACGGGACGTACACGTCCGGCAGGAAGTTCATCTCGATCTTGATCGTGCCGTCGCCGGAGCAGTTCTCGCAGCGGCCGCCCTTGACGTTGAAGGAGAAGCGGCCGGGCAGATAGCCCCGGACCTTCGCCTCCGTCGTCTCGGCGAAGAGCCTGCGGACGTGGTCGAAGACTCCGGTGTACGTCGCAGGGTTCGAGCGCGGGGTGCGGCCGATGGGCGACTGGTCGACGTGCACGACCTTGTCGACCAGGTCGTCGCCGTCCACGCGCGTGTGCCGGCCGGGAACGGAACGGGCGCCGTTCAGCTCGCGGGCCAGGTGCGTGTAGAGGATGTCGTTGACCAGGGTCGACTTGCCCGAGCCCGAGACACCCGTGACGGCGGTGAGGACGCCGAGCGGGAAGGAGACGTCGATGTCCTGGAGGTTGTTCTCGCGGGCGCCGTGCACCGTGAGCTGCCGAGCGGGGTCGGCGGGGCGGCGCACGTCCGGGATCGGGATGGACCGCTTGCCCGACAGGTACTGCCCGGTGATCGACTTGTCGTTGGCGAGCAGCTCCTTCATGGAGCCGCTGTGCACGACCTTGCCGCCGTGCTCGCCCGCGCCGGGACCGATGTCGACGACCCAGTCGGCGACCTTGATGGTGTCCTCGTCGTGCTCGACGACGATGAGGGTGTTGCCCATGTCGCGCAGGCGGACGAGGGTCTCGATCAGGCGGTGGTTGTCGCGCTGGTGGAGGCCGATGGACGGCTCGTCCAGGACGTAGAGCACGCCGACCAGGCCGGAGCCGATCTGGGTGGCCAGGCGGATGCGCTGGGCCTCGCCTCCGGAGAGGGTGCCCGCGGCGCGGTTCAGCGAGAGGTAGTCGAGGCCGACGTCGACCAGGAACCGCAGCCGTTCGTTGACCTCCTTGAGGACCCGCTCGGCGATCTTCTTGTCGCGGGCGCCCAGCTTCAGCTGGGCGAGGAAGTCCGCGCAGTCGCTGATGGACATCGCGGAGACCTCGGCGATCGACTTCCCCATGACCGAGACGGCCAGGACGATCGGCTTGAGGCGGGTGCCCTCACAGGTGGGGCAGGGCACCTCGCGCATGTAGCCCTCGAAGCGCTCGCGGCTGGCGTCGCTCTCGGCCTCGCTGTGGCGGCGCTTGACGAAGGGGACGGCGCCCTCGAAGGCGGTGGTGTAGACCCGCTCGCGGCCGTACCGGTTCCTGTAGCGCACCTCGATCTGTGTCTTGTGGCCGTTGAGCAGGGCCTTCTTGGCGCGCTGCGGGAGTCCGGCCCAGGGCATGTCGGTGGCGAAGCCGAGGGCGTCGGCGAGGGCTCCCACGAGCCGGCCGAAGTATTCCTTGGTGTGGCCGTGCGACCAGGGGTGGATGGCGCCCTCGTCGAGCGACTTGTCCTCGTCCGGGACGATCAGCTCCGGGTCGACCTCCATGCGCGTGCCGATGCCGGTGCAGTCGGGGCAGGCACCGAAGGGCGAGTTGAAGGAGAAGGAGCGGGGCTCGAGCTCCTCGAAGGACAGGTCGTCGTACGGGCAGTAGAGGTGCTCCGAGTACATGCGCTCGCGCTCGGGGTCGTCCTCGGCGAGGTCGACGAAGTCGAGGACGACCATGCCTCCGGAGAGGCCGAGGGCGGTCTCCACCGAGTCGGTCAGACGGCGCTTGGCGGAGTCCTTCACCGTGAGGCGGTCGACGACGACCTCGATGGTGTGCTTCTCCTGCTTCTTGAGCGTGGGCGGCTCGGAGAGCTGGATCGTCTCGCCGTCGACCCGCGCGCGGGAGTACCCCTTCGTCTGGAGGTCGGCGAAGAGGTCGACGAACTCGCCCTTGCGCTCGCGCACCAGCGGCGAAAGGACCTGGAAGCGGCTGCCCTCGGGCAGCTCGAGGACCTTGTCGACGATGGCCTGCGGGGACTGCCGCGAGATGGGGCGGCCGCACTCGGGGCAGTGCGGCTTGCCGATGCGCGCGAAGAGCAGGCGCAGGTAGTCGTAGACCTCGGTGATGGTGCCGACCGTCGAGCGCGGGTTGCGCGAGGTCGACTTCTGGTCGATGGAGACCGCGGGCGAGAGGCCCTCGATGAAGTCGACGTCGGGCTTGTCCATCTGGCCGAGGAACTGCCGGGCGTACGAGGAGAGGGACTCCACGTACCGCCGCTGGCCCTCGGCGAAGATCGTGTCGAACGCGAGCGAGGACTTGCCCGACCCGGAGAGTCCGGTGAAGACGATGAGGGAGTCGCGCGGGAGGTCGAGCGAGACGTTCTTGAGATTGTGCTCGCGCGCGCCACGGACGATGAGACGGTCGGCCACGCCGGTCCGCACCTTTCTAGAGAGAAGTGACGAGGGGCAGAACCCCCGTCGTTCACAGACTAGGGCGAGCCACTGACAACGCCGGGCTGCTTCCCTGGTTCCGTATGCACAACAAACCGGGACCTTCAAGAATGCCCGATGCCACCCTCGACCATATAGGACGTACATTCGATTTGCGGCCTGTCCTGATGTCTTCACTCGAACGTGTGACCCAGCTATCGTCGGGCCCATGATTGATCATGTGCGCGACCTGGCGTCTGTACGTGACGCGACGGAGCGGCTGCTCAGCGCAGCCGCCGAACTGCCCGGCACTTCGATCGCCGAGCCGTCACGGCTGCCCGGCTGGACCCGTGGCCATGTCCTCGCCCACCTCGCCCGAAACGCGGACGCGCTGGTGAACGTCCTGGCCGGCCGGCCCATGTACAGCAGCGCGCAGGCGCGGGACGCGGACATCGAGCGGGACGCGCCGCGGTCGCTGACCGAGCAGCTGGACGACATGAGGGAGAGCGCGGCGCGCTTCGCGGCCGAGGGAGCGAAGCCCGCCGACTGGTCCCGCACCGTGGAGCTGCGCAACGGCGTCACGGACTCGGCGTCGAACGTGCCGTTCCGCCGCTGGATCGAGGTCGAGCTGCACCACGTCGACCTGGGGATCGGGTACGAGCTGGAGGACCTGTCCGAGGAGTTCACGCAGCGGGAGATCAACTTCCTCACCGCCCGGTTCCGCAACGCTCCGGGCCTGCCCGCGGTGGCGATCAGGCAGGACGACGGCCGGGTACTGGCCACGGGCGCCGTGGAAGGTGTCACCGAAGAGCAGATCAGGGGCGGCTGGAAACCCTCATGGGACGTCACTGTGAGCGGCCGGCAGGCCGACCTCCTCGGCTGGCTCTGCGGCCGTCGTGACGGCTCCGCACTCTCGGCCGAAGGCGGCCCCCTGCCCGCCCTGCCGCCGCTATAGGCTGACGCACATGACGTACAGCGGAGCGGTGAAGGTCGGCGGACCCGCGGATGTGCACGAGCTGCCGGACCTGATGATTTCGAAGGTCGCGGTCGGGCCGATGGACAACAACGCCTACCTGCTGCGCTGCCGGGCCACCGGCGAGCAGCTGCTGATCGACGCGGCGAACGACGCCGAGACACTGCTGACGCTGATCGGTGACGACGGCATCGCGTCCGTCGTCACCACGCATCAGCACGGAGACCACTGGCAGGCCCTGGCCGCCGTCGTGGCGGCCACCGGTGCGCGGACGTACGCGGGCCGCGAGGACGCCGAGGGCATCCCCGTCCCCACGGACGTCCTGGTGGACGACGGCGACACGGTCACGGTCGGCCGGATCACCCTGACCGCACGCCACCTGGTGGGCCACACCCCCGGCTCCATCGCGCTCGTCTACGACGACCCGCACGGGCACCCGCACGTGTTCACCGGCGACTGCCTCTTCCCGGGCGGCGTCGGCAACACCTGGAAGGATCCGAACGCCTTCGCGAGCCTCATCGACGACGTGGAGACGAAGATCTTCGGGACGCTGCCGGACGAGACGTGGGTCTACCCGGGCCACGGCGGCGACACGACGCTCGGCGCCGAGCGGCCGCACCTCACCGAGTGGCGCGCGCGGGGCTGGTGAGACCCGGGAGTACCGACCCGGGAGTACTGGGGGTACGCGTCACGCGCCCGCGGCGACCAGCGCCGCCACCCGCTCCACCGCGAACGCGTACCCCTGCACCCCGCATCCCGCGATGACGCCGTCGGCGCGCTGCGACACGTAGCTGTGGTGCCGGAACGCCTCGCGCTGGTGGATGTTGGAGATGTGCACCTCCAGCACCGGCATCCCGTCACAGGTGTTGAGGGCGTCCAGGATCGCGACGGACGTGTGCGAGTAGGCCGCGGGGTTGATGACGATGCCCGCGTGGTGCTCGCGCGCCTCGTGGATCCAGTCGACCAACTCGCCCTCGTGGTTGCTCTGCCGGAGGTCCACGGTGCCGCCGTGCGCGGCGGCGGCCGCGGCGCAGAGGGCCTCGACGTCGGCGAGCGTGTCGGTGCCGTAGATCTCGGGCTGGCGCCGGCCGAGGAGGTTCAGGTTCGGGCCGTTCAGGATCATGATCGGGGCGATGGCGAGGCTGCGCGTCATACCGGAGGTCTATCACGCGCCCCGGACACCACCGAAGGGCCCCCGTGGCCTTGCTAGGGGTTGATCGCCAGCTCCAGGTAGGCCGCGAAAAGGACCAGGTGGACGCCGCCCTGCAGCGGTGTGGCACGCCCCGGCACGACCGTGAGCGTGCCGACGACCACCGTGAGGACGAGCAGCACCATGTGGGTAGCGCCGAGGCCGAGCACGAGCGGCCCGGAGAGCCATACGGAGGCGACGGCGACGGCCGGGATGGTCAGTCCGATGCTGGCCATCGCCGAGCCGAGGGCGAGGTTCAGGCTGGTCTGCACGCGGTCGCGGCGGGTGGCACGCACGGCCGCGATCGTTTCGGGAAGCAGTACGAGGAGCGCGATGATCACGCCGACCACGGCGTGCGGCATGCCGGCGCTCTCCACGCCCGACTCGATCGTCGGTGAGACGCCCTTGGCGAGGCCGACCACGCCGATCAGGGCGAGGGCGAGCAGCCCGAGGCTGATCAGTGCGTCGCGGGCCGTGGGGCCCTCGGCGTGGCCGTCCGCGTCGATGACGTCGCCCTCCCGGGTGAGGGGCAGGAAGTAGTCGCGGTGGCGGACGGTCTGGGTCGTCACGAAGAGCCCGTACAGGATGAGCGCGGCGATCGCGGCGAAGGTGAGCTGTGCGGTGGAGAACTCCGGGCCCGGCTTGGTGGTGGTGAACGTCGGCAGGACCAGGCAGAGCGTGGCCAGGGTGGCGACGGTCGCGAGGGCGGCCCCGGTGCCCTCGGGGTTGAACACGGCGGTTCGGTGGCGCAGCGCGCCCGCCAGTAGGCAGAGTCCGACGATGCCGTTGCAGGTGATCATCACGGCGGCGAAGACGGTGTCCCGCGCGAGGGTGGCGCTCTTGTCGCCGCCGTCGGCCATGAGGGTGACGATGAGCGCCACCTCGATGATGGTCACCGCGACCGCGAGGACGAGTGAGCCGAAGGGTTCACCGACGCGGTGGGCGATCACCTCGGCGTGGTGGACCGCGGCGAGCACCGCTCCGGCGAGGATCAGCGTCACCAGGGCGACGAGGGCGCCCGGCAGATCGCGCCCCCAGGTGAGCGCGAGAAGAACGATCGCGAGGACCGGCACCACGGCCGTCCACTGCATGCCGAGCGCCCGGAGCCGAGTGACCATGACTCGATGCTGCCCCGGGCGCTCGGGTGCCGCTACTCGGTGGCCGCCGCCGGTGCCCGGCGGCGGCTGTGAGCGACTGTCAAAGACGGGCTGTCAGGCCTCGATGCTGTCCTTGCGCGCGGCGTCGGCGTCCTCGGCCGCTGCCTGCTGCTCCTGCTTCTTCGAGGCGATGAGGCTGGTGATCGTCGTGATCACCAGGACACCGCAGATGACGCCGAGCGAGACCGGGATGGAGATCTCGGGGACGTGCACCCCGTTCTCGTGCAGGGCGTGCAGGACGAGCTTCACGCCGATGAAGCCGAGGATCACCGACAGGCCGTAGCTGAGGTGGACCAGCTTCCTGAGCAGTCCGCCGATGAGGAAGTACAGCTGCCGCAGGCCCATCAGGGCGAAGGCGTTGGCGGTGAAGACGATGTACGGGTCCTGGGTGAGGCCGAAGATCGCCGGGATGGAGTCCATCGCGAAGAGCACGTCGGTGGTGCCGATGGCGAGCATGACGACCATGAGCGGCGTCATGATCTTCTTGCCGTTCTTCCTGATGAACAGCTTCGTGCCCTCGTACCGGTCGGAGACGCCGAACTTCTTCTCGATGGACTTCAGGAGGCGGTTCTCCTCGAACTCCTCCTCCTCGTCGTCGGAGCGTGCCTCCTGGATGAGCTTCCAGGCGGTGTAGATCAGGAACGCGCCGAAGATGTAGAAGACCCAGGAGAAGTTGGCGATGACCGCGGCGCCCGCGGCGATGAAGATCGCTCGCAGGACCAGGGCTATCAGGACACCGAACAGGAGCACGCGCTGCTGGAGGTGCGAGGGCACCGAGAACTTCGCCATGATCAGGATGAAGACGAAGAGGTTGTCGACGGAGAGCGACTTCTCGGTGATGAAGCCGGCGAAGAACTCGCCGGACGCCTGGCTCTCGCCCGCGACCAGCAGGCCCACGCCGAAGAGCGCCGCGAGGACGATCCAGACGACCGTCCAGATTCCGGCTTCCTTGATCGATACGTCGTGGGGCTTGCGCCCGATGAAGAAGTCGACCGCGATCAGGGCACACAGACCGAGAACGGTCGTCACCCACATGGCCATTGATACGTCCACTGCGCCTCCGGCGTCGTACGGCTACTGATCAGCGTCGTCGCTGCCGGAGGTCTCTTCCACCCGAGGCGGTCTCCGCCGTGAATCGGGCCGACGCCCCGGGACCGATGGCGGTCCGTATTGACGGGTACGTCGCAGCCGGGAGTACTCCCCTCCGCTGACAGAAGCCTACGCGAAACACCAAGGTTTGGTAAAGGGGTCGGCAAACAAGAACCAAAAGACCAGGTCAGGGGAGGGAAAAGTCGCTTTACCGGCAACGGCCGGGCGGCGGCGAGGGGGCGTGGAGGCCCTGCCTCGAAGTCAGCGACCGCCGTTGCGCCGGGCCGTGGCCACCTGCTCCAGGACCCGCCGCAGGACCTGGCTGCCCTGCGGGAACACCGGCGGATCGTACGTCCAGGCGTGGCCGACCCAGGGATCGGCCAGGTGGTCGTCGGGCACCGGCGTCAGCCTCAGCAGCGCACGCCACAGCGGGTCGAGGAGCGGCCCGTACTCCTCGGCGTCCTCCCGGTCGGCGACCATCATGAGGTGGACGCCGACGGCCGGGCCCTCGTCCGCGAGGTAGCGCAGCCGGTTCACGGCGCGGTCGTCGAAACCGTGCGGGAAGTCGTTGACGATCAGGAGCTGCTCGGCGGTGTCCAGGTCCGGTGGCAGCGCGTCGGCCGCGCCGCCGCGGACCGCCATCTGGACCAGGTCGACGCGCTGGGTGAGCCTGCCGAGGACCTCGGAGACGCCGGCGGCGCCGGCGGCCGGCGGTCCCGCCAGTACACCGGACGTCACCAACGGCGCGAACGCGGACGTCGCGGCCCCTGCCGCGTCGATCACGTGCACCTGGAACTCGCCCGCCGGATAGGCCGCGAGCAGCCGGGCCGCGTGCGCGACGGCGGTGTCCACGGCGAGGCGGCGCAGCTCGGTGGAGTCGGTGGCGTGGTTGGTGAGGGCCTTGCCGCTGTCGATCCACAGGCCGCGCTCAAGGGGCAGCCGGACGAGCATCGGGATCCGCAGGTCGACGCGCTCGGGGAGGTGGAGATCGCCGACGCGCAGCGCCATCGGGATCTCCATCGGCGCGCGGTAGGCGTGCCAGACGGGGCTGCTCCACGCCGCGAATGCGAGGGGCAGGGCGGGCTCGACCACGTCGGCCTCGGCGGCGAGCTGGGTCAGGTCGCGGTCGAGGGCGGCCCTGGCCCGCTCCACGAGATCGGCGTGCCTGGCGCGGGCGCTCTCGCGCGCGGCATCGCCCGTGCCGCCGATGCGGCCACGCGGATCGGACAGGACCTTGTCGAGCTCCTGCTCCATGCGGGAGTCGGCGAAGTCGACGGCGCTGCGGTACGCCGCCGTGGTGCGGGCCAGGTCCTCGAACATGCCCCACACCTGGTTGTAGAGCCGCTCCTCCATCGACCAGCCGGTGGCGTCCCCCGCGACGGGCTGGGCGGGCTGCCCCGGCCGGGCCGGGGGCACGGTGGGCGGAGGTGTCGGGGGCGCGGCAGGCCGGCGCCCCGGGTGGGTGTAGTCGACGGGTCCTGCGCCGTCGTCGGCGTGGGGGTGCGGCGGGGGCGAGGACGGAGCCGGGTGGTCCTGCTCGGGAACGTTCTGGCCGGGTACGGGAGCGGGCCCGCCGTGCGCCGGGACGGCCTGCCCGTTCGCGGGGTCGGGCCGCCCGTGCGCGGGGGCCGTCGTCCGGCCCTGGGCGCCGGTGCGTACACGGGTGTCGTCGGCCGGACGGGGCGGCGGGGCCACCGAGCGGGCCAGGCCACGGGCCACCGCGTCGTCGATCGCCGCGGCCAGTTCGCGGGCCTCGGGCAGGCCCTGGTCGGCGAGCATCTCGGCGAGGCCGCCCGCGTACCCCTGGCCGACGGCGCGGACCTTCCAGGCGCCCTGCCGCCGGTAGAGCTCCAGGGCGACGACCGCGGATTCGGTGTCCAGGTCGGTGATGGTGTAGCTCGCGGCCTCGGTGCCGTCCAGCGTGGTGACCGCGACGAAGGGGGCGGCGAGCGCCCGGAAGGTGCCCGGTCCCCCGGCGCCGACGGGCAGGGCGAGCAGCACGCTGACCCGGTGGACGGTGTCCGGCAGGGCGCCGAGGTCCACGGCGAGGCGGTGGTCGGCCGCCGCCTGCCTGGACACTTCGAGCCCCGGCAGGACGGGCGAACCGGGGTGGGCCACCCACTCCACGCCGTGGACCCTGCCCCGCTCGTCGCCGAGCGTGGCGCCCGCCACGACCGGCTTTCCGGCCGATACACGGATCTCCAGGCGGTTTCCGGGAAGCGGGTGGTTCTGCCCCCGCACCAGCTCGGCCGTCATCGCGTTCGTTCCCCCTCGAAGGGCTCCCGCGAGCCCTCGTACTTCGTACGTACTGACGTGCTGGCGTACCGGCGTGCTGACGTACCGGCGTGCTGTCAGGCGCGGCCCGCGGGCGCGCTCACAGGTGCGGCAGGATCGACGGCATCAGGTCCTGGAAGGTGCGGCCGTTGGCGGGGGTGCCGATGGCCGTCATCTGCCAGCCCGCGCCGGCCCGGTGGACCTTCGCCATGACCTGGGCGGTGTACTGGCCGCCGCCGTCCAGGGTGTAGCGGGCGAGCTCCTGGCCGTTGGTCTCGTCGACCAGGCGGCAGAACGCGTTCTGCACCTCCTGGAAGGTCTGGCCGGTGAAGGAGTTCACGGTGAAGACGATTTGGTCGATGTGGACGGGGACCCGCTGGAGATCGACCAGGATCGCCTCGTCGTCGCCGCCCTTGCCGACGCCGCCCACGAGGTTGTCGCCGGTGTGGCGCACAGAGCCGTCGTCGCTGACCAGGTGACGGAAGAAGACGACGTCGATCGGCTGCTTGTCCGCGAACAGCACCGCCGAGGCGTCCAGGTCGACCTCGCGGGTGCGCGAGCCGAACAGTCCGCGGCGCGGGGCCGCCTGCCATCCCAGTCCCATGCGCACCGCGGACAGGGCGCCCCCGTCGTCCTTCTGCAGGCTGATGGCCTGACCCTTGGTCATGTTGACCGTCACGCGCTGTCCCCTCTCGTACTGCCTGGGCAACCGCCTCTTGCGGTTGCCCAGCACCCTATGCAGTGCGACCTGCGCAACCTCAATCCGGGCAGCACTTTGTGGCGGCTTTGCAACAGACCGGGCAGTACGCCGTTCCCCCCTGCCCCGAAGGGGTTTCTAGGCCTGTCCCGCCTCCCTCATCTGGCGGAGCTCCTTCTTCATCTCCGACACCTCGTCACGCAGCCGGGCGGCGATCTCGAACTGCAGGTCGGCGGCGGCCGCGCGCATGCGCTCGGTCATCTCCTCGATCTGCTCGGCCAGCTCGGCCGCGGGGCGGTCGGTGGGGACGGTCCCGGCGGCCTTCTTGCCCTTCGCCCGGGTCTTGGCGGGCGCGGCCTTGCCGGCCGCGGCCGTCTCGTGGCCGAGCGAGGGCACCGGGGCCTTCGCGCCCTTGCCCGCCTTCGGCTTGCGGTAGTCGGAGCCGAGGAGCTGTTCGGTGTCGACCTCCTCGCGCGCGATCGCCGACACGATGTCGTTGATCTTCTTGCGCAGCGGCTGCGGATCGATGCCCCGCTCCGTGTTGTACGCGATCTGCTTCTCACGGCGGCGGTTGGTCTCGTCGATGGCCTTCTCCATCGCCGGGGTGATCTTGTCCGCGTACATGTGGACCTGGCCCGAGACGTTGCGCGCGGCGCGGCCGATGGTCTGGATCAGGGAGGTCCCGGAGCGCAGGAAGCCTTCCTTGTCGGCGTCGAGGATCGCCACCAGGGAGACCTCGGGCAGGTCGAGGCCCTCACGCAGGAGGTTGATGCCGACCAGGACGTCGTACTCACCGGCGCGCAGCTCGCGCAGGAGCTCGACGCGGCGCAGGGTGTCGACGTCGCTGTGCAGGTAGCGGACCTGGATGCCCAGTTCGAGGAAGTAGTCGGTGAGGTCCTCGGCCATCTTCTTGGTGAGGGTGGTGACCAGGACGCGCTCGTCCTTCTCGGTGCGCAGGCGGATCTCGTGCACCAGGTCGTCGATCTGGCCCTCGGTGGGCTTGACGACGACCTCGGGGTCGATGAGGCCGGTGGGGCGGATGATCTGTTCGACGAAGCCGTCGCCGCGCGAGAGCTCGTACTTCCCGGGGGTCGCCGAGAGGTAGACCGTCTGCCCGATGCGGCCGAGGAACTCCTCCCACTTCAGCGGGCGGTTGTCCAGGGCGGACGGGAGCCGGAAGCCGTGGTCGACGAGGGTGCGCTTGCGGGAGGCGTCGCCCTCGTACATCGCGCCGATCTGGGGGACCGTGACGTGCGACTCGTCCAGGACCAGGAGGAAGTCCTCGGGGAAGTAGTCGAGGAGGGTGTGGGGCGCGGTGCCGGGGGCGCGGTCGTCGAAGTGCATCGAGTAGTTCTCGATGCCGGAGCAGGAGCCGATCTGGCGGAGCATCTCCAGGTCGTACGTGGTGCGCATGCGCAGGCGCTGGGCCTCCAGCATCTTGCCCTGCTTCTCCAGCTCGGCGAGGCGCTCGGCGAGCTCCTTCTCGATGCCGTTGATCGCCTTCTCCATGCGCTCCGGGCCCGCGACGTAGTGCGAGGCCGGGAAGACGTACAGGTGGTCGTCGTCGCTGATGACCTCGCCGGTGAGCGGGTGGAGGGTGGAGAGCGCCTCGATCTCGTCACCGAACATCTCGATGCGGACGGCCAGCTCCTCGTAGACCGGGAAGATCTCGATGGTGTCGCCGCGGACGCGGAAGGTGCCGCGAGTGAACGCCAGGTCGTTGCGCGTGTACTGGATGTCGACGAAGCGGCGCAGGAGCTGGTCGCGGTCGATCTCCTCGCCGACCTTGAGCGGGACCATCCGGTCCACGTACTCCTGGGGGGTGCCCAGGCCGTAGATGCAGGAGACGGAGGCGACCACGACCACGTCGCGGCGGGTCAGCAGCGAGTTCGTGGCGGAGTGGCGCAGGCGCTCGACCTCCTCGTTGATCGAGGAGTCCTTCTCGATGTAGGTGTCCGACTGCGGGACGTACGCCTCGGGCTGGTAGTAGTCGTAGTACGAGACGAAGTACTCCACCGCGTTGTTCGGCAGGAGCTCGCGGAACTCGTTCGCCAGCTGGGCGGCCAGTGTTTTGTTCGGTGCCATCACCAGGGTGGGGCGCTGGAGCTTCTCGATCATCCACGCGGTGGTGGCCGACTTGCCGGTGCCGGTCGCGCCGAGGAGGACGACATCCTTCTCGCCTGCGCGAATGCGTCGCTCCAGCTCGGCGATGGCCGCCGGCTGGTCACCGCTGGGCTGGTACGGGCTGACGACCTCGAAGGGTGCCACCGTGCGTTCGATCTTGGATACGGGCCGCATGGAATCAACCGTACGACCCACCACTGACAACCGGGCGGGATCGGCCGCTCAATGGCTCTCAGCGCCTCAGCCCCGCAGCGCCTCAGCCCCGCAGCGCCTCGCCCCCTCAGCCCCTCGCCCCCTCGCCCCCGGGCGCCGGGCGGTCTCCGCCGCGGCTCACCAGTTCTGCGGGGTGCGGGAGCCGGGGCGGGTGCGGGGACGAGGGCGGCTCCGGCGGCGGGCGGGCGGTACGTGGCGGTCGCCCGAGCGGGGTACGGGGTAGGGCTGCCGGGCACGGGCGCCGTTCGCGGGGTTCCTGACGTCGGCCTGGCCGCCCGCCATCATGAGCGGGTCGAACATCACGATCACGCCCGCCAGGAGCAGGAACGCGAGCGGCCCGATCATCATGGGTGCGAGGATCTCCGCGGGCGAGTCCCCGGGCGGCGCGGCGTCCGAGCCGTGCAGATGGACGCTGAGCCCCGCCATGCCCATGTAGTGCATGCCGCTCACGGCCAGGCCCATGACGAGGCTGGCGCCGAGGCTCCACAGGAATCCCCTGACCTGTCCGGCCGCCCAGAGCGCGGCGGTCGCGGCGACCATGGCGATCACCACGGAGGCGGCGACGGTCAGGGTGTTGTACTCCAGCGTCCCGCGAAGGCGCATACCGGCCATTCCCAGGTAGTGCATCGAGGCGACACCGAGGCCGGTGACCGTTCCGCCGGTGAAGAGGGCGGTGCCCGTCGCGCCGCGGTAGCCGACGATGAAGATGCCGATGCCCACCATGAGGATGGCGACGGCGAGGCTCGCGAAGGTCAGCGCCTTGTCGTAGTGGATCGGGGCCTCCTCCACGGTGAAGCCCATCATCGCCACGAAGTGCATCGTCCAGATGCCGGAACCGATCGCCGCCGATCCGAGCGCCAGCCAGCCGGGCCGCCAGGAGTGCGCCACGAGCAGCGATCTGGTAGTACAGCGCAGGCCGAGCGCTCCTCCCAGGCAAGCCATGAGATAGGCCACCACCGGTGTGACGACTCCGTAGCTGAACCCGTCGACCGTGCCCTGCATGCGCGGTAGCCCTTCCGCCTGTTGTGCCCAAAAGCCCTGAAAACGTTCCATGCACCCCCTGCCGGCGGCCATCTGAAAGGCCGTCTGCTGAGGCAGAGAGTAAAGCTCAGGCCGGAACCTACGAACGATTTTCCGGCAAAGAATCGCGTTCCCCACGCGCGGGGTCCTCGTCTTTGGCGACTTCGTTCAACCTGTGGCCATCCTGCACCTGTCTCCCGTTGGCCGCAGGCTGTCACTCTCGACCGGTCCGCGATCTCACGACGCGAGGAGTACCCGTGTACGCACGCGCTGTCGCCACCACCGCCGCCCTCCTCGGAGCCGCGGCGGCACTCGTCCTGCCCGCCTCGACCGCCACCGCGCAGACCCCCGCCGCGAAAGCCCCCGCGACGCAGAACCCCGCGGTACCGGGTGCCAAGGGCCACCGCACTCCCCTGGTGGTCGCGCACCGCGGCGCCTCCGCCTACGCGCCCGAGAACACGTTCGCGGCGATAGACAAGGCCCGCGACATGGGCTTCCGCTGGGTGGAGAACGACGTCCAGCGGACCAAGGACGGCGAGCTGGTGATCGTGCACGACGACACCCTGAAGCGGACCACGAACGTCGAGGAGGTCTACCCCGACCGGGCCCCGTGGAAGGTCGGGGACTTCACCGCGGCGGAGATCGCGAAGCTCGACGCGGGCAGCTGGTTCAGCCCGAAATTCGCCGGTCAGCGCGTACCGACCCTGGAGCAGTACATGCGGCGGGTCTCGCGCAACCACCAGAGCCTGGTCTTCGAGTTCAAGAAGCCCGAGCTGTACCCCGGGATCGAGCGGCAGGGCCTGCGGATCCTGCGCAACGAGGGCTGGCTCGACCGGCAGCACGTCAGGAACAAGCTGGTCATCCAGAGCTTCAGCGCCGACAGCGTGAAGACGGTGCACGCCATGCGGCCCGATGTGAAGACCGGCTTCCTCGGCACGCCCGCGGTCGCGGAACTGCCGTCGTACGCGCGGTTCGCCGACCAGATCAACGCCTCGCACACGACCATCTCGGCCGACTACGTCTCCGCGCTCCACGCCGTGAAGGGCCCGCACGGCAAGCCTCTTGAGATCTTCACCTGGACCGTCAACGACGCCCCGAGCACGGTGCGCGCTGCGGGCTTCGGCGTGGACGGGATCATCACCAACACGCCCGACGTCGTACGCAGGGCGCTGCGCAAGGGCTGACGGGTGGCCGACGGACCCCGGCCGCGGCCGCGTTGTCAGTGGGCGGCCGTACGGTGGTCGGCATGAACGCCTCTGCGCAGGACCGGCGTGCGGCCGTGTGGGCCGTCGTCGACAGCGACATCGGCCCGCTGCTGCTCGCCGCGACCGGCGAAGGCCTGGTCACCGTGGCCTTCCACGCGACCGGGGCGGTGCGTGACAAGGTTCTGGACCGGCTCGGCTCCCGACTGGGGGCCGAGCCGGTCCACGCGCCGGACTCCCCCCTGCTCGCCGAGCCGATACGCCAGCTCGCGGAGTACTTCGCGGGCCGGCGCCGCGACTTCGAGCTGCCGCTCGACTGGTCCCTGATCTCCGGCTTCAACCGCCAGGTGCTGCGCGAGCTCCTCGCCGGGGTGCCGTACGGCTCGGTGGCGGGCTACGGCGACCTGGCCCGCCGCGTCGGCCAGCCGGGCGCGGCCCAGGCCGTGGGTCTCGCGATGGGCGCCAATCCGCTGCCGGTGGTGGTGCCCTGCCACCGCGTGGTGGAGCGCGACGGAGGCATCGGCGGCTTCGGCGGCGGCCTGGAGACCAAGCGGCAGCTGCTCGCCCTGGAGGGGGTGCTGCCGCAGCCGCTCTTCTGAAGCCGCGCCGCGGCCGGCCCCGGGGTCCCGCGACGGGCGTGAGCCCTGCCCCCAGTCCCGTGCCCCCAGTTCCCGGCCCCCCGTCCCGGCCCCGTTCCCGGGCGTGTTCCCTGCGCAGGAACGCACTGGCACACTGCGTCAGTGACCTCGACCGTCGACGCCCCTGACATACCCACGCCGGAGGCGCTGGCCGCCCTGCGCCTCCGCACGAACGCGGTGCTGATCGCCGGCCAGATACTGGGCGGCCTCGGGGTGCCGATCGGCATCACGCTGGCTCCGGTCCTCGCGACCGACGTGAGCGGGACGGAGGCGCTGTCCGGCCTCGCGCCGACCGCTTCCGTGGCAGGCACGGCCCTGCTCTCGCTGCCGCTCGCCGCGCTGATGAACGCCCGCGGACGCCGTGCCGGGCTCGTTCTCGCCTATGTGATCGGCGCACTGGGCGCGGGGCTCGTGGTGCTCGCCTCGGTCGCCGGGAGCTTCGCCCTGCTGCTGCTCGGCATGGCGGCCTTCGGCGCGGGCTCGCTCGCCACGCTGCAGGCGCGGTTCGCGGCGGCCGACCTCGTCGAGCCCGACCGGCGCGGGCGCGCCATCTCCCACATCATCTGGGCCACCACCATCGGCTCCGTCCTCGGGCCGAACATCTCCGCGCCCGCCAGCCGTGTCTTCACCGGCACCTCCCTCTCCGAGGAGGCAGGCCCCTTCCTCTTCGCCGCGGGGATCTTCGCGATGGCCGCACTGGTGGTGGCGGTCCTGCTGCGGCCCGATCCGCTGCTCACCGCCCGCGCGCTGGCCCCGCAGGAGAGCGGGTCCGCGCGGAGCCGTTCGCTGAAGGCCGGTGTCGCCGCGGTCGCGGCGTCGCCGATGGCCAGGCTCGCCCTGGTGACGGTGGCCGCCTCGCACACGGTGATGGTCTCGATCATGGTGATGACCCCGGTCGACCTGGGGCACCACGGCGCGAGCCTGCAACTGGTGGGCCTGGTCATCAGCGGCCACATCGCGGGCATGTACGCGTTCTCGCCGGTGATGGGGTGGCTCGCCGACCGGTTCGGCCGGCTCTCCGTTATCGGCCTCGCGGTGGGCCTCCTGTGCTGCGCCGCGCTGCTCGCCGGTACGGCGGGGCCCAGCCACGCCCAGACCGCCGCGGGCCTCTTCCTGCTGGGCCTCGGCTGGTCCGCGGGCCTGGTCTCCGGCTCCGCGCTGCTCACCGATTCGGTGCCGCCGCCCGCCCGGGCCGCCGTACAGGGCCTGTCGGACCTGACGATGAACGCGGCGGCGGGCATCGGCGGCGCCGCCGCGGGCCTGATCGTGGCGCGGGCGAGCTACGGCTGGCTCAACCTCGTCGGCGTCTGCCTGCTGCTGCCGATGGCCGCGCTCGCGGTGCGCAGGGCGGTCGCGAAGGCCTGAGAGCCTGTCTTTGAACCCCCGTCTGCGCCCCGACGCCCGGCACGCGCCCTCGGCGCACGGAGCCCCAGGACAGGTGGCTCCGCCACATGACCTGGAACTCCGCACACCGATCGCACGCTTCCCCAAGCTCTCGGCTCCGCTCGAGCAGGGGAGGCCCCAATCCACCGCTGCGCCCGCGCTTCGCGCGGACGACGGGGGTTCAAAGACAGGCTCTGACGCCGGGGCGGGCGGTCAGGGCAGGGTGATGTGGTACGCCTTGCGCAGCGTCTCGTGCACGGTCCAGGTGGTGCGGTCGCCCTCGCGCAGCACGGCGGCGTCGCCCGGACCGATCTCCAGGGTGTCGCCGCCCTCGACCTCGACGGTGGCACGGCCGCTGACGACCACGAAGAGTTCGTTGGCCTCGGTGTCGGTGACCACGCCGGGCGTGATCTGCCAAATCCCGCGCAGCTGCTTGCCGTCGGCGGACTCCCACAGCACCTTGCCGGTCACCATCGGGTCACCGGAGACGATCTGCTCCGCTTCGAGCGGTTCGGCCTCCAGCTCGACATCCGGAATGTGCACGGCAAAAGACGCAACAGTTTGATCATTCGTGGTCATGGCCGGTCACCCTAGCCGGGAGTCGGGCGGCGGCTCGGCGGGGGGCGGCCTCCTTCTCCACGCCCAGCCGGGGGTTTGCGGGGGCGCGCGGCCCGCCAAGGATGGACCAACAGGACCGACAGGCAGGAGGCAGGCCCGTGCTGGTGGTGTCCGACGAGGTGCAGACGGCCGTGGCGGAGCGACGCCCCGTGGTGGCCCTGGAGTCCACGATCATCGCGCACGGCCTTCCGCGCCCGCGCAACCTCCAGGTGGCCGAGGAGCTCGAAGCGGTCGTACGGGGCGAGGGCGCCGTACCCGCGACGATCGCCGTCCTGGACGGGATACCCCATGTCGGCCTCGCCAAGGAGCAGTTGGCCCGGGTCGCGGACGAGGACGGCATCCGCAAGCTCGGCCACCGGGATCTGCCGCTCGCGGTCGCGACGGGCGCGAGCGGGGCGACGACGGTATCGGCCACCGCGCTGCTCGCCGCGCGTGCGGGCGTACGGGTGTTCGCCACGGGCGGGCTCGGCGGGGTGCACCGGCAGTGGACGCTGACGCAGGACGAGTCCGCCGATCTGGGGCTGCTCGCCCGCACCAGGATCACCGTGGTGTGCGCGGGCGTGAAGTCGATCCTGGATGTGGCGGCGACGCTGGAGCGCCTGGAGACGCTGGGCGTCGCGGTGGCGGGCTACGGCACCGACCGCTTTCCGGGCTTCTACCTCGCCGACTCCGGTCACCCGGTGGACTGGACGCTGCGCACGCCGGGGGAGGCCGCCGAGGTGATGCGGGCTCAGGACGGGCTGGGCGGCCCGGGATCGGCGCTGGTCGTCGCCAACCCCGTCCCCCGGGACGAGCAGCTCGATCCCGCCCTCCACGCGCGCGTGCTCGCCGAAGCGCTCGATGAGTGCGAGGAGCGGGGCATCACGGGGCAGGCGATCACGCCGTTCCTGCTGGAGCAGTTGGTGCGGCGGACCCGGGGCGCGTCCCTGGAGGCGAACCTCGCGGCGGTCCGCGGCAACGCGCGCCTCGCCGGGCGGATCGCGCGCGCTTGGGCTGCCGGGCGGTGAGGGCGGCGGACGGGGGCGGGAGTACGGGGGCGGGCGAGGGGCCGGGCGGGGTGGTGCCGCGCGAGACGGTGCCTCCCGTGGGCTCCCACGGCGGGCCGGGCGTCGGCGGACCGGGCCGGGTCTCGAGTCCGCGGGCCGGTTTCGCGGGGACGCCCACGCGCGTACGTCCGGGCGGGCTGCTGGTGGTCGGGGACGTCGTGACGGACATCGTGGCCCGGCACCGTACGGCGCTCACGCCCGCCACCGACACGGCCGCCGTCATCCGTACGGTGCCGGGCGGCGCGGGCGCAAACGTTGCCTGCTGGGCGGCGCGTTGGGGCTGTCCGGACGTACGGCTCCTCGGCCGGGTCGGCGCCGACGCGGCGGCGTGGCACGAGGCCGCGCTCACGCGCGCGGGTGTGCGTCCGCGGCTCGTCATCGATGCCGGGGCGCCGACGGGGACGGTGATCTGCCTGGTGGACGAGGGCGCCGGGGCGGAGCGGACGTTCCTCACGGACAGCGGTGCCTCGCTGCGGCTCTCCCCCGCCGACTGGTCGCCCGAACTGCTCGACGGCGCGGCCCTGCTGCACCTGTCCGGCTACCTGTTCTTCGCCGGGCCGAGCCGGGCCGCGGCCCGTGCGGCGCTGGCGGCGGCTCGCGCGCGTGGGGTGCCGGTCACCGTGGATCCGGCGTCGGCGGGGTTCCTCGCGGAGACGGGCGCGGAGCGGTTCCTCTCGACGGTGGACGGGGTAGCCGTGCTGCTGCCGAGCCGCGACGAGGCGGAGCTGCTGACCGGACTGTCCGACCCCTCGGACGCGGCGTCGAAGCTCAGCAGCCGCTTCCCTGCGGTGGTCGTCAAGCTGGGCGCCGAGGGGGCGTTGGTGGCGCGGGACGGCAAGGTGCTCGGCCGCACCGTCGCGGAGCCTGCGCGTGTGCGCGACTCGACGGGGGCGGGCGACGCGTTCACCGGCGCGTTCCTCGCCGCGCGGCTGAACGGGGCGGGGCTCTGCGAGGCGGCGGCGCAGGGGTGCGGGGCGGGGGCGCGGGCGGTGGAGGTGATCGGCGGCAGGCCACCGGAAGGGCCTTTGGAGGAGCCCCCTGGCGTCGCGACACCGCCGACCCGTGGCGTCGGCCCGTGAACGGGCCCCGGGCAACGGGAGCGGAGCATTCCGTTCCCACAGGTCTTGGCACGGCCTCGGGGCGTCCTGGCAGACTGGCACGTCAAGTCGTCGGTGCGAGGAGCCCATATGTCGATGGCAGGCAATCTGCGCAGGGTCGGAAGCCTGCGCAAGGTCGGCGGCCTGCGCGGGGTCGGCGGCCTCAGGAAGATGGCACGCCTGGGCAGGCGCCGTGCCCGCGTCGACCTGAGCCACCCGGTCCGCTCCCCGCTGGGCTCGTCGGTGGTGAACTGCGTGACGTACCGGGACGGCGTGCGCCGGCCGCCGGACCGCGATCTGGTCGAGTCGGTGGAGCAGGTCCGCAAGAGCGGTGACGGCTTCGTCTGGCTCGGGCTGCACGAGCCGACGGAGGAGGAGTTCGCGGACGTCGCCGACCTCTTCGGCCTGCACCCGCTCGCGGTGGAGGACGCGGTGCACGCGCACCAGCGCCCGAAGGTGGAGCGGTACGACCAGACGCTGTTCGCCGTGTTCAAGACCGTCTGCTACGTGGAACACGCCGAACTGACCGCGACCAGCGAGGTCGTGGACACCGGCGAGATCATGGTCTTCATCGGCCGGGAGTTCGTCATCACGGTCCGGCACGGCCGGCACGGCTCGCTCGGTCCGCTGCGCGAGGAGCTCGAGGCGTCCCCCGAACAGCTCGCCCAGGGACCCGCCGCGGTGCTGCACGCCATCGCGGACCAGGTCGTCGACGACTACCTCGCGGCGACCGACGCCGTGCAGTCGGACATCGACCAGGTCGAGACGGACGTGTTCGCCCCGGACGGCCAGCGGACCGACCCGGGCCGCATCTACCAGCTCAAGCGCGAACTGCTCGAACTGAAGCGGGCGGTGGTGCCGCTCGGCCGCCCGCTCCAGATCCTCGCCACCCAGCCCATGCGGCTCATCGCCCCGCAGATACAGGCGTACTTCCGGGACGTCGACGACCACCTGAAGCGGGCCACCGAACAGATCGCCGCCTTCGACGAATTGCTGAACTCGATCCTCCAGGCGCATCTCGCGCAGGTGACCGTCGCGCAGAACGAGGACATGCGGAAGATCACCGCGTGGGCGGCGGTCGTCGCGGTGCCGACGATGGTCTGCGGCATGTACGGCATGAACTTCGACCACATGCCCGAGCTGCACTGGCAGTTCGGCTATCCGCTCGTCATGTCGTTGATCGCGACAGCCTGTGTCGCCCTGTACCGCGGCTTCCGGCGGAACGGCTGGCTGTGATCCGCCCCCCACCCGGCCCCCGCCCCCCTTCCGGGGATTCGCTCTAGCCCCGGCCCCGGCCGCCCTTCGCGTAGACGCTCTCGACCCAGCCCGCGAGCTGGTCATCGGTGAGATGAGTGGCCAGGTCGGCCTCGCTGATCATGCCGACCAGCCGCTTGTTCTCGATCACCGGCAGCCGGCGGATCTGATGGTCCTGCATCTCGCGGAGTACCTCGCCCACGTCGGCGTCCGCCTCGATCCAGCGCGGGGTGCCCTTGGCCAGGTCGCCCGCGGTGATGTGGGCCGGGTCGTGTCCCATGGCCACACAGCCGACGACGATGTCGCGGTCGGTGAGGATGCCGCAGAGCCGTTCGTTCTCGTCGCTGATGGGCAGCGCGCCCACGTCAAGTTCGCGCATCAGCTGGGCGGCGCGGTCCAGCGTCTCGTGCTCGGGGATCCACTGGGCGCCCCGGTGCATGATGTCTCCGGCGGTGGTCATCACTACCTCCCGGTGCCGGGAAGTGTCCGCAAGCGGCGCGGAGGCACCGCTGGTCCCGGCGCCCCTACATTCTCCAGGCGCCCTGGTCACGGCGCATCCTCAGCCACCGCGGCCAGCACCGCCCCCCGCCCTCACGTCGGCAGCCCGCTCCACGCCGGGTGCCTCGCGTCGTCCGCCCGTACCACCACGTCGGCCACGGCGGCGGGGCCCACCTCGTCCTCGTACCGTTCGAAGGCGGGCAGCGTCCACCGCTCGCCCTCCGGTGTGCGCCGCCGCAGGGCGCCGGGCGAGAGCCGCACGTGCACGGTCAGGTCGAACGGGAACCAGTGGCCGAGGAGCAGCGGCCCGTGCAGCAGCAGCGTTCCGCCGGGCGCGAGCGGGACGTACGGACTGCGGGTCGCGCGGTCGGCCACCGGGTCCCAGAGATCGGGCAGCACTCGCCCCGTGCCGCCGGGGTCGAGCGGCCCGAGAACCTCGCGCCACAGCGCACCGGTGTCGAACCATCCGCCGTAGTACGTCTCCACGTCCTCGCGGCCGTACTCGAACCGCAGCGAGGCGGGCCGCAGGAAACCCTCCGTACCGACCACGAGCGCGTCGCGCCCCCGCAGGCGCAGCGCGTCGCCCACCCGGCGCGCCAGCTCGCCGGTGCCGCCCGTGCCGCCGACCGGTGCCCCGTCGACGGCCACCCGCGGCCAGGGGCCGCCGTCGGCCCTCTTCAGGTGGAGCAGGTGGTCGGCGAGGGTGTCGGCCAGCCGTTCCCAGGTGATCGGTTCGAGTCGCACGGGCCCCATGATGCCCGGTGGCGCCCGCGGGCCGGGACGGTGGCGTATGGGCGCGCGAGGATCGCGTATGGCCTTCGCGGGCCGGTGGCAATTGACTTGTGGTGCGCCGAACCGCGCTGCAGGATCACTCGGAGCCCGGCGGGCGCCACCCGTCGTCACCGCTCACGCCCCCACGGGAGTTGCCATGATCGATGGTCCGTACTTCGTGCTCACCGTGCTCGGGGCGCTCGCCTGCGGCCTCGCCGCCGGAGTGTTCGCCGCCTTCTCGACCTTCGTCATGCCCGGCCTCGCGGCGCTGCCCCCGGCCCAGGGCATCGCCGCGATGAACCGGATCAACGTCGCCGCGGTCACCCCGGCCTTCATGACCGTGTTCCTCGGCGCGACGGGGCTCTGCGCGGTGCTCGCCGTGGTGACGTTCGTGCTCTGGCCGGACGAGGGCACCGTCGAGTTGCTGCTCGGCAGCGTGCTGTACCTCGTCGGCTCGTTCGGGGTGACGGTGGTGGCGAACATTCCGCGCAACGACGCCCTCGCCAAGGTCGACCCGGAGAGCGCGGAGGGCGCCGCGTACTGGCGTTCGTACGTACGTCAGTGGACGGCCTGGAACCACGTCCGGGGTGTCGCCGCACTCGCCGCGACGGCGTCGTTCATCCTCGGCCTGACCTGAGCGGACCCCGCGGCCGGTGGTCGCGGTCAGCCGTTGGGCCCCTTACCGGATCACGACAGCAGGAAGTCCGCCTCCCCGGCCTTCGCCCCCTGGATGAACGCGGTGATCTCTCCACGCGTGTAGATCAGCGCGGGACCGTCGGGGTCGGTGGACTGGCGCACCGCGACGCGGCCATCGGCCAGCTTCATGGCCTCCAGGCAGTTGCCGCCGTTGCCGCCGCTCCACGGCTTGTGCCAGCCCTCGGTACCGAGGTCGCGGGCGGGCATACCGTTGTAGATGCGGGATTCGGCGCGGGCCTCGCTTCGCGAGTCGTCGCGGCCGCCCGGTGAACGCGGACCGGCGGGGCGCGTTCCGGCTCGATGTCGGTCCATGTCACTGCTCCTTGCGGAGGTCCCGGAGGATCTCCTTCGTGCGTTGTGCGGTGGCGGCCTGCGCCGCCATGCGGTCCATGACCTCCAGGTGGGTGGCCACCTCTTTGCGCGCGTCCAGGTAGACGGCGCCGGTCAGGTACTCGCTGTAGACCATGTCGGGCAGCTCCGCCATGGCGAAGCGGAAGAGCACGAACGGTCCGTACGTGCCCGGGTGCGGGCCCGCCGCGAACGTCGCGACCTGCAGGGTGACATGGGGCAGCTCGGCGGCTTCGAGCAGCCGGTCGATCTGGGCCCGCATCACCTCGGGCTCACCCACCGGCCTGCGCAGCGCCGTCTCGTCCATGACCACCCACAGCCGGGGCGCGTCCGCACGGGTGAGCAGCGCCTGGCGTTCCATGCGCAGCGCCACGTAACGCTCGATGTCCGCGGGCCGGGTCTGGCCGATGGCACCGGAGCGCATCACGCCGCGCGCGTACTCCTCGGTCTGCAGGAGCCCGGGGACGAAGTGCGGCTCGTAGGACCTGATGAGGCTGGCGGCGCCCTCCAGGCTGACGTACATGCTGAACCAGCCCGGCAGGATGTCGTGGAACCGCTGCCACCAGCCGGGCTTGTTGGCCTCCTCGGCGAGCATCACAAAGGCCTCGGCCTCGTCGTCCGCGACGCCGTAGAACTTCAGGAGCAGTTGGAGATAGGGGATCTTCAGCGCGACCTCGGCCGTCTCCATGCGGCGGACGGTGGCGGGGGCGACGCGCAGGATCTTCGCGGCCTCCTCGCGCTTGAGGCCCGCGCCCTCGCGCAGATCCTGCAGGCGACGACCGAGAACGACCTGGCCGACGGTCGGCGCGGACCGCGGTTCGCTCACGTCTGCTCCTCCACCTGACTGGCGCGTTGCCTCAACTCACACCGCACCGCGGCTGTAGCGAGCAGTGTGCCATGCGCCGCCACGGAGGAACACGCCACTGTGCACATTTCAGAGTGGCCCTTGCCAAGGTGTTCTGGGCGGGGCGATAGTGGAGAACGTGACTCCGCCCGCGCCGTTACGAACCGAAGCCACCGAAGGCCGTCCCGGCGTTCTCGCCGAGACGCGGCCCGAGGACGCCGAGGTCTGCGTCAGTTTCGCCCTCGCACCACGTCCCGGCTCCGTCGCACAGGCCAGACGCCTGATGCTGGAACAGTTGGACGGGTGGGCGGTGCGCGACGACGACGCCTGCGACGCGGCGGCACTCGTTATCTCCGAACTGGTCACCAACGCCGTGGTGCACACCGCGAGCAGGCGGATCATCTGCGAGCTCTGCGCAGATCCGGAGAAGCTGCGCATAGCCGTACGTGATGAAGGGTGCGGGTCAGGCATGCCGCGCCCGGTACACAGGGGGGCCGACGAGGAGCACGGGAGGGGACTGCTTCTTGTCGACGCGGTGAGCAGCGCGTGGGGCGTCCACGACGCGGGGCCCGGTATCGGGCTCACGGTGTGGGCGGAGTTGCCGAGAGCGACATGTACGTAGACGTGTACGTAGTCGCGTACGTCGCGGTGTGTACGTAGCGGCGCATGCGCGCGGGCGTGTGCGTGGAACGGAACGATCGAACGTGGCAGTGATGCGGGCGGGGGGCATGTGAGCGCGGGTACGGTACGGCCGTTGGATCTGAACACCTTGGTCCGCCTGTCGCGGCAACGACAGCGCGCCGGGAGGCCGGCACCGACCTCGCCACCACCGCGGCTCGATCTGCCCGCGGGCATGACCGAGCCGCTGGGCCGTGACGCGGTGGCGGTGCCCGCGGCGTTCGGACCCGGTCTGATGTCCCGGCTGCCCCGGGTGGGATGCGTGTACGAGGACGGGGCGCGCTGGTGGTGGATCGTGCCCGCCGACTCCGACGTCGCCATGGAGTGGCCCGCGCCTGTCGCCTATTCGGCGGGAGCGGTGGTGCGGGACCCGGAGTGCCGTCCGGTGCTGATCAACCGTCCCGCGGACGACGTTCCCTACACTCCGCCGATTCCGCTGTATCTGGCGCTGTGCCGGGTGACGGGGACGACGCCGGGGTGGTCCCGGGCCCTCAGCGCGTGAAGGTTCCGCCCGGCCGGGTGGGCGGTTCCCCGCACCTCCGAGTCGCTTCCCCGCGCCTCCGAGTCCTATGCGACGGCGGCCAGTTCCCCCGTGGGCTCAGGGGCTCGCACCGTCACCAGGAAGGTGTCCGATGCGAGGTCCATCACGACCTCCGCGTCCTGGCCCTCCTGCCGGCGGGCCCGCGCGAACTCCTCCGCGGGCCACGAACCGCGCGGTCCGCCCGCGGGAAATCGTTCGAGCACCATGCGTCCGTTCATCATCATCCCTGTCCCCCGTGCCGTTCGGTTCGTTCCCTGTACCAAGGAGAACGCGCGGAACGGCGTCATGGACTCGCGACGTGACCGAACTGAGACGCGGTCGGGGCATTTCCCAGGGTTCTCCCGGGGTCTCGGGCCGAGTCAGTCCTCGTACTCGTCGTGGTAGCGCACCCGCGCACTGCCCGCCGGCGCCCCGAGCGCCGACGCACGCCCCGCCGGCCGCTCCCACTCCTCCTGACGGCCGAGCGCGGTGAGGTCGAGGAGGCTGGTGGTGGAGCCGAGGCCGTCCAGGCCGCGGGCGAACGTCGCGTACGTGTGGAAGACGCGGTCGCCGTACCGCAGGAAGCAGTTGACGGCGGGCACGTCCCGGGGCTCCTCGGAGAAGGAGGCCAGGAAGTCGTAGTTGAAGTCGCCACCGTTGGTCGAGTACCAGGGCACGGTCCAGCCCATGCGGGCCTTGAAGGTCAGCAGCTTGGTGAACGGGGCGCGCGACACGGCGACGAAGTTCGTGCCGCGGGCCCGCAGGTGCGCGAGGTGCCCGATCTGGTCGAGGAACCCGGAGCAGCTGCGGCATCCCGCGTCCCACTCCGGGGCGAACATGAAGTGGTAGACGATCAGTTGGTCCTTGCCGTCGAAGAGGTCGAGCAGCGTCGCCTTCCCGTCGGAACCGTCGAAGTAGTACTCCTTGTCGACCTCGACCATCGGCAGCCCGCGCCGTTCGGCGTTGAGCGCGTCGCGTGCGCGGGTGGCGGCCTTCTCCTTGGCCAGCAGCTCCTCACGCGCGGCGAGCCACTCCTCGCGCGTGACGATGTCCGGAAGTCCCATGGTGTGTCTCCTCCACCCTTCGGGCGCGTACGTCTGCGAAGGGTGGACCTGCGGGGTTCGCGGAACTCATCGCTCGCCGGCGAAGAAGTTTCAGAGAATCACCGGGAGTTCGAGCAGCCCCCTCGCACGGATGGTGGGCCGCCACCGGAGCTCGTCCCTCGGCACGCCGAGCGCGATGCGCGGAAAGCGCTCGATGAGGGCGCCGAGCGCGATCGCGGTCTCCAGCCTGGCGAGGGGTGCGCCGAGGCAGTGGTGGATGCCGTGGCCGAGGGCGAGATGGCCGGTGGCGTCGCGGCCGAGGTCGAGGCGGTCGGGGTCGGGGAAGCGGCGGGGGTCACGGTTGGCCGAGTTCAGGGAGAGCAGCACGGTCTCACCGGCCCGCACGGTGACGCCCGCGATCGTGATGTCCGCCAGGGGGAAGCGGCGGATGGAGAGCGGCGCGGGCCCGTCGTAGCGCTGGAACTCCTCGACGGCGGCGGGGAGTTTGGCCGGGTCGTCCCGGAGCGCGGCGAGCTGTTCGGGGTGGTCGAGGAGGGCGAGCACGGCGTTGCCGATGAGCTGGACGGTGTTCTCGTATCCGGCGAAGAGGATGAGGAAGGCGAGCGACATCAGCTCGTCCTCGCTCAGCCGGTCCGCCGCTTCGTCCCGCACGGCGATCAGGTCGGAGAGGAGGTCGTCGGCGGGGTTCCGGCGCTTCTCCGCGAGGAGGCCGGTGAAGAAGGCGAGCAGGGAGACGACCGCTTCCTTGGTCTTCTCGGGGTGCGCGGGGTCGGGTGCCACGAGGGCGTCGGTCCAGCCCCGCAGGTCGAGACGGCCCGCGTCGCCCGGCACCCCGAGCAGGTCGCAGATGACGGTGATCGGCAGCGGTGCGGCGTACGCGGAGATCAGGTCGGCGCGGCCGTGCGGCTCGACGGCGTCGAGGAGGGCGTCCGCGGCGCTGCGGACGGGGGCGCGCAGCCGCTCGACCCGGCGTCGGGTGAAGGCCCGGCCGACCAGGCGGCGGATGCGGGTGTGGTCCGGCGGGTCCATGTTGAGCAGGTTCGCCTCCAGGGCGGGCGGAAGGGCGAAACCGCGGTAACTCCCGGGCAGCGCGTGGCTCTTGTCGAGCGAGAGCAGGGGGTTCGCGAGCGCCTCGCGCACGTCGTCGTACCGGGTGACGAGCCAGGCGGGGTTGCCGTCGGTGCCGGTGATGCGGTGTACGGGCGCGGTGTCGCGCAGCCGTGCGTACGCGGCGTACGGGTCGTCGAGGAGGCCCTCGGCGGGGTCTTGGTGCTGCGGGTCCGAAGGGATGACAGGGTCCGACGGGGTGGACGGGCCTGAAGAGGTAGCGGGACCTGACGGGTTGGTCGAGCCTGAAGGGGTGCCCGGGCCCAAAGGGGTGATCGCCATGTGCCAACCCTAGGGAGCGTTCGGGAGCGGCCGCCGGGCCGCCCCGCCCTCCGCGGCGAAGGTGGTGACGCCGCCGCGGATCATCTCGCGCAGGCGAACCGCGCGCCGAGCGCGTGATGAGTCCGGCGGGGCCGGGCGCGGGAGGCGGCGTCATCTCTTCACGGTAGTGCGAGTGCGCATCCGGCGGCCCTGTCGCGGAGCCGTTCCAGCGGGCACGCTGACCTTGCGGGCACGGGGCGGACAAGGGAGTCGGTCATGATCATCGGCACGTGGAACCTGGAGAACCTCTACCGGCCCGGCGGCGAGTTCGGCCCCAGGGACAAGGCCGCGTACGAGGCGAAACTGGCCTCGCTCGCCGCGACGGTCACCGCGCTGAAGCCGAACGTCCTCGGCGTGCAGGAGGTCGGCGACCCCGCCGCCCTGGAGGACCTGGCGGACCTGCTTGACGGCACCTGGCACGTCACGCTCTCCCGGTACGCGGACGACCGCGGCATCCGCGTCGGCTTCCTCACCAGCCTGCCGGTGACCGTCGTCGCCGACGAGGCCGGGTTCCCGGAAGCGGTGCGTCCGGTGCAGGTCGACGACGCGGGCCGGACGACGGGGCGGTCCGGGCGCGGGATCCTCGCGGTGACGGTGTCGACGCGGGCGTTCCTCTTCGACGTGGTCGTCTGCCACCTCAAGTCGAAGCTCCTGTCGTACCCCGACGGCCGCTTCCAGCCGCGTGACGAGGGCGAGCGGGCCCGGTACGGCGCCTACGCCCTGTACCGCCGCACGGCCGAGGCGACCGTGGTGCGCGCGCTCGCCGACCGGCTGCTGCGGGGTGACGGTCGCGAGCACCGGGTCGCGGTGGTCGGGGACCTCAACGACGAGGTCGGCGCGGCGACGACGCAGATGCTGCTCGGTCCGCCGGGCTCCGAGATCGGCACGCCGGGCCACGACCGCCCGGACAGGGGCGACGCGGCGCGGCTGTGGGACGTCGCCCCGCTGATCCCGCCCGAACAGCGCTTCTCCCGCATCCACGCCGGCCACCGCGAACTCATCGACCACATCCTCGTGAGCCGGGGCCTCCTCGACCAGGTGCGGTCCGCGGGCACGGGCGCGCCGGGTGCCGCGGCGACCGCGCTGCCTTCGGTCGCGGACGGGGATCCGGCGGTACGCAGGGAGGCGGCGGGATCGGACCACGCGCCGGTGTGGATCACCATCCAGCCTTGACACGCCCCCTGCGTCATGGGTGGGTTCAGCCGCGTGGCAGCACGGTGGAGAGGACGCCGGGAAGCGGGTACCAGTCGGCGGAGACGATGCTGGCGTGCTTCTTCGCGAGCAGCGCGACCCGCTCCCTGGCCTGCGCCTCGGTCGGCCGCGTCCCGTCAATGGCCGGGGCGACGCCGTGGGCGTCGGTCATGACGACGAGGTAGCGCCGGTCGGCGTACCAGCGGGTGTCGATGGCGCCGCCCGCGTACGCGGCGGCGTCCCCGTCGAACAGCACGAACCACGGCCGGATCGACGCGTCCGTGTACCGCTCGCGCGGATCGCCCGCCTGCGCCCCGAGCACGGCGGGGAAGGCCGCGGCCTCGCCGAGGCGGCCGGCGGCGGCGAGGTCGCGCAGATGGGTGGCGTACTCGCGGTCCGTCCAGAGGGTGTCGGCGGGGTTGCCCTGTTCGACGGTGCCGGGGATCAGCTCGACCACGAACTTGCCCGCGAGCTCGGCGCGGACCGGCCAGCCCTTGTCCCGTACGGCGTCGTCGAGACCGGTGTGTCCGGCCGCGAGCTGACCGGGGCGGTAGACGGCGTCGCCGAGTACGCCGGTGAGGAGCGCGTCCAGGTCGGCGGGTCCGCGCCCGCGCTTGCCCTGGAACCCGTCCTTCAACTCGACCTTCACGAGGACCGGACGGTGACCGGGGTGCGCCTCGTGCCAGCTGCGCATGTCCTTCAGGCACCCCGCGAGGCTCTGGTTGCGCGCCTTGGTGCGCAGCTCGGCGGGGCTCTGGGCGTTCTCGCAGTTGTTGTCGTTGCCGACGGGGTTGCTGTGGGACACCCGCCATCCGCTGCCGAACGCGTTGGTCCACACGTCGAGTTCGAGCATGGCGGCGCCGGAGTCGAGGGCGTCGGCGAAGTACGGGTACTTCGCCTTCTCGTAGGCGTTGTGGACGCCGACGCCGGTGGTGGCGGAGTAGGCCGAGCCCGGCGCCGGGTCATCGGCACCGCGGGGCCCCGCCGAGGCCCCGGCCCCGGCGCCGCCGAGCACGCCCCAGCCCACGAGAGCCCCCACCAGCAGCCCTCTCACACCCTTGCGCACCATCACGCCCACCGCCCTCTCACGCCATCGCGCACCGCCCAAGTCCCGGGAAACGTAAGGGAATCGGGTGACGCGGGGGAAGACGGCGTCTTACGTCAGGGGGCGCGGGAGCGACGGAGGAGGCGGAAGGCACGTACTTTCGTCGTGCGGGCCACTTTCGTCCGTGCGGGCCACTCTCGTCCGTGCGGGCCACTTTCGTCCGTGCGGGCCACTTTCGTCCGTGCGGGCCACTAGTGCCCCCTCCGGGCAGGAACACCGGCCTGCGGGGCACGCCCCCTAAGCTGCCTCAGGCACCACGCCACACCACGCCCCCTCGCACCGCACAGCTCTATCGCCGCCCCCGACCCCAGGAGCCCTCACCGTGTTCGACCTCGCACCGGAGCACCCGTACCCGTACCCGGACAGCCTCCGCCCGGACGGGACCCCCGCACCGCACGCGCTGCTCACGCCGGTGCTCGGTCTGCTCGGCACATGGCGCGGCCGGGGCCGGGGCACGTACCCGACGCTCCCCGCCGACTTCGCGTACGCGCAGGAAGTCACGTTCAGCCACGACGGCCGCCCCTTCCTCCGGTACGAGGCCCGGGCCTGGCTGCTCGACGCCGACGACGCGCCCCTTCGTCCCGCGGCCCGGGAGAGCGGCTGGTGGCGGCTGCAGCCGGACGGCCGGGTGGAAGCACTGGTCACCCAGCCCACCGGCATCGCGGAGATCGTGGTCGGTGCCGCGGCCGACGGCACGGTCGACCTCGCCACCCACGAGGTGGCCCTCACCCCCACCGCGAAGGACGTCACGGCCACCCGCCGCCGCTACACGCTGACCGACGATGACACGCTCACGTTCACGCACGACATGGCCGCGGTGGGCCGGCCCTTGCAGCACCACCTCTCGGCCCGTCTGCGCCGCGAGGGCGTGAGCACGCCGGACGCGTGACGCCATGAGCACCCAGACCACAGCCGCCACGGCCGCCGACGGCTGGCCCGACCTCCCGGGCGACACGGCCCTGACCATCCGCATCCCCGAGGCGAACCCCCTGGTGAAGGCGGGTTTCCCGGCTCATGTGACGGTGCTCTACCCGTTCCTCAACACGTCCGGCTTCACCTCGTCCACCCACGCCGAACTGACGACCCTGTTCGCCGCCCAGGCCCCCTTCACGCTCAGGTTCACGGAATTCCGCCGCTACCCCGGTCTCCTCTACCTCCCCCCGACCCCGGACACCCCCCTGCGCGCCCTCACCGACTCCGTCACGGCCCGCTGGCCGGAAGCCATCCCCTACCGAGGCATCTTCGACCCGCCCCTGGCACCCCACCTCACCGTCGCGAACCACGCGGGCCCGGACACCTGGCAACGCGAGTACGACGCGCTGGAGTCGGAGCTCGCCCCGCACCTCCCCCTCACCAGCCACGTGGGCACGGTCCATCTGATCGTGACGGATGGTGCGGGTGGTGCCTGGCGGGACCTTGCGGCGTACGAGTTGGGCTGATGCGGGCAACGGCCCAGTTGGTCACGGCGAGGACGACATCCGGTCGTTGGAACGACGACGTCCGTACGGGGGACGTGCGTGTCGGCTACGTTGCGAGGCCGTTAGGGAGTGGCGGGCGCTCGCGACCAGCGGCCCCGTAGAGCTCACGAACCCCCCGCAGAAAGGGATTTCCATGCCCCGCACCCGTACCCTCAGCCGCATCTCCAGGACCCGGCTCGCCGTCGCCGGTGCCGTCACCGCGGTCCTCGCGGCGAGCGCCCCGGCCGCGTACGCCTCGCTGGACGACGAGTCCCGGCCGTCGCCCTCGTCCGCCACCTCGACCGTCCCCCGCGGCAAGCCCTACATCGAGACCCGGCTGCTCTTCGGGACGGAGCGGCCCGACGGCGGTCCCGCGGTGACCGACAAGCAGTTCATGGCCTTCGTCGACAAGGAGGTCACGCCGGGCTTCCCCGACGGGCTGACGATCCAGAACGGCCGCGGGCAGTGGCGTGACTCCAACGGCACGATCGAGCGCGAGCGTTCGTACGAGCTGATCCTGCTGTATCCGACGGCCGAGGCCCACAGGCGGGACGTCCAGATCGAGGAGATCCGCAGCGACTACGAGAAGGCGTTCGCGCAGGACTCGGTCGCACGGGTCGAGGACCGGACGCGCGTCGACTTCTGATCGCGCGGGGATACGGAGCGGGGATACGGGCGCGCATCGGCCGTGGGGGGCGGCGAGCGGGTGTTCCTGCCGCCGCGTCACCGACTCCGGCTGTCGCCGTGGTGCACGGTCCCGGCCTGGATCACCGTGGCGTGATACGTGCCGCCGCTGATGGTGTTGTTGTACGTGACGCTGCCCGGCTGCGCGTCCGGAGCGGGCGAGGGTGCCAACTCGTCAAGCAGCGCGCGCAGTTCGGCAGCCGCCGCCGGGTCCGCCGCGAGCCTGCGGCGGAGCCGTGAACGCCACTCCGTCCGCACATCGTCCGCGGTCTCCTCGTCCCCGGCGTCGCACGCGGCGACGAGCTCGGCACGCGCCTCCTCCAGCTCTCCGGCGAGGACGTCCTCCTCGCCGCCCCTGCCGCGCGAGAAGAACCCGGCGATCCGGTCCCGCGCCTGCGTCCATCCGTCGGTCACCATCTGCTGCACGAGCGCCGTCGCACCGGTCGCCGCGAGCGCCGCCAACTCAGCGTCCACAGACCGCCTCCCCTTCCTCGCGTCCCCGCTTCTTCCCTGCTTCGTCCCCGCGTCCGCCACGCGTCCGGGGGCCTTCACCGTAGCGCGGGCCACCGACGGTTCACCGGCGGTCGGCCGCCTCCCTCGCCGCGCCTTCGCTCGCTACGTCTCCGCCATGCCCGTCAACGCCCCCACCGGGTCCGCGTCCGCTTCGCCCTCGGGCCACCAGTCGTCCGCGCCCGGCTCGCTCTCGTACGGGTACCAGCGGCCGTCTCTGCCGTAGCGGAGCTGGAGCGTGCCCTCCGCGTTCGTGAGGTGGTTGCGGTGGATCGTCATGCGGGGGAGGTCCGCCGCGACCAGGGCTCCCCGGGCCCGGTCGAAGGGTCCTGCCGGTGGGTCCCAGGGGGCCTCCAGGACCGCAAGGCCCTCCTCGCCGCCCTGGCGCCAGGCCGCCGCCGCCCTGGAGAGGTCGGCGGGGTTGCTCCCCACCGACCTGGCCAGCCCGGCGAATTGGCGGCTGAACGTGCGGCGGCCCGTGAGGCCGGGGTGCGAGGCCGCGAGGCGGACCGCGTCGTGCCAGGGGGACGTGGCCGTGAACGGGTCGGTGCCGGTGGTGAGGAAGGCGTGGGCGCGGGCCGCCGCGTCCGTGACCAGGAATTCCAGGGCCGTCGGGTCCGGGGCGCCGGGGAGGGACGGCAGGACCGGGGGGTCGCCGGGCCGGGGCGGCGCGGGGAGCGGGGCCGGAAGCGGTGAGCGGTACTCCGTGGCCAGGGCCTCGCCGGCCGGGACGCCGGGGAGGGCGGGGCCACCGTCCTGGGCGGGGCCGTTGTGGGGAGGCTGGGCGGGTTGTGCGGCGGGAATGGCTGACGACACGGGGGCGCCCTTCGAGGCCGGGCCCTCCGGCGGCGGCGACGGTGTGTCGCGGGGTGATGAGGCGTCACCGCGGGGCGGGGCGTCACCGGGTGAGGGTGTGTCGCCGGGTGACGGTGTGTCGCCGGGTGACGGTGTGTCGCGGGGTGATGTCAGTCGCCGGACCGCCTGGTGCTCCTCCGCCGCCGACATGCGCGCGTTCCTGTGCGCCAGCTCGTCCAGCAGGTCCTGTTCCTCGCCGCCCCGCAGCAGCAGGAGTACGAACGGGTCGGCGTCCAGGAGGCGTGCCGTCTGGTAGGCCAGGGCTGCCGCGTGCTTGCAGGGGTGCCCGCGGTCCGGGCAGGTGCAGGAGGGGGCCAGTTCGCGGGCGCCGGGCAGGAGCGGGACGTCCGCCCGGGTCGCCGCGTCGGCCAGGGCGTGCGGCATCTCCTTGTCGAGCAGGGCCGCGATGCGCGCGGGGTCGGTGGCGACCGCGTCGAGGAAGCGGTCCCAGTGCTCGGGCAGCATCGTCCGCAGGCGGATCTCCGCGCGGTAGGGGCGGGGGCGGCTGCCGTGGACGTACGCGACGATGCGCCCCGGCGCCACGGTGATCGTGTCGACCGCGCCCTCGCGCGCGTACGTACGGCCGCGGGCCAGGCGGGCCGGGTCCAGGGCGCTCTCCTCCAGCGCGTCGATCCACGCGTTGCCCCACCAGGAGGTGGCGAAGGGGGTGGCCGGATCGGGGTACGCCGGCAGGGCGGGGAAGACGCGGCCGCTGCCCATGCGGCTCGTCTCACTCATCCCACTGGCCCAGCCGAGACCACCGCCCCGCCGCACCCCGGAACCGGCGCCGGGACCGGGGCCACCGCCCGCACGGGCCCCGCCGCCCGGCCCACCGCTGCTCCCCTTCACGCCGTCCTCCTCAGCGCCACCAGGTCCGCCAGCTGCGCGTCCGACAGTTCCGTGAACGCCGACTCGCCGCCCTCGCCGAGCACCGCGTCGGCCAGCGCCTGCTTCGCGGCGAGGAGTTCGGCGATGCGGTCCTCGACCGTGCCCTCGGTGACCAGGCGGTGGACCTGGACCGGCTGCGTCTGGCCGATCCGGTACGCGCGGTCGGTGGCCTGCTCCTCGACCGCCGGGTTCCACCAGCGGTCGTAGTGGATCACGTGGCCCGCCCGGGTCAGGTTCAGGCCCGTGCCCGCCGCCTTCAGGGAGAGGAGGAAGACCGGGACCTCGCCCGACTGGAAGCGGTCCACCATCTCCTCGCGCCGTGCGACGGGCGTGCCGCCGTGCAGGAGCTGGGACCCGATGCCGCGGGACGACAGGTGCGCCTCGATGAGGCGCGCCATCTCCACGTACTGCGTGAAGACCAGGACCGCGCCCGCGCTCTCCGACTCCGCGAGGATCGTGTCGAGGAGCTCGTCGAGGAGCTCCAGCTTTCCCGAGCGGGGGCGGCCCGTCCGCGTCGTCAGCGCGCCGTCCTTCAGGTACTGCGCCGGGTGGTTGCAGATCTGCTTCAGCGCCATCAGGAGCTTCATGACCAGGCCCCGGCGCGCCATGCCGTCCGACGCCTCGATGCGGGCCAGCGTCTCGCGCACCACCGCCTCGTAGAGGGAGGTCTGTTCGCGGGTGAGGGTGACGGGGTGGTCCGTCTCCGTCTTCGGCGGGAGCTCCGGGGCGATCCCCGGGTCGGACTTCTTGCGGCGCAGGAGGAAGGGGCGCACCAGCCGGGCGAGGCGGTCCAGCGCCTCGTCGTTCGCACCGTCCCCCGCGGGGTCGCCGCCCTCGACCAGCCGCGCGTGCCGGGCGCGGAACGCCTTCAGGGGGCCGAGCAGGCCCGGGGTCGTCCAGTCGAGCAGGGCCCACAGCTCGGAGAGGTTGTTCTCCACGGGGGTGCCGGTGAGCGCGACCCGCGCCGGGGACGGGATCGTGCGCAGGGCCTTCGCCGTCGCCGCGTGCGGGTTCTTGACGTGCTGCGCCTCGTCCGCGACGACAAGGCCCCAGCGCTGACCGGCCAGTTCGGTGGCGCTCGCGCGCATCGTCGCGTACGTGGTGAGGACGAAGCCGCCGTCGGCGTCCAGGCCCGCGAGGGTGCGGCCCGGGCCGTGGAAGCGGCGTACCGGCACGCCGGGCGCGAAGCGCTCGACCTCCCGCTGCCAGTTGCCGAGGAGCGAGGCGGGGCAGACCACGAGCGTCGGCGCGGGGTGTGCCCGGTGGAGGTGCAGGGCGATCAGCGTGATCGTCTTGCCGAGGCCCATGTCGTCGGCGAGGCAGCCGCCGAGGCCCAGCGACGTCATGCGGTCCAGCCAGGCCAGGCCCCTGAGCTGGTAGTCGCGCAGGGTGGCGTGCAGGCCGGGCGGCTGGGCGACCGTGTCGAGGTCGCCCGTCACGCGCTCGCGCAGTCGGGCCAGGGCGCCGACGGGGACGGCGGGCACCTGCTCGCCGTCCACCTCGGCCGCGCCGGTGAGCGCGACCGACAGGGCGTCCACGGGATCGAGTAGGCCGAGGTCGCGCTTGCGTGCCTTGCGGACGAGCTCGGGGTCGACCAGGACCCATTGGTCCCGGAGGCGGACGACGGGGCGGTGCGCCTCCGCGAGCACGTCGAGTTCCGCGTCGGTCAGCGGCGCGTCCTGGTCGCCGAACGCCACCTGCCAGCGGAACTCCAGGAGCTGTTCGGTCTTGAAGAAGTCGAAGTTGTCGGCGGCGGTGCCGGGGGCCGGGCGGACCACGGCGGTCGCGGTGAGGCCGCGGGTGAGCTCCCTCGGCCAGTGGACGGCCACCCCGGCCGCGGCGAGCCGGCCTGCCGCCGCGCCGAGCAGGTCGTACAACTCCTCCTCGCTCAGCGGCAGCACGTCGGGCCGCGGCCGCTCAAGGAGCCTGCCGAGCGGCGGCCATACGCGGGCGGCGCGGCGCAGCGCGAGCAGGGTGTCGACGCGGGCGCGCGGGCCGAAGTGGTCGGCGCCCGCCCAGAGGCCCGGCACGTCCGTGACGAGCGCCGGATCGGCGAGGCTGTGCACCTGGACGACGGCGGCGGCCGGGCTGGCGACGGCGGTGCGGGGGACGGCGGTGCGGGGGACGGCGGTGCGGGGGACGGCCTCGGCGGGGCCTTCGTCCTCGCTGTCCGCCGATTCCCCCGCGGAGCCTGCGAAGCCCTCTCCCCCGTCGAACACCTCGTGCGCCCGCAGGTCGAGCCGCAGCGACACCCGTACCCCGGCGTCCATTCCGGCCGCGACCTCGGCCGCCCACTCCCGCGCTCCCGGCAGCCGCCGCGGCTCGCGTGCGGCGAAGGGCGCGCCCACCGCGTACGCCGCGGCCGGGGTGCGCGGCAGCGCGTCGACCACCGCGTCGACGAAGGCTCTGACCAGGGCGAACGGCTGCGGCAGCCGCAGCGGTCCGGGGCCGGGCAAGGGTGTCGCGTGGGCCTCGGCGGGCAGCGCCGCGGCGATGGCCCGCAGGTGCGCCACATCGGCCTCGTCCAGCGGTCCCGCCCGCCACGCGTCCAGGTCGCACGCGGTCAGGCCGGGCAGCAGTCTGCCCCGCGCCGCCAGGTGCAGCGCATGGCGGGCGGCCGCACCCCAGCAGGCCGCGGCCGGTTGCGGACGCTCGGCGCGCAGCAGCAGCGGCACGGCCTCGGCGACCGGCAGGAACAGCGCGGGAACCGTCCGCCTACGGGCGCCCTTGCCGTGCTTTCGGGCGACGACGAGGTCACCGCGTACACCGGCAGGGCCCGCCCGCTCCGGAAGGTCACCACTGTCCGGACCCGGGCGCCAGAAGGCCATCCGGCCCTCCTGGGGCGCCTCCGCCGGGAGGAAGACGGCGGCGCAGGAGCGTACGAGGAAGGCGTCGTCGGCGCCCGTCCCGTCCGCCGCTCGCGCGCCCGTCGCCGTCTCCGCCGTCATCACCACCGCCGCCTCACCGAGCCCCAGCTCACGCCACCTGTCCCCACGCTCGCCACCCTAGGCGAGACCACTGACAACGCCGGGGCAACCACATCGAGCCCCCCACGAAGCCCCCGGCGACGGGCCCGCGGCCGCCCCTCCCGCTCCCGCTCCCGCTCCCGGCGAGCGACGACAGGCACCGACAGGCGTCGCCAAACACCCACATGAACACTGGCAGGAAAGTTTCCTAACAATAATTCATCCGAACTTATTGACGCGCACATGTCGCATCGCCAGGATTCCCCTCGAGACGGACCGGCACCCCCACGCCTAACCGAGGAGACGGACATGTCGCCCACCCCCCGCGCCATGGCAAGCCCTGGAAGTCCCGAGAACTCCCGCAAGAGGAAGGCGCGTTGGGGCGTTCCCGTCGCCGCGGGCGCCTCGCTCGCCCTCGTCGGCGGCGCCCTGCTCTGGTCCCCCGCCGGGCAGGCCGACGTCTCCCCGGCCGCCCACGCCCAGGCGGGCTTCACCGCGGTCGCCGCGGGGGACATCGCCGAGCAGTGCACCGCGAGCAGCAGCAGCTGCAAGCACGTCAAGACCGCCGCGCTGGTCAAGCAGATCAACCCGTCCTTCGTGATGACCATGGGCGACAACCAGTACGACGACGCGCGCCTGAAGGACTTCCAGAACTACTACGACAAGACCTGGGGCGCCTTCAAGAGCAAGACGCGGCCCGTCCCCGGCAACCACGAGAGCTACGACCCGGCGGGCGCGTTCAAGGGCTACAAGTCCTACTTCGGGTCCGTCGCCTACCCCGACGGCAAGAGCTACTACAGCTTCGACCGGGGCAACTGGCATTTCATCGCGCTCGACTCCAACAACTTCGACGACGACGAGCAGATCGACTGGCTCAAGGACGACCTCGCCGCCAACTCCAAGAAGTGCGTGGCCGCGTACTGGCACCACCCCCTCTTCTCCTCCGGCGAGCACGGCAACGACCCGGTGAGCCGCCCGGTCTGGAAGCTGCTCCAGGCCAACAAGGCCGAGCTGGTCCTGAACGGCCACGACCACCACTACGAGCGGTTCGCCCCGCAGAACGCGGACGGCAAGGCCGACGCCAACGGCATCGTGGAACTCCTCGGCGGCATGGGCGGCGCCAACCCCTACGACATCGAGGAGGTCCAGCCCAACAGCCAGAAGCGGCTCACGGACACCTTCGGCGTGGTCAAGCTGAACTTCACCGACACCGGATTCTCCTGGAACCTCGTCGCCACGGACGGCTCGACGAAGGACACCAGCCCGTCCTACTCCTGCCGCTGAGCCGGCCGGAGCACCGCGATGTACCTCGCTTCCACGGGCGCGGTCACTCAAGGCGACGCGGCCGCCGAGACCCCGGAGCGGTCCGGGGCCCGGCGCGGCCGCGTCGCGGGCCCCGTCCTCGCGCTCGGCGCCGTCAGTCTCGTCACGGACATCTCCTCCGAGATGGTCACGGCCGTCCTGCCCCTCTACTTCGTCCTCCAACTAGGCCTCTCTCCGCTCCAGTTCGGCTTCCTGGACGGGCTCTACAACGGCGTCACGGCCCTGGTGCGGCTGGCCGGCGGGTACGCCGCCGACCGCGGCGGGCGGCACAAGCTGGTCGCGGGCGGCGGCTACGCCCTCTCCGCGCTGTCCCGGCTCGGGCTGCTGCTCGCGGGCGGCGCCACCGCCGGGATCGGCACCGCGCTCGTCGCCGACCGCATCGGCAAGGGCGTACGCACCGCGCCGCGCGACGCGCTCATCTCGCTGAGCAGCCCGCCCGACGCGCTGGGCCGCGCCTTCGGCGTGCACCGCGCGATGGACACGACGGGCGCGCTGCTCGGGCCGCTCGCCGCGTTCGCGCTGCTGTGGGCGACCGCGGACGCGTACGACTCCGTGTTCGTGGTCAGCTTCTGCTTCGGGCTGCTCGGGGTGGTGATGCTGGTCGCGTTCGTGCCGGGGCAGGCGCGTCCGGCCGGGGTGCCCGCGCCCAAGAGCGCTTCCCGCCCCAGGACCGGCGCCCTCGACCTGCTCCGGGTCCGTGCCTTCCGGCGCGTGCTCGGCGCCGCCGCGCTGCTCGGCGCGGCCACCATCGGTGACTCCTTCCTCTACCTCCTCCTCCAGCGGCGGCTCGACTTCGCGATCTCGTGGTTCCCGCTGCTGCCGCTGGGCTCCGCCGCCGTCTACCTGCTGCTCGCGGTGCCTGCCGGGCGGCTCGCCGACCGCACGGGACGACGCGTGCCGTTCCTCGCCGGACACGTGGCCCTGCTCGGCGGCTACCTCCTGCTGCTCTCCCCCACCGAAGGCCGGCCCCTGCTGATCGGCGTCCTGCTCCTGCTCGGCATCTTCTACGCCGCCACCGACGGGGTCCTGATGGCTCTCGTCGCCCCCGTGGTCGCCCAGGAACGGCGGGCGAGCGGCATGGCCGTCCTGCAGACCGGCCAGGCTCTCGCGCGGCTCGTCGGCGCCGCGGGGTTCGGGGCCGCCTGGACACTGTGGGGCATCAGCACGGCGCTGACCTGCGCGGCACTCGCGCTGACCGTGGCGCTCACCGGTGCGGCCGTCCTGCTTCCGCCCTCCGAAAGGCGCCCATGACCACCACGCCTCACACGGGACCGGAACGCTCCCCCGGCCCCCTCCGCTCCCTCCGCTCCCGGATCGTGGCCGTCGCCGCGGCCACCGCCGTCCTCGCGGGCGTCGCCGTCGCGTACACCCTGAACGCGGCGCAGAGCGCCCAGTCGGCGGACGCCACATCGGAGTTCGGCCTCGACCGGGGGCACCTCTACTTCCGCAGCACGGAAGCCGGCGCGGGCCGGGTCGCCCGCCTTCCCTCGTCCGGCAGGACCACGGCCGCACCCGGCAAGGCCACCCGCACCACTGGCACCGCCCGCACCACCGGCGGCCCCTCCTGCGAGCGCTTCTACGCCGCCGCGGGCACGGCTCTGTGTCTTCAGCGCCGTGCCGGAATCCCGCCCAGGTCGTACGCCGTCGTCCTGGACGACCGGCTCCGCGAGAAGCGCCGTATCGCACTCACCGGGATACCCAACCGCGCACGCGTCTCGGCGTCGGGCCGGATGCTGTCCTGGACGATGTTCGCCACCGGCGACTCCTACGCGGGCTCCTCCTTCTCCACCCGCACCTCGATCCTGGACACCCGCACCGGCTACCTGATCAAGAACATGGAGGAGATCCCTCTCACCCTCGACGGCCGCCGCTACCACGCCCCCGACGTCAACTACTGGGGCGTGACCTTCGCGGACGACGACAACCGCTTCTACGCGACCGTCTCGACCAAGGGCAGCACGTATCTCGTACGCGGCGACATGAGGAAGTGGGCGGCGACCGCCCTTCGCCGGAATGTCGAATGCCCCTCCCTCTCCCCCGACAACACCCGCCTCGCCTTCAAGAAGCGGGTGCGGAAGGGGACGCGGGACCCCTGGCGCCTGTACGTCCTCGACCTCCGCACGATGCGCGAACGCCCCCTCGCCGAGCGCCGCAGCGTCGACGACCAGGCGGCCTGGCTGGACGACGACACCCTCGCGTACGCACTCCCCGGCGAGGACGGCCGCAAGCAGGACATCTGGACGACGCCCGCCGACGGCTCGGGGCGGCCCGCTTTGCGGGTACGGGGCGGGAGTTCACCGGCGGCGGTGCGCTGAGAGCCGGCCCGAAATTCGGATGCGTGAGCGGCCTTGCCCCCGCACGATCACCGCATGACCACACCGGAACGCACCGTCGTGCCCACCCTCTTCCCACCTCCCGGTTACGCCCACGCCGCCGTCGTCGAAGCCGGCACCCGGCTCGCCTTCATGGCGGGCTCCGTCCCCCTCGACCCGGCCGGGAACCTCGTCGGCGAGGGGGACATCGGCCGCCAGACCGAGCAGGCCGTCGCCAACCTCGACGAGGCGCTGCGCGCGGTGGGCAGCGATCTTTCCCTGGTGGTGGCCAGCACCGTGTACGTGGTCGGCGACGACCCCGCCACCCTCGACCTCGCGTGGCAGGTCGTCCAGGCATCCGCCCTGCACACGGGACCGCACACCTCGACACTGCTCGGCACGTCCTGCCTCGGCTACCGGGGGCAGCTCGTCGAGATCACCGCCACCGCGGTCGTCCCCGGCCGTTGACCCCTCCTAGCTCCGCGCCCGGCGGGCGAGGCCCAAGGCGTATTCCGGCCACCACTGGCCGGCCCGCGGGCCGCCCCGGCACGGTCCGTCGGACTCACCGGGGCGCTTGATCCACAGGTAGGCGTCGAGCGCGGGGTCGCCGGTCTCGGCGGTGGGCGGCCTGCCGAGGGCGCGGCCCGGCGGGTTGCACCAGGCCTGGTCGCCCGCGTAGGGGCCGTTGCCGTTGCGGCTGCTGTCGATGACGAAGTGCTTGTCGCCGCCGAGCTCCTTGACGAGCCGGTGCCCGTACGCGGAACTCACCTCGTCCGTATGGTGGTTGGAGACGTTCAGCGCGAAACCGTCGGCCTCGGCGATACCGGCGCGGCGCAGCGGGTCGAGAAGGCGCCGCTCGTCGGGGATCCAGCCGGCGTTGCCCGCGTCGAGGTACACCTTGGTGTGCGGCTGGCGCTTGAGGCGCTGGACCGCGTGGGCGAGCAGCGCGTACCGCTCGGCGGCGTCCGCGCGCGGGCAGCCCGCCACCAGCTGGGCGACGGCGTCCGGTTCCACGATCACGTACGCGCCCCGGGTGCCGAGCCCCGAGGCGAACTCCTCGATCCACCGCCGGTATTCGGCCGCGTCGCGGGCACCGCCCGAGGAGTACGCGCCGCAGTCGCGGTGCGGGATGAAGTAGGCGACGAAGACCGCGGTGCGGCCCGCCTTCGCCGCCGCCTCGACGTAGGAGCCGACGGTGGCCTCCGGCCCGCTCCCGTACAGCCAGACGGCCTGTGGCCGCGCCGCGATGCGCTCGACGAGGCGGGCGTCGGCGGTGCGGCCCTCCCGCTGCCACTGGGCGACCTGGCGGACGGCGGCGCTGTCGGGATCGACCCAGAAGTCGGGGACGGCGGGGACGGCGGGGACGGCGGGGGCAGCGGGAGCGGCCGGGGCGGTGGGCGGGGCCGTCTGCATGGGGGCTGGTGCTTCGGTGGGGGCTGGTGCTTCGGTGGGGGCTGGTGCTTCGGTGGGGACGGCTGCCCCGGTGGGAGTGGCCGTCTCCGTCGCCGCAGCCGTCTCCGTCGGTGCGGGCGGTCCCGTCGGTGCGGGCGGCGGTCCCGTCGGCTCCGCGCCGTCCGCTGCCGCCCCGCCGCCCGTCGCCACCGTACTCAGCGCGCCCAGCAGGAGCGTGGCGGCGAGCACGGTCCGGGAGCGGGAGCGGCCGGGGCGGGGGAAGGGGACGGAGAGGCGCGGTCGGAGACGGCGGAATGGCTGCGGAGGCACCGGGCGGCTCCAGTCGTTCGACGTGACGGCGCCGGTGGTGTCCGGCGCTTCCCCGGAGTGTTCGGTCGGCGCGCCGCGGCGGAAACCCGTACCCGGCCGCGTGCACGGCGGTTCGCCCCGAAGATCACCCGGACGGCGGCGCCCCCCGCGTACCAAGATCGTCAAGTACGTGCCCGAGGAGGGTGGTTGGCGTCCCCACCGAGGAGGTGCCCACCGCCCGCCCCGGGCCCCCGACGCACGTCAGTCCGCCCTCGCGTTCCGCATCCGTCCGTACGCGTAGACGCAGCCCGCGAGCGCCAGGTCGGAGAGCAGCATGAAGCCGATCGAGTACGTGCCCTTCGCGCTGTGGATCGCGCCCATGACCAGGGGCGGCACGAAGCCGCCGAGGCCGCCCACCGCGCCCACGATGCCCGTGACGGAGCCGACCTGCGGCTGCGGGGTGACCTGCGAGACGAGGGCGAAGACGCTGCCGCTCGCGGTGCCGAGGCCGGCCGCCATGGCGAGGAAGCAGATCGTGCCCGTCGGGTTCAGCCGCGGGTCGAAGGCCTGCACGACGGCGAAGAGCGCGACCACCGCGAGGGCGGTCGTGGTGACCGTGGCCGGGTGGATACGGTCGGAGAGCCAGCCGCCGACGGGCCGGAAGACGACGGTGACGAGCGCGAAGCCGGCCGCCTTGGTCCCGGCGTCGGTGGGCGAGAGGTCGTACCAGGTCTTGAGGTACGTCGGCAGGTACACGCCGAAGGCGACGATTCCGCCGAAGCCGATCGCGTACAGCGCGGACAGCTCCCAGGTGACGCGCAGCCGGCCCGCCGTGGCGAGCCGGGTGCCGAGGGAGCTGGTGGGCACGGTCCTGTCGGGGCGGTCGGTGATGAGGAAGAAGGCGAGCACCGCGAAGGCGGCGAGAGCGACGGCCACGACGACGAACGGCAGGTTGTCGCCGTGCTCGGCGATGCGCGGTGTGAAGTAGCCGGAGAGCGCCACACCGCCCATGCCCATGCCGAAGACGCCGAGCGCGAAGCCCCTGCGGGCGGGCGGGAACCAGGAGTTGACCAGCGGGATGCCGATGGCGAACGTGGTGCCGCCGAGGCCCAGCAGGAAGCCGACCCCGAGCATCGCCAGGTAGCTGTTCCTGGCCGGGATGATCAGCAGCACCGGGACGATCGTGAGCGCCGAGACCAGCGGGAACATCAGCCGCGCGCCGTAGCGGTCGGTGAGCGCGCCGACCGGGACGCGGCCCAGCGAGCCCACGATCACGGGGACGGCGACCAGCAGCGACTGCTCGAAGGAGCTGAGCCCCAGGCGGTCCTTGAAGTCGCTGCCGAGCGGCGCCACCAGGTCCCAGGCCCAGAAGGTGAGCGTGAATCCGACCGTCGCCACGGCCAGGTTGCGGTAGGCCGCGGAGGAGGGCTCTGGCGGCTTGGCTGCGCGGGTCTCGTCCACGTCCTCAACGTAGGAATCACCGCCCGGCGCGGCTCACTGTGCTGGGCTGTTCGGGTGCAGTCCCGCCTCGAAGGCGGCGGCGCCCAGCACCTCGCGCAGCATCGCGGGCGTCAGCCGCCCGGTGAACGTGTTGCGCTGGCTGACGTGGAAGCAGCCGAAGACGTCCAGCGGCTCCCGGCCCTCGCCGCCCGCGAGCGTCGTCCGCGCCCCGTGCCCGAACGCCGGACGCGGCTTCGGCAGCTGCCAGCCCGCCGCCGCGAACGCCGGCATCGCGGCCTGCCAGCCGAAACCGCCGAGCACCACGACCGCCCTGAGCGTCGGGGCGAGCAGGTTCAACTCGCTCACCAGCCAGGACCGGCAGGTGTCGCGCTCCCCCGTGGTGGGCTTGTTGTCGGGCGGCGCGCAGTGCACGGGCGAGGTGATGCGGGTGCCGTACAGGGTGAGGCCGTCGTCGGCGCTCTCGGCGGTGGGCCGGGAGGCGAGCCCCACGTCGTACAGCGCCGGGTAGAGGAATTCGCCGGAGCGGTCACCGGTGAACATCCGCCCCGTGCGGTTGGCGCCGTGCGCGGCGGGCGCGAGGCCGATGATCAGGAGGGCGGCGTCGGGCGGCCCGAAGCCGGGCACGGGCCGCCCCCAGTACTCCCAGTCGGCGAAGGCCGCGCGTTTGGAGCGTGCGACCTCCTCGCGCCACTCCACGAGGCGGGGGCAGGCACGGCATTCGGTGATCCGCTCGTCCAGTTCGCTCAGGCCGTCCATGCCTCCACCGTACGTACGCCCGCGTACCCGCAGCGTCCGGGCCCCCGCAGAGCCCGTGTCAGGTCAGCGCGGCGCCCAGCGCCACGAAGGCGCAGATGAGCGCCGCCAGGACGGCGAGGAGCGGCCACACGAACCGCAGGTACTTGTCGTAGCCGACCTTCGCGAGCGCCACGCCGCCGATGGTGACGGCCGTGGTCGGCACCCACAGGTTCATCCAGCCGCTCGCCGCCTGCCAGGCCGTGACGACGACCGCCCGCGGGACTCCGGCGAAGTCGGCGAGCGGGGCGAGGATCGGCATGGCGAGCGTGGCGTGGCCGGAGGTGGAGGGGATGAGGAAGGCGAGCGGCAGGTTCACGAGGAAGACGATGACCGCGAAGACACCCGACGACGTCCCTTTCACCACCCCCTCGATGGAGTGCAGGACGGTGTCCGTGATCTTCGAGTTGTTCATGATCGTCGTGACGCCGCGGGCGAGCAGGATGACCAGCGCGGGCGAGACGAAGTCCGCGGCGCCCTGGATGATCGTCGAGCTGAGCCGCTGCTCGCCCATCCGCGCGACCAGACCGACGAGCACGGCCGCGCAGAGGAAGAGGGCGGCCAGCTGCGGGAAGGACCAGCCGAGTTCGAAGCCGTACGGCTGCGCGTCCGCCTTGCCGGTGAGCGCGCTGGACCAGGGCACCACCGAGAAGATCATGAAGGCGAAGACCAGCGCCGTGGTGACGAGCACCGCCTTGTGCAGCCGGGTCAGCTCCGGCGCCTCGTCGGCCTCGGCGGCCTGCTCGCGGTCCCGGTCGCCCGGCAGGAACCCGGAGAGGGAGCGCTCCGGGTCGCTCCGGACGCGCCTCGCGTAGCGGATGACGTAGGCGACCGTGACGCCGGTCAGGACGGCCCACATGGCGAAGCGGAGCACGATGCCGTCGCCGAGCGAGATGTCCGCCGCGGACGAGGCGACGCCGGTCGCGAACGGGTTCACCGTCGAGCACAGCACCCCGACGCCCGCGCCGAGGATGATGGCGCCGACGGCGGTCATGCGGTCGTAGCCGAGGGCGAGCATCAGCGGCACGATCAGGCCGTAGAAGCCGAGCGTCTCCTCGGCGAAGCCCTCGACCGTGCCGAGCACGGAGAAGACGACCATGATCCCGGCGATGAGCAGCGCGCCGCGCTCCCGCAGCCGGTGCGCGAGCCGCTCGATGCCGCGGTCGAGCGCGCCCGTCGCGAAGACGACGGTGATGAACGCGCCGATGGCCAGCACGAACAGGAAGACGCCCGCGCTGCCGTAGAGCGACCCCGCGTTGTCCGGCGCGACCAGCGAGGTCTTCTCGTCCTGGATGCCGTAGAGGCCGTTGACGGGCGACAGGAAGAGGTCGTTCAGGCGGCCGGTGAAGGACTGCCCGGAGTCGACGCGGTGGTAGGTGCCCTGGACGGGGGCGCCGGAGCCGCTCCGGTCGTACTGTCCCGAGGGGATCAGGAAGGCGAGCAGCCAGACGGCGACGGTGACGACGGCGAGGACGGTCAGGGCGCTGGGGAAGGTGAACTTCCGCTTCTGCGGGGGCGCTTCGGACGGGTCGCCGCCCACGGGCGTCTCGGTCGAGCTCACGCGGCACCGCCCGCCGAGGGCTTCGAGCGGTTCGAGCGGCCCGCGTCCGGCCGCTCGAAGCCGTCGGCGTACTCCCGTACGAAGGCGCACAGGGCGACGACCGTGTTGCGCAGCTCCGAGAAGAGGACGCGCTCGTTCGGGGCATGCAGATTGCACATGCTGTCCTGCGCCCCGAAGAGCAGCACCTCGGCGCCGGGCACCGCCTTCGCAAGACCGTTGACCAGCGGAATCGACCCGCCCGTCGCTACGTACGAGGCGCCCTTCCCCCATGCCTCCCGCAGCGCGTCGAGCGCGGCGCGGTAGGCGGGCCCGCCGGTGGCCGCCTGATATCCGGGCCCCGTGTCACCGGGCGTGACCGTGAGCGCGATCCCGAAGGGCCGGAGCGAACGCAGGTGCTCGACGAGCCTGCCCTGTGCCTCGCGCGGGTCCTGCCGCGGGTGGAAGCGGAGGTTCAGCTTGGCTCTGGCGTACGGCACCACGGCGGACGCGGCCTGCTCCACGCCCGGCGCGTCGAGGCCGATGACGGTGATCGCGGGCCCGCTCCACAGCCGCTCGCCCAGGCTGCCGCTGCCCATCAGCGGCGCCCCGTCCCGCACACCGGCGAGCGAACGGAACTCCTCCTCCGTGTACGAGGTGCCGTCCCACTCCTCGCGCCTGAGCCCCTCGACGGCGACATCCCCGTGGACGTCGTGCAGGGTGCCGAGCGCCTTGAGCAGGACGAGCAGCGCGTCGGGCGCAGCCCCGCCGAACTCCCCGCTGTGGCGCGGCTCGTCGAGGGTGCGGACCTCGGCCGTCACCTCGGCGGCGCCGCGCAGACCGGTGGTGAGGGTGGGGGTGCCGGGGCGGATGTTGCCGAGGTCGGCGATGACCATGGCGTCACAGGCGAACCGCTCCGGGTCGGTGGGCGGATAGCCGTCGAAGGCGCTGCCGTACTCCTCCTGCCACTCAATGACGATCTTGACCCCGACCGGCGGCCTGCCCTCGTACGCCCGCAGCATGCCCAGGTGCGCGATGACGTTGGACTTGTCGTCGGCGATGCCCCGGGCGCGCAGGCCGCCGCCCGCCTCTTCGACGGGTGTCGGCTCGAAGGGCGGGGACTTCCAGAGGGCCTCGTCGCCGGGCGGCTGCACGTCGTAGTGGCCGTAGAGCAGGACGGTCGGTGCGTCCGGCGACGGCGGCGGGATCTCGCCGTAGATCACCGGGGCGGTGTCCGGCAGGTCGAGCCGCTCGACGCGCTCCACCCCGGCGTCGCGCAACAGCCCGGCCACCAGGTCGTGGGCCTCCTCCACCGGCCCCGCGGGGAACCCGGGAAAGGAGATCGAGGGGATCGCGGCGAGCCGTTCCAGGTCGGCGCGGAGCCCGCCCATCAGAGCGTCGACGGTGGCTTCGAAAGACGTCATGGGCAGCACTCCTGGGCGTCGCGCGAGTCACGTGAGGTGCGCGAGTCGCGTGTCATGTCCTCACGTCCGGACCGTTTTGTTGTGATCGGTCCGAATTATCGACGCCCAAGGTCAGCGGTTTCCGGACGGCTCGCCGTGCGACGGGCATGCCGCGCCGAAGCCGGGACTAAGGTCGACGTATGGCTTCGGAGACATCGGAGGGCGGCGGAACGGGTCGCGTGGCGGACAGTACGCCGGGCGGCGCGCCGGACGATACGCCGGGTGGCGCTTCGGGCAGTACGTCCGACGGCTCGGCGTCGGACAAGCGCGCGACGGGCGGCGGCTCGGCGGGCCCCGGGCCCGGACCCGCAGGCGAGGGCTCGGTGCGGGTCGACAGCTGGATCTGGTCGGTCCGCCTCGTCAAGACCCGCTCGGCGGGGTCCGCGGCGTGCAAGGGCGGCCACGTCCGGGTCAACGGCGAGCGCGTCAAGCCCGCGTACGGCGTGCGGGTGGGCGACGAGGTGCGGGTGCGGCAGGCGGGCGGCCGGGAGCGGGTCGCCGTCGTGAAGCGCCTCATCCGCAAGCGCGTCGGCGCGCCCGTCGCGGTGGAGTGCTACGTCGACAACTCGCCGCCTCCGCCGCCCCGCGAGGCCGTCGCGCCCGCGGGCATCCGCGACCGGGGCACCGGCCGCCCGACGAAACGGGACCGCCGCGAGATGGAACGCCTGCGAGGAGCGGAGGGCTAGCCGCAGGCAGGTTCGGTCAGCTCAGCCGGCGAGGGCGGCTCGGGCGGCTCGGGCGGCTCGGGCAGAACACAGAAAAGTCTCAGCGACGCGCCCCGTCACCAGGGGCGCGTTGCTGAGACTTTTCGGCGGAGATCGGAGATCAGAGGTCGGAGGTGGCCCGGACCGCCTCCCTCCACTCACCCCCGCAGGCGGGCGACCAGCTTCGTCGTCTCCTCGCGCCGCGCCCACGCGATCCACGCGAACGGCACGACGAGGATCAGGGGCGTCGCCGCGTTCTCACCGCCGAGCGCGGTGACCGTCACGATGAACGCGCCGGTCATCAGCCCGATGAACGCCGTGGCGGCGAGGGAGGAGAGCAGCGGGATCAGGAGCGCGATTCCGCCGAGCACTTCCAGCACGCCGATGGTGTACATCCCCGGCGCACCCCACCCGAGCTTGTCGAAGGCCTCGACTGCGGTCGGGTGCGCCATCAGCTTGGGCGCCCCGCTCGCGGCGACGAAGAACACGGCGAGCAGCACTTGCAGGCTCCGCAGGGCGATCCGGGCGCCCCGGCTCCGGGCCCGGACGGGTGCGACCGCCGAGGGGGCGACCGCCTCGGCTGCGGCTGCTGCGGGAGCGACGGAAGGGGTGGTGGCGGACATCGCGGTCTCCTCGGTGGGTGGGGCCCGTCGATCCCGCGGGCCGTCGTACTGTCACCCATAGAGACCTGACGTCCACGCGAAACTCATCGGCCGCGAGCCTCATTTCCGACGCCGCCGCGAACCGCACTCCCCACGTCCGCCCACCGGAACCGTCGCGCCCGCGGCTCAGACCACCGGCACCGCCCGCACCCAGGTCTCGTCGTCCGTCAGGTACTTGTCGACCTTGAGGTCCGCCTCCGCGAGGGCGTCCTCGAACTGGCTCCGGGTGAGCGGCCGGGCCCGGAACGTCTGGGTCCATACGGCGTCCGGGAACACGTACTCCGCGCGCACCTCGTTCACCCCGTCGCCGACCGGCTCGGCCGACAGGATCCGGATCGTGTAGCCGGCCGGGTCGACGCGCTCTCTCGGCACATTGGTGTGGTAGTCCTCGCCCTCCCGTTGGATCAGCACGCAGCCGCCGTCCGTGACGTGGTTCCGGCAGGCCCGCAGCATGCCGCGGCGTACCGATGTCTCGCCGCTGTGCACGAGGAACGACGCGAGCATCACCACGGAGAACTTCTCGTCCAGGTCCAGCTTCTCGATCGGGCTCCGTACCGTCCGCACCCCGCCGTCGAGCGCGGCGACCCTCTCCAGCATCTCCGCCGACTCGTCCACGGCGGTCACCCGGAAGCCGCGCTCCAGGAGCGGCCGCGTCACCCGGCCCGCGCCGCTGCCGAGTTCCAGGATGTGCGACCCGGGCGGCACGGCGCCCTCGATGACGTCCGGCTCGTCCCCGACGGACAGGCGCGCGTACAGCTCGACGGCGCAACCGTCCGGCGTGATCGCGCCGGGCCCCGACCCTTCGTATCCCTCACGCATCTCCAGGCTCATGCCCGCCCAACGAAGCACCTCGCGGCGCCGTTCCCCGCCCGCTCACCCGTCGGCGGCCCGCAGCGGGAACCAGCCATGTCCCATGTACCAGTGGCCGCCCGCCCGCAGATGGTCCCCGACAGCCCGCTCCACCCGCGTCCGCCTGGGCAGTTTGTCCACGGGGAGGTCCCGGTCGCCGAAGACGAAGGCGACGGGGTCGCCGTCCTCCGGCTCCTGGTCATAGTCGTACACAGGGCGGAATCGCTCCTGGTAGCGGACGATGTTCGAGTCCGCGGGCAGGTAGCTTCTCAGCTGCGGGTCGAGCAGCCAGGAGTGGCAGACCGCTGTCTCATATCGTTCGTCGGGGAAGTGCCGCGCGAAGAACTCGCGCGCCAGGGAGATCGACCGGTCGCAGGCCCGCGGCGTCAACGGGCCCCGGAAATCGGTGATGTGCAGGTTCAGGCAGGGGTCCCCGGGGCCCGCGCCGTGCCCGGCCGCGGCCGTCGCGCCGCCCATGCGCCGGCCGAGCACGGCCCGCTGGAACTGCAGCCGCCCCACCTGGTAGAGCTCGCCCCGGAAGTGCAGACCGAGCCATTCCGGTACGAGGAGACCGCGGCCACCGTGCGCCCTGCGGTGCACCGCGAGGTGACGTCCGAGGTCGGCGAGGGTGTGGCGGGAGACGTCGGCGGGGATGCCGCGGTCGCGGTGGTACGCGCGCACGTGCGGCAGCGCCGCCACGTACACGTACACGAAGAAGCAGCGCCCGAGCTCGCCCCACGCCTCGGGCAGCACGGGGGCACGGCCGCCGCGGCCGACCGTCCCCAATGTCGCGCACGACGGCGTCCACGCAGCGCTCAAGGAGCCACCGTGCCTCCGGGTCGGCCCACAGCCGGTCGCGGAGCGCCACCAGGGCGTTGATGTCCTCGTGCGGCACCGCGAGGTCGAGCAGCACCTCCGGGAGCTCGTCGGCCTCCGGCAGCACCGCCCGGGCGCGCGGCTCCGGCGCGCTCTCCAGTGCCTCGAGCCACGCGGCGAGCCTTCCGTCGGCCCTGAGCGCGTCCAGCATGTTCCCGCCCACGTTCCGCCCCTCCCCGTCTCCGCTCCCCGTCTTTGCCCTCTGCGTTCCGCCCGCCCTGCTTATCCTGAGAGGAGGAGATGACCTCTCATGATGCGTACAGGCAGTGAACCCATGACCGCGCGCAGTCCCCTGCGCATGCGCCTCTGGTTCAGCGTATGGGGTCTGGCCTGGGCCACCTTCGGTACCGTCGCCTTCGCGCTCACGGGGCGGACGGGGTGGGCGGCGGCGTGCGGGGTGCTGATGCTGGTGGTCGCGGGCGACCTCGCGTGGATCGTGCACCGCATGCGTCAGGGCCCGCACTACCAGCCGGGCAAGGACGTCCCCCCGTACGACCCGCCGAGCGGCCGCTAGAGCCGAGCAGCCGCTTAAGAGGCCCCCGAAGGGGCCTCTCGTTCCGGCTCAGGCCGGGCCGGCGCCGCTGTCGAAGCGGGCCGCGGCCAAGTACTCCGGCTGCGGGTCCAGGGCGGCCGCGAGGCGGAAGTGGCGCCGCGCCTGCTCGCTGCGGGCCCCGCGCTCGTAGGTGCGGGCGAGCGCGAAGTGCGCGAAGGCGTTGTCCGGCTCGCGCTCCAGGACGATGCTGAACTCCAACTCGGCGGCGCGCAGTTGGGCCGCCGCGAAGAAGGCGCGCGCCCGCAGCAGACGCGCCGCGGTGTTCTCGGGGTGGGCGGCGATGACGGTGTCGAGCAGCTTCACCGCGCCGCGCGGATCCCGGGCGGCGAGAAGCTGCTCCGCCGCACGGAAGTCGATGACATGAGTCTCCGGGCTGTTCTCGGACACGTCGTGCTCCCTTTCCTGGCTCACCGGTCCCAACACCCGCCGCGCCCCCGCCTATTCCGGGCTCCGGTCGCCGCTGCACCCCCGGCGCCCTCCCGCGTCCCGTCAGGCGCGTGCCCGGCGCGCGAGCTCCGCCCAGACCTCGGCGACCCGCTCCGCAAGCCCTTCCAGCGGACCGTCGTTGTCGATCACGATGTCCGCGACCTCCAGCCGCTCCTCACGGGTGGCCTGCGCGGCCATGCGCGCGCGGGCGTCGTCCTCGCTCATGCCGCGCAGCCGCACCAGGCGGTCCAGCTGCGTGGCGGGGTCCGCGTCGACGACGACCACGACGTCGTACAGCGGCGCGAGGCCGTTCTCGGCGAGCAGGGGCACGTCGTGGACGACGACCGCGTCCTTGGCAGCGGCTTGTTCGAGCTCGGCGGAGCGGGCCCCCACGAGGGGGTGCACGATCGCGTTCAGTGCGGCCAGCTTCTCGGGGTCGGCGAAGACGACCGCGCCCAGCTTCGGCCGGTCCAGCGAGCCGTCCGGGGCCAGGATCTCCGGCCCGAAGGCCGCGACGACGGCCGCCAGACCGGGAGTTCCCGGCTCCACCACCTCACGCGCGATCTTGTCCGCGTCGATCAGGACGGCACCGGACGCGGCGAACCGCCGCGAGACTTCACTCTTGCCGGCGCCGATTCCGCCGGTCAGGCCCACCTTCAGCATGACCGGCAGCTTAGAGCCTGCCTTCGGACCGGGCGCTACGCGTCGCCCTCCCGCTCAGCGAGGAAGCGTTCGAATTCACGGCCGATCTCGTCCGCGGACGGGATGTCCAGCGGCTCGGCGAGCATGTTGCCCCGGTCCTGGGCGCCCGCGGCCGCGTCGTACTGGTGCTCGAGGCCCTGGATGAGCGCGACGAGTTCCTCGTCGCCCTCCTGGATCTGCCGGTCGATCTCGGTCTGGGTGCGGTGCGCCTCGGTGCGCAGGCCGTGCGCGACCGTCGGCAGCACCAGACCGGTCGCGCCGGTGATCGCCTCGAGGACCGTGAGGGCAGCGTCGGGGTAGGCGGAGCGCGCGATGTAGTGCGGGACATGCGCGGCGACGCCCAGGACGTCGTGGCCGGCCTCCAGGAGGCGGTACTCGACCAGGGAGGCCGCGCTGCCCGGCACCTGCGCCTCGTCGAAGGGGCTGCGGTGGCCGGGGATCAGGTCGGTGCGGTTGCCGTGCGGGGTGAGCCCCACGGGGCGGGTGTGCGGGACGCCCATGGGGATGCCGTGGAAGTTCACCGACAGGCGCACGCCCAGGCGCTCCACGATCTGCTGGACGGCCGCGGCGAAGCGCTCCCACTCGATGTCGGGCTCGGGCCCGGAGAGCAGCAGGAAGGGCGCGCCGGTGGCGTCCTGGACGAGGCGGACGTCGAGCGTCGGCACCTCGTAGTCGCTCCAGCGGTCGCGCCGGAAGGTGAGCAGCGGGCGCCGGGCGCGGTAGTCGACGAGCCGGTCGTGGTCGAACCTCGCCACCACCTGTCCGGGAAGGCTGTCCGTGAGCCGCTCGACGATCTGGTCGCCGGTTTCGCCCGCGTCGATGTATCCGTCGAAGTGGTAGAGCATGACCAGTCCGGCCGATTCCTGGGCGAGCGCCATGTCGACGACGGCGAGGCCCTTCGGCTCCCATGCGTACAAACCCTGCGGATCAAGCACTGTGACCGCTCCTCCTCATGTTCGTAGGGAAGAACAAGCACCGGGGCACGGGCATTCCCGGCCACGCCCGCTTCCTCGGCGCCCCGCGGTGTCCGTATGCGTGAACTCCCTTACCCGGTCCATACCTTGACGCCAACATGGACCGCCTCTACGTTCACCTACGTTCAAGTCCGCACACGGCGTTCACGTATCAGAACGTCTGGAGAACTCTCCCCCATGCGGACGCCCCCTGCCCGACTCCACCGCCCCCTGACGGGAAGGCCACCCCCATGCGCGCCCGACGAACCCTGCCCACCACGGTCACCGCCCTGCTCGCCGCGACGGCCGCCTCCGGAGCCCTGGCCGCCACCGCGGCAGCCGCACCCGCACCGGCGTCCGCCCGGACCGTCGAGGTCTCCACGGCCGCCGAACTGAAGGCGGCGCTCACCGACGCCTCACCCGGCGACACGATCCACCTCGCCGACGGCACCTACTCCGGGAACTTCAAGACCTCCGTGGCGGCGGGCGCCAACTCCCGCATCACGCTGACCGGTTCGTCCGATGCGGTGCTCAAGGCCGGTGGCGGTTACGGATTGCATCTGGACGGCGCCGCGTACTGGACGGTGAAGGGCCTCACCGTCACCGGCGGCCAGAAGGGCATCATGATCGACTCCGCGAGGGGTGTCGTCGTGGACGGCGTCACGGTCCACGGCCTCGACATGGAGGGCGTCCACTTCCGCAAGTCGAGCAGGGACGGCGTGCTCAAGAACTCACGTATCCACGACACCGGGAACGACGGCCGCGGCATGGGAGAGGGCGTCTACGTAGGCACCGCCAACACGCTCTCCGACAAGAGCGACAACGTCCAGATCCTCGGCAACACCATCGGCCCGGACGTGGGCGGCGAGGCCGTCGACCTCAAGGAGGGCACCACCGGCGGCAAGGTCTTCGGCAACACCTTCGACGGCAAGGGTCTGACCGGCGCCCACTTCGACGACTCGTGGGTCGACGTGAAGGGCAACGACTACGTCATCGAGAACAACACCGGCAAGAACACCACGAACAACGGCTACGAGACCCACACCCAGCAGTCCGGCTGGGGCTGCGGCACGGTCTTCCGCGGCAACAGGTCGACTCTGACGGGCGCGACGGGCGACAAGCAGCTGGCCATCAACGTCACGAATCGGAGCGGCAGCTGCAGGACGACGGTGTACGCGAACAACACGGTGGTCGGCGGCCGGGGCCTGACGAACATCCCGGTCACGCCGTAGAGGGCAAGTCCCGCAGGGACGAGCCCTCCAGGGCCGCGGGGAACTGCGCGACGGCCCCCACAGCCCCGCACCCGGACCGGGACGCACAACGGGCCCGCACCCCCGAAGGGATGCGGGCCCGCAGCGTTCAGCTACAACCGCCTAGAGGCGAGCCTCAGCTCTGGCCACCGGCAAGCTTCTCACGAAGCGCGGCAAGCGCCTCGTCCGAAGCCAGCGCGCCGGAGTTGTCGTCCGACTCCGAGGAGTACGAACCGCCGCCGCCACCGCCGGACGCGGCCGGAGCGGCGCCGGCCGGAGCCGCCGCACCCTCGGCCTCGGCCTGGGCGTCGGCCTCGCGGGACTTGATGACCTGGGCCTGGTGCTGCTCGAAGCGCGTCTGCGCCTCGGCGTACTGGGTCTCCCAGGCCTCGCGCTGGGTCTCGTAGCCCTCGAGCCAGTCGTTGGTCTCGGGGTCGAAGCCCTCGGGGTAGATGTAGTTGCCCTGGTCGTCGTAGGACGCGGCCATGCCGTACAGGGTCGGGTCGAACTCGACGGCCGACGGGTCGGCGCCGAAGGACTCGTTGGCCTGCTTCAGGGACAGCGAGATCCGGCGACGCTCGAGGTCGATGTCGATGACCTTGACGAAGATCTCGTCGTTGACCTGGACGACCTGCTCCGGGATCTCCACGTGGCGCTCGGCCAGCTCGGAGATGTGGACCAGGCCCTCGATGCCCTCGTCGACGCGCACGAACGCACCGAACGGAACGAGCTTGGTGACCTTACCGGGGACGACCTGCCCGATCTGGTGCGTACGGGCGAACTGCTGCCACGGGTCTTCCTGCGTCGCCTTGAGCGACAGGGAGACACGCTCGCGGTCCATGTCCACGTCGAGAACCTCGACGGTGACTTCCTGGCCGACCTCGACAACCTCGGAGGGGTGGTCGATGTGCTTCCAGGAGAGCTCGGACACGTGGACGAGACCGTCGACGCCACCGAGGTCCACGAACGCACCGAAGTTGACGATCGAGGAAACGACGCCGGAGCGGACCTGGCCCTTCTGCAGGGTCGTGAGGAAGGTCTGGCGGACCTCGCTCTGGGTCTGCTCGAGCCAGGCACGGCGGGACAGAACCACGTTGTTGCGGTTCTTGTCCAGCTCGATGATCTTGGCCTCGAGCTCCTTGCCCACGTAGGGCTGGAGGTCGCGGACGCGGCGCATCTCGACGAGGGAGGCCGGAAGGAAGCCACGGAGGCCGATGTCGAGGATGAGACCACCCTTGACGACCTCGATGACGGTACCGGTGACGATGCCGTCTTCTTCCTTGATCTTCTCGATCGTGCCCCAGGCACGCTCGTACTGAGCGCGCTTCTTGGACAGGATCAGACGGCCTTCCTTGTCCTCCTTCTGGAGAACCAGGGCCTCGATCTCGTCGCCGACCTTGACGACCTCGTTCGGGTCGACGTCGTGCTTGATCGAGAGCTCGCGGCTCGGGATGACGCCTTCGGTCTTGTAACCGATGTCGAGCAGGACCTCGTCCCGGTCGACCTTCACGATGACGCCGTCGACGATGTCGCCGTCGTTGAAATACTTGATCGTCTCGTCGATCGCGGCGAGGAAGGCTTCCTCGTTACCGATGTCGTTGACCGCTACCTGCGGGGTGGTGGCGGTGGTCTCGGTGCTGCTCGTCATGTGGGTTAGGGCTCCGGTACGGACATTGAAGTCGTAGGTACTGCAACGCCGGGAGCCGATTTCGATCTGCAGAAGCCGGACAGCCTAGGAAGCGCGACTTCCGCAAGCGGGAGGCGCCTCGACAACCGAGGGGACATGCAACAGACACGAGCGCAGCCTGCTACGTCTGAGGAGCGCAGGCTCGCAGCGCAACTTGTAGCATACGGGGGCAGCCGGACAGGGTCAATGCGCGAAGGCGCACACCCGGGGCGGATCGCCGCATACCCGGCACAAAACCTGTCGCATGAGGCCACACGGGCCGTACCGCGCCCCCTTCGCGACGAGGTCCGACGAGAAGTACGGAAGATTACGACGATGGAGCCGATCATCCAAGAGTCCGAGCCGCCCGAGCCCGAGGCCACCAGGCGTGACGCCGACGTGACCGAGAGCAGCCGCGCCAACCGCACCTGGTGGGACCGCAACGCCGACGACTACCAGGTCGAGCACGGCACGTTCCTCGGGGACGACCGCTTCGTGTGGGGCCCGGAGGGACTCGACGAGGTGGAGGCCGAATTGCTCGGCCCGCCCGAGGAGCTCAAGGGCAAGGACATCCTGGAGATCGGTTCCGGCGCCGCGCAGTGCTCGCGCTGGCTTCTCGCACAGGGCGCGCGCCCCGTCGCGCTCGACCTCTCGCACCGCCAGCTCCAGCACGCGCTGCGGATCGGCGGGAACGTACCGCTGGTGCAGGCCGACGCGGGAGTGCTGCCCTTCAGGGACGGCTCCTTCGACCTCGTCTGCTCCGCCTACGGCGTGATGCCCTTCGTCGCCGACCCCACCCTGGTCCTCAAGGAGGTGCGGCGCGTCCTGCGGCCCGGCGGCCGGTTCGTCTTCTCCGCCACCCACCCCATCCGCTGGGCCTTCCCCGACGAGCCAGGACCGGAGGGCCTCTCCGTGGCGGCCTCCTACTTCGACCGCACTCCCTATGTGGAGCAGGACGAGGAGGGCAACGCCGTCTACGTGGAGCACCACAGGACGATCGGCGACCGCGTACGGGACATCGTGGCCGGCGGCTTCCGGCTCGTCGACATCGTGGAGCCCCAGTGGCCCGCCTGGAACACCCAGGAGTGGGGCGGCTGGTCGCCGCTGCGCGGAAACCTGATCCCGGGGACGGCCATCTACGTGTGCGTACGAGACTGAGTGCGTGACCGCTCCTCGTAACGACGCCCTCGATCTGCCCGTACGCGACGCGCTGCCCGCCCTCCGCTCCGCTCTGGAGGGGCCGGGCAGCGCCGTGCTGTGCGCCCCGCCGGGGACGGGCAAGACGACGCTGGTGCCACTGGCGCTCGCCGGATTCCTGGCCGGTCTCCTCGACGGCGCCGATGACGTCGTACGTCGCATCGTCGTCGCCGAGCCGCGGCGGATCGCCGCACGGGCCGCCGCACGGCGGATGGCGTGGCTCCTCGGCGAGAAGGCCGGTGAAAGCGTCGGCTACACGGTGCGCGGCGAGCGGGTCGTGGGGCCCTCCACGCGCGTGGAGGTCGTCACGACGGGTGTCCTGCTCCAGCGCCTCCAGCGGGACCCGGAGCTGGCCGGCGTCGACGTCGTCATCCTCGACGAGTGCCACGAGCGGCACCTGGACGCGGACACCGTGGCGGCGTTCCTGGTGGACGTGCGGGCTGCGCTGCGGCCCGAGCTGCGCCTTGTCGCGGCGTCCGCGACGACCGACGCGGAGGGCTGGGCGCGCGTCCTCGGGGGCGCTCCCGTGGTGCGGGCGCAAGGTGTCGCGCATCCCGTGGAAGTCGTCTGGGCGCCGCCCCCGCGCGCGGTACGGCCGCCGCACGGCATGCGGGTGGACCCCGCGCTGCTGACCCATGTGGCCTCGGTGGTCCGGCGGGCGCTGGCCGAGCGGGACGGGGACGTCCTGTGCTTCCTTCCCGGGGTCGGGGAGATCGCACGGGTGGCCGGGCAGTTGACGGGGCTCGGCGACGTGGAGGTGCTCCAGGTGCACGGGCGGGCCCCGGCCGCGGTGCAGGACGCGGTGCTCGCCGGCGCGCCGGGGCGCCGGGTGGTGCTCGCCACGGCGGTGGCCGAGTCGTCCCTGACCGTGCCCGGGGTGCGGGTCGTCGTGGACGCGGGCCTCGCCAGGGAGCCGCGGGTCGACCACGCGCGCGGGCTGAGCGCGCTGACGACCGTGCGGGCCTCGCAGGCGGCCGGGCGGCAGCGGGCGGGCCGGGCAGGGCGTGAGGCTCCGGGGGCCGTCTACCGGTGCTGGGCGGAGGCGGAGGACGGGCGTCTGCCGCGTTTTCCCGCGCCGGAGATCAAGGTGGCCGACCTCGCCGCGTTCGCCCTGCAGACGGCGTGCTGGGGCGATCCCGACGCCACCGGGCTCGCGCTCCTCGACCCGCCGCCGGGCGGCGCCATGGCGGCGGCGCGGGACGTCCTCGTGGCGGTCGGGGCGGTGGAGGCGGGCAGCGGCCGTGCCACGGAGCGGGGGACGCGGATGTCCCGGGTGGGCCTGCACCCCCGCCTGGCCCGTGCCCTCCTCGACGCGGCACCGCGTGTCGGCACCCGGCGGGCGGCGGAGGCGGTGGCGCTGCTGAGCGAGGAGCCGCCCCGCGAGTACGGGGACGACCTTGCGGGCGCCTGGCGGGCGGCGCGGCGGGGCGCCGACTCCTACGCGGCGCGGTGGCGGACCGAGGCGAGGCGGCTGGCCTCGTCGGTGCCGGGCGGGCCCTGCGGAGCCGGTGGCGGGAGTGACGAGCAGGTCGCGGGGCTGGTGGCCGCGCTGGCGTTTCCCGAGCGGGTGGCCCGCGGCGTGGGCGGCGGAACGTACCTCATGGCGGGCGGCACCCGGGCGGAGGTGCGGCAGGGCTCCGCGCTCTCCCGGGCGCAGTGGCTCGCGGTGGCCGTGGCCGACCGGCCGGTGGGCGCGGGGCACGCGCGCGTGCTGCTCGCCGGGCACATCGACGAGGACGTCGCGCGGGACGCCGCGGCCCCGCTGTACTCCGAGGGCGACGAGGTGGCCTGGGGCGACGGTGAGCTCGTGGCGCGGCATGTGGAGCGGCTCGGCGCCGTGGAGCTGGTGGTGCGCCCGTTGCGGGACCCCGATCCCCGGCTGGTGCGGGAGGCGTTGCTGACCGGGCTGCGGGAGGCGGGCACGGGGCTCCTGAACTGGTCGCGGGGCGCCCGGGAGTTGCGGGAGCGGCTCGCGTTCCTGCACCGGCACCTCGGGGCGCCCTGGCCCGACGTGTCGGAGGACGCCCTCCACGCGCGCGTGGAGGAGTGGTTGGAGCCGGAGCTGTCCCGGGCGCGGCGACGGGCGGATCTGGCGAGGATCGACGCCGGGCAGGCTCTCGCACGGCTGCTGCCGTGGGCCACGGGCGAGGCCGTCCGCCTCGACGAGCTCGCCCCGGAGCGGCTCGAGGTGCCGAGCGGGTCCCGGATCCGGATCGACTACTCCGATCCCGGTCAGCCCGTACTGGCCGTCAAGTTGCAGGAGATGTTCGGGCTCGCCGAGACCCCGGAGATCGCGGGCGGCACGGTGCCGATGGTCGTACACCTCCTGTCACCCGCGGGCCGGCCCGCCGCCGTCACCTCCGATCTCGCCTCCTTCTGGCGGACCGGCTACCGCGCGGTCCGCGCCGACCTGCGTGGCCGCTACCCGAAGCATCCGTGGCCGGAGGACCCCGCGACGGCCGAACCGACCCGGCACACGAAGGCCCGACAGGCGGGGCGGGGCGCGGGGGGTTAGAGCCTGTCTTTGAACCCCCGTCGTCCGCGCGAAGCGCGGGCGCAGCGGTGTTCGGTGCGTTCGATCGGAGTGCGGAGTCCCAGGTCATGTGGCGGAGCCACCTGTCCTGGGGCTCCGTGCGCCGAGCGTGCGTGCCGGGCGCCGGGGCGCAGACGGGGGTTCAAAGACAGGCTCTTAGCTTGTTCTTTATCTACCAAGATCTTCGGGGCTTGCCGATGGCCTTGAGGGTCTCGGGGCGTTTGACGGTTTTGCCGACGTCGTAGCGGGGTGCCCGGTGTTTGTTCTTGGCGCCGGGGGGCCGTCCGGGACCGGCGCCTTGGGGTTTGGGAACACGGGCCGGGCAGGCGAGGTGAGCGTGGATGTTCCTGAACCCCCGGCGGACCCGGGCCGGGGTGAGCCGGTCGGAGGCGGTGGGTTTCTCCCAGGGCCGGCGGAGGTCTTCGGCGAGAGGCCGGGCGAGTCGGAGCTGGGTGTGAGCGACGATCAGGAGCCAGGTCCAGCGGTCCGCTGCCTTGGGAGTACGGAGCTTGGGAGTGGTCCAGCCCAGGGTCTGCTTCGCGAAGCGGAAGGTGTGCTCCAGGTCGAAGCGGCGAAGAAATGCCTGCCAGAAACGGTCCACGTCGTCCGGTGTGGCGCCGGTCTTGGAGGACCATAACCACATCGGCGGGGCATCCCGGTCCTTCGGCAGGTGCTCGACCTTTAACCGGATCAACGTGCCTTCGACCAGCGGGAGTTCGCCGTCGTGGTCGAGCCATGAGGAGCGGTGGGTGAGCCGTGGGTGGACCCGGTCCCATGCCTGTGTCCCGGCCTTGCCGTAGTTGGTGGTGGCGGTGACCGTGGTGATCGCGGGCTCGGGCCAGGTCTCCGGCTTGGTGAAGTGGAATTCCGGGCCGTGCTTGGGCGGTCGTCCGCCCTTCGGGTCGTAGACACGAGGCGGCTTCGGCAGTCGCATGACGCGGTCGGAGCGGACCCGGCCGACCAGCTCGACCGGCAGATCGCGCAGGACCCAGGCCAGGCGGGTGACGTCGTAACCGGCGTCGCTGACGATCACGATATGCGGGTCGCCGCTCTGCCACTGGCCGACGATGATGAGCCGTTCAACGACTCCCCGCAGCTGGGCGGCGGTGACCGCGGTGGCATCGTCCGCCGGTCCGAGCCGGACCGCGTCCAGGATCGCGGTCCAAGAGGTGGCGCCCGGCTCCAGGACGGCGACGAAGGAGTAGGGCCAGCCCGGGATGAACTGCGACGCTGTCTTCGCCCGGCCGTAGACGTGGCAGAACAGCCGCTCGGCCGAGCATGGCGCGTCCGAGCGAAGCCATGGCGACACATCGACGGCCAGGACCAGTCGTCCGCCGTCGAACCGCGGCAGCGACAGCCCGGCCAGCACCGTCCGCACCTGGTCGACATCGATCCGGCCGTGGTTCAGGCCGCCGTACATCGCTCCGTGCCCACGCCGATGCTCGGGCAGCAGCGTCAGGTCCACCGGAGACTTCACCGCCCCGTCCGCACACAGCATCGCGTCGACCAGCTCGAACAACTCCTCGCGCCGAGCGGTCAGACACTCGTAGAACGCGCCCCGAAAGCGTGACGCTTCCGCGAACGCATCCCTCCGCACAGCATCAGGCAGCAGACTCACCCTCACGGCCTTCGTCTCGGTCACGTGCACCTTGGTCGGAGCACAGGATCAGACGAAGGCCGCCCCCACGTCCGGCAAACCCCCTGGTGAGCGACCCAGTTCGAGACACCGTTCGAGCCCGGAAGAAAAAGAACAAGCTTAGGCGCCCACCGGTTCCGGTGCGGGGTCCTTCGCGGCCGCCGGTGCCGGGTCGTCCGGCCTGCGGCTGCGGGCCTCCAGCCAGAGGGAGAGGGCCAGCAGGAGCGTGCCGAGGACGAGGAAGCCCCAGGGCAGGTACGAGGTCAGCAGGAGGACCAGGACGCGCTGGGACTTGACCAGGTCGACGGTGTCCCTGATGTAGTCCTCGCGCATCTTCACGTGCCCGGCGAAGACCGTGACCTTGTCGCGACCGCCGAGGAGGGTGCCGCCGCGCAGTTCGTTGCGCTGGATCTCCTCTCCGTAGACGGGTGCTCCGGTTGTCGGGTCGACCCAGAACTTGCGGACAGTGGTGTACCAGCGGGTGGTGCCGGTCTTGGCGAGCGACTGGGCGGTGATGCCCTTGACGGGCATCGTCCTGGGGAAGGGCACCTTGGTCCAGGGGATGGTCTGCTCGAAGTAGTAGACCTTCAGGCCGCGGAAGTCCTGGGTGCCCTTGTAGTGGATGGGCCGGGTGATGCGGGCCTGCGCGTCGAAGTACTCGTAGTCCCGCTTCTCGGTCAGGAACGGCCACTTGAACTCGATGCCCTCGCGTTTGACCGCGTCGCCGTCGACCATCTCGCCCGTGGCGTGCACCGGTTCCTGGCTGTGCGCGTCGAAGATGTACCGCTCGGGGATCTTGGAGACCATCTTGCCCTTGTCGTCCTGGACGTAGGAGAGCGCGTCCCAGACGACGACGTCGCGGTCGGCGCTCTTCTCGATCTTCTCCGAAGCCTCCACGTTGCCCTTGAGGGTCTGCACGATGGTGACCTTGTCGATCTTCTTGGCCTTCATGGTGCCGTAGTCGATGAGGGTCGGATCGTCCGCCTCCAGGACCGCTTCCTGGTACTGGCTCGGCGGGATCTTCGCGAGGCGGGGGAAGGCGTACCAGCGCATGAGCGGGGACATGGCCGTGCAGAACACGGCGAAGGCGAGCAGGACGAGGCTGGCCTTGCGGCGCATCGCGGCGGCCCTCCCTACGGCTGTGGGCAGTGGGTGTGCGTCTAGGGGTGCTCGGGGACGGTGGTGAGGAGCGGCTCGGGTGACGTCTTGCCCGCTGGGGCGCCGATCGCCGTGATGGTCAGGACCAGTGCGAGCGCGACGGCGAGGCCGGTGGCTGCGGCGATGAGGGCGCGCATGCGGGGCCTCCCGATTCGGCGTGCGGCCGGAACTGATAGGGCGTCAGGGCGGGCACCGTAGCAACGGAACGGCGAGATGAGAACACGTTGCACAAACACGGACCGCCCCCTCGCCGTGGGTGGCGAAGGGGCGGTCGGAGGCTGCGCGGTGGCCGCGCGGCCGTACGGCTAGGCGCTCGGCGTGCCGCTCGGGGAGGCGTCCGGCGTGCCGCTCGGGGAGGGGCTCGTAGAGGTCGACGGTGTGGGCGTCGTGTCGGGCTCCGCGGCGGCCACCACCTTCAGTTCGACGGTGAGGGTGGCGCCGCCCTCCGTGACGATGCGCAGGAGGTACGTGCCCGCCGCGTCGTCCGCGTACATCCTCGGGAGCCTCAGCACGCCGTTCGCGTCCGTCTTGAGGCCCTGGAGCGTGCGGACCGGCTTGCCGTCCACGCCCTTGAAGTAGGGGCCCTTGTCGTTGGCGTTCGCGTCCGTCGCCGACTTGATCATCGTGGCGGTGGCCGCGACGCCGTCGGCCGCCCTGCCCTTGTACGTCGCCTTGACCTCGACCCGGTCGGCGAACGCCTTGCCCGGTGCGCAGACCAGCGGCTTGTCCGTGGTCCTTGCGAGCGCGTCGGCCTGCCGTGCGGTGACCTCCGCGTCGAAGTCGACGCCGGGCACCGCGCGGTGGCCCACGACCGTGGCCAGCACGCTGAACTTCCCCGCCTTCTCGCCGGCCACGAGCTTGGGGGCGGTGGCCCTGCCGGTGGCGCCCGTGGTGACGGTGACGCTCCTCGCGCCGCCCTCGAAGCGGGTGTCCGTGGCGCCGACGACGCGGAACTTCACCGTGGTCTTCGGCACGGAGTCACCCGACTTCGACTCCGCGCGCACCGCGACGCGTTCGGTGAAGGTGTCGCCCGTCCTCGCGACGAGATCGCCTGTCCCCGCGTTCGCCAGAACGTCGACAACGGCCGGCGACGGGGCGGGCTTGTGACTGCCCTCGCCCTCGCGCGGCGGCTTCGGCTTGTGGCTGCTGTTGCCGTTGTTGCCGGGGTCCTCGGAGCCGGGCTTGTTGCCGGGCTTGTGCTTCGGCGTGGGGGAGAGAGGCGACGTCAGGCCGGAGCCGAGGCCCGGGAACCGGTGGTCGCTGCGATCGTCCGGCAGGACACCCGAGCCGTCGGGCACCTCGTGGGTGCCCTTGCGGTAGTACTCCAGCCACGACAGGACCGTGTTCAGGTACTCCTCGGAGTGGTTGTAGCTCAGGATCGCCGCGTGCAGGTCGTCCTCGACGGCCAGGTCGCGGTCGCCCGCGCAGAGGTAGTAGCCGGCGGCGAGCGCCGCGTCGTAGACGTTGTTGGGGTCCTTCTTGCCGTCGTTGTTGCCGTCCCGGCCCGAGGTGGCCCACGTCGAGGGGATGAACTGCATGGGGCCGACGGCACGGTCGTGCGTCGTGTCCCCGTCGTAGGCGCCCTTGTCGGTGTCGGTGATCTTCGCGAAGCCGATGCCGTTCAGGGGCGGGCCGAGGATCGGCTCGAGCGTCGTGCCGTCCGCGTCGACGCGGCCGCCGCGGGCCTGGCCCGACTCCACCTTGCCGATGGCGGCGAGCAGCTGCCAGGGCAGGTTGCAGCCCGGCTTGTCGGCGTTGAGGGCGCGCTCGGCCTTCTTGTACGCGTCCAGGACGGTGGCCGGCAGGCCCGCCTCGGCCTCCTTGTCACCGCTGTTCGGCGGGACGGGGCTGTGCAGGCGCGGCAGGTCGGTGTAGTAGGGGGAGTTGCCCGTCGCGGAGCCGTCGCCGGGCGGCGGGGTGGCGTCCGATGCGCCTGCCGCCGGCTCGTCTCTCGGTACGTCCGTCACGCCTGGGGCCTGCGACGCGGCCAGAGCCGCCACCGCTGCCGCGGCCACCGCGGCGGTCACCGTTCCTCTGCGCAGCCGCCTGCCGATTACCGGCGCCATGACCGAGCCACCCCTCCCCTTGTGACGACTTCTGCTCGCCGCCCCCACCTTCGCGTACGCGCTTTTCCGCTCGTACACGCTTGCTGTCGTACGCTCGTACTTCCTGCGGGTCGACTCAGGCGACACTACGACAACTTCGGGCACCCAGACACCCGTTCGTGCCCGGTTTTTACCAGTTGGCCTTGTGGTCGCGACAGGTCTGTTACGTGGCGCGGGGCGGGGCTTGGCGATGCGGTTGATGGTACGCACTCCTGGCGGAGCCGGCGGGTGTTGTCCCGCGACCGCGTCAGGGGGGCTCAGCTCTCGTCCCGACCGCGGGCACGCGGTGGCTTGTCGCGCAGTTCCCCGCGCCCCCCCCTGCGTGGGAGCCTTAGCTCTCACCCCGACCGCGGGCACACCGTGGCTTGTCGCGCAGTTCCCCGCGCCCCTGGGGGGGGCTGGGCGGGCTCATTCTGTCTGCGGGTGCGTGGTGGTTGAGCGCGCAGTTCCTCGCGCCCCTGAGCGGGCGGGCGGGCTCATCCTGCCTGCGGGTGCATTGTGGCTTGTCGCGCAGTTCCTCGCGCCCCTGGGGGGGCTGGACACGCTCATTCGTCCGCGCATACGTCCGTGGTTGAGCGCGCAGTTCCTCGCGCCCCTGGCGGGGCCGCATGGGGGCGCGAGGAACTGCGCGAGCAGCCACAGCGGGCCGGCAGGCAAGACCGCACCGCGACACCCCACAAGGGGCGCGGGGAACTGCGCGACAAGCCACGACCCACCCGCACCCAGGGCCCACACCGCAACGCCCCCGAGGGGCGCGGGGAACTGCGCGACGAGCCACAATCCACCCGACACAGGCCCCCGGACCCCACCCACCCCACACCGCCCCCCACCCCGGGAGGGACTAGTGCGCGGCGGATTCCCAGTTCGGGCCGACCCCTACCGACACGTCCAGCGGCGCCCGCAGGGCCACCGCTCCCGCCATTTCCCTGCGGACCAGCTCCTCCACCTTCGCCCGCTCGCCCGGCGCGATCTCCAGGACGATTTCGTCGTGGACCTGCAGCAGCATCCGCGAGTCCAGCTTCGCCGCGGTGAGCGCACCGTGGACGTTCAGCATGGCGATCTTGACGATGTCCGCGGCCGTGCCCTGGATCGGCGCGTTCAGAGCCATCCGCTCGGCCATCTCGCGGCGCTGGCGGTTGTCGCTGTTGAGATCGGGCAGGTACCGGCGGCGGCCGAGCATCGTCTCCGTGTAACCGGTGGCGCGCGCCTCGTCGACGGCGCGGCGCAGATAGTCCCGTACACCGCCGAACCGCTCGAAGTACGTGTCCATCAGCGCACGCGCCTCGCCCGCGTCGATGTTCAGCTGCTGGGAGAGGCCGAAGGCGGACAGCCCGTACGCCAAGCCGTACGACATGGCCTTGATCTTGCGGCGCATCTCCGCGTCGACCGCGGACCCCTCGACGCCGAACACCTGCGAGGCGACCGTCGTGTGCAGGTCCTCACCGGAGGAGAACGCCTCCAAGAGGCCTTCGTCCTCGGAGAGGTGCGCCATCACGCGCAGTTCGATCTGGCTGTAGTCCGCGGTCATGAGGGATTCGAAGCCCTCGCCCACGACGAAGCCGCGGCGGATCGCCCGGCCCTCGTCCGTGCGGACCGGGATGTTCTGCAGGTTCGGGTCCGTGGAGGAGAGCCTGCCCGTCGCCGCCACCGTCTGGTTGAACGTGGTGTGGATGCGGCCGTCCGCCGCGGTCGTCTTGATCAGACCCTCGACGGTGACGCGCAGCTTCGCCTGCTCACGGTGGCGGAGCATGATGACCGGCAGCTCGTTCTCCGTCTGGGCCGCGAGCCAGGCCAACGCGTCCGCGTCCGTGGTGTAACCGGTCTTCGTCTTCTTCGTCTTGGGGAGGTTCAGCTCGCCGAAGAGGACCTCCTGGAGCTGCTTGGGCGAGCCCAGGTTGAACTCGTGGCCCGCCGCGGCGTGCGCCTCCTTCACGGCCTGCTGCACCGCGCCCGCGAACTGCTGCTCCATCGACTCCAGATGGCCGCGGTCCGCCGCGATGCCGTGCCGCTCCAGGCGGGCCAGGAGCGCCGACGTCGGCAGCTCGATGTCGGCGAGCAGATCACTCGCGCCGACCTCCGTCAGCCGCTCCCCGAAGGCCGTACCCAGATCGAGGATGGTGCGGGCCTGCGACATCAGGAAGTCGGCCTCGGCCCGGTCGTCCTCCTCCGTACCGAAGGCGAGCTGCCCGTCGGCCGCCGCGGCGGGCGCCAGCTCACGGCCCAGGTACTCCAGGGAGAGCGCGTCCAGGGCGAAGGAGCGGCGGCCCGGCTTCACCAGGTACGCGGCGAGCGCCGTGTCCATGGTCACGCCGTCCACCGTCCACCCGTGCTCCGGGAAGACCCGCATCGCGCCCTTGGCGTTGTGCAGGACCTTCGGCTTGGTGGGGTCGCAAATCCAGGCCGCGAACGCGTTCTCGTCGGCCTCGTCCAGGGTCGAGGGGTCGAACCACGCCGCCGCCCCGTCCGCCGCGGCCAGCGCGACCTCGGTCACCGTGCCCGTACCGAGCGACCAGGTGTCGACCGTGGCCATGCCGAGGACCGCCTTGCCGTGCTCGGCCAGCCACGGCGCGAGCTCGCCCGCGCCGAGCACCGCGCCGTCCAGCTCAACGCCCGGCTCGGCCGGGGCCTGCTCGGCCTCCTGTGCACCCGGGTCGACGGCGAGCAGGCGCTCACGCAGCGAGGGATTGCGGATCTCCAGGGTGTCGAGGACCATCGCGAGCGCCGTACGGTCGTACGCCACGCGCTCCAGGTCGGCGACGTCCTTGGGGAGTTCGACGTCACGCACCATCTCGGTGAGGCGGCGATTGAGCTTGACCGCCTCCAGGTGGTCGCGGAAGTTCTGCCCGGCCTTGCCCTTGACCTCGTCGGCGCGCTCGACGAGGTCGGCGAACGAACCGAACTGGTTGATCCACTTCGCGGCGGTCTTCTCACCGACACCGGGGATGCCCGGCAGGTTGTCCGACGGGTCGCCGCGCAGCGCCGCGAAGTCCGGATACTGGGCGGGGGTCAGCCCGTACTTCTCGACGACCTTCTCCGGCGTGAAGCGCGTCAGCTCCGAGACGCCCTTCGTCGGATACAGCACCGTCACGTGGTCGGTGATCAGCTGGAAGGAGTCCCGGTCGCCCGTGACGATCAGCACCTCGAAGCCGGCCGCCTCCGCCTGCGTGGCCAGCGTGGCGATCACGTCGTCCGCCTCGAAGCCGTCAACCGCGAAACGCACCGCGTGCATCGCGTCGAGCATCTCGCCGATCAGCTCGACCTGCCCCTTGAACTCGTCCGGGGTCTTGGAGCGGTTCGCCTTGTACTCCGAGAACTCCTCGGAACGCCACGTCTTGCGCGAGACGTCGAACGCCACCGCGAAGTGCGTGGGCGCCTCGTCACGCAGCGTGTTCGCCAGCATGGAGGCGAAGCCGTAGATCGCGTTCGTCGGCTGGCCCGTCGCCGTCGTGAAATTCTCCGCGGGCAGCGCGAAGAACGCCCGGTACGCCAGGGAGTGCCCGTCCATGAGCATCAGGCGCGGACGCTGCTCACCGCCGGCCTTCCGGCCCTTCGCCACCGCGGTCTCGGACTTCTTCTTCGCTGCTGTTTCTGCCACGTCCCCGATCCTGCCACGCCCCACTGACACTGAGGCCCAACCCCGGCCCACGCCCCCTCCGTCAGTGCCGCGTGGGAGGATCGGAGACGTAGCTCACACACGTGCTCGAAGGGGAGCCGACCATGGCAAGCAAGCCGCCCAAGGGCGATCCGGTCCAGGACGCGCCGCAGGTCGCCGACGCGCAGCACGCCGCCGCGGGCCTGCCCGCCATCGGCCACACGCTGCGGGTGGCCCAGCAGCAGATGGGCGTGCGCCGCACCGCGCTGACGCTGCTCCGCGTCAACCAGAAGGACGGCTTCGACTGTCCCGGCTGCGCCTGGCCCGAGCCGGACCACCGGCACAAGGCGGAGTTCTGCGAGAACGGCGCGAAGGCGGTCGCCGAAGAGGCCACGCTGCGGCGCGTCACCCCCGACTTCTTCGCCGCGCACCCCGTCGCCGACCTCGCCACCCGCAGTGGGTACTGGCTGGGACAGCAGGGCCGCCTCACCCACCCCATGTACCTGCCGGAGGGCGGCGAGCGGTACGAGCCGGTCTCCTGGGAGCGCGCCTTCGACATCATCGCCGAGGAGATCGCGGCCCTCGACTCCCCCGACGAGTCCGTGTTCTACACCTCGGGCCGCACCAGCAACGAAGCGGCGTTCCTCTACCAGCTGTTCGCCCGCGAACTCGGCACGAACAACCTCCCCGACTGCTCCAACATGTGCCACGAGTCGTCGGGCTCCGCGCTCACCGAGACAATCGGCATCGGCAAGGGCAGCGTCCTCCTCGAAGACCTCTACAAGTCGGACCTGATCATCGTCGCCGGGCAGAACCCGGGCACCAACCACCCGCGCATGCTCTCCGCCCTGGAGAAGGCCAAGAACAACGGCGCGAAGATCATCACGGTCAACCCGCTGCCCGAGGCCGGCCTGGAGCGCTTCAAGAACCCCCAGACCCCGCAGGGCATGCTCAAGGGCACCTCCCTCACCGACCTCTTCCTGCAGATCCGCCTCGGCGGCGACCAGGCCCTCTTCCGCCTCCTCAACAAGCTCATCCTGCAGACGGAGGGCGCCGTCGACGAGGAGTTCGTCCGCGAACACACCCACGGCTACGAGGAGTTCACCGAGGCCGCGGCCGCCGCCGACTGGGACGACACCCTCAAGGCCACCGGTCTGGAGCGTGCCCGCATCGAGGAAGCCCTGCGCATGGTCCTCGCCTCCAAGCGCACCGTCGTGTGCTGGGCGATGGGCCTCACCCAGCACAAGCACGCGGTCCCCACCATCCGCGAAATCGTCAACTTCCTCCTGCTGCGCGGCAACATCGGCCGCCCCGGAGCGGGCGTCTGCCCCGTCCGCGGCCACTCGAACGTGCAGGGCGACCGCACCATGGGCATCTTCGAGCGGCCCGCGCCCGCCTTCCTCGACGCTCTGGAGAAGGAGTTCGGCTTCGCGCCGCCCCGCCACCACGGCCTGGACGTCGTCCGCGCCATCAGGGCCCTGCGCGACGGCGAGGCCAAGGTGTTCTTCGCGATGGGCGGCAACTTCGTCGCCGCCTCCCCCGACACCGAGGTCACCGAAGCCGCGATGCGCAAGGCACGCCTGACCGTGCACGTCTCGACGAAGCTCAACCGCTCGCATGCCGTCACCGGCGCCCGCGCCCTGATCCTGCCGACCCTCGGCCGCACCGAACGCGACGTCCAGGGCAGCGGCGAACAGTTCGTGACCGTCGAGGACTCCATGGGCATGGTGCACGCCTCACGCGGGCGCCTCAAGCCCGCGAGCAAGCAGCTGCTCTCCGAACCGGCCATCGTGTGCCGCCTCGCCCGGCGCGTCCTCGGCAGCGCGTCGCACACACCCTGGGAGGAGTTCGAGAAGGACTACGCCACCGTCCGCGACCGCATCGCGCGCGTGATCCCCGGCTTCGAGGACTTCAACACCAAGGTGGCCCACCCCGGCGGCTTCGCCCTCCCCCACGCACCGCGCGACGAACGCCGCTTCCCCACGGCCACCGGCAAGGCCAACTTCACGGCGGCCCCCGTCGAGTACCCGGCCCTCCCCGAAGGACGGCTGCTGCTCCAGACACTGCGCTCCCACGACCAGTACAACACCACCATCTACGGCCTCGACGACCGCTACCGCGGCATCAAGAACGGCCGCCGCGTCGTCCTGGTCAACCCCGACGACGCCGCGGACCTCGGCCTCGCCGAAGGGACGTACGCCGACCTCGTCAGCGAATGGCGGGACGGCGTGGAGCGCCGCGCACCCGGCTTCCGGATCGTGCACTACCCGACGGCCCGCGGCTGCGCCGCCGCGTACTACCCCGAGACCAACGTCCTGGTGCCGCTGGACGCCACCGCGGACACCAGCAACACCCCTGCCAGCAAGTCCGTCGTCGTACGCCTGGAACAATCGGCCCTCGACTGAGCGTTCGCTCAGCGACAGGTGACGCAGCCGAACGAACGGAGCCGGGCCGATGGGTGAGCAGCACAGCGTGAAGTTCCCGCAGGAGGTCATCGACGAGTACGCCGCGCTCGGCGTCGACCTGCCCTCCCTGTTCTCGGCGGGGCACCTCGGCACCCGCATGGGCGTGCAGGTGCTGGAGGCGTCGGCGGAGCGTGTCGTCGGCACGATGCCCGTCGAGGGCAACACCCAGCCGTACGGGCTGCTGCACGGCGGCGCGTCCGCGGTGCTCGCGGAGACCCTCGGCTCGGTCGGCGCGATGCTGCACGGCGGCGTCGACAAGCTCGCCGTCGGCGTCGACCTGAACTGCACGCACCACCGCGGAGCACGCTCCGGCCTGGTCACCGGCGTGGCCACGCCCGTGCACCGGGGCCGCTCCACGGCGACGTACGAGATCGTGATCAGCGACGACCAGGGCAAGCGGGTGTGCAGCGCACGCCTGACCTGCATGCTGCGCGACGCCACCCCGGAGACCGGCTCCGTCGCCTCGGCGGGCTGACCCGGCGCCCGCAACAGCCGGCAGGCTTCAGAAGGGGCGGGCGCAGGCTCATTGTCGGAGTGGGCGGCTGCGCACTAGCGTCTCCCCATGACGCACCGGATATCGCTCTGTGCGCTCGCCCTCACCGCCGCCCTCGCCGCCCCCCTCTCCACCGGATGCGAGAGCGCCGGATCCGACGACCGTCCCGGCGCCACTTCCGGCCCCGCCGCCGGCACCACGCCCCCCGCCGCCCTCTGCACGACGATCATCACCAAGTGGGCGCGGCAGATCTACGACTCGGGCGACCCCGGGTACGGCGACTACCAGTCGATGGGTCTGTCCAACGGGCAGTACCTGATCCTGCGCGACATCCTGGACGCCGCGCGCACCGAGCGCAGGCGGGAATCGGCCGCCGCGGGCCGGGATTCGATAGCCGGTCAGGCGCGCAAGCGGTGCGCCGAGCGGTACCGCGACGGCGGGCCGAGCGGCGGGCCGTGGGTGTGAACGCCATCGGCCCGGTCGAACCGGGCGAGGACACCTACGATCACCGGCCCGTCCCCCCGCCCCCGGCCCGGCTCCTCCCGCACCGGCGCCGCCGCCGCACCGCGGGCATCGCCGCCGCGGCCGCCCTCGCCTGCGCCGCCGGCCTCACCCTCTTCCTCACCCGCCCGCAGCCACCGCCCGAGCCGCCCCCGCCGGGCCCGCCCTGGCCGTCGCAGAGCGTGTCGGTGACGTACGCGGGCGGGATCTCGCACCCGCGGGCCGGCGACCGGAGCTTCACCTTCGGCATCGCGTTCGCGCAGGAGTCGGGACCGCCGGTGACCGTCCGGCGGGTGGCCCAGCCGTCGGCGGCTCTTTCGGTCAGCACATCCCCTCCCGCCCCTTTCACGCTGAAATCGGGATCACCCCGGAAGTTGATCATCACGATGCACATTCGCGAATGCGGAGAAGTGCCCCGGAATGCCGGCCTCCCTTTCCTGGAAGTAACTCTGCGTAATACGCGCGCAAACGAGAGGCAGAGTTACATCCTGGGTCCGGAATACGCGAATGATCTTTCCGGGGCTCTCACCGCCGCATGCCCACGAACACCACTGTCATGAGTCAAAAGGCTTTACAGTCCTGCCAGTTGCCCTGGAGATTCTCAGCATGCGGATACGTCGAGATCCACCGAACAAGGCCATATTCAGCCCCAACCGCCCCCCGTGTTCCAGCCCGGAATACTCCGTGGCATAACAAGAGCGTCACAGCCTTGGCCCGACCACTCCACCAGGAACAAAGCCACCCTTAGAGTCACGGCCAGTCACCGCGCCCACCGGATTCCTGTCAGTTCGGTTCCGCGCTCGACTCGGCATCCCAACAAGGGACAGCCGTGCCAGGGGAAAGGACTGATCGTGCGTCAACGTTCGCTCATAGCCATCACCGCTGCACTCACCGCGGGGGCTCTCACCCTCACCGCCTGTGGCTCGCGCGACGACAAGGACGACGGAGACAAGGCCGACGGCGGCGGAACCACCGTGGTCATCGGCGTCGACGCGCCCCTGACCGGTGAACTCTCCGCACTGGGCCTCGGCATCCGCAACTCCGTCGACCTCGCCACCAAGCAGGCCAACGAGAAGAAGTACGTCGACGGAGTCACGTTCAAGATCCAAGCACTCGACGACCAGGGCCAGCCCTCGTCAGGACAGACCAACGCCACCAAGTTCGTCGCCGACAAGGAAGTACTCGGAGCCGTCGGCCCCCTGAACTCCTCCGTCGCCGAATCCATGCAGAAGGTCTTCGACGACGCCAAACTCGTCCAGGTCTCCCCCGCCAACACCAACCCCGCCCTCACCCAGGGCCCGGACTGGAACGGCGGCAAAAAGGCGCGGCCCTACAAGACCTACTTCCGCACCGCCACCACCGACGCGATCCAAGGGCCCTTCGCCGCCCAGTACCTCTACAACAAGGCCAAGAAGAAGAAGGTCTTCGTCGTCGACGACAAGAAGACCTACGGCGCCGGACTCGCCGCCACCTTCAAGGACGAGTTCACCAAGCTCGGCGGCAAGGTCGTCGGCACCGAACACATCAACCCCGACACCAAGGACTTCGGCGCCGTCGCCACCAAGATCCGCAACTCCGACGCCGACCTCGTCTACTACGGCGGCGAATACCCCCAGGCCGGACCCCTCAGCAAGCAGATGAAACAAGCCGGATCCAAAGCCCCCCTCGTCGGCGGCGACGGCATCTACAGCGCCGACTTCATCAAACTCTCCGGCAAACAAGGCATCGGCGACTACGCCACCTCCGTCGGCCAGCCCGTCGAAGAACTCCCCTCCGCCAAGGAGTTCATCGCCAACTACAAGAAGGCCGGCTTCAAGGAAGCCTACGAAGCCTACGGCGGCTACTCCTACGACAGCGCCTGGGCGATCATCGAAGCCGTCAAAAAGGTCGTCGACGACAACGACGGCAAACTCCCCGACTCCAAGGACGCCCGCACCAAGGTCATCGACGCCATGAAGGACGTCACCTTCGACGGCGTCACCGGCAAGGTCTCCTTCGACGAATACGGCGACGCCACCAACAAGCAGCTCACCGTCTACCAGGTCAAGACCACCGACCCCAAGACCGGCTGGAAGCCCGTCGAATCCGGCACCTACGCCGGATCCAACTGACGCACCACCCGCAGCCCACGACAGACCGCGCGGGGCGCTCACACACCAGCGCCCCGCGCGGCGTCGCATCCGTCGCACTCGTCACCAGGAGCGTGCGACCGCGCGCAGGCCGACGAGCCACCGCGAAACGGTCGTACGACAACGAAAGACTCGGAGGACCTGCGGTGCACGAACTGCCGCAACAGCTGGTCAACGGCCTGCTATTGGGATCCATGTACGGCCTCATCGCCATCGGCTACACAATGGTCTACGGCATCGTCCAGCTCATCAACTTCGCCCACGGCGAGATCTTCATGACCGGCGGATTCGGTGCCCTCACGGTCTGGCTCTGGCTCCCCGACGGCACCAGCATGTGGGCAGCCGTCCCCCTCATGCTGATAGGCGCCATCTTCGTCTCCACCACCATCGCCGTCGGCGCGGAACGCTTCGCCTACCGCCCCCTGCGCGAAGCACCACGCCTCGCCCCGCTCATCACCGCCATCGGCCTCTCCCTCGCCCTCCAGCAAGCCGTCTGGGCCTGGTACCCCGAGGCGAAATCGGCCCGCTCCTTCCCCGAACTCCCCGGCGGCTCCATCCACATCGGCTCCGTCACCATGCAACCCGGCGACATCTTCCTCCTCGTCGCCGCACCCATCTGCATGGTCGCCCTCGGCTACTTCGTCATGAAGACCCGCATCGGCCGCGGCATGCAAGCCACCGCACAAGACCCCGACACCGCCAAACTCATGGGCATCAACACCGACCGCGTCATCGTCGTCGCCTTCGCCATCGGCGCCGCCTTCGCCGGCATCGCCGCCGTCGCCCGCGGCCTCAAATACGGCCAGATCGACTTCCGCATGGGCTTCATCCTCGGCCTCAAAGCCTTCACCGCCGCCGTCCTCGGCGGCATCGGCAACATCTACGGCGCCATGATCGGCGGCGTCGTCCTCGGCCTCGCCGAATCCATGGCCACCGCCTACATCAACGACGTCCCCGGCATGGACAAACTCGGCGGCCAGTCCTGGGCCGACGTCTGGGCCTTCGTACTCCTCATCATCGTCCTCCTCGTCAGGCCCCAAGGCCTACTCGGCGAGCGCGTCGCGGACAGGGCGTGACCACCATGACCACACACACCACACCGGCCGACGCCCCTCACCCGCAGAACCCGGCCAAAGAGGCACCCGACACCGGACTCATCCCCCTCCCCACCGGCCCCGCCCGCGCACTCGCCACCGGCGGCGGCGCCCTCACCGTCATCTCCGCGTTCCTCGCCTGGACCTGGACCTCCGCATTCCCCGGCGACCTCACCGTCTACGGCTACCCCGGCGGCCTCCAATGGCTCGTCCTCATAGCCGGCGCCCTCACCACCCTCTACGGACTCGCCTCCTACGGCACCAAAGGCCTGCGCGCCCTCGCCCCCGCCGGAGCCGACGCCGCCCTCAAATACGCCGCACTCGCCGCCTTCGCCACCGCCTGGTACACGCTCTTCGCCATAGCCAAGAAACTCGGCGGACTCGCCAACCTCGAACCCGGCGGCTGGATCGTCGCCATCGCCACCCTCGCCGCATTCACCGGCGCCCTCGCCCTCCCCTTCAAACGACCCCACACCTACCCGGTCGACGAAGAAGACAGCACCTGGGAACAGTACAAACACCGCGCCCGCAACAGCCGCATCATCATCAAGGGCGCCTTCGCCGCAGACACCCCGGCCCCGCCCCGCAAGCTCAACTCATACCTCGAAATCCTCATCATCATCGCGGCCCTCGCCACCGGCCTGCTCGTCTTCACCTACGGCATCGGCACCGAATACGACGAACTCTTCATCGGCTTCCTCATCACCGTCGGCTTCGGCTTCGCCGCACTCACCAAAGCAGGACTCGTCGCACAGATCTCCACCTACACCGCACGCCACCGCAACATCACCCTCATCGGCGCCTTCCTCGCAGCCGCCGCATTCCCCTTCACCCAAAGCGACGACCAATACGCCACCATCGGCGTCTACATCCTCATCTTCGCCACCGTCGCCCTCGGACTGAACATCGTCGTCGGACTCGCAGGACTCCTCGACCTCGGATACGTCGCCTTCCTCGGCGTCGGCGCCTACGCCGCATCCATGGTCTCCGGAAGCCCCTCCTCCCCCTTCGACATCCACCTCCCCTTCTGGGGCGCCATCCTCGTCGGCGCCGGCGCCTCCCTCGTCTTCGGCGTCCTCATCGGCGCCCCCACCCTCCGCCTGCGCGGCGACTACCTCGCCATCGTCACCCTCGGATTCGGCGAGATCTTCCGCCTCGCCGCCAACAACAGCGACGGCTCCTCAGGACCCGACATCACCAACGGATCCAACGGAATCTCCTCCATCCCCAACCTCAAAATCCTCGGCTTCGACTTCGGCGTGGAACACAGCATCCTCGGCCAGACCATCGGCCGCTTCGCCAACTACTTCTTCCTGATGCTGCTCATCACCCTCGTCGTCGTCCTCGTATTCCGACGCAGCGGAGACAGCCGCATCGGCCGCGCCTGGGTCGCCATCCGCGAAGACGAGACCGCCGCACTCGCCATGGGCATCAACGGCTTCCGCGTCAAACTCATCGCCTTCGCCCTCGGCGCATCCCTCGCAGGCCTCGCGGGCACCGTCCAGGCCCACGTCACCTACACCGTCACCCCCGAGCAGTACCAATTCGCCAACTCCGTGCCACCCAACTCCGCCTTCCTCCTCGCCGCCGTCGTCCTCGGCGGCATGGGAACCATCAGCGGACCCCTCGTCGGCGCCTCACTGCTCTACCTCATCCCCAACAAACTCCAATTCCTCGGCGACTACCAGCTGTTCGCCTTCGGACTCGCCCTCGCACTCCTCATGCGATTCCGCCCCGAAGGCCTCATCCCCAACCGCCGCCGCCAACTCGAATTCCACGAGGCCGAACTCGAACCCGGCGAGACGCCGCCGCCCGCGGCCCTCAGCAAGACGGGGGTCTGACCCATGACCACGGACACCACCAAAAAGGACCCCACCCCGGCCCCCCGAGCCGGCGAGACCGTCCTCGACGCCCGCGGCGTCACCATGCGCTTCGGCGGCCTCACCGCCGTACGCTCCGTCGACCTCACCGTCAACACCGGCGAAATCGTCGGCCTCATCGGACCCAACGGCGCAGGCAAAACCACCTTCTTCAACTGCCTCACCGGCCTCTACATCCCCACCGAAGGCGAAGTCCGCTACAAAGGACACATCCTCCCCGCCAAATCCTTCAAAGTCACCGCCGCAGGAATCGCCCGCACCTTCCAGAACATCCGCCTCTTCGCCAACATGACGGTCCTCGAAAACGTCCTCGTCGGCCGCCACACCCGCACAAAAGAAGGCCTCTGGTCGGCACTCCTGCGCGGCCCAGGATTCCACAAGGCGGAAGCCGCATCCAAAGCCCGCGCCATGGAACTCCTCGAATTCGTCGGCCTCGCCGCAAAAGCAGAACACCTCTCGCGCAACCTCCCCTACGGCGAACAACGCAAACTGGAAATCGCGCGAGCCCTCGCCAGCGAACCGGGCCTCCTCCTCCTCGACGAGCCCACCGCCGGCATGAACCCCCAAGAAACCCGCACCACCGAAGAACTTGTCTTCGCCATCCGCGACATGGGCATCGCCGTCCTCGTCATCGAGCACGACATGCGCTTCATCTTCAACCTCTGCGACCGCGTCGCCGTCCTCGTCCAAGGCGAGAAACTCGTCGAAGGCACCAGCGAAACCGTGCAACAGGACGACCGCGTCATCGCCGCATACCTCGGCGAACCCTTCGAGGAGAACAACTCATGACCACGCTCCTCGAGGTCGAGGACCTCCGCGTCGCCTACGGCAAGATCGAAGCCGTCAAAGGGATCTCCTTCAAAGTCGAAGCAGGCGAAGTCGTCACCCTCATCGGCACCAACGGCGCGGGCAAGACCACCACACTGCGCACCCTGTCCGGGCTACTGAAGCCCGTCGGCGGCTCCATCAAGTTCAACGGCAAGCCCCTGCGCAAATACCGCGCCGACCAAATCGTCGCCCAAGGCCTCGCCCACTCCCCCGAAGGCCGCCACATCTTCCCCCGCATGACCATCGAGAACAACCTCCGCCTCGGCGCCTACCTCCGCACCGACAAAGCAGGCATCGAAAAGGACATCAAGCGGGCATACGAACTCTTCCCCATCCTCGGCGAACGCAAGAAGCAAGCCGCAGGCACCCTCTCCGGCGGCGAACAACAAATGCTCGCCATGGGCCGCGCCCTCATGTCCCAGCCGAAACTGCTCATGCTCGACGAACCCTCCATGGGCCTCTCCCCGATCATGATGCAGAAAATCATGGCGACCATCGCCGAACTCAAGGCAAACGGCACGACGATCCTCCTCGTCGAACAGAACGCCCAGGCCGCGCTCTCCCTCGCCGACCACGGCCACGTCATGGAAGTCGGCAGGATCGTCCTCTCCGGAACCGGCGGCGACCTCCTCCACGACGAGTCCGTGCGAAAGGCGTACCTGGGCGAGGACTGAACGCCTGCCCCGCATACGACGAGGCCCGCACCCCGAGCCGGGGGTGCGGGCCTCGTCGTACGTACTCCGGACTGGGGTCCTAGCCCTTGGACGCCTTCTTCTCCTCGGCGTCCTCGATGACCGCCTCCGCGACCTGCTGCATCGAAAGACGACGGTCCATCGACGTCTTCTGGATCCACCGGAACGCGGCGGGCTCCGTCAGGCCGTACTCCGTCTGCAGGATCGACTTCGCCCGGTCCACCAGCTTCCGCGTCTCCAGGCGCTGGGAGAGGTCGGCGACCTCCTTCTCCAGCGTCTTCAGCTCCGTGAAGCGCGAGACAGCCATCTCGATCGCCGGGACGACGTCCGTCTTGCTGAAGGGCTTCACGAGATACGCCATCGCGCCCGCGTCCCGCGCGCGCTCGACGAGATCGCGCTGCGAGAACGCGGTCAGCATGAGCACCGGGGCGATGGACTCCTCCGCGATCTTCTCCGCCGCGGAGATGCCGTCCATGACGGGCATCTTCACGTCAAGGATCACCAGGTCGGGCCTGTGCTCACGGGCCAGCTCGACGGCGGTCTGCCCGTCGCCGGCCTCGCCCACGACGCTGTAGCCCTCTTCCTCGAGCATCTCTTTGAGGTCGAGCCGGATCAGGGCCTCGTCCTCGGCGATGACGACGCGGGTCGTCAGCGGAGGCACGTGCGACTTGTCGTCGTCGGACGCGTCGGTGGGCTGGGGCGACTCGGGGGCGGTCACGGGGGGCTCCTAGATCAGGGCAGGGGTGCAGCTCCCAAGAGCCTACCTAGCTGCGGTATGGTGGGTGGGCAGCGGGTCAGGGTAAACCTTTAATTCGCTGGGCCCCGGTAGTCCAATTGGCAGCAGACGAAGGTCTCAAACACCTTACAGTGTGGGTTCGAGTCCCACCCGGGGCACTTTTCCTTAATCTCCAAGGTCACCATCTGCAAGCGGATGTTCTCGTTCCCGTGAACATCCGCTTTTTGCTGTGCTCCGAGGCCCGGAGCTCCGCACAGTGAGCTCATGTACGACATGGGCACACGCAAGCGGGCCATGGTGCTGATCGGCCAAGGCCGCAGTCTGAACTCCGTCAGCAAAGAGACCGGCGTATCCAGAGCCGCCATCCGTTCCTGGCAGACGCGCATCGAGCCACTCGTCCACGGCCGCGCCGACCCGTGCCCTCGATGCGCGGACAGGCCGCACGCTCCCGAGAACTCCGCCGCGTACTCGTACCTGCTGGGGCTCTATCTCGGCGACGGCTGCATCAGCCTCCAGCGGCGCGGTGTCCATTCCCTGCGGATCGCCTGTGCCGATGCTTGGCCCGGCCTCATCGAAGCCTGCGCCGCAGCCATCTCGGCCGTACGCCCGAACAACAAGGTGTGCCGGGTCCAGAGCGTCGGCTGCCAGTACGTCACTTCCTTCAGCAAACACTGGCCGTGCCTATTCCCGCAGCACGGGCCCGGTAAGAAGCATCACCGCACCATCGCCCTCGAACCCTGGCAACAGGAGATCGTCGACGCCCATCCCTGGGCGTTCATCCGGGGGCTCATCCACTCCGACGGCTGCCGCATCACCAACTGGACGACCCGCATCGTCAGCGGCGTACGCAAGCGCTACGAATACCCCCGGTACTTCTTCACCAACAAGTCGGACGACATCAGGGAACTCTTCACCGACACCCTCGACAAGCTCGGCGTCAGCTGGACGCACTGCACCCGCCACGGCAACCCGTGCAACATCTCCGTGGCCCGTAAGGACGACGTCGCCCTCATGGACACCCACATCGGCCCGAAGTACTGACGCCTACTCCGGGCTGTCGTCCTCGCCGATGTGGTGAATGCGGACCAGGTTCGTCGAACCGGGGACGCCCGGCGGGGAGCCCGCCGTGATGACCACCGTGTCGCCCTTGTCGCAGCGGCCGCTCTTGAGCAGCAGTTCGTCGACCTGCTCGACCATCGCGTCGGTGGAGTCGACGTGCGGGCCAAGGAGGGTTTCCACGCCCCACGTGAGGTTGAGCTGGGAGCGGGTCGCCTTGTCGGGGGTGAAGGCGAGGAGCGGGATGGGTGAGCGGTAGCGGGAGAGGCGGCGGACGGTGTCGCCGGACTGGGTGAAGGCGACGAGGAATTTGGCGCCGAGGAAGTCGCCCATTTCGGCGGCGGCGCGGGCGACGGCGCCGCCTTGGGTGCGGGGTTTGCTGCGTTCGGTGAGCGGCGGCAGGCCCTTCGCGAGGATGTCTTCCTCGGCAGCTTCGACGATGCGGCCCATCGTTTTGACGGTCTCGATGGGGTATTTGCCGACACTGGTCTCGCCGGAGAGCATGACGGCGTCGGTGCCGTCGATGACGGCGTTGGCGACGTCGCTCGCTTCGGCCCTGGTGGGGCGGGAGTTGTCGATCATCGAGTCGAGCATCTGGGTGGCGACGATGACGGGTTTGGCGTTGCGTTTGGCGAGTTTGATGGCGCGCTTCTGGACGATGGGGACTTGTTCCAGGGGCATTTCGACGCCGAGGTCGCCGCGGGCGACCATGATGCCATCGAAGGCGGCGACGATGTCTTCGATGTTGTCGACGGCTTGGGGCTTTTCGACTTTGGCGATGACGGGGAGGCGGCGGCCTTCTTCGTCCATGATGCGGTGGACGTCTTCGATGTCGCGTCCGCTGCGTACGAAGGAGAGGGCGATGATGTCGAGGCCTGAACGCAGGGCCCAGCGGAGGTCTGCTTCGTCCTTGTCGCTGAGGGCGGGGACGGAGACGGCGACGCCGGGGAGGTTGAGGCCTTTGTGGTCGGAGACCATGCCGCCTTCGATGACGGATGTGGTGACGCGGGGGCCGATGACGGAGGTGACTTCGAGGGTGACCTTGCCGTCGTCGACGAGGATGCGTTCGCCGGTGGTGACGTCGTCGGCGAGGCCGTCGTAGGTGGTGCCGCAGTGTTGGCGGTCGCCCTCTATGCCGGCTTCGACGGAGATGGTGAACTCGTCGCCGCGTTCGAGGAGTACGGGTCCTTCGCTGAAGCGGCCGAGGCGGATCTTCGGGCCTTGAAGGTCGGCGAGGATGCCGACGCTGCGTCCGGTCTCCTCGGAGGCCTTTCGCACGCGCTGGTAGCGCTCCTCGTGTTCGGCGTGGGTGCCGTGGCTGAGGTTGAAGCGGGCGACGTCCATTCCGGCTTCGACCAGTGCCTTGATCTGGTCGTACGAGTCGGTGGCGGGTCCCAGGGTGCAGACGATTTTTGCTCGGCGCATGGTTCGAGCCTAGGGCTTACCGGCGGGTAGAGAATTGGTCGGGGGTGACTACTCAACAACCTTTGCGTGAAGGGGTGTTGACAAGTGTTGAATTGTGCGGGGAGCCGCTCCGATGAGCGGCTCCGTTGTATTACCAGCGGGTGATGTGGTCGAGGTGGGTGTCGAGTTCGGCGAGGCCGGGGTGGGCGAGGATCTTTTCCAGGGTGCGTTGGCGGATCTCGGTGGCGTAGGCGTCGGTGATCTCTTGTGGTGTGACGGCGAGGGTGTGGGCGAGTGCGGTCGTCTGTTCGGGGGTGAGTCCCGTGTCGAGGGCGACGGCGGCGGTGACGACGATGCGGATGTGCGCTTCGACGTCGTCGGTGTCGTATCCGGCGAGTCGGTAGTGGCGTAGCAGCCAGCGGGCGAAGGAGCCCCTGTCGTGGTGGTCAGTCATGTTGCTGGATCCAGCGGGCGGCGAGGCTGGCGAGGCCGGTGCCGAGGCCGTAGCAGGTGCCGCGCAGGAGGTGGGTGGCGGCGTCTTTGCGGCGGCTCTTGGCCGGTGGTGCGCTGGTGGCGGGTGCGGGCTTCGGCTTAGGCTGCGGCATGGGTGGTCCTCCTGGGGGCGTGCCTGTTGGGGAGCCTGTCGGCGGTCGGTGGCGTAGGAACCGGGACCGCTTGGCAGGCTCTTTGTGGTTGGCGGGGGGTGTGGTTGGTGGGGTGTGGTCGGCGGGGTGCGGTCGGTGGGGTCAGTGCTGTTGGGCGCAGTGCTGGAGGCGGTCGGCGATTTCGCGTTCGGGGCGGCAGACGAGGACGGGTTCGGTGTCGTCGCGGGCGGCGAGGCGGGCCACTTCGGCGGTGATGCCGGGTTCGCGGGTGCCGTGGGCCAAGTGGTCGGTGAGGGTGTCGTCGTGGCAGTGCTGGAGCTGGCCGAGCCAGTGGGTGGCTTCGGGGTTTTCTCCGCGTCCGAGGTGGTGGAGGTAGAGGCAGTGGACGGCGGTGCGGTTTCCGGCGCCTGCGGCGAGTTGCCACCAGAACTGGGCGCTTTCGGGGTGGTCGGCGAGGTGGAGCATGCAGGCGAATACGTGTGCGCCGCCGATGTCGAGGTCTTTGAGTGGTGTGCGGTTGCCGTCGGGGCCGTCTTCGCCGATTTCTTGTGCGAGGCGTTCGATGTGGATGGCCGCGCCGGTCTGGTCGAGTGTGCCGCGGACCACTGCGGTGAGTTGGCGGCGGGCTCGTGCGACGGGTGGCATTTCTCTGGTCTGGGGTATGTAGCCGGCGTCTTCGGCGAGGCGGCGGAGTCCGGCTGCTACGTCGAACGGGCGCCGTCGGGTGCGTAGTTCCGTGCCGACCTGTGCCAGTAGTGTCTCCATCTTTGTCATTCCCGGTCCCCCTGGGTCTTGATGTGTGAGGCCACGGCGGGCTCCAGCCGCTCCTTCGCCTTGCGGCAGTGGTAGTCGACGGTGCTGGGCGTGACGCCCATGTATCCGCTGATCCTGTTGGTGTCGTACTGCAGGACGTAGCGCAGGACGATGACGTCGAACTGGCGTGGCGGCAGGTTGCTCATGGCCCGGAAGAGGCCGATGTCGCTGGGCAGCAGGGCCAGGCGCTTGCGGAAGGCTCTGAGGGTCTGTGACATGACGACCCGTCGGAGGATCGCCCACGTCTGCTGTTGTACGTCGCTCTCTTCGATCAGTGCGTTCCAGTGCTGCAGGATTTCCAGGAACGCGCGGTGCACCGCGTCTTCGGCAGCGCCGTTGGTGCCGAGTCGCAGCAACGCGTAGGCGTGAAACGCTTCCTGGTTGGTCAGGTAGAGCGTTTCGAATTCCAGCGGCAGTGGCAGCACGGACTCGGCTACTGGGCTGCTGCCGTCCTCCGCGTGGACATCTTCGGGCATGAGTCCTCTTCATGGAGGGCTTGAAGCGAAGGGCGACCGTCAACTCTTGTCCCGTCGCCCACTGGTGAGGGTTACTCAACCGCTCGAAGTGGGCGAACACGCATGCGTGGAGGAGCGAATATTACGTAGTGATCATTGAACGCTGCACAACGTCACCACATACTCGTGGGTAACGGAGCGTGACCATGGGGTTCGCCGTTGCGCATGGTGCAAGGTCTACGCCAATATCAGCGGCGTGTGTGGCTCAAGTCACACGCGAGGGCGATGTGCGCGATGGCCCCGCAGACACGTACGGGTGACTTTGTCCGAACACAGCCCACCCGAACATCAGGTCGACCGGTGGCGTCAACCGGGCACATTCACCGTCTGCGTGCCGACGACCGACAGCAGCCGCATCGCCTCTTCCGACGGCGAGCCGGGCGCTGCGGTGTAGACGACTACACGCTGGTCCCGGTCGGTGATGTCCAGGACGTCGCAGCGCAGGGTGACCGGGCCGACGAGGGGGTGCTCGAAGGTCTTGCACAGGGTGGGCCGGTCGGTGACGTCGTGGGCGGCCCAGAGGTGGGCGAACTCCTCGCTGCCGTTGAGGAGTTCCTCGACGAGACCGGTCACTTCCGGATCGTCGGGGTAGCGGGCGGCGGCGGTGCGCAGGTGCTGGGCGGAGGTCCGGGCGAACTCGTCCGCGTCGGTGACGCCGTACAGCCGCCGGCCGTGCCGGTAGGGGGCGAGGAAGGTGCGACGGATGAGGTTGCGGGCCGGCCGCGGCAGGGCGGAGAAGTCCTCCATGAGGGCGGTGGCCAGCGGGTTCCAGGCGATGACCTCGTACGTGGCGGACAGGACGACCGCCGCGGCCCCGGGCAGCCTGTCCAGCAGCTCGACGATGCTCTGCCGTACTTCTCGGGAGGGTCCTGGCGGCGGTCCTGGCGGGAGTCCTGCCAGGTGGTGGAGGTGGTCGCGTTCGACGTCCGAGAGGCGCAGGGCGCGGGTGACGTGGGCGAGGACTTCGCGGGAGGGGTGCGGGGCGCGGGCCTGTTCCAGGCGGGTGTAGTACTCGGTGGAGATGTAGGCCAGCTGTGCCACTTCTTCGCGGCGCAGGCCGGGGGTGCGGCGGCGCGGTCCGGCGGGCAGTCCCACGTCGGCGGGGGTGATCCGCTCCCGTCGGCTGCGCAGGAAATCGCCGAGTTCTCGTTGCTGACGTCGTTCCACGTGACCAGTGTGGACGAGCTGACCTGCGTGGACCTGCGCCGGGGCGGGCTCAGCCAGGTACTGCTGGTGCCTGGATGAGGTGGGTGGCGGGGCGCAGGCTCGGTCCATGAACGACACGAGGAACAACACGAGCAACAGCACATCGCTCACATCTGCGCCGGTTCCGTCCGATCCGGGTGCCGGTCTGCTCGCCGGCAAGGTCGCTTTCGTCACGGGTGCCGGTCGTGGCATCGGTGCGGCGGCGGCGCGGCTGTTCGCCGGGGAGGGTGCGCGGGTGCTCCTGGCGGCGCGTACGGAGGGTCAGCTCGCCGCGGTGGCGGAGGAGATCCGGGCGGGCGGGGGCAGCGCGGAGTATGTGGTGTGCGATCTGGCCGATCCGGTGAGTGTGCGGGCGGCGGTGGAGCGTTGTGTGGAGGTGTACGGCCGGTTGGACGTGGCATTCAACAATGGTGCGACGGGGCAGCCGCCGGGGCCGATGGATCAGTTGTCGGAGGCCGATTTCGACCGTGTCTACGCCGTCAATGTGAAGGGGCCGTGGTGGGCGATGGCGGCGCAGGTCGCGGCCATGCGTGCGACGTCCGGGCGCGGGGCCATCGTCAACACGTCCAGTGTCGGCGCTCTGACGGCCAATCCGCAGTTGCCCGCGTACGGGGCGGCGAAGCGGGCGCTGAACAGTCTGACGGCGTCGGCGGCCGCGACGTACGGCCCCGAGGGCATCCGGGTCAACGCGGTGGCGCCCGGGACGACGCTCACCGAGATGCTGTTGGAGTGGGACGAGCGGTCGCCGGGCACCATCGATCAGCTCAATGCCCGGACGCCGTTGGGTCGTGCCGCCGCTCCGCGGGAGATCGCGGAGGCCGCCGCGTGGCTGCTGAGCGACCGTGCTTCCTATGTCACGGGCGCGGTGCTGCCGGTCGACGGCGGCATGCTGGCCTGAGCGGGGCGGGGCCCACCGGCTACCGCAGGTCCGGGGGAACCATGGTGAACCGCGCGTTGACCTGGGCGTAGACGTGCTGGCGCTGGGGTTCGAGGTCCAGGGGGGCGGCGTTCTCGGGGAGGTCGGGGGCGCCGCCGTAGGCGATGGAGCGCATGGCGCCGGCGGGGCTGCCGTAGCCGTATGCGGGGGTGGGGTTGTCGGCGCCGATGTCGGCGAGTTCGGTGAGGGCGGCGAGGTTGGTGCCGAGGGCTTCGGCGTATTCGCGGGCGCGCTGGACCGCTTCGCGGACGGCTTGCCGGCGGGCCTGGCTGTGGGTGGGTGAGTCGGGGCGCAGGGCCCACCAGGGGCCTTCGACGCGGGTGAGGTCGAGGTCGGCGATGCGGGTGGTGAGTTCGCCGAGGGCGGTGAAGTCGGTGAGTTCGGCGGTGGTGTGGACGCGGCCGTGGTAGGCGCGGACGCGTTCGCCTCGGCCGTGTCTGGTGAGTTCGGGGCTGATGGAGAAGGCGCCGGTCTCCAGTTTTTCGACGGTGTCGCCGTAGGCCTTGATGAGGTCGAGGACGGCGGCGTTGCGTCGGGTGAGGTCGTTCAGGGCGTCGCGGCGGTCGGTGCCGCGGGCGTTGACGGTGATGCTGATGCGGGCGATCTCGGGGTCGACTTCGAGGTGGGCTTCGCCGCGGACGGCGAGTCGGGGGGCGTCGGGGGTGCCGTGGGGGGTGGGTGCGGTGTCCATGCGGTCACTCTCGCACCGGGTGGGCGCACCGGACAGTCACCGGATCGAAACCTGGAAGGTCTGTTGCGGGCCGGGTGGCCGGGGTCAGAATCTACGCGCGTTACATCGGTCGACTGAGGAGTACGGAAATGCCGCTGAACCGCCGGAAGTTCCTGGGTACGTCTGCTGCCACGGGTGTGGGGTTGGCGGTGACGGGCGCGGCCGTGGCACCGGCCGCGGAGGCCGGTGAGTCGCGCAAGGGCGGGCGGCGCGAGAAGCGGTACTCGTTCACCGTGCTGGGGACGACGGATCTGCACGGCAATGTCTTCAACTGGGACTACTTCACGGACAAGGAGTTCGACGACAAGGACCACAACGATGTGGGCCTGGCGAAGATCTCGACGCTGGTGAATCAGGTCCGGAAGGAGAAGGGTCGCCGCAACACCCTTCTCATCGACGCGGGCGACACGATTCAGGGCACGCAGCTCTCGTACTACTACGCGAAGGTCGATCCGATCACCGCCGAGCACGGTCCGGTGCATCCGATGGCGCAGGCGATGAACGCGATCGGGTACGACGCGGCGGCGCTCGGCAATCACGAGTTCAACTACGGCATTCCGGTGCTGCGCAAGTTCGAGGAGCAGTGCGACTTTCCGCTGCTCGGTGCGAACGCGCTGGACGCGAGGACGGCGAAGCCCGCTTTCCCGCCGTACTTCATGAAGCGTCTGCGTACGCCGCACGGCCGGGAGGTGAAGGTGGCGGTGCTGGGTCTGACCAATCCGGGCATCGCGATCTGGGACAAGGCGAATGTGCAGGGGAAGATGGTGTTCCCGGGCCTTGAGGAGCAGGCGGCGAAGTGGGTGCCGAAGCTGCGGTCGATGGGTGCGGATGTGGTGATCGTGTCGGCGCACTCGGGTTCCAGCGGCACGTCGTCGTACGGTGATCAGTTGCCGTACGTCGAGAACGCGGCCGGTCTGGTGGCGGAGCAGGTGCCGGGGATCGACGCGATTCTGGTCGGGCACGCGCACACGGAGATTCCCGAGTACTTCGTGGAGAACAAGAAGACGGGGAAGAAGGTCGTCCTTTCCGAGCCGTTGAAGTGGGGGCAGCGCCTCACGCTGTTCGACTTCGATCTGGTGTGGGCGAAGGGCCGCTGGACGGTGGAGCGGGCCGGTGCGAAGGTTCTGAACTCCAACACGGCGGCCGAGGACAAGAAGATCACACGGCTGCTGGCGGACGAGCACAAGAAGGTCGTCGCGTACGTGAATCAGGTGATCGGCACGTCGACGGCGGCGATGAGCACGGCCGAGGGCCCGTACAAGGATGTCGCCATCATCGATCTGATCAATCTGGTGCAGACGGAGACGGTGGCGGCGGCGCTGAAGGGTGGCGCGTATGCGGCGCTGCCGGTGCTTTCGCAGGGTTCGTGCTTCTCGCGCACGGCGCGGATCCCGGCGGGCGATGTGACGATCAAGGACGCGGCGGGGCTCTATCCGTTCGAGAACACGCTGGAGGCGCGGCTGCTCACGGGCGCGCAGCTCAAGGATTATCTGGAGTTCTCGGCGCGGTACTACGTGCGTACTCCTGCCGGTGGTCCGGTCGACCCCGAGAAGCTCACGAACGCCGACAACATCCCGGACTACAACTATGACGCGGTGCGGGGCGTGACGTACGAGGTGGACATCGCGAAGCCGGTGGGGTCGCGGATCGTCAAGCTGGCGTTCGAGGGCAAGGAGATCGATCCGAAGGCGGAGTTCGTGCTCGCGGTGAACAACTACCGGGCGAGCGGGGGCGGGAATTTCCCGCACATCGCGGGCGCCAAGCAGTTGTGGGCGAATTCCGAGGAGATCCGGAACACGATCATCGGCTGGGTGAAGGCGAAGGGCACGGTCGACCCGGGTCGGTTCGCGTCGGTGGACTGGAAGCTGACCCGGGACGGCACGCCGGTGTTCTAGGCCGTCACGGCTGCTGGATTCCCAGGGTGGCCAGGTCGACGGCGTCGGCGAGTGCCTGGGCGCCCGCGTCGTTGACGTGCAGGCCGTCGCCGCTGTCGTAGTCGTCGTGGATCCTGTCGGGGTCGGCGGGGTCCGCGACGGCGGCGGCGAAGTCGGCGTAGGCGTCGAAGGGGCTGTTCCCGCTGCGGATCCAGTCGTTGACCTCGCGTGCGACGGCGACGCCTTCGGGGGTGGAGTAGCCCTCGTAGACCGTGTCCTTGTAGGGGCCGACGGTGGTGATGGTGGCGGTGAGGCCTGCCGCGTGGAGGCGGTCGGCGAGGGCGGTGAAGCCGGCGATGAGGTCGGCGGCGGTGGGGGTGGGTGCGGGGTCGGGGTAGGCCTCCTGGCCGGGTATGCCGAGGTCGTTGAGGCCGAAGTGGACCAGGACGTGGGTGACGCCGGGCACGTCGAGGACGTCGCGGCGCAGTCGGGCCAGGGCGTGTTCGCCGACCTCGTCGGTGAGCAGCCGGTTGGCGGACAGACCTTGGTTCACGACCCAGCCGGTGCTTCCCGCGGCGCGCAGCCGGTCGTTGAGGAGGTCGGGGAAGCGGTGGTCGGTGTCGGGGGTGGTGCCGGTGCCTTCGAACCAGGAGTCTCCGAAGGCGACGGTGATGGGGGTGCGGGTGGGGGCGAGGACGTCGGCGCCGCTGATGAAGTGGCGGGTGGCGAGTTCCTCCAGGCCTTCGGTGCCGTGGAGGGTGGGCGCGGTGAGGGCGTTGCCGGGTACGGCGTAGCCGGTGCGCAGGGGGACGGCCGAGTAGGTGGAGAGGCCGGTGTCGTCGGGCAGCCAGAGGGTGAGGGCGAGTTCGTCGCCGGCCCGCACGGTCTGCTCGACGGGGTCGCTGACGGCGTCCTCGCCGACGGGGACGGTGAAGTCCTCGGCGCCGCCGAAGCGGACCGGCGTATCGCTGTCCGCGTCGATGCCGCTTCCTTCGGTGCGTCTGGCGAGGCGGGCGCCGCCGATGTGGAGGGGTTCCTTGCCGTAGCGGTTGCTGAGGTGGACGCGGACGGCGGTGCCGCCGCCGTCGAGCCGGATGATCTGGCGGAGTGTGTGGCCGGCGAAGCCGCGTCGTTCGAAGAGTTCGATGCTTTCGTGGGAGCTGACGACGGCGGAGCGGAAGGCTGCGGTCCAGGAGGCTGTGGTGTCGGTGGTCATGATCGTCTGAACCGGGCGGGCGGGACGGGTATTTCGCGGCGGGGCGTTTTTCTCGCAGGAATATTCGGCGGCGTGTGGGCGCTTGGGCGGGGACAATTCGCCCCATGGATACGGTAATTGCCGCCGCTCTCGAACCGGTGCTCCGTGATCTGTCGGCGACGTGCGCGGTGCGCCCCGTCGTCCGGGAGGAGCGGGATCCGCAGTTCGGGGAGTACGTCGCGCTGTACGGGCCGGACGGTTCGGGCGCGGGTCTTGTCGTGCGCTTCGGCGCCGAGGGGGCCGGGGATATGACACAGGCTCTGACGGCGGAGTTCGCGGATCAGGCGTCGGACTGGGCGGTCGAGGCGCTGTGCGCGGAGCTGGCGCCCGCCGTGTGGCCGGAGTGCCCGGCGCACCCGGACACGCATCCGCTGGCGGCCGGGGTGGTGGCGGGCGTCGCGGTGTGGTCGTGTCCGAGGTCGGGCGGGGTGGTGGCGCGGGTCGGAGAGCTGGCGGCGGGGGATGTCAGCTCTTGAGACGTACGAGGTTTCCGCGCTGTTCGCCGATGCGGCCCGCGGTGCCGGTACGGCGTTCGGAGCTCTGGAGGCCGAAGGTGGTGAACGCGGTGCGGTCGGGCAGCGGGTAGGGGGCGTCGTCCGAGAGGGAGTTGAGGATGGTGGCGCTGCGCCAGGCGGCGAGGCCGAGATCGGGGGCGCCGACGCCGTGGGTGTGGCGTTCGCCGTTCTGTACGTAGACCGATCCGGTGACGGACGGGTCGAGGACGAGGCGGTACTGCTCGTCGATGCGGGGGCGGGCCGATGAGTCCCTGCGGATGTAGGGGTCGAGGCCGGCGAGGAGCTGGTCCAGGGGGCGCTCGCGGTAGCCGGTGGCGAGGACTACGGCGTCGGTGGTGAGCCGGGAGCGGGTGCCCTGTTGCAGGTGTTCGAGGTGGAGTTCGACGCGGGTGGTGGCGACGCGGCCCGCGGTGCGTACGCGGACGCCGGGGGTGAGGACGGCGTCGGGCCAGCCGCCGTGCAGGGTGCGGCGGTAGAGCTCGTCGTGGATGGCGGCGATGGTGTCGGCGTCGATGCCTTTGTGGAGCTGCCACTGGTGCGGGACGAGGCCGTCGCGGACGGCTTCGGGCAGGGCGTGGAAGTAGCGGGTGTAGTCGGGCGTGAAGTGTTCCAGGCCGAGTTTGGAGTACTCCATGGGTGCGAAGGCCTCGGTGCGGGCGAGCCAGTGGATCTTCTCCTGTCCCGCGGGGCGGGCGCGAAGCAGGTCGAGGAAGATCTCGGCGCCGGACTGCCCTGAGCCGATGACGGTGATGTGTTCGGCACTGAGCAGCAGGTCGCGGTGGTGGAGGTAGTCCGCGGAGTGGATGACGGGGGCGGTGGGGGCTTCGGTGAGGGGTTTGAGGGGTTCGGGGATGTGGGGGGCGGTGCCGATGCCGAGGGCGATGTTCTTGGTGTAGGTGCGTCCGAGGGCTTCGGCTTCGCCGTCGGTGTCGAGCTGGGTGAAGTCGACTTCGAAGAGGCCGCGTTCGGGGTTCCAGCGGACGGCGTCGATCTGGTGTCCGAAGTGGAGTCCGGTGAGGTTCTCGCTGACCCAGCGGCAGTACGCGTCGTATTCGGCGCGCTGGATGTGGAAGCGCTCGGCGAAGTAGAAGGGGAAGAGCCGCTCGCGGGTCTTGAGGTAGTTGAGGAAGGACCAGGGGTTCGCGGGGTCGGCGAGGGTCACGAGGTCGGCGAGGAAGGGGACTTGGAGGGTGGCGCCGTCGATGAGGAGTCCGGGGTGCCAGTGGAATTCGGGGCGCTGTTCGTAGAAGGCGGTGTCGAGTTCGCCGAGGGGCTGGGCGAGGGCGGCGAGGGAGAGGTTGAACGGGCCGATGCCGATGCCGACCAGGTCGCGGGGGTCTTCGGGGGTGGTGAGCGGCCGGGGGCGGGGGTGGTCGGGTGTGCCGGTCATCGGGGGGTGGTTCCTTCCACGTGGTCGGGGGCGGGCGCGGCGGTGGGTGCGGTGTCGGGTTCTTCGACGAGCTTGAGGAGTGCGGCGAGGTCGCCGGGCCGGGTGTGGGGGTTGAGGAGGGTGGCCTTGAGCCATCGGCGGCCGTCGAGGTCGGCGCGGCCGAGTACGGCGGTGCCTTCGGTGAGCAGCCGTCTGCGTACGTGGGCGATGTGGTCGTCGGTGGCGTTCGTGGGGCGGAACAGGACGGTGCTGATGGCGGGGGTGTCGTAGAGCTCGAAGGCGGGGTGGGCGTCGATGAGGGCGGCGAACTCGGCCGCCCGGTCGCAGACCTGGTCGACTAGGGCGCCGAGTCCGGTGCGGCCGAGGGCCTTGAGGGTGACGGCGATCTTGAGCACGTCGGGGCGCCGGGTGGTGCGCAGGGAGCGGCCGAGGAGGTCGGGGAGTCCCGCTTCGGTGTCGTCGTCGGCGTTGAGGTAGTCGGCGCGGTGGGCGAGGGCGTGCAGGTCGCGGGGGTCGCGGGCGGCGAGGAGGCCGGCGGCGGCGGGTTGCCAGCCGAGTTTGTGCAGGTCGAGGGCGACGGTGTCGGCGCGGTTGAGGCCGCGCAGCTGTTCCTTGCGGGTGTCGCTGAAGAGGAGTCCTCCGCCGTACGCGGCGTCGATGTGGAGTCGGGCGCCGTGGGCGGCGCACAGGTCGGCGATCTCGTCGAGGGGGTCGATGAGTCCGGCGTCGGTGGTGCCCGCGGTGGCGGCGACGAGGAAGGTGCCCGGTGGGCCGCCGAGTTCGGTGAGGGCTTCGTCGAGGGCGGCGGGGTCGAGGGTGCCCGCGGGGGCGGGTACGACGACGGGGTCGGGGAGGCCGAGGAGCCAGGCGGCGCGGGCGAGGGAGTGGTGGGCGTTCTCGCCGGTGAGGAGGCGCAGGGGGCCGTGGCTTGTGGGGCTTTCGCGGGCGAGGAGGAGGGCGAGCTGGTTGGCCTCGGTGCCGCCGGTGGTGACGAGGGCGTCGCCGCCGTCGTGGATCTCGGCGGCCAGGGCGCGGGTGACGAGGGCTTCGAGCGCGGTCGCGGCGGGTGCCTGGTCCCAGGAGTCCATGGAGGGGTTGAGGGCGGAGACGGCGAGGTCGGCGGCGGCTGCGACGGCGAGGGGTGGGCAGTGCAGGTGGGCGGCGCAGAGCGGGTCCGCGGGGTCGGCGGCGCCTTCGGCGAGGGTGTGGACGAGGGTGCGCAGGGCCGCCTCGGGTCCCGTGCCGTGTTCGGGGAGGACCGGTTCGGCGGCGGCGCGGACGCGGTCGGCGACGGCTTCGGGGCCGCCGGCGGGGAGGGGGCCTTGGCGGGCGGCCGTGCCGGTGTACAGGCCTTCGAGGGCTGCTGCGAGCAACGGCCGCAGGGCGTCGGGGCCTTGGGCGCCTCCGGCGAGGGGTGGCGGGGTGCTCATGGGCGGTCCTCCGGGTGCGCGCGTACAGGGGCACCAGCCTGTACGTCGCGCGGCCCGGTGCGCCTGGATACCGGCGCGAGGGAACCCGAAAGTGGTATTGCCGTACGGAGGAAACGTGTGGGGGCGGGGCGGGGTGCTAGGGCGGGCCCCGCTGGGGCGTGTTGGTACGGGCGCGCCTTTGGATGGTCAGGAGCGGAAGGCGTCCTTGTGGTCGGCCGTCCATTCCTCGAAGGTGCGGGCCGGCGTGCCGGTGACGGCCTTGACGGTGGTGGTGATCTCCGGTTCGGTGCCGACCGCGTCGCCGAAGGAGCGCAGGAGGGCGGGGAGCATGTGGGGCGGTACGTGCGGGAAGAGGTCGGGCCCCACGTCCTCTGGGGGTACGTCGACGAAGCGCAGGGTGCGGCCGAGGGCGGCGCCGATGGTGTGGACCTGCTCCTCGGTGGTGACCGGGGCGGGGCCGGTGAGGCGGTGGACGGCGCCGCGGTGGCCTTCGTCGAGGAGGGCGCGGGCGGCGACGGCGGCGATGTCGGCCTCGTGGATGGGGGCGGTCACGGCGTCCGGGAAGGGGCCGCGAACGGTGTCGCCGGTGCGGATCTGGGGCGCCCACTGGAACGCGTTGGTGGCGAAGGCGTTGGGGCGCAGGAACGTCCAGTCGAGGCCGCTGTCGCGTACGTGCTCTTCCAGTCGGGCGTGCTGGACGTGGATGGGGTGGGTGGTGTCGGCGCCGTCCTGGATGATGCCCGAGGAGAGGACGGCGACGTGCCGGACGCCCTGTGCGCGGGCCGTTTGGAGGAGGGCCGCGGTGTGTTCGCCCATGGCTCGTGCGTGCAGGAAGAGGCCGGTCGCGCCGTCGAACAGGGCACGGAGTTCGGCGGGTTCGGGCAGGTCGCCGGTGAGGTCGAGGCGGGCGGTGTGCGCTTCGGCGGGCAGGTCCGCGCGCCGCGGGTCGCGGCTGAGGGCGCGTACGGGGACGCGTTCGGCGATGAGCTGGGTGACGAGGGCGCTGCCCACGTTTCCGGTGGCACCGGTCACGACGATCACGGGGTGGCTCCTTGCTGGTGCGGCCCGGCCGGTCTGCTCCGGTCCTGGTGCCGGGGGCCGGTCGGGCGGGTCCTGAGCGGCTTCCGTTTCACCCTAGGCCGGGTCCGCGGGGTCCCGGATCGTCGTAGGGGACCAGTCGCAGGGGACCAGGGGGCGTAGGCATCAGGTCCTACGCCCCCCCGTCCGCCTCCGTCAGCCCTTCTCCGCCCCTTGCCGTACGCGCAGTGCCCGTGCCAGGTCGTCGAGCTGGTCGACGAGCTTGCGGCGCAGGGCGGGGGTGGGGTCGGCGTCGCGCAGGCACCGTTCGCCGAGCCGGAGCGTCTCGGCGTCGACGAAGGGCAGCGGGAAGGCGTAGCGGCCCGCCGCCTCGGCCATGGCGGGTCCGCGGCGGGCGGCGAGGGCGACCGCGTCCTCGAAGTAGCGCGGGACGTACTCCGTTACGAGGTCGGCCTGTTCGGGCTGCCAGAAGCCCTGGGCGGTGGCGGTGAAGAGGTAGTTCGACAGCTCGTCGGTGGCGAACATGGCCTCCCAGGCGGCCCGTTTGGCCGCCGCGTCGGGCAGCGCGGCCCGGCAGCGTGCCGCGCCCTCGCGGCCGGTGGCGCTCGGGTCGCGCTCCAGCTCGGCCGCGATGGCGGCCTCGTCGGTCGCGTCGAGCGCGGCGAGCCGGCCGAGGGCCCGCCAGCGCAGCTCCGGGTCGAGCTCGGGGCCGCCGGGTACGGTGCCCTCGCTCAGCCAGGCCTGAAGGGGCGCCGCCTGGGTGGCGACGTCGATGGCGCCGCGGACCGCGGTCAGGCGCAGGCCGGGGTTGGAGCCGTCCTCGGTGCGGCGGATCAGGTCGCGGCAGAGTTCGCCGAGGAGGGTGAGGGCGGCGGGCCGTTGCCCGGGGGTGGCGAAGCGGTGGGCGATGTGGGTGGTGGCGAAGGCGAGGACGCCCTGGACGATGGCGAGGTCGCTCTCCTCGGGCAGGTGCGCGCGGGCGGCCTCCAGGTAGGCGGCGCTTTCGAGTTCGCCGTCGCGGACCATGTCGCGCAGGCTGTTCCACAGGACGGCGCGGGTGAGCGCGTCCGGGACGCCGGAGAGGCTCCGCAGGACGGTTTCCCGGGAGGTCTCGTCGAGGCGGATCTTGGCGAAGGTGAGGTCCTGGTCGTTGAGGACGATGAGGGCGGGGCGCCCGCCGTCGCGCGGGGTGGCGTCGGTGGCCGGGATGTCCGTCTCGAAGCGTTCGCGCAGGACCAGGGAGCGGCCGTCCGCGAGGTCGCGGTCGTAGACGCCGACGGCGATGCGGTGGGGGCGGCCGCCGCCGTGGCCGGGGCCCGCGTCATGGCTCGGGCCGCCGTCGCGGTCGACGGTGAGCGTCCACTCACGGCCGCTGTGGGAGACCTTCGGGGTGAGGGTGTCGACGCCGGTGGTGCGCAGCCACGCCTCGGCCCAGCCGTGCACGTCGCGGTCGGTGGCGTGGGCGAGGGAGTCGATGAAGTCGGCGAGGGTGGCGTTGGCGAACTTGTGCCGCGCGAAGTGGATGTTGATGCCCGCCAGGAAGTCCTTCTCGCCGAGCCAGGCGACGAGCTGGCGCAGGGCGCTTGCTCCCTTGGCGTACGAGATGCCGTCGAAGTTGAGCAGTGCGGACGCGGTGTCGGGCACGGCGTCGGGGTCGGGGGCGACGGGGTGGGTGGAGGGGCGTTGGTCGGCGTCGTATCCCCAGGATTTGCGGGCGACGCCGAAGTCGGTCCAGGGGTCGGTGAAGCAGGTGGCTTCGGCGGTGGTCTGGAACCCCATGTACTCGGCGAAGGACTCGTTCAGCCAGATGTCGTCCCACCAGGTGAGGGTCACGAGGTCGCCGAACCACATGTGGGCCATCTCGTGGGCGATGACCATGGCGCGGGTCTGCCGCTCGGTGTCGGTGACGGCGGAGCGGTAGATGAACTCGTCGCGGAAGGTGACGAGGCCGGGGTTCTCCATGGCGCCCGCGTTGAACTCGGGGACGAACGCCTGGTCGTAGGAGTCGAAGGGGTAGGGCTCGTCGAACTTCTCGTGGTAGCGGTCGTAGCAGGCGCGGGTGACGTCGAGGATCTCCTCGGCGTCGGCGTCCATGAAGGGGGCGAGGGAGCGCCGGCAGTGGATGCCGAAGGGCAGTCCGCGGTGTTCGGTGCGCACCGAGTGCCAGGGGCCCGCGGCGACGGCGACGAGGTAGGTGGAAATGGGCGGGGTGGCCGCGGCCTGCCACGTCCCGCCACCGAGGTGGTCGGTGACGCCGTTGGCGAGGACGGTCCAGCCCTCGGGGGCGGTGGCGGAGAACTCGAAGACGGCCTTCAGGTCGGGCTGGTCGAAGGCGGCGAAGACGCGCTGCACGTCCTCCATGAAGAGCTGCGTGTAGACGTACGTCTCGCCGTCGGTGGGGTCGGTGAAGCGGTGCATGCCCTCGCCGGTACGGGAGTAGCGCATCGCGGCGTCCACGCGCAGCTCGTGCTCGCCCGCGGTGAGCCCGTCGAGCGCGAGCCGGTTGTCGGCCAGGCCCGCCGGGTCGACGGGCCGCCCGTCGAGGGTGACGGAGCGCAGCTCGGCGGGCTTGAGCTCGACGAAGGTGGCGCCGTCGGCGCGGGCGCTGAACCGGATGACGGTCCGGGAGTCGAAGGTGTCGCGGGCGGGATCGGCCGCCCGGCTCAGATCGAGCTCGACGGTGTACCGGTGGACGTCGATGAGCTGGGCACGGGTCTGCGCTTCGTCGCGCGTCAGTACGGGCATGGGGTCATGCTGCCTGATGGCGGGCGGGTCGGTGCAGGGGCGTGGGGTGGGGACGGATCAGTCCGTGGTCGGCGTCGTCGCCGGAGCCGTCCCGTCGCCGCTCACGGGCCCCTCCGCGATCTGCTCGTGGTGTCTGATCACTTCGGCGATGATGAAGTTGAGCAGCTTCTCGGCGAAGGCCGGGTCGAGCTTCGCGTTCTCGGCCAGTTGGCGCAGGCGGGCGATCTGGCGGGCCTCGCGGGTGGGGTCGGCGGGCGGCAGGTGGTGCTGGGCCTTGAGGTGGCCGACCTGCTGGGTGCACTTGAAGCGTTCGGCGAGCATGTGGACGACGGCGGCGTCGATGTTGTCGATGCTGTCGCGCAGCCGGGACAGCTCGGCGCGCACCGTCTCGTCCGCGACCGCGGGCGTGCCGTCACTGTTCTCGTCACTGGTGTGGCTGGTGGTCATGGGCCACGAGCCTACGTTGCCGGTGCGGGCCCGCCATCGGCGCAGGAGCGCAGGATCGGCGGGTGGTCGGGGTCGGGTATCTGCTGGGACCAGCCGCCGGGTACGGCCCTGCCCTGCTGGTCGCGGAAGCGGACGGGCGCCGTGCCGACCCGGCGGGTGAAGAGGCGGGAGAAGTACGCGGGGTCGTCGTAGCCGACGCGGCGGGCGACGGCGGCGACGGGGAGCTCGGTGGCGGCGAGGAGTTCCTTGGCGCGGCCGAGGCGGATGCCGAGGAGGTAGTCCTTGGGGCTGCAGCCGGCGCCGCGCCGCACTGCGGTGCGCAGTTCGGCGGGGGTCATGCCGTGCCGGGCCGCGTGCTCGGCGACGGACAGGGGCTGGAAGGCGTCGCGGGCCAGGGCCTGGAGCACGGGGTCGCCGTCGGGGGCGATGTCGGCGCGGGCGCGGCGCAGCGCGACGAGGAGTTCGTGGACGGCGGCGCCGGTCTCGACCTCCAGGAGGGGGTTGCCGCGGCGGGCCGCGCGGGCGATGCGGGCGACGGCGGCGCGGGCGCCGGCCGCGTCGGAGAGCGGTACGACGGGCCGGGTGGGTTCGATGTAGCCGAGTTCGGTGTACGTGTCGGTGGCGGGGCCCGTGAAGTCGACGAAGCACTCGTCCCAGCCGGTCTCGGGGTCGGGCCCGTAGTGGTGGCGCGTGCCCGGGGTGAGCCAGATCAGGGCGGGCGCGGTGACGGTGGTCCGGCGCCCGTCGGCGCCGCGGAACCAGCCGCCGCCCGCGCTGATGACGACGGCGACGTGGTGGTCGAGGGTGCGCGGGCCCACGGTCGGCAGGAGGCCGTGCTGCAGGCCGACGCCGAGGCAGGCGAGGCCGAGCCGGTGGTGGGCCGGGCTCGGGGTGAAATACCGCATCCAGGTGTGGTACATCCGCGTGCGTCCCTTCCGGTGCGGGCCGGGGCCCGGCCCGCTCGGTGCGTCGCCGGACGCGTTCGTCCTGTCTCGTTGCGTCCAACCGGACCCGATCTTTGTCCATGGACCCTGCCGCCCGCCAGGGGCAATCGTGGGCGGGCGGTACGTGAGCGAGAGGACGCGATGAACGGGTTCAGGGTCGGCGAGGACGATTTCGAGCTGGACGGGCGGCCGGTGCGGCTGCTCTCCGGGGCGCTGCACTACTTCCGGGTGCACGAGGCGCAGTGGGGCCATCGTCTGGCGATGCTGCGGGCGATGGGCCTCAACTGCGTGGAGACGTACGTGCCGTGGAACCTGCACGAGCCGCGCCCCGGTGACAGCCGTGACGTCGGGGCCGTCGGCCGGTTCCTGGACGCGGCGCGCGAGGCGGGGCTCTGGGCGATCGTCCGGCCAGGGCCCTACATCTGCGCGGAGTGGGAGAACGGCGGCCTGCCGCACTGGCTGACCGGTGCGGTGGGGGCACGCGCGCGTACCCGTGACGAGGAGTATCTGGGGCACGTGTCGCGGTGGTTCCGCCTGCTGCTGCGGGAGATCGTGCCGCGCCAGCACGGCGGTGCGGGCGGCGGCCCGGTGATCATGGTGCAGGTCGAGAACGAGTACGGCAGCTACGGCTCGGACCAGGTGTACCTGCGCCACCTGGCCGGCCTGCTGCGCGCCGAGGGCGTCACGGTCCCCCTGTTCACCTCGGACGGCCCCGAGGACCACATGCTGACCGGCGGGTCGGTCCCGGGCGTCCTCGCGACGGCCAACTTCGGCTCGGGCGCCCGGGCGGGCTTCGGCACGCTGCGCAGGCACCGGCCCAGGGGCCCGTTGATGTGCATGGAGTTCTGGTGCGGCTGGTTCGATCACTGGGGCGCGGAGCATGTCGTGCGGGACGCCGGTGACGCGGCGGCGGCGCTGCGCGAGATCCTGGAGTGCGGGGCGTCGGTGAACCTCTACATGGCGCACGGCGGGACGAACTTCGCGGGCTGGGCGGGCGCCAACCGGGGCGGCGGCGCCCTGCACGACGGCGAGCTGCAGCCCGACGTCACCTCGTACGACTACGACGCGCCGATCGACGAGTTCGGCCGCGCGACGCCCAAGTTCTGGGCCTTCCGTGAGGTTCTCGCGGAGTACGCGTCCGGTCCCCTGCCGGAGCCGCCCCCGCCGCTCCCGGCGCTCGGCGCTCCCGCGTCGGCCGTCCTCACCGACTGGGCCCCCCTGGACACGGTCCTGGACTGGCTGGGCGGCCCCGAGGCGGAGCACGCCGTCCCGCCCACGTTCGAGGAGCTGGACGTGGACCGGGGCCTGGTCCGGTACGCCGTCACGGTGCCGGGGCCGCGCGAACCGTACCCGCTGAGCGTGCGGGGCCTTCGGGACCGGGCGGTGGTGTACGTCGACGGGGAGCGCGCCGGTGTCCTCACCGAGGGCACCCCGGCGTTGAGCACGCCCGTCGCCGGGCACGCGCGCGTGGAGCTGTGGGTGGAGTCCCTGGGGAGGGTCAACTACGGGCCCCGGACGGGCGAGCCGAAGGGCATCACCGGAGGCGTCCTGCACGAACGGCAGTACCTGCACGGGGTGCGGGCACGCGGCCTGCGGCTCGACGCGTTCGACGTGCCGTCGGCGGTACGGGGGGTCCCCTCGGCCGGCCCCGGCGAGGGCCGGCCCGGCCTGTACCGGGGCACGGTCGAGGTCGGCTCCCCCGGCGACGCGTCCCTGGAGCTCCCCGGCTGGACGCGGGGGTTCGTGTGGGTCAACGGCTTCAACCTGGGGCGTTACTGGACGGTGGGCCCGCAGATGTCGCTGTACGTGCCCGGCCCTGTGCTGCGGGACGGGGCGAATGAGGTGTGGGTGCTGGAGTTGGAGGGGGCCGGGGAGCGGGTGGGGCTGGTGTGAGTCGGCGGTGGGGCGGGCTGTCGAGTCAGCCCTCCCCACCCCCCGCGCCTCACACCTCGCTGACCTCGAACGCGTCAAGGACGAACTCCGCCTTGCCGTCCTCGCCCGTCTTGCGCAGGCCGACCCAGGCCTCGCCCTCGGCGGGGGCGGTGAACTCGTAGGTGAGGGTGGTGGGTTCGGTGGCGGCCGGGAGGTCCTTGCGGTCGTTCTCGTGGGGGGACGGGTCGTCGACCGCGGTGATCCAGGCGTACTGGCCCGCCTTCTCGTTCTCGTAGCGGAAGGAGACGCGGTAGCGCTTGCCCGGTGCGAAGCGGACGGTGTGCGGGACCGTGCGGTAGACGAGGCCGGTGTTCTCGCCGCGTGACTTCAGGGAGTTGGTGCCGTCGATGACGTCGTCGATCGCCTTGCCGTTCCAGCCGCGCTGGGTGAAAGGGGCGTGGCGCTGAGCGATGTGGGTGCGCGGGTCGGTGACGTCGCCCGCGTCGCCCTTCACGAAGGGGCCCCAGCCCTGCGGGACGTGCTCGAAGTCCTCGTGGGCGAGGGTGGCGCGGGGGCGCTTCGCGGGGCGCCGGGTGGCGGCGATCCGTACGTTGTCGAAGCGCACGCGCGCGTGGCCCGCCTCGGCGCGCAGCGTCAGCTCGGCCCTGCCGCCGCCCTCGGGGACGGTGAAGTACGTGAACATGCGCTGGAAGCGGGTGCCGTGCTTGCGGTCGGCGGCGACGTAGTTGCCCGCCGTGGACGTCTCGGTGAAGTTGGCGGCGGTGACGCCGTCGGCGGTGCGCACCTCCAGGGACGCCCTGCGCCGCTCCCCCGGCTTCTCGCCGACCTCGACCTGCACGGACGCGACGTACGTCCCGGCCTTCAGGCGGGTGAGGCGCTGGCCGACGGAGGCCGCGGCGCCCGCGCCGATGACCAGTTCGTGGTCGCCGAGGTCGCTGAGCCGCACGGTGGCGGGGCCGCTGACCGTCCAGCCCTTCAGGGAGCCGGAGTGGAAGCCCGGGTCGTGCAGGGGTGTTCCCTGGCCCCACTTGGGGTCGGGCAGGGCGGCGGCGCGCTCGCGGTAGAGGACGTAGGGCTGCTTCGGGTCGGCCTCGACGGTGACCTTGCCGCCCGCTACGGAGACGTACGACTCGAAGACCCGTCCCTGGTCGGTGAGCCGGTAGAGCGCCACCCTGGAGCGGCGTGCCCACGCGCGCGGGAGCTGCCAGGTGCTGGCGCCGCCCGCCGGGTTGTAGTGGTACAGCTTGGCGGGGTCGTGTGCCTTGCGGGGCTCCCAGGGGAGGAGGTAGCGGCCGTCTTCGTAGACGACGTTTCCGTCCGTGGTGATGCGCCGCACGCCCGTGGAGTCGCAGACCGTCGTCCTCGTCGCCCCGAAGAAGGTGATCTCGTGCTCGTCCCAGCTCTTGATGGGGTTCGCCTGGAGGTACTTGGCGGGCAGTGAGTGGGTCCAGATCAGGTCGTAGAAGGCGTGCCAGTCGGTCTTGCCGACCCAGCCCTCGAAGTTGCCCATGCGGGCGGCGCCGAGCAGGGTGGGCCACTTGTCGGCGAAGACGTCCTTCTGGTGGTTGCGGATGAAGCGGATCAGCCGGGAGTTGACGCCGCGCGAGGTGTCGCCGCCGTAGTCGGTCTCGGTGGCCCAGTGCGACCAGAGGGAGGAGCGCTCGAAGCCGTGGCCCCACTCCGACGTGACGGTCCAGCCCTGGTCGCGGAAGGCCCGCTGGAGGCGGTCGGAGGTCCAGCCGGACTCGCGGAACACGTCGATGTAGAGGGTGTTCAGGCCGCGGTCGGTCTGGGCGCGCAGGTCGGCGAAGCGCTTGATGACGTCCCCGGAGACCAGGTCGCGGCGCTGGTCGATGCGGTAGCTCTGGTCGAGCCAGTCCCACTGCTCGTTCTTCCTGTCGACGAGCTTGTCGGAGAAGGCGTTCGCCACGGGGTACGACTCGGTGGCGTTGACGTGTACGCCGAAGTCGCTGTTCCACTTCTTGCCCTCGTGGACCAGGGTGTTGAGGTCTGTAAGGCCGCCCGCGCGCGTGTTGTAGTTGTCCGCGTAGTCGGGGTGGGCGGAGTCGTGGCCCTCGGACTGGTAGCCCTTGAGGAGCGTGTACTGGCGCAGGCCGTCGGTCGCCAGGTGGATCCGCTTGACGTTGTCGAGCGTGGCGAGGAACGGGTTGGTGGCCTGCGAGGCGAAGTTGAACGGGATGTGCGGGACGACGCGCAGGTGCTGCTCGTCGGCGCCGCGCGGGGTCACCATGATGTCGCGGAAGGCGATCGCCGCGTCCTGCCAGTCGACCTTGCCGTCGCCGCCCCGGTCGCCGGTGATGACGACGGTGGCGTAGGGCAGGGGTTCGGTGGCGTGCACGGGCGCGGTCGCGGCGCGGTATGTCCACTGTCCGGGGCTCAACCGGGCCTCTACGTAGTCGGCGTTCCCGGCGTCGTGCCGCACCGTCTCGCGCCACAGGCGGCCGTTCTCCCAGGTGGTACCCGCCTCGCTGGTGGGCTTGTCGTAGACGGTGTTGGTCTCGATGGCTCCGCCGATCCTGTCGTGTGCCACGACGGCGTAGGCGCAGCCGGTGGGCGGTTCGGCGGGGGTGTCCGCGGCGGGACGGACGAGGGTGTCGCCGCTCTTGGCCTTGTCCAGCTGCACCTTGGCGGCGAGGAGAGCGGCCCCGGGCTGGTCGCTGCGCACGGAGAGCAGGGCGAGGCCGGGGATCCGCAGGGTGCCGACCCGCAGCGCGTCGGTGTCCGCGATCCTCGTGACGCGCCAGTGGACCTGCCTGCCCTCGACCGCGATCTCGACGTCGATCCGGGTGCCGCCGTCGAAGGCCAGCACGTACGCGGCGCGGGATCCGCCCGTCGTGGCGGTGACCTGCGGGGTGTGCGCGGCCTCGTCGATGAGGACCGTGGTGACGGCGTCCCGCCGGCCGTGCAGTACGGCGCCGCTCGCGCGGTCCGTGTAGGAGACGACGCGCGGGAAGGCGGTGGCGACGCGCACGTCCAGGTCGGCCGAGCGCAGGACCACCTCGTCGGGCAGGGGCCTGCCGGGGGCGCCCTGAGCGCTCCGCGTACCCCCGGCGAACGCGGTTCCGCCCGCTCCGAGTGCGGCCCCCACCCCGGCGACCGCACCGGTGGCGACCACGGCTCGGCGGCTCGGTCCTGACCTGTCTGACGGCAGCATGCGGCACTCCTCCAGGGGACGGAATCGGTGCCGATCACGATGGCCGGGTGGGACGGGGGCGCCCATGGACAAAGGGGGGACAGGTCTTGGACTAACTTCCGGGCGGGCGGGACGCCGTGGCCGTGGGCGTCCCGCCGTTGCGCTCAGAGCGTCGAAGCCGCCTTCTCTATGTCGCGCGCGAAGGTCGACACCTCGGTGTACACGCCGGGGAACTTCGGCCGCGCGCAGCCGTTGCCCCAGCTGACGATGCCGACCTGGATGTACTGGCCCGCGTCGTCCTTGCGGAACATGGGGCCGCCGGAGTCGCCCTGGCAGGTGTCCGTGCCGCCCTCGGCGAGCTTGCCGGCGCAGAGCTCCTCGCCGGGCGTGAGGTCATCGCCGTACGCGGCCTTGCAGTCGGCGTCACTGACGAACGGGACGGTCGCCTTGAGGAGGTAGCGCTGCTGTGCGCCGCCCTCCCTGGCCGCGCCCCAGCCCGCGATGGTGAAGTTGCCGGTGTTGTACTTGGTGTCCGTGGCTATCTTCAGGGTGGGCTGGTCGATCGGCTTCGCGAGCTTGATGAGCGCCCAGTCCTTGCCCTTGCCGTTGTAGCCGGGGGCCTGGAGGACCTTGGTGGACTTCACCTTGATCGCGGAGGAGCTCTGGAGGTCCACGACTCCGCCGGTGGCGGTGATGCTGGTGTTGCTCCCCGAGCCGTCCACGCAGTGGGCGGCGGTCAGCACGATGTTCTTGGCGTACAGAGCGCCGCCACAGCCCATCGACAGACGGACCATGAACGGGAACTCGCCCTGTGCGGCACGGGTGCCGCCGACGACGCTCTCGCCCGGCTTCGGGCCCGGGCTCGGGGCCGCCTGGGCGGCGACGGGCTGAAGGCTGACGGCGGCGAGCGCGATCGTACCGAGGGCGGCGGCTCTCTTGGCTCCACGCAGCTTGGTCTTCAACTGACTCTCCTAGGTGGGGGGTTCATGAGTCGTACGGGCGTCATGGCATGTGCCCGCCAAAGCGTTGTTGCGGATTATGGAGATCGGTGTCCGCTCAGGACAAGGGGCGGTTTCCGGCCACGACGTGTCGCACGGACCCGCTCCGGGCGGGGCAACCCCCGTACAGTGGGCCAGGGTTGCAGTGCCCGGTGCGTGGTTTCAGGGGGTGCGGACGTGGCGGTCGGCGGCGGTCCAGTCGTGCACGGCTACCCCCATCTGGAGACCGTGCGCGCCGCTGTCACCGCGCTCTACAGACGCCTCTCGTACGACACCGTCCACACCTTCGAGACCAGCGTCGCCCCCGCCGACGTGGCCTTCAGCGACCAGGACGACCTGTACCTCGGCGTGCAGCGGGTGGCCCGCGAGATGGTGCGGCACCTGCGCCTGCCCGACGCCCGGATGATCGTCAGCTTCCGCGAGATGGAGCACGCCGCGTACGTCGAACTCGCCGCGGGACCCGAGTACTTCATCGAGCTCAACGACCGCTTCCGCACGCACCGCAGGGACATCGGCGCGGCGCTCGCCCATGAGGTCATGCACGTCTACCTGCACCGGCTCGATCTGTCGTTCCCCGGCACCCGCGACAACGAGATCCTGACCGACACCGCCACCGCCTACCTGGGCGCGGGCTGGCTGCTGCTCGACGCCTACCGCGAGGACGGCGCGTCCTCGCAGAAGCTCGGCTACCTCACGCCGGAGGAATTCGGCTACGTCCTGGCCAAGCGGGCGCTGGCGTTCGGCGAGGCTCCGGAGACCTGGTTCACCAGCGCGCAGGCGTACACGGCGTACACCAAGGGTCTCGCCCAGGCGCGCCGCGACGAGCAGCAGCCTCCGCTGACGGCCGCCGGGTGGGCGGGGCGGCGGCGGTACGCGAAGGACCGGCGGTACGCGCGGGACCACGGCGGCGCGGTCGCGGCGGGCGGAACGGGCGGGGACTACTCCTTCTCCGTCGGCGGCGGCACCCTGCGGGTGACGTTCCCCTGCCCCGCCTGCCACCAGCGGATCCGGCTGCCGGCGCGGGGGCGGATGCGGGCGCGGTGCACGCTGTGCCGGACGGTGCTGGAGTTAGACACGTAGCGGGGCCGCCCCCCTGGCGTCGGCAACGGGCGGCGGGCAGCCGCGTATCAGGCTGCCCGTGTCAGGCGGCGGACCAGTGTCCGGGGCGGTGGAGGGAGTCGGAGAGCCTGGTGCGGTCGTCGCCCCTGGCCGCGTTGACCTGCGACTGGGTGAGGAAGAGCGCGCCGGTGAGATCGGCGCCCCGCAGGTCCGCGTCGCGCAGGTCCGCGCCGATCAGATCGGCCGCCCGCAGGTCCGCGTCGCGCAGGTCGGCGCCGATGAGGTACGAGCCGCGCAGATCGACGCCCCTGAGATCGGCGCCCTTGAGCCGCGCGCCGATGAGGTCGGCGCCCCTGCGGCTCTTCTTGCCGCCCTTACCGCCCTTACCGTTCCTGGCGCCCTTTCCGCCCCTGCCGCCCGCGCCCTGGTGCTCGGCGCGGACGAGTTCGCTGGTGCGCAGGAGGAGCTTGTTGACGTCCTGGCGGTGGGCGGCCACATCGGTGTCGACGACGGCCTCGGGGGTGCCCCCGGCCAGCCGCTCCGTCGCGGCGAGGGCGCGCCTCAGGTCGGCGGCGATCGGCCGGGTCTGCGGGTACGTGAGCGCCTCGGTCACGTACCAGAGCAGTTCGTGGAGCTGCCTCATGACCGGGAAGGCCTCGAACATCTGGCGCGCCGTGGCCTGATCCTGACGCCAGTCGCGGCCCTCGAAGGTGGACTGGGAGACGCGCTGCCCGGCTCCGAAGCAGTCATACACCGTGCAGCCCCGGTACCCCTTGTCCCGGAGGTCGCGGTGGATGCCGCAGCGAAAATCCGCCCGGAGATTGGTGCAGGGCGTGCCCGCGTCCTTGTCCACCGCGAAGTCCGAGGACCTGGCGAAGGTGAGGGCCACGCAGCACAGCCCGAAACAGCTGCCGCAGTCGGCGCGCAGGGCCGCGCGGTCGTCGTCGAGCAGGGGCAGGTGCCGGGGCAGGGCGGCGGGTTCGCGCTCCGGTCGCTCCGGTGTCATCGGGCGGGCTCCTCGGTGCCGGGCTGTGCGGTGGTACGTCACGTCATTGTTCCGCCCGCAGCCGGAAGGTTCCGGCTGCGGGCGGTGTGGATCAGTTCCTGCCTGCGTCACGCCGCGGAGCGGCGGCCTCCCTGAGCGCCGCCACCGGAGCGACCGCGACGGGCACGACCGCCGACGCCGCCACCGGCTCCGGCGGAACCGCTCCTGGCCTGGCCGCCACCCTGGCCCTGACCCTGACTCTGGCCCTGACCCTGCCGGGGAACCCTGCGCTGCCCCTGGCCCTGGCCCTGACCGGCCGCGGCGCCCCCGCTCCCACGGGGCCGACGGCGCCGCTGGGCGGAGCCGGGCCGCGCGGACGGCTGCTGCTGCTGCGGCTGCGGCGTCTCGATGACGACCGGGACGCCCGAGGGCTCCCGCGCCCCGGTGATCCGTACGAGCTCCTCGTCGGAGGACGAGACGCGCGCCGTGTTGGGGCTGATCTCCGCGTCCGACATGAGCCGCGTCATCTCACGCTTCTCGTCGGGGAGCACGAGGGTGACGACGCTGCCCGACTCCCCCGCCCGCGCGGTGCGTCCGCCCCGGTGGAGGTAGTCCTTGTGGTCGGTGGGCGGGTCGACGTTCACGACCAGGTCGAGGTCGTCGACGTGGATGCCGCGCGCCGCGACGTTCGTCGCGATCAATGCGGTGACCTGGCCGGTCTTGAACTGGTCGAGCGTCCGGTTGCGCTGCGGCTGCGAGCGTCCGCCGTGCAGTCCGGAGGCGCGTACGCCGTTGGCGAGCAGCCGCTTGGTGAAGCGGTCCACCGCGCGCTTGGTGTCCAGGAACATGATCACGCGGCCCTCGCGGGCGGCGATGCGCATGGCGACGGCCTTCTTGTCCGTCTCGTCGGCGACGTAGAGCACGTGGTGCTCCATCGTGGTCACCGCGCCCGCCGACGGGTCGACGGAGTGCACGACGGGATCGGTGAGGAACATCCGTACGAGCCGGTCGATGTTCTTGTCGAGCGTCGCCGAGAACAGCATCGTCTGGCCGCCCTGCTCGACCTGCTTGAGCAGCGCCGTGACCTGCGGCATGAAGCCCATGTCGGCCATCTGGTCGGCCTCGTCGAGGACGGTCGTACGGACCCGGGACAGGTCGCAGTCGCCGCGCTCGATCAGGTCCTTGAGGCGGCCGGGGGTGGCCACGAGGACCTCGGCGCCGCGGCGCAGCGTCCCGGACTGCCGGGTGATCGACATGCCGCCGACGACGGTGGCCATGCGGAGGTTCACCGAGGTGGCGTACGGGGTGAGGGCGTCCGTGACCTGCTGGGCCAGCTCGCGCGTGGGGACCAGGACCATGGCGAGCGGGGACTTCGACTCGGCGCGGTGTCCGGCCGTGCGGGCCAGGAGGGCGAGGCCGAAGGCGAGGGTCTTGCCGGAGCCGGTGCGTCCGCGGCCGAGGATGTCGCGCCCGGCGAGGGAGTTCGGGAGTGTCGCCGCCTGGATCGGGAAGGGCTCGGTGACGCCCTGGGCGGCCAGCGTCTTCAGGAGGGCCTCGGGCATGTCCAGGTCACCGAAGGCCTCGACGGCCGGCAGCGCGGGCGTGATGCTCTCGGGCAGTGCGAACTCGCCGCCCTGCACGGGCCTGCGTCCGCCGGACTTCTTCGCGGACTGCGAAGAATGCGCGGAGCCCTTCGCCTGGCCGTTCGGCCGGCCCTTTCCGCCTGCGGTGGCGGGACGCTTGCGGGCGGGGCGCGCCGGGCGTTCGGAGCGGTTCATGCAGTAATGCCTTCCTGGTCGCTGGACTTTCCGGACCTCTGAGCCGGTGCGGCTCTGGGCCCGTCGGGCCCGATGACAGCGCAAGCCGAGGCCCGCACCTTCCGGTGCGGGCCTCGGCTGTGAGGTTCGCGCGCTGCGGCGATCAGGCAGGAACGATGTTCTCGGCCTGCAGGCCCTTCTGGCCCTGGGTCACCTCGAAGGAGACCTTCTGGCCCTCGACGAGCTCACGGAAGCCGGAGGACGCGATGTTCGAGTAGTGGGCGAAGACGTCGGGGCCGCCGCCGTCCTGCTCGATGAAGCCGAAGCCCTTTTCCGAGTTGAACCACTTAACGGTGCCGGTTGCCATGTCAATCTCCTCAACAGGGGCAGTGAATGGAGAAACACCGAATTGCGAATCTCCAGCGCTGCAATGACCCCCATACCGGAGAGAACCGGAAAAACAATAATGCGCCCTCGGAGCATTCCCGTCAGGCGCACATAAAGTTCATGGGTACCAAAACTGCAACACTAAAAGCCTAACACGCTCACGCGCCCGCGTGTTCCCGGACCCGCGAGACGCGTACGCCTCACACCTACCTTACGCCCCGTACACCCCGACCGCCGCCCGCCCGCACCCGCGCTCGCGCTCGCACCCGCCGCTGTACAGAACTGACCATTCGTCAGTTTCCCGGGCGCGCCCCTTCCCCGCCCACCGGCGCCTCGCTACCTTCGACCCCCTGCCAAACAATCGCTTGGTTGGGCCGATGGGAAGCATGGGAAGGCGGACCGATGCGCATCTCTCGTACCCGTACCGCGACCGGACTCGTGATCGCCGCGGTTGCCCTGGGCACCCTGCCCGCCTGGGCGTCCCCCGCCGGGATCGCCGCACCCGGCACACCCGCTGCGGCCACCGCGGCCACCGCGCCCCGGTCCGCGGCCGACACCGTGCGTCACATTCCGCTGCAGGGCGCGGTCAATGTGCGGGACGTCGGCGGCTACCGCACGTACGACGGGGAGCAGGTCCGTTACGGCCGGGTCTTCCGCGGCGACGCCCTCGGCAAGCTCACCGACACCGATCTGCGCACCCTCGCCGGGCTCGGCCTGACGAAGGTCGTCGACTTCCGGGTGCCCGCCGAGGTGCAGTACGACGGCGCGGACCGGCTGCCCGCCGGGGTCGCCGCGGTCTCCCGGCCGATCACCGACAACGGCCTGTTCACCCGGCTGCTCACCGCGATCGCCTCCAAGGACCCGGTCAAGCAGGAGGAGATGCTGGGCAACGGCAGGGCGGCGGCGTTCATGCGGGACGTCTACCGCACCTTCGTCACCGACGACGTCAACCGCGCGCAGTTCGCCGCCACCCTGCGCGACATCGCGGCGGGCGGCTCACCACTGCTCTACCACTGCACCGCGGGCAAGGACCGCACCGGCTGGACGACGTATCTGCTGCTGCGCCTGGTCGGCGTGCCGGACCGGACCGCGACCGGCGACTACCTGGCGTCCAACACCTACCGGGCCGCGTACGACGCGCGGCTGCGCGAGGCGCTCAAACAGGGCGGCCTCATGCAGAACCCGGACCTGATCATCCCGCTCCAGGAGGTCCGCACCGACTACCTCGGCACGGCGCTCCACGAGGCGACGAAGCGGTACGGGGGTCTCCAGGGGTACCTGACCAAGGGGCTCGGGCTCGACGCCCGCACGGTCCTGCGACTGCGCGAGGAGCTGGTCGGCCGATGAACCCGGCGGACTCCCGCGGCGAGACGCCGAGGACCGCCTACCGCCTGGACGGCAGGACCGTCCTGATCACCGGCGCGGGCCGCGGCCAGGGCGCGGCGGAGGCCCGGCTCTTCGCCGAGGCGGGGGCGCGGGTCGTGGTGACGGACGTACGCGCGGAGGAGGGGCGCGCGGTCGCCGGTTCCCTGGGGGACCAGGGGCTGTTCGTACGGCACGACGTGAGCGACGCGGCGGACTGGGCGTCGGCCGTGGCGGGTGCGCTCGATGCCTTCGGGCGCCTCGACGTCCTGGTGAACAACGCCGCGCTGTGGCGCACGGCGTCCGTGGAGGACGAGACGCGCGAGAACTTCGAGGCCGTGCTCCGGGTCAATCTGCTGGGACCCTTCCTGGGCATCCAGGCGGTGCTGCCCGCGCTGAAGGAGGCGGGCGGCGGTTCGGTGGTGAACGTGTCGTCGACGGCCGGTCTCGTCGGCATCCCTGGGCACGCGGCGTACGGGTCGTCGAAGTTCGGGCTGCGGGGCCTGACCCGGTCGGCGGCGCTGGACCTGGCGAAGTACCGGGTGCGGGTCAACTCCGTGCATCCGGGGGTGATCGACACCCCGATGATCTCCGCGGCCTCCGCCGGGCGGGACTTCTCGCATCTGCCGCTGGGCAGGATGGGCCGCCCGGAGGAGGTCGGCGCTCTCGTGCTGTTCCTGGCGTCGGACGCGTCGTCGTACGTCACGGGGGCGGAGTTCACCGTGGACGGCGGGTCGACGACGGGGTGAGGGCCGGTTCAGTGGCGGCCGGTGAAGTGCACCGAGCGCAGTTTGAGGCGGTCCGATGCGGGGTGCCCGTGCGGGCGCAGCGTCCAGGAGTCGCCGGTGCAGTCGGGCTCGGTGAACACCATCACCCAGGTGTCGGTGTCGTTGTGCGGGGCGAACGCGGGCTCGGAGGCCTCGGGGTCCGCGACCTCGGGGAGCGTGGCGCAGCCGGGGCTTTGCGGGTCGTGGAGCGTGGCCTTCCGGGGGGTTCCGTCGAGGCCCACGAACTTGTACGAGAAGTCGCCTTCGGCGGCGTTCGCCGAGGTCGGCAGGGTGACGACGAGGACGAGCGCGCCGAGGGCGGCGGCGACGGTGTGGCGCAGGCGCATGGGGTCCGTTTCGGTCCGGCGCCGGACGCGGGGGTCCGGCGGGGTGGGTGGCCGGACCCGTACGGGAGTCGACGGGTCCGCCAGGCGCTCTCCCCGCTCGGCGGCCCCGGGACACGCGGTGTCACCCGTGCGGTGCTGCCGCATCGATTCTTCGTACGCCGTGCGGGTTACCCTCCGGCCTGGTCCTGGAAGGCGGGCAGGGCGAAGATCCGGGTCTTCGCCGTATCGTCCATCAGCTCGACGAGGGGCATGACCAGCTCCCACAGGTCCTGCTTGTCGACCTCCCTGGCCAGCGCGTCAAGGGCGGGCTCGGGCAGCGCCCCCGCGGTGTCGGCGACGGCCTTGCGGGACTGAGCGGGCAGCACGTCGACCAGTGGCAGGAACTCCGCCCACAGCCCGGTGGCCACGACGGCCCTGACGACCCCGCCGAGCACGTCCGCGTCCCGCAGCGAGGGCAGTTCGGCCACCGTGCGCCGCTCCTCGTCGCCGAGCAGCGCGACCAGCGGAAGCAGGGACTCCCACAGGTCCTGCTCCGCCACCGTGGCGACCAGGGAGTCGAGGCGGTGCTGCGGCTGTGCGGCGGTGAGCGAGGCGATGCGGCCGCGCTGCTCCCCGGTGACCATGCCGGCGACGGCCAGCGCCTCGGGCCACAGGCCGTCGGCGGACGCCGAGCCGATGACCGACGCGAGCCGGTCGGGGCCCATCAGCTCGATGAGGTGGCCGAGCCGTTCGGGCACGTCGATCGCGAAGCCCGTCCGCAGCACGGCGGCGTCGTCGACCTGCGGCAGGATGCGGCGCAGCGCGGGGTCGGGCAGGTGGCCGACGAAGCGGCCCATGGTGAGGTGGTCGCCGCGTTCGGCGAGCGCCACGGCGATGCGGACGAGCAGGTCCTCGTCGAGCCGGCCGACGATGCCCTCGATGCGGCGCGGGTCGAGGTGGGCGCAGGCCGGGGCGGTGAAGGAGACCGGCAGCTTCTCGATGATGTCGGCGGCGCGCGCGGGTTCGAGCCGTCCCGCGACGGCGGCGGCCAGGCGCGGGCCGAGGGCCTTCTGCGAGATGGCGGCGGCCACTCCGGCAGGCACCAGCTTGGTCGCGGACGCGATCCGGTCGAGCATGTCGGGCGCCCGGTCGAAGAGCGCCGCGACGCTCTGGGCGCGGAATCGGCGTACGTCCTCGACGGGCAGCGCCTGGAGGAAGGCGAGCGTGTCGGGTTCGACGTCGAGCAGGTGGGCGATCTTGCGGGTCTCGGCCCTGCCGCGCAGCTTGTCCATGCTGACTCCTCGCTCCACTCGGCTATCGGAAGAGAATGCGGCGGACGGGGCCGCGGGCCAGCGCGGGCACGAGTGCGAGCGCGTCTTCGGCGGCCTCGTGCAGTCCCGCGGCGCGGCTCTCGCGCTGCCGCTCCAGCGCGTCGGCCAGCGCCGCCAGCTGCTCGGGATCCAACTCCCGAAAGGATTCGGGCGGTTGGTCGCGCAGTTCCGCGCCGAGTCGCTCGTGTTGTGCCCGTGCTCCGGTGTCCACGTCGCCTCCCAGGGCTGACCCCACGGCTGGGTACGGGTCCCGAGACTGACGCCGAACTGACTTTTAGTCAATAGTGGCGGCGGGCGGGGGCCTGGGAGCCGTGCCGCCGGTCATGCCCACGTAATCTTGCGCGGATGAAACGTGCCGCTCTCCTCCTTCTCGTCGCCCTCGCCCTGGCGTCCGCCGTCGCCGCCTACGCCCTGGGCGGCGGCTCGCACGGCGACGGCGCGGGCGGCGGCGACCCCCAGCACGGCGGGCAGGGTCTGGCCGCGCCCGCGAAGAAGGAGCTCGCCCAGAAGCTGGTGTCGAGCGCGGAGAACTCGACGCTCGACTGGCGCGGCCAGTACGGCTACGTCGAGGACATCGGCGACGGGCGCGGCTACACGGCGGGGATCATAGGTTTCTGCACCGGCACCCACGACCTGCTTGCCCTCGTCGAGCGCTACACCAAGGACCACCCGGACAACGGCCTGGCCCGCTATCTGCCCGCCCTGCGTGAGGTCGACGGCAGCGACTCGCACGAGGGCCTCGCGCCCGGCTTCCCCGACGCGTGGCGGGCGGAGGCGTCGAAGGCCGCGTTCCGTTCGGCGCAGGACCGCGCGCGCGACCGCGGCTACTTCGACCCGGCGGTGCGCCTGGCCAGGCGCGACGGGCTCGGCACGCTCGGTCAGTTCGTCTACTACGACGCGATGGTCGTGCACGGCCCCGGCGCGCGCGGCTTCGACGGCCTGCGCGCGGCGGCGCTGAAGAAGGCGGACCCGCCGTCCCGGGGCGGCGGGGAGAAGGCGTACCTCGACGTCTTCCTGGACATCCGCCGCGGGGCGATGAAGCGGGAGGCGGCCCACCGCGACACCTCGCGCGTGGACACGGCGCAGCGGAAGTTCCTCGACGACGGCAATCTGGGCCTGGACACGCCGCTGACCTGGAAGGTGTACGGGGATACGTACAAGGTGCCGTAGGGCCCTTTCCCCGTACACCGTCCGGGCGCAGCTCAGCCCTTGACCGCGCCCGCCGCCAGGCCCGAGCCGAGCTTCCGGTGCACGATCACGAAGAAGATCATCACCGGCACGGTGACCAGCGTGGAGCTGGCCATGACCGGGCCCCAGGCCGTCGAGTTCTCACCGAAGAACTGGTAGATGCCCACGGCGGCCGTGTACTTGTCGCTGCCCTTCATGAAGGTGTACGCGAAGACGAACTCGTTCCACGCCGTGATGAAGGCGAAGATCGAGGTGGCCACGAGCCCCGGCGCCACCAGCGGGAGCAGCACCGACCAGAACATCCGCGGCCAGGAAGCGCCGTCGATGTACGCCGCCTCCTCGACCTCCTTGGGCACGGTGGCGACGAAGCCGCGCAGCGTCCAGATGGCGAACGGGAGCGAGAGGGCGATGTAGACGACGCTCAGCCCCAGCAGGGAGTTGAGCATGTCGTAGTCCCGCATCTGGATGAAGAGCGGGATGACCAGCGCCTCCAGCGGCACCATCTGCACGATCAGGATCATGATCAGCACGGAGGTGCGGAAGCGGAACTTGAACCGTGCCACCGCGATGGCCGCGAAGAGCGAGAGCAGCGCGGCCGCGACGATCGTGGCGATGCCGACGACCGCCGAGTTCAGCAGGTACGTACCGAAGTTGCCCTTGTCGAAGACGAACTCGAAGTGTTCGAGGCTCAGGCCGCTCGGCAGCACGTCCGAGCCGCGCACGGAGGCCTTCGGGTCGAGCGCCGTGGAGATCATCCAGTAGACGGGGAAGAGCGTGAAGAGGAGCAGGCCGACGACGGCGGCCGGCAGGCCGACGCGTGCGGCGAGAGTGGTGCGGCGGGTGGTCACAGGTCCTCCTCCCCCTGGCGGAACAGCGTGCGGATGTAGACGACGGTGATGGCCAGGAGCAGCACGGTGAGCAGGACCGCGGCCGCGGCTCCCGTGCCGTAGTCGTTCTTGGCGAAGGCCTGGATGTAGGAGAAGACGCCGAGGTTGTAGACGTCTTCGTTAGAACCGTCGCCGCCGGGTTGCAGATAGACCTGGGTGAAGACCTTGAAGTCCCAGATGGTGGAGAGGATGGTCACCACGAGGAAGACGGGCTTGATCGTCGGCACGGTGATGTTCCAGAACCGCTGCCAGGCGTTGGCCCCGTCGAGCTCCCCCGCCTCGTACAGCTCCTTGGGGATCGTCATGAGTCCCGCGAGGACGGTGATGGCGACGAAGGGGAAGCCGTGGTGGACGACGTTGAGCGTGGCGATGGCGTAGAACGGGCCGCGCTCGGTGAACCAGTTGGTGGTCTCGGGGTCGATCAGGCCGATCGAGCCCGCGAGCTGGCTCGCCATGCCGTCCTGCGGCTGGAAGAGCCAGATCCAGACGTACGTGCCGGTGACCGCGGGCATCGCCCAGGCGGCGAGGATCGCGATCGAGCAGATCATCCGCCAGGTGGCGCCGAGGCGGTTGAGCAGCAGGGCCACCAGGGTGCCGAGCGCGACGGTGAGGCCGACGCAGGCGACGGCGAAGAAGACGGTGTTGGGCAGGACCGTCTGCCACAGCAGGCTGCTGGAGAGCAGGTCGCTGTAGTGGTCGAAGCCGGTGAACGTACCTTTGCCGCCGCCGAACTTGACCTCGTAGTCCTGCAGGGAGAGCTTGCCGACCTGGATCAGCGGCCAGAGCAGCAGGCCCACGAGGACCACGAGGGACGGCGCGAGCAGCAGCCAGGGCCGGGTGCTCGTGATCAGTTTCTTGCGGCGCAGGGCCGCCTGTGCCCCGCCGTCGGGCTGTTGCCGGGGGCCGCGGCGGGCCGGGATCTTCGGCCCGCCGCCGACGGGCGTGTCCTTCACGACAGTCGCGTCCTTCACAGTGCCGAACTCGCCCTCGTTCACTTGTCCTTCGCGAGAATCGCGTTCACGTCCTTGGCCGCCTTGTCCGCCGCCTCCTTGACGCTGGACTTGCCGGTCAGGATGGACTGGACCATGGCCGGAACGACCTTGGAGGCCTGCATCTCGCTGTACGCCTTGGTCTTGGGCATGGTGGCCCCGGCCTCGATCATCTGCTTGGCGAACGGCTCGACCAGCGGGTCCTTCTTGGCCTCGATCTTCTTCAGTTCGGAGTTCTGGCCGGGGAAGTAGTTGGTCTGCTCGGCCCACTTGGCGGCGAACTCACCGGTGGTCAGCATCTTCACGAACTCCCAGGCCAGCGCCTGCTTGTGCGACTTGAAGGTGGAGAGGTAGGAGCCGCCGAGGAACGACTTGGACATGCCGCCGTTCTGACCGGGGATCGGGACGACCCCGAGCTTGCCCTTGAGCTTGGGGTTGTTGTCGGTGATGGCCTTCGGTGTCCAGTTACCGCCGATGGACATCGCGACCTCGCCCTTGTTCCAGGCGTCGCCGACCTCCTTCTCCGTCCAGGTGTTGACCTTGGCCGGGGAGACCTTGTCCTTGGTGGCGAGGCCGGTGTAGAACTCGATGCCCTTGATGGACTCCGGGGAGTTGATGGCGGCGGTGTACTTGCCGCCCTCCTCCTTGGCGAGGTCGCCGCCGGCGCCCCAGACGAAGGGCATGGCGAACATCTCCGCGCCACCCGCCACCGGGAACGGAACCAGGTCCGGCTCCTTCGACTTCAGCGTCTTCGCGGTGGACTCCAGCTCCTTCCAGGTCGTGGGGGCCTTCAGGTGGTGCTTCTCGAAGATGTCCTTGCGGTACACGATCGAGCGGACGCCCGCGTACCACGGCATGCCGTACTGCTTGCCGTCGAGCGTTCCCGCGTCCTTCAAGCCCGCGACGAGGTCGTCACCGAGGCCGGACTTCTTCACGTCGTCCGTCACGTCGACGAGCGCCTCGGCGTCGGCGAACTGCGGGAGCCAGGTGGTGCCGACCTCCGCCACGTCGGGCACCTGGTCGGCGCCGCCCTCGATGGCGGTGGTGAACTTCTTCTGGGCGGTGGCCCACTGCTGGTACTCGACCTTGATCTTGGCGCCGGTCTTCTTCTCGAAGGCGTCTCCCGCCTCCTTGAAGAAGGGCCGCGCGTCGGGGTTGGTCCCCTCCATGATCCATACGGTGAGGGTCTTGCCCTTGCCGTCGGTGGCGCTGCCGCCGTCGTCGCCGTCATCGCCACCGCACGCCGTAGCGGTCAGTCCGAGACTCATGGCGATACAACCAGCGGCGATGACACGTCGATTCATGCCGGCCCCCTCCAGGTTCCGATTGGTGGGAGCGATTGTGGTCACACCGGGCCTAGGCGGTCTAGACCCATTGGTATAAGCGGCCGAACCGTAATGAGGGTTGCGAGTGACGCAACATACGCTCATAGCATTGCGCCCCACGCAACGCACCCGTTGCGCGGGACGCCGGTTTCAGGAGATCCGTCCCGACGCCCCTGAAGACGCTGCGGATGAACGTGCTGAGCACGGCCGCCGTGCTGTTCTGCGTCCCCGTCGCGGCGCTCGCGCTCTCCCGCGTCGTGCTGATCAAGGAGCTCGGCCTGGACCGGCTCCACCGGTGGGACGCGGCCCCGGACGCCACGACGCCCGCCCGGGTCCGGTCGGGGACGGGGCGGGCGCCGCTCAGTTCCGTACGCCGTTGTACGGGACGTCTGAGAGGTCGTACGGAAGCAGACCGTACGGGCTAGGCGGTCAGGGCGCGGTCCGTCGGGCGGATCGGGGCCGGAAGATCACTCGCACCGGTGAGGAAGCTGTCCACGCCGCGCGCCGCCGAGCGGCCCTCGGCGATGGCCCAGACGATGAGCGACTGGCCGCGGCCGGCGTCGCCTGCGACGAAGACGCCGGGGACGTTCGTCTGGAACTCGGCGTCCCGCGCGATGTTGCCGCGCGCGTCGAGTTCGAGGCCGAACTGGTCCACGAGGCCGTTCTCGCGGTCCGTGCCGGTGAAGCCCATGGCGAGGGTGACGAGCTGGGCGGGGATCTTGCGCTCGGTGCCCGGCTTCGGGGTCAGCTTGCCCTCGATGAACTCCACCTCGACGAGGTGCAGGAACTGGACGTTGCCCTCCTCGTCCCCCTCGAAGTGCGTGGTGTTGACGGCGTAGACGCGCTCGCCGCCCTCCTCGTGCGCGGAGGTGACCTTGTACAGCATGGGGAAGGTCGGCCACGGCTGGTGCGGGGCACGGTCCTCGCCCGGCCTCGGCATGATCTCCAGCTGGGTCACGGATGCCGCGCCCTGGCGGTGGGCGGTGCCCACGCAGTCCGCGCCGGTGTCGCCGCCGCCGATGACGACGACGTGCTTGCCCACGGCGGAGACGGGCGTGGTGACGTAGTCGCCCTCCTGGACCTTGTTGGCCAGCGGCAGGTACTCCATGGCCTGGTAGATGCCCTTGAGCTCACGGCCGGGGACGGGCAGGTCGCGGGCGGTGGTGGCACCGGCGGCGATGACGACCGCGTCGTAGCGCCTGCGCAGCTTCGCCGCGTCGATGTCGCGGCCGATCTCCACGCCGGTGCGGAACTTGGTGCCCTCCGCGCGCATCTGCTCGATGCGGCGGTTGATGTGCCGCTTCTCCATCTTGAACTCGGGGATGCCGTAGCGCAGCAGGCCGCCGATGCGGTCGGCGCGCTCGTAGACGGCGACGGTGTGTCCGGCCCGCGTCAGCTGCTGGGCGGCGGCCAGGCCCGCGGGGCCCGAGCCGATGACCGCGACGGTCTTGCCGGAGAGGCGCTCCGGCGCCTGGGGCGCGACGTCGCCGCGGTCCCAGGCCTGGTCGATGATCGAGACCTCGACGTTCTTGATGGTGACGGGCGGCTGGTTGATGCCGAGCACGCACGCCGACTCGCACGGGGCCGGGCAGAGCCGCCCGGTGAACTCCGGGAAGTTGTTCGTGGCGTGCAGCCGCTCCTGAGCGGCCGACCAGTCCTCGCGGTAGGCGTAGTCGTTCCACTCCGGGATGAGGTTCCCGAGCGGACAGCCGTTGTGGCAGAACGGGATGCCGCAGTCCATGCAGCGCGAGGCCTGCTTGGAGATGATCGGCAGGAGCGAGCCGGGAACGTAGACCTCGTTCCAGTCCTTGACGCGCTCGTCGACCGGGCGGGTCCGCGCGACCTCGCGGCCGTGGTTCAGAAAGCCCTTGGGATCAGCCATTGGTCGCCGCCTCCATCATCTTCTCGGTGATCTCGGTCTGGGAGAGACCGGCCCGCTCGGCGGCGTCCTTGGCGGCGAGCACTGCCTTGTACGTGGTGGGGATGATCCTGCTGAAGCGCTGCACGGCGGTGTCCCACTCGGCGAGCAGCTTCTCGGCGACGGTGGAGCCCGTCTCCTCCTGGTGGCGGCGCACGACGTCGTGCAGCCACTGCTTGTCGCTCTCGTCGAGGGGCTCGACGGCCGCGGCGTTGCCGGCGTTGACGTTGTCGCGGTCGAGGTCGATGACGTACGCGATGCCGCCGGACATGCCGGCCGCGAAGTTGCGTCCGGTCTCGCCGAGGACGACCGCGTGGCCGCCGGTCATGTACTCGCAGCCGTGGTCGCCCACGCCCTCGGAGACCACCGTCGCACCGGAGTTGCGGACGCAGAAGCGCTCGCCGGTGCGGCCGCGCAGGAACAGCTCGCCGCCGGTCGCGCCGTACGCGATGGTGTTGCCCGCGATGGTCGAGTACTCGGCGAGGTGATCGGCGCCGCGGTCCGGGCGGACGATGATGCGGCCGCCGGAGAGGCCCTTGCCGACGTAGTCGTTGGCGTCGCCCTCCAGGCGCAGCGTCACACCGCGCGGCACGAAGGCGCCGAAGGACTGGCCCGCGGATCCGGTGAAGGTGATGTCGATGGTGTCGTCGGGCAGGCCCGCGCCGCCGAACTTCTTCGTCACCTCGTGGCCGAGCATGGTGCCGACCGTGCGGTTGATGTTGCGGATGGGGACCTGTGCGCGGACCGGGTGGGCGTCCGCCACGCCGGCCGCGGCGAGCGCGTCGGCGGCGAGCTTGATCAGCTCGTTGTCGAGCGCCTTCTCCAGGCCGTGGTCCTGGGACGCGATCCGGTGCCGGACGGCGCCCGCGGGCAGCGACGGCACGTGGAACAGCGGTGCCAGGTCGAGTCCCTGCGCCTTCCAGTGGCTGACGGCCTTGTCGGTGTCGAGGAGTTCGGCGTGGCCGACGGCCTCCTCGATGGAGCGGAAGCCGAGTTCGGCGAGGAGCTCGCGGACCTCTTCGGCGATGAACTCGAAGAAGTTGACGATGTACTCGGCCTTGCCGGAGAAGCGGTCCCGCAGCGCCGGGTTCTGCGTGGCGATGCCGACCGGGCAGGTGTCCAGGTGGCAGACGCGCATCATGACGCAGCCCGAGACGACGAGCGGCGCGGTCGCGAAACCGAACTCCTCGGCGCCGAGCAGCGCGGCGATGATGACGTCGCGGCCGGTCTTGAGCTGGCCGTCGGTCTGCACGACGATGCGGTCGCGCAGGCCGTTGAGCAGCAGGGTCTGCTGGGTCTCGGCGAGGCCGAGCTCCCAGGGGCCGCCCGCGTGCTTCAGGGAGGTCAGCGGGGAGGCGCCGGTGCCGCCGTCGTGCCCGGAGATGAGGACGACGTCCGCGTGGGCCTTGGAGACGCCCGCGGCGACCGTGCCGACGCCGACCTCGGAGACCAGCTTGACGTGGATCCGCGCCTGCGGGTTCGCGTTCTTCAGGTCGTGGATCAGCTGGGCGAGGTCTTCGATGGAGTAGATGTCGTGGTGCGGCGGCGGCGAGATGAGGCCGACGCCGGGCGTCGAGTGACGCGTCTTGGCGACCCACGGGTAGACCTTGTGGCCGGGCAGCTGGCCGCCCTCGCCGGGCTTCGCGCCCTGCGCCATCTTGATCTGGATGTCGTCGGCGTTGACGAGGTACTCGCTGGTGACGCCGAAGCGGCCGGAGGCGACCTGCTTGATCGAGGAGCGGCGCGCCGGGTCGTACAGGCGCTCGGGGTCCTCGCCGCCCTCACCGGTGTTGGACTTGCCGCCCAGCTGGTTCATGGCGATGGCGAGGGTCTCGTGCGCCTCCTTGGAGATGGAGCCGTACGACATGGCGCCGGTCGAGAAGCGCTTGACGATCTCGGAGGCGGGCTCGACCTCGTCGACGGGGATCGACGGGCGGTCCGACTTGAGCTCGAACAGGCCGCGCAGCGTCATCAGCCGCTCGGACTGCTCGTTCACGCGGTCCGTGTACTGCTTGAAGACGTCGTAGCGGCGGTTGCGCGTGGAGTGCTGAAGGCGGAAGACCGTCTCGGGGTCGAACAGGTGCGGCTCGCCCTCGCGGCGCCACTGGTACTCGCCGCCGATGTCGAGGGCGCGGTGCGCGGAGGGGACGCCGGAGGCCGGGTAGGCCTTGGCGTGCCGGGCGGCGACCTCCTGGGCGACGACGTCGAGCCCGGCGCCGCCGATCTTCGTCGTCGTACCGCTGAAGTACCGCTCGACGAAGGCCTCTTCGAGACCGATGGCCTCGAAGACCTGGGCACCGCGGTAGGAGGCGACGGTGGAGATGCCCATCTTGGACATGACCTTCAGGACGCCCTTGCCGAGGGCGTGGATCAGGTTGCGGATGGCCTGCTCGGCCTCGATCCCCGGCAGGAAGGTGCCCGCGCGGACGAGGTCCTCGACGGACTCCATCGCCAGGTAGGGGTTGACGGCCGCGGCGCCGTAGCCGATGAGGAGGGCTACGTGGTGGACCTCGCGCACATCGCCCGCCTCGACGAGCAGGCCCACCTGAGTGCGCTGCTTGGTGCGGATGAGGTGGTGGTGGACGGCCGAGGTGAGCAGCAGCGAGGGGATCGGCGCGTGCTCGGCGTCGGAGTGCCGGTCGGAGAGCACGATCAGGCGGGCACCGGCCTCTATGGCGGCGTCGGCCTCGGAGCAGATCTCGTCGATGCGGGCGGCGAGGGCGGCGCCGCCCCCGCTGACGCGGTAGAGGCCGGAGAGCGTCGCGGCCTTCATGCCGGGCATGTCGCCGTCGGCGTTGATGTGGATGAGCTTGGCGAGCTCGTCGTTGTCGATCACCGGGAAGGGCAGGGTGACGCTGCGACAGGAGGCGGCGGTCGGGTCGAGCAGGTTGCCCTGCGGGCCGAGCGAGCTGTGCAGCGAGGTGACGAGCTCTTCCCGGATGGCGTCAAGCGGCGGGTTGGTGACCTGCGCGAACAGCTGCGTGAAGTAGTCGAAGATCAGCCGCGGGCGGGCGGAGAGGGCCGCGATGGGGGTGTCCGTGCCCATGGAGCCGAGCGGCTCGCCGCCGGTCTTGGCCATCGGCGCGAGGATGATGCGCAGCTCTTCCTCGGTGTAGCCGAAGGTCTGCTGTCGGCGCGTGACGGAGGCGTGCGTGTGCACGATGTGCTCGCGCTCGGGCAGGTCGGAGAGCTCGATCTCGCCGGCTTCCAGCCACTCCTGGTACGGCTTCTCGGCGGCCAGCGACGCCTTGATCTCGTCGTCCTCGACGATGCGGTGCTCGGCGGTGTCGACGAGGAACATCCGGCCGGGCTGCAGGCGGCCCTTGCGGACGACCTTCGCGGGGTCGATGTCCAGGACGCCGACCTCGGAGCCGAGGACGACGAGGCCGTCGTCGGTGACCCAGTAGCGGCCCGGGCGCAGGCCGTTGCGGTCGAGGACCGCGCCGACCTGGGTGCCGTCGGTGAAGGTGACGCAGGCCGGGCCGTCCCAGGGCTCCATCATCGTGGAGTGGTACTGGTAGAAGGCGCGCCGTGCCGGGTCCATGGAGGCGTGGTTCTCCCAGGCCTCGGGGATCATCATCAGGACGGAGTGCGGGAGCGAGCGGCCGCCGAGGTGCAGGAGTTCCAGCACCTCGTCGAAGGACGCGGAGTCGGAGGCGTCCGGCGTACAGATCGGGAAGAGGCGGTCGAGGCTCTTGTTCCCGGCGCCGAACAGCTCGGAGGCGAGCTGCGACTCGCGGGCCCGCATCCAGTTGCGGTTGCCCTTGACCGTGTTGATCTCGCCGTTGTGCGCCACGAAGCGGTACGGGTGCGCGAGCGGCCAGCTCGGGAAGGTGTTCGTCGAGAAGCGGGAGTGGACGAGCGCGACGGCCGTGGCGAAGCGGCGGTCGGACAGGTCGGGGAAGAACGGCTCCAGCTGGCCGGTGGTCAGCATGCCCTTGTAGACGATCGTGCGGGACGAGAGCGAGGGGAAGTACGTCCCGGCCTCGCGCTCGGCGCGCTTGCGCAGCAGGAAGGCCTTGCGGTCCAGCTCCAGGCCCGTGGTGTCGCCGTCGGCGACGAAGACCTGCCGGAAGACGGGCATGGTCGAGCGCGCGGTGGCGCCGAGCAGCTCGGGGGCGACGGGCACGTCGCGCCAGCCGAGGACCGTCAGGCCCTCCTCGGAGGCGATCGTCTCGATCTGTGAGACGGCTCCCTCGGTCGTACCGGCGGTGTCCACCGGGAGGAAGGCGATGCCGACGGCGTAGGCACCGGCCGCGGGCAGCTGGAATCCGGCCACCTCGCGCAGGAAGGCGTCGGGGACCTGGAGCAGGATGCCCGCACCGTCACCCGAGTCCGGCTCGGAGCCGGTGGCGCCGCGGTGCTCGAGGTTGCGCAGTACGGTCAGCGCCTGTTCGACCAGTTCATGGCTGGCCACACCGGTCAGAGTGGCCACGAACCCGACACCGCAGGCGTCGTGTTCGTTGCGGGGGTCGTACAGCCCCTGGGGGGCGGGGCGACCGTCCATGGGCGACCAGGCGTGGGTACGCATCGGCACTCCCGTCGTCGTCGAGGCATTGGTGAAAGGCGAGGGACGACGTTGGCCCTGGCGAAATTTCGTGCAGGTTACATGATGGAACGCTTCTCGAAAAGCGGATAGCTCATTCCACCATGTGGACACCGCTCGCGGAGTGGGGAGCGGTTCGCGGGGACCCTGCGGACAGATCCGTGACCGACGGCCCTGGGAGCCCGCCTTCGGACAGGCCCTGAGCGAAGCAGGCCTCATTGCCCGCAGCGCTTACGGCTCATGCCCCGCGATCAGCCACTCGAAACCGCCGAGTAACGGAAACTTATGCGAGCTCTCGCATACCCCTGCGGCGGCTCATCCTACGGCCGTACCGAACAGCCCGCCCAGGGCGTACGTCACACCGGCCGCGGCCCCACCGAGCGCGAGCTGCCGCAGACCGCTGAACCACCAGGACCGCGCGGTGACCTTGGCCACCACCGCGCCGCAGGCGAAGAGGCCGATCATCGCGAGCAGCAGGGCGGGCCAGAGCACGGTGGCGCCGAGCAGGTACGGCAGGACGGGAAGCAGCGCGCCGAGCGCGAACGAGCCGAAGGACGAGACCGCGGCGACGGTCGGCGAGGGCAGGTCGCCGGGGTCGATGCCGAGCTCCTCGCGGGCGTGGATCTCCAGGGCCTGCTCGGGGTCCTTGGACAGCTGCCGGGCGACCTCGCGGGCCAGTCCGGGCTCGACGCCGCGCGAGGCGTACAGCTCGGCGAGCTCGCGCTCCTCGTCCGCGGGATGCTTGCGCAGCTCACGGCGCTCGATGTCCAGTTCGGCCTCGACGAGCTCGCGCTGCGAGGCCACGGAGGTGTACTCGCCCGCCGCCATGGAGAAGGCTCCCGCGGCGAGCCCCGCGAGACCGGTGATGACGATGGTCTGCTGCGAGACGGAGCCGCCCGCCACGCCGGTCATCAGGGCGAGGTTGGAGACGAGCCCGTCCATCGCGCCGAAGACCGCCGGGCGCAGCCAGCCGCCGTTCACATCGCGGTGGGTGTGGTTGTCGCGGTGCGCCTCGTGCAGCGTCGCTTCGGTCTCGATGATCGCCATGGTGAGCCCCCTCGTGCGTGGTCGGACACCTCGAAAGTACGCGCGAAAAAAATCTCCCGCCAGCAAGGAAGGCCGTACTTACCTGCGAAAACGCGCCGCGGTGGGGACGGTTGTCCGGCCACGGGACGCGCCTCCGCGGCGGGCGAAGGGGTGATCTGAGCTCATGCGTGCTCGTGTGAGCGTCTCGCGTGGCAGGGATGCAGCAAGGACCGCATCCAGCGGTCCGTGCACACCCGCGCACCTTCGCGCGGATGTGCGCGGGTCCGCGTACAAGGGAGGCACGGCATGGCGTCCATCGCATGCGTTCCCTCGGCCACGGCGCCCGGCGGCGCCGACGACCTCCGCGAGCGGGCGCGCGGCGCGCTGCTCGGCCTCGCGGTCGGCGACGCGCTCGGCGCCCCCGCCGAGAACATGAAGCCGTCCGAGATCCGTCGCCGCTGGGGCCGCATCACGGGGTACGTGGCCGAGCACCCGGCGGGCACGGACGACACCGAGTACGCGATCTTCTCCGGCCTTCTCCTCGCCCGGCACGGCTCCGCGCTGACGGTCGCCCACGTCGAGGCGGCCTGGCACGAGTGGATCGCCGACCTGGACGAGGGCCCGTTCCGCGGCGCGGGCTTCAGCGAGCGCGGCACCCTGGAGAACCTGCGCAGGGGCCTGGCCGCGCCCATCTCCGCCCAGCACCGGCACGCGTGGAGCGACGGTCTCGCGATGCGGGCCGCGCCCTTCGGCGTCTTCGCCGCGGGCCGCCCCGGCGAGGCGGCCCGCCTCGTCGCGGTCGACGGCTCCGTCAGCCATGACGGCGAGGGCATCTACGGCGGCCAGGCGGTGGCGGCGGGCGTCGCGGCGGCGATGGGCGGAGCGCGGGTGGACGCTGTCGTGACGGCGGCTCTCTCCGTCATCCCGGACGACTGCTGGACGGCTCGCTCCCTGCGGCGCGCGGTGGCGGTCGCGCACCGGGGCGAGCGGGCGGTCCGCTCCGCGGTGGTCATCGGCGGCTACCCCTGGACGGACCTCGCGCCCGAGGCGGTGGGTCTCGCGTTCGGGGCGTACGCGGTGGCGCGCGGGGACTTTCGCGGCGCGGTGCTCGCCGCGGTGAACATGGGGCGGGACGCGGACACGACGGGGGCGGTCGCGGGGGCGCTCTCCGGCGCCACGTGTGGCGCCTCGGCGATCCCGGCGCCCTGGGCTGCGGCGATCGGGCCGGTGCGGGGCAGTTGTCTTCCCTCCATGCGGGGGCGCCACGTCCTGGACGTGGCCGATCTCCTGGCCCCCGCGGGCGGGGTCTCGTGACGCCGGGGGACCCCGCCGGGCCGGGGTGCGGCTCGCCTCCGGCGGCCTCCTCCGGCGTCGTGCCGCCCGGCGCCTCGAACCCCGCCGCTCCGCGGCGGATCCTTCCCACCCACCCATCCGTTCGCCCCGCACCGTCCAGCACCGCAACAGACCAACCCGCGCCCGCTCTGGAGCGGAGCCGCACCGCCGAAGCCCTCCTCCTCGGGCTCGCCGCAGGCGACGCCGCCGGGTGGCCCGCCGCGCGGCACAGAGCGTCCCGCATGCCCGAGTGGACACGGCGGCTCACCCGCGAACTCGACACCTTCGCCGAGCAGAACGCCACGACCACCCTCCCCGTCCCCATCGCCCTGAACCAGCCCCCTGAACCGCTGCGCCTCGGCCCCTCCGACGGCGCCGAATGGGCGGCCTTCACCGCCGAGTCGCTGCTTCGCGCGGCGGACGGCACCCTGGACGCGCGGCTGTCCCCGGACCGCCGGGTCCGCGCGGCCCTGGACCTCGCCTGGAACACCCTCGCCGCCGAGATCGCCGCGGCGGCGGCCCGCGCCCCGGAGGTCGAGTCCGCCGTGCCGCCCCTGCGCGCCCGGATCTCCGTGCGCGCGGGCCTCGGCAATCTCGCCGCCGGTCTGCGGCCCCCCGCCACCGGCCACGACAACCCGCACTACTTCGACGACGCGGCCTGCGTACGCGCCTGTGTGCTCGCCCTGGCCCACCCCGGCGACCCCGAACGTGCCGCGGACCTCGCGGAGTTCGACGCCCGCTACACCCAGGACGGCGACGGCACACACGGCGCCCGCGCCATGGCCGCGGCGATCGCCGCCGCCCTCGCCGACGCCGACGTCGACACCGCCGTGGACGCCGCCCTCGCCCAGCTCCCCGCGCACACGGAGATCGGCCGCAACGCCCGGCACGCCGTGAAGATGGCCCGCGCCCAGACGGACGACGGCGCCTTCGCCCTCGTACCGCTCCTTGAGCACCAGATCGTCGACCACGTCTACAGCTACGGCATCGCCGCCGCCGAGACCGTCCCGGTCGCCCTCGCCCTGACGTCCGCGGCCCGCGGCCGCATCGGCGAGGCGGTGCCCGCCGCCGCCTGCCTGTCGCGCGTCGCGGACTCCGCGCCCGCGCTGGCCGGCGCGCTCACCGGCATACTGGGGACGGCCGCCGCGATCCCCGAGGCGTGGCGCGACGCCTGCCGCACCCTCTCCGGCTGCGCCCTGCCCCGCCTCGCGGGCACCGATCTGGTGGAACTCGCCGGGCATCTGGCAGACACGGAACTGGTCACTCCAAGGGGACAATCCCGACATGACGACCATGACGCCGCGTACTGACGAACCGTCCTCCGAGCCGGTACCGTCCGAGCCCTCCCTGTCCTGCCGCATCACGGGCAGCCTCGTCGGCGCCGCGGTCGGTGACGCGCTCGGCGGGCCCGTCGAGGGGTACACGCCCCAGCAGATCGCCGAGCGGCACGGCGGCCGGGTGCGCGGCATCGTCGGCCCCTGGAACGGCGACCGCTGGCGCACGGCCCGCCCCATCGCGCCGTACCACAAGGGCGACGGGCACGTCACCGACGACACCCTGATGACCCACGCCCTGATCCGGGTGTACGCCACGGTCCGCGACCACCTCGACGCCTACGCCGTGGCCGACCACCTCGTCCCCGACCTGATGACGAACCCGCGCTGGATCCCGGAGCTGGAGGCCGAGGCGCTCCCGCTGCACCGGATCTTCCTCGCCGAGAAGTGGCTCGCCACCCGTCTCCACTACGGCCACGTCGACCCGCGCGAGGCCGGCACCGGCAACATCGTCAACTGCGGCGCGGCGATGTACATGGCACCGGTCGGCCTGGTCAACGCGGCCGATCCGCGGGCCGCGTACGCCGAGGCCCTCGACATCGCGGGCGCCCACCAGTCCTCGTACGGCCGGGAGGCGGCGGGCGTCTTCGCGGCGGCGGTGGCGGCGGCCTGCACGCCGGGCGCCACGGCGGACTCGGTGATCGAGGCGTGCGTCGGCCTGGCGAAGGACGGCACGCGTGCGGCGATCGAGGCGGTGGCCGAAGTCGCCGCGCGGTACCGGGACTTCGAGGCGGCGCTGGCTCCGCTGCGCGCCGCCGTCGCCCCCTTCGACACCGTCGGTCCCGACTACCGCGCCCCGTCCCTGGGCGCCCGCCGCCCCTCCCGCCTGCACGCCATCGAGGAGCTGCCGGTCGCCCTCGGCATGCTCCTGGTCGGCGAGGCCGACTACCGCCGCACCGTGCTCGCCTCGGTCAACTACGGCCGCGACTGCGACTCCATCGCCACGATGAGCGGCGCGATCGTGGGCGCGCTGCGCGGCGAGGCGGCGGTCCCCGCGGAGTGGGCCGGACAGGTCGCCGAGGCCAGCCGTATCGACCTGCGTGCCCCGGCGGCGGCGCTGACCGAGGTGGCCGAGGAGATCTTCGCCAGGGACGTACGCCGCCGGCGTACCCACGAGTCCGCGTTCACGGCCCTGACGGCCACGCGATGATCCGGCTGACCTGGGTCCAGCCGGAGGACCTGATCGGCCACGAGCTCCACCAGGCCGAGCAGGAGGGGCGCGCCGTCACCTCGGTGCGCGCCCGCTGGCTCGCGGCGGGCGGCCACCCGGCCCCGCTCCGCGCGGGCGCGTCACCGGGCCCGGCCCCCGCCCGCCTGCGGGCCCTCGCGGAGCAGCTCCTTGACGAACTGGCGCCCGGGCCGTGGCACGACGAGCCCGTCCCCACGGCGCCGGACACCGGCGGCGCGGCACCCGACGAGGACGGGCTGCGGCACCGGCTGCACGCCGCCTGGCTCGGCAGGGCCGCCGGCTGCCTGCTGGGCAAACCTGTGGAGAAGCTGCCCCTCGACGGCATCCGCGGCCTCGCCCGGGCGACCGGCAACTGGCCCCTCACCACCTGGTTCACCGAGCGCGGCCTGCCGCCCGAGCTCAAGGCGGCGTACCCCTGGAACAAGCGCTCCGCGGCCACTTCCCTCGCCGAGAACATCGACGGCATGCCCGAGGACGACGATCTCAACTACCCGCTGCTCAACCTGCTTCTGCTGCAGCGCCACGGCAAGGCCTTCACCACGGCGGACGTGGCGCGGCTCTGGCTCGACGAGCTGCCCGCGGGCCGTACCTTCACCGCCGAGCGCGTCGCCTACCGCAACCTCCTCCAGGGCATCGAGCCCCCGCACACCGCCACCCACCACAACCCCTTCCGCGAGTGGATCGGTGCCCTCATCCGCGCCGACCTGCACGGCTGGACCAACCCCGGCGCTCCGGCGGCCGCCGCCGGGCAGGCCCGCCGCGACGCCGTCCTGACCCACACCGCGAACGGCGTGTACGGCGCGATGTTCGTGGCCGCGACGATCGCCGAGGCGGCGGCCGGGCACGCGGACGTCCACGGCTGCCTGCGCGCGGGACTCGCCACCGTACCCGCGGACTCCCGCCTCTCCCGCGCGGTCAGCGGCGGCATGCAATTGGCGGCTTGCACAAGGGACTTCGACGACGTGGTGGACCGGCTCCACGAGACGTACGCGAACCACCACTGGGTCCACGTCCTGCCCAACGCCGCCCTCCTCGCCGCCGCCCTCACCCACGCCGAAGGCGACTTCACCGGATCGATCACCCGCGCCGTCTCCGGCGGCTGGGACACCGATTCGAACGGCGCGACCGCGGGCTCCGTCGCGGGCCTCATCGCCGGGCACCCGGACCGTCTCCCCGGCCACTGGACGGCGCCCCTCAAGAACCGGCTCGCCACCTCCGTCGGCGACTTCGACGGCATCGGCTTCGACACCCTCGCAGAACTCACCGCCCGGGAGGCGCACCACTCATGACCCCCACCCCCCACATCGCCGTCCTCGGCAGCGCGAACATGGACCTCGTCGCGTACGTCGCGAAGGCCCCGCGGCGCGGTGAGACCGTGACGGGACGCGAGTTCCGCACCGCCCCCGGCGGCAAGGGCGCCAACCAGGCCGTCGCGGCGGCCCGCGCGGGCGCCACCGTCTCGATGATCGGCGCGTTGGGCACCGACGCCTACGGCACCCAGCTCCGCTCCGCCCTCGAACACTCCGGCGTCGACACGGACATGCTGCGCACCGTCGAGGGCCCGACCGGCACCGCCCACATCGTCGTGGACGACGACGGCGGCAACGCGATCGTCGTCGTCCCCGGCGCCAACGGCACCGTCACCGCCCTCACCCCCGGCGACGAGGGCCTCATCGCCTCCGCCGACGCCCTGCTGCTCCAGCTGGAGGTGCCGGTCGAGGGCGTGCTCGCCGCCGCGCGGGCCGCCCGCCGCCACGGCGTACGCACCTTTCTCACGCCGGCTCCCGCACAACACCTGCCCCCCGAACTCCTGGACGCCACCGACCTGTTGCTGCCCAACGAGCACGAGGCCGCCGCCCTCACCGGCATCATCGACGACCCGTCCGCCGCCGCCCGCTCACTCCTCTCCCAGGTCCCCGAGGTCGTCATCACACTCGGCTCGCGCGGCAGCCTGTACGCGGCCCGCGACACCGAACCTGTCACGGTGGCCGCCCCGCGGGTGCCCGCGGTCGACACGACGGGCGCGGGCGACACCTTCGCGGGCACCCTCGCCGTGGCGCTGGCCGAGGGCGCCTCCGTGGTGAAGGCGCTGACCTGGGCCTCGTCGGCCGCCGCGCTCTCCGTGCAGCGGCCCGGAGCCTCGGCGTCCATGCCGTACCGCAAGGAGATCGACGACGAGGCGGGCCGTACGCCATGACAGCTCCCCTCACCGGCATCCGCGTCCTCGACCTCGCCACCCTCTTCGCGGGCCCGCTCGCCGCCACCATGCTCGGCGACTTCGGCGCCGAGGTCGTCAAGGTCGAGCACCCCACACGCCCCGACCCCTCCCGCGGCCACGGCCCTTCGAAGGACGGCGTCGGCCTGTGGTGGAAGCTGCTCGGCCGCAACAAGCGCACCATGACCCTCGACCTGTCGACACCCGGCGGCCACGACACGCTGCTGCGGCTCGCCGCCACCGCCGACGTGGTCATCGAGAACTTCCGCCCCGGCACCCTGGAGAAGTGGGGACTCGGCTGGGCGGAGCTGAGCGCCGCCAACCCCCGCCTCGTCCTCACCCGCGTCACCGGCTTCGGCCAGTTCGGCCCCTGCTCCCGCCGCCCCGGCTTCGGCACTCTCGCCGAGGCGATGAGCGGTTTCGCCGCGATCACCGGCGATCCCGAAGGACCCCCGACGCTTCCGCCGTTCGGCCTCGCCGACTCGATCGCGGGCCTGGCCACGGCGTACGCGGTGCTCACCGCGCTCACGGCCCGCGACCGCACGGGCGAGGGGCAGGTGGTGGACATGGCGATCATCGAGCCGATCCTCACCGTCCTCGGCCCCCAGCCGCTCTGGTACGACCAGCTCGGCCACGTCCAGCCCCGCACCGGCAACCGCTCCACCAACAACGCGCCCCGCAACACCTACCGCACGGCGGACGACAAGTGGGTCGCCGTCTCCACCTCGGCCCAGTCGGTCGCGGAGCGGCTGATGCGGCTGGTCGGCCGCCCGGAACTGATCGCGGAACCGTGGTTCGCCTCGGGCGCGGACCGGGCGCGCCACGCCGACGTCCTCGACGAGGCGGTCGGCGGCTGGATCGCCCGGCGCACCCGCGCCGAGGTGATCGAGGCGTTCGAGAAGGCGGAGGCCGCGGTCGCTCCCGTCCAGGACGTACGCGACGTCATGACCGATCCCCAGTACGCGGCCCTCAACACCCTCACCACGGTCGACGACCCGGAACTCGGGCCCCTGCGCATGCAGAACGTCCTCTTCCGGCTCTCCGCGACCCCGGGCGCGATCCACTGGGCGGGCCGCCCGCACGGCGCCGACACCGACGCGGTCCTCGCCGAACTCGGCCTGAGCGAACGGGAGATCACCACCCTGCGCAAGGAGGGCGCACTGTGACCACGCCCTCTCCCCTGACCTGGCTGTACGTTCCCGGGGATCGGCCCGACGTGGTCGTCAAGGCCCTCCACGCGGGCGCCGACGCCGTGATCGTCGACCTGGAGGACGCGGTCGCCCCCGACCGCAAGGAGTACGCGCGCTCGGCGACCGCGGAACTCCTCTCCGAGCCCCAGCCGCTCCCCGTCCACGTCCGTGTCAACGCCCTGGACGGCCCGCTGGCCGACGCCGACCTGCGCGCCGTCGCCGCGCTGCCGGGCCTGGCGGGCCTGCGCCTGCCCAAGGTCGCCTCCCGCGCCGAGATCGTCCGCGTCGCCGACCGCGCGGCTCCCGCCGACGGCGGCGCCCCCGCCCTGCACGCCCTCGTCGAGTCGGCGCTCGGCCTGGAGCACGCCTTCGCCATCGCCACCGCGCACCCGGCCCTGCACGGCATCTCCCTCGGTGAGGCCGACCTCCGCGCGGACCTCGGCGTGCGCGCGGACGCGGGCCTCGACTGGGCGCGCTCCCGGGTGGTGGTGGCCGCACGGGCGGCGGGCCTGGTCCCGCCCGCCCAGTCGGTCCACCCGGACATCCGCGACCTGGACGGCCTCGCCGCCTCCTGCGCCCGTGGCCGCGCCCTCGGCTTCCTCGGCCGCGCGGCGATCCACCCCCGCCAGCTCCCGGTGATCGAACGTGCCTACCTGCCCACCGCCCGGGAGATCGAGGAGGCGGAGGAGATCACCAAGGCGGCGGCGACGGACGAGGGCGCGCTGGCACTCGCCGACGGCCGCTTCGTGGACAAGGCGGTGGTGGAGGGCGCCCGAAGGGTCCTGGCGCTGGCTCTGGCCCGCCGGGGGTAGCGGCTCCGTCCGGTGCCGGACTCTCCTCGCCCGCCGCACAGCCGAGGGGGCCGCCGGATCGTTCGATCCGGCGGCCCCCTCGGCGTACAGCCGGAGCGTCAGCTCTTGTCGACGGACTTGGCTCCGCTCTTGGCCCCGCTCTCGGCCTCGCTCTTGGCCTCGTCCTTGGTGTCGGCCTTCACTTCGTCCTTCGTGGCAGCGTTCGCGTCAGCGTTCGCAGGCTCCGCGGGGGCCTCCGGCTCGACGATCTCCTCCCGCCCCGGGCGCTTCCTTGCGGACAGCACGAGGTAGACGACCGCCAGGAGGAAGACCACGATGGCGGTCCATACGTTCAGCCGCACGCCGAGGATGTGGTGCGCGTCGTCGACCCGCATGTACTCGGTCCAGCCGCGCCCGGCGCAGTACGAGGCGACGTACAGCGCGAACGCCCGGCCGTGTCCGAGCTTGAAGCGGCGGTCGGCCCAGATGACGAGCAGGGCGACGCCGACGCACCACAGGGACTCGTACAGGAAGGTGGGGTGGTACGTGCCGGGGACCCGGCCGTCCTCCGCCGAGGTGATCTTCAGGGCCCAGGGCAGATCCGTGGGCTTGCCGTACAGCTCCTGGTTGAACCAGTTGCCCCAGCGGCCGATGGCCTGGGCGAGGGCGATGCCGGGGGCCAGCGCGTCGGCCCAGGCGGGCAGCGGGATGCCGCGGCGGCGGCAGCCGATCCACGCGCCGACCGCGCCGAGCGCGATCGCCCCCCAGATGCCGAGGCCGCCCTCCCAGATCTTGAAGGCGTCCACCCAGTCACGGCCGTCGCTGAAGTACAGCTGGTAGTCCGTGATCACGTGGTAGAGGCGGCCGCCGACAAGGCCGAACGGCACGGCCCACACGGCGATGTCCGCCACGGTGCCGGGCCGGCCGCCGCGGTCGACCCACCGCTTGTTGCCGAGCCAGACGGCTACGAAGACGCCGATGATGATGCAGAACGCGTAGCCGCGCAACGGAATGGGTCCGAGTTCGACCACACCGCGCGACGGACTGGGAATGAAGGCAAGGTCCATGACGCGTCCGACGCTACCGTGCCGGGCGTCGGGGGCGGCAACCGGTCCGGCTACGTATCCATAACAGGACCACCGCCCCCGCGCCACGGGCGTCAGCTCTTGTTCGCCTCCGCCACCATCTGCTTCAGCTTCTGGGGCGTCACCGGGTTCCGCTGGTCGCCGAAGATGTCCTTGCCGTCGAGCCGCACGGTGGGGGTACCGCGCAACTTCGCGTCCTGGAACGCCTTGTTGGACTTCTGGACCCAGCTGTCGTGCGCACCGTCGTCGACGCACTTCTTGAAGGAGTCGGTGACCAGACCGTCGACCTGGCCCGCGAGGTCGAGCAGCTTGTCGTTCTTGCCGAACGCGTCGTCGGATTCGGCCGGCTGGTTCTTGTAGAGCACGTCGTGGAACGGCGCGAACTTGCCGGCGTCCTGGGCGCAGGCCGCCGCGTTCGCGGCGCGCAGCGAGCCGCTGCCGCCGAGGTTCCGGTCGATGAGGGTCGCCAGGTGGTACTCGACCTTGAGCCGGCCCTTCTCGGTGAGCTCATGGATGGTCGAGCGGAAGCCGTCCTCGAAGCCCTTGCAGGCGGGGCAGCGGAAGTCCTCCCAGACGGTGAGGGTCGACTTGGCGCCGTCCTTGCCCGCGGGGAGCGCCAGCCGGTCCTTTCCTGTCGCCCCCTTCGGCACGGCCACCGGGCCCGACGAGTCGCTCTTGTCGTCGTCCGAGCCCGCGGCGAGCAGCCCCACCACGGCGGCGAGGCCGAGGACCCCGACCACGGCGGCCCCGACGATCAGCGCCCGGCGCTGCTTGTCGCGGGCCTTCTGCCGCTCTCGCTCTTCCGTCAGCCGCTCGCGGGCCGATCGCTTTCCCTCACGGTTCTTCTCGCTCACACCCGGCCAAACGAACCGGGGAGGCACCAGCGTGCCTCCCCGGTCCAGGTCCACCCGTACGAGTTACGCGGGGGCGCGCACCCCGTCCGCGAGTTCACCGGCGAGCGCGCGCACGGCGGCAAGTCCTGCGGCCTCGTCGGGCGCGTCGAGCATCCGCTGCACGAAGGCCGAGCCGACGATCACGCCGTCGGCGAAGCCCGCGACCTCGGCGGCCTGGCGGGCGTTGGAGACGCCGAGTCCGACGCAGACCGGCAGGTCGGTGGTGGCCTTGGTGCGCCGCACCAGGTCCTGGGCCTGCTCGCCGACGGATTCGCGGGTGCCCGTGACGCCCATCAGCGATGCCGCGTAGACGAAGCCGGAGCCCGCCGCCGTGATCGTGGCGAGCCGCTCGTCCTTGCTGCTCGGCGCGACGACGAAGACCGTGGCCAGGCCGTGCTTCTCGGCGTGCTCCCTCCAGAGCGCGGACTCCTGGACCGGCAGGTCGGGCAGGATGCAGCCCGCGCCGCCCGCCTCGGCGAGCTCGGCCGTGAAGCGCTCCACGCCGTAGCGGTCGATCGGGTTCCAGTACGTCATGACGAGCACCGGCCTGCCGGTCGCCTCGAAGGCCTCGCGCACCGTGCGCATGACGTCGGCGATCTTCAGGCCCGCCTTGAGTGCGATGTCGTCGGCGGTCTGGATGACCGGGCCGTCGAGCACCGGGTCGGAGTGCGGCAGACCGACCTCGACCACGTCGGCGCCGCCCTCGAAGGCGGCCTTGACCGCCGCGATGCCGCCGTCGACGGTCGGGAACCCGGCGGGCAGGTAGGCGATGAGGGCGGCGCGCCCCTCGGCCTTCGCGGCCGCGAGGGTCTCGTCCAACAGCTGGATGTTGCCGCTCACTTGGCGTCCCCCTCGATCTCCGCGGTGGCTGCCGCGTCCGCCTCGACGGCGGCGTCCGTGTCGTACAGGCCGAAGTAGCGCGCGGCCGTGTCCATGTCCTTGTCGCCCCGCCCGGAGAGGTTGACGACGATCAGGCCGTCCTTGCCGAGCTCCTTGCCGACGTCGAGCGCACCGGCGAGCGCGTGGGCGCTCTCGATGGCCGGGATGATGCCCTCGGTGCGCGAGAGCAGGCGCAGGGCCTGCATGGCGGCGTCGTCGGTGACCGCGCGGTACTCGCCGCGGCCGCTGTCCTTGAGGTAGGCGTGCTCGGGGCCGATGCCGGGGTAGTCGAGGCCCGCGGAGATCGAGTAGGGCTCGGTGATCTGGCCCTCCTCGTCCTGGAGGACGTACGACCGGGAGCCGTGCAGGATGCCCGGCTCGCCCGCGGTCAGCGTGGCCGCGTGCTCGCCGGTCTCGACGCCGTGCCCGGCGGGCTCGCAGCCGATGAGGCGGACACCGGCGTCCGGGATCAAGGCGTGGAAGAGGCCGATGGCGTTGGAGCCGCCGCCCACGCAGGCCACGGCGGCGTCCGGCAGGCGTCCGGCGCGCTCCAGGATCTGCCGCCTGGCCTCGACGCCGATGACGCGGTGGAAGTCGCGGACCATGGCGGGGAAGGGGTGCGGGCCCGCGACGGTCCCGAAGAGGTAGTGGGTGCGGTCCACGTTGGCGACCCAGTCGCGGAACGCCTCGTTGATGGCGTCCTTGAGGGTGCGGCTGCCGGACTTCACGGCGACGACCTCGGCGCCGAGCATCCGCATCCTGGCCACGTTCAGGGCCTGGCGCTCGGTGTCGATCTCGCCCATGTAGATGGTGCATTCGAGGCCGAAGAGCGCGCAGGCGGTGGCCGTGGCGACGCCGTGCTGTCCCGCGCCGGTCTCGGCGATGACGCGGGTCTTGCCCATGCGCCTGGTGAGCAGGGCCTGGCCGAGCACGTTGTTGATCTTGTGCGAGCCGGTGTGGTTCAGGTCCTCGCGCTTGAGGAACACGCGGGCGCCGCCGGCGTGCTCGGCGAAGCGGGGGACCTCGGTGAGGCTGCTGGGCCTGCCCGTGTAGTTGACCAGGAGGTCGTCGAGCTCGCGGGCGAACTCGGGGTCGCTCTTGGCCTTGTCGTACTCGACGGCGACCTCGTCCACGGCGGCGACGAGGGCCTCCGGGATGAACTTGCCGCCGAACGCGCCGAAGTACCCTTCGGCGCTGGGGATTTGACCCTCCGGGTCGGGGATGAAGTACTCGCTTGACATGCGGAAACCTCGCAATGGCTGACGCTGGCGTATGGCATGAGATCGCCCGGTCGCCGTAGCTGGAGCAGGTTCCGTCGCGACCATCGCCCGGCGTGGGCTGGTCGCGCAGTTCCCCGCGCCCCTGAAGGGGCGCCCTCAGCTCGGTCGGCGCTCAGGGCGCCGTCGCCATCGCATCCCGGGGATCTGGCCCGGCTCCGCACCGATGTGGTACCGCACCCGCCGGCCCCGCACGCGCCGCGCGGGCGCCCGGCAGCCGCGGGGGCGGCAGCCGGGTGCGAGGCGGGCGGAGATGGCCATGAGGAGGGTCAGCCCCGTCCGTGGCGGAGGGCCGGGTGGGTGCCCGCGGCGACCAGGTCGGAGACGGCGGCCCGCGGGTTGCCGCCGGTCACCAGGGACTCGCCCACGAGCACCGCGTCGGCGCCCGCGTTGGCGAAGGCGATCAGGTCGTGCGGGCCGCGCACACCGGACTCGGCGATCTTGACCACGCTGTCCGGCAGCTCGGGCGCGATGCGCTCGAAGGTGGAGCGGTCGACCTTCAGGGTCTTCAGGTCGCGGTTGTTGACGCCGATGACCCGGGCGCCCGCGTCCACGGCACGATCCGCCTCGTCCTCGTCGTGCACCTCGACGATGGGCGTGAGGCCGATCGATTCGGCACGCTCGATGAGGGATTCCAGGGCGGGCTGCTCCAGGGCGGCCACAATGAGCAGCGCGAGGTCGGCGCCGTACGCCCTGGCCTCCCACAGCTGGTACGAGGTGACGATGAAGTCCTTGCGGAGCACCGGGATGTCGACCTTGGCCCGGACGGCCTCCAGGTCGGCGAGCGAGCCGCCGAAGCGGCGCTCCTCGGTGAGTACGGAGATGACGGCGCCGCCGCCCGCCTCGTAGTCGGCGGCGAGACCCGCCGGGTCGGCGATCGCGGCGAGCGCGCCCTTGGAGGGGCTGGAGCGCTTCACCTCGCAGATGACCTTGACGCCGTCGCCGCGCAGGGCCGCCGCGCCGTCCTTGGCCGCGGGAGCCTTGGCCGCACGCTCCTTGAGCTCGTCGAGGCTGACGCGTGCCTGCCGCTCCGCGAGGTCGGCACGGACTCCGTCGATGATCTCGTCGAGCACACTCACGCGAGCGGCCCCCTTCCCTGACGGTTGAGCTGACGTTCAAGCTGGTCACTGCGATGGTATCCGCAGGAGGGCGAAGCCCCCGCATCCGGTTGACACCCGTCCCACGACCTGGACCGCGGCAACCCCTCGCGGCCTGCGGTTTCAGGGATGCAGCCATGACCCGAACGGCAGATTGCGGACCACGGTGAAGAGCGTGACGAGGACTCCGAAACCCCACAGCTGAAGGGGTCCGGCATTGATTCGCAGGGGCCGTCCGCGCACGGCCCCGAGCACCCAGGCGGTCCACACCACGGCGAAGAGGGCGTATCCGGCGACGGCGAGCGCGTTGGCGCCGAGGGCCGCCGCGAGATCGCCGTGGGCGACGGCGTGGGCGCTGCGCAGGCCGCCGCAGCCCGGGCACCAGATGCCGGTGAGGCGCAGCAGCGGGCAGGCGGGGTAGTGGCCGGGTTCGTTCGGGTCGACGGCGCCGACGTAGGCGAAGGCGCCGAGGACCGAGGCGAGCACACCGGCGGGAACGAGCAGGCGGGTCAGGGCGGCGGGCGCGGCGCTCCCGGGTTCGGCGGTCACCCGTGCATTGTGCCGCGCGCCCGGGCGCGTCGCCCGGCGGCCCGGCCGGGGACCCGGCGCCCGCGGACGCGAAAGAGGCGGCCCCGGCGCCTGCCGGTCCGCCTCTTGTCCGTACGGCGAGGTCAGCTCTCGGAGCCGGCGGCCCGGCGCTGCGGACGCTTCTCCGAGCCCAGGCCCGCCATGCGCATGGCACCGCCCACGAGGCCGCCGATGGCGATGACGGCCATGCCGGCCCAGAAGCCGGGGACGTTGGCCATCACCATGAAGGCGCCCGCGACGCAGAAGCCGATGAAGGCGATGATGGATCCGGTCCAAGCGGCCGGGGTGTGTCCGTGGCTGCCCGCCATTGATGTGCTCCTCGTTGCTCTGTGCGCGGCGGTGGGTGGGAAGCCCGCCACGCGTCCGACGGTCGGTCACATTGTCCCGTACGCGCGCGGGTGCCCCGAGCGCGGGGGGTCATGTTCCGCGCGTCGGGTCCTCGCCGCGGTCGAGGGCCTTCCACAGCTCCTCGGGCCGCTCAGGGTCGACGGCCCGGCGGGCCTTGCGGGGGGCCGGGGTGCCGTCGCGTTCGTAGCGTCCCGACATCGCGGGCCAGGAACGGCCGTACGTGAGCGCGAGCAGCCCGGCGAGCAGGATCAGCACGCCCGCGGCGGCGGCGGCGTACGGCCAGCCGGTGTGGGAGAGGCCGCCGATGGTGGCGGCGGTGTCGCCGGCGGCCGTCGCGGCCTTCTCGTCGAGGGCGCCGCTGTCGTCCGCGCCGAGCAGGGCGGCGGCCACGATGCCCCCGCCGCTGAGCGTGAGCAGCAGGGAGACCAGGACGCGTCCGGTGCGGCGGACCGCGAAGACGGCGACGAGGGCGGCGAGGCCGACTATGGCGAGGGCCGCTGGCACGCCGGTGACGTCGCTGCCCTTGGCGGACAGCGGCAGTTGGCCACCGGCCACCGACGCGGTGCCGTGGGCCCAGTCCTGTCGGGAGGCGAGCAGCGCGAGGGCGGCGCCGACGGCGCCGAGCAGCAGCGCCGCGGCGATGCTGCGCCTGCTGCTGCGCTGGGCCCGGCTCTCGGGTTCGGCCTCGGTACGGGGCGGTGGTACGGCAGAAGTCACCTGTCCACTATCCCTCACGGCTCGAACTGTCGTGCAGCCGGTTCGCCGTGTGGATGGCGCGCAGCACGGCGGCGGCCTTGTTGCGGCACTCGGTGTCCTCGGCGACGGGGTCGGAGTCGGCGACGACCCCGGCTCCGGCCTGCACGTATGCCGTGCCGTCGCGGAGCAGGGCGGTGCGGATGGCGATGGCGGTGTCGGAGTCGCCCGCGAAGTCCAGGTAGCCGACGCAGCCGCCGTAGAGGCCGCGCCGGGACGGCTCAAGCTCGTCGATGATCTGCATCGCGCGGGGTTTGGGGGCGCCGGAGAGGGTGCCGGCCGGGAAGCACGCGGTGAGCACGTCGAAGGCGGTGCGGTCGGCGGCGACGCGGCCGGTGACCGTGGAGACGATGTGCATGACGTGGGAGTACTTCTCGATGGACATGAAGTCGACGACCTCGACGGAGCCCGGCTCGCAGACCCGGCCCAGGTCGTTGCGGCCGAGGTCGACGAGCATCAGGTGCTCGGCGCGCTCCTTGGGGTCGGCGAGCAGTTCGTCGGCGAGCGCCTGGTCCTCCTGCGGCGTCGCGCCGCGGTGCCGGGTCCCCGCGATGGGGTGGACCATGGCGCGGCCGTCCTCGACCTTGACGAGGGCCTCGGGCGATGAGCCGACGACGTCGAATCCGTCGAAGCGGAACAGGTACATGTACGGCGAGGGGTTGGTGGCCCGCAGCACGCGGTAGACGTCGAGGGCGCTCGCGGTGCACGGGGTCTCGAAGCGCTGCGAGGGCACGACCTGGAAGGCCTCGCCGGCCCGGATGCGTTCCTTGATGTCCTCGACGGCGTCCTGGTACTGGGGGCCGCCCCACAGGGCGGTGTACTCGGGGAGCTCGGAGGGCGGCAGGGCGGCCGGGGGCTGGGAGAGCGGCCGGGAGAGGTCGGCCTCCATGACGTTGAGGCGGGCCACGGCGTCGGCGTAGGCCTCGTCGACGCCGGTGTCGAGGTCGTTGTGGTTGATCGCGTTGGCGATCAGCAGGACCGAGCCGTCCCAGTGGTCGAGGACGGCGAGGTCGCTGGTGAGGAGCATGGTCAGCTCGGGGAGCCGCAGGTCGTCCCGCTCGCCGGGGCCGATCTTCTCCAGGCGGCGCACGATGTCGTAGCCGAGGTAGCCGACCATGCCGCCGGTGAAGGGCGGCAGGCCGTGGGCGCTGACCACGTCGCGCGGGGTGTGCAGTATGCCGATGGTGGCGCGCAGGGCTTCGAGCGGGTCGCCGGAGGTGGGTACGCCGACGGGCGGGGTGCCCAGCCAGTGGGCCTCGCCGTCGCGGACGGTGAGGGTGGCGGCGCTGCGGACGCCCACGAAGGAGTAGCGGGACCACAGGGCCCCGGCGCGGCCGTTCTCCGCGGACTCCAGGAGGAAGGTGCCGGGGCGTTCCGCGGTGAGCTTGCGGTAGAGGCCCACGGGGGTGTCGCCGTCCGCGAGGAGCTTGCGGCCGACGGGGATGACGCGGCGGTCACAGGCCAGCTTGCGGAAGGTCTCGAGGTCCATGGCAGCAGACCCTACTGACCGGGCGCGTCGGCGCCGGGCACGCGGAGGACGGGCAGCACGTCGGTGTCGAAGCAGGTGCGGGTGCCGGTGTGGCAGGCGGCGCCGACCTGGTCGACCTGGACGAGGACGGTGTCCGCGTCGCAGTCGAGCGCCACTTCCTTGACGTACTGGAAGTGGCCGGACGTGTCGCCCTTGACCCAGTACTCCTGGCGGCTGCGGGACCAGTAGGTGCAGCGGCCCGTGGTGAGGGTGCGGTGCAGCGCCTCGTCGTCCATCCAGCCGAGCATCAGCACCTCACCGGTGTCGTACTGCTGGGCGATGGCGGGGACGAGACCGTCGGCGCTGCGCCTGAGGCGCGCGGCGATCTCCGGGGCGAGGTTGCTGCTGGGCGGCGGAACGCTGGTCATGGGCCCATTGTGCCGCGCGTCGGCGGGGCTTCTGATGGCCGTCCACTGGGCGGACCGGTGCCGCGGTCGTAGGCTGGCTGTCATGTCGACCCATGCGAAGCGTGAACGACTTCTCCTCGCCGATCTGTTGGAGGCGGAGGGCCCCGGGGCGCCCACCCTCTGCGAGGGCTGGAAGACCCGTGACCTCGCGGCCCACATCGTGGTGCGCGAACGCCGCGCGGACGCGGCGGGCGGGCTGCTGATCAAACAGCTGGCCGGGCGCCTGGAGCGGGTGCAGGCCGAGTTCTCCGCGAAGCCGTACGACGAGCTGATCCAGCTCATCAGAACGGGTCCGCCGCGGTTCTCGCCCTTCTCGCTCAAGCAGATCGACGAGGCGTCGAACGCCGTCGAGTTCTACATCCACACCGAGGACGTGCGCCGCGCGCGGGCCGGCTGGACGCCGCGCGTGCTCGACCCGGTCTTCTCGGACGCCCTGTGGTCCCGTCTGGAGCGCACGGCCCGCCTGGTGGGCCGCAAGGCGCCGGTGGGCCTGGTCCTGCGCCGTCCCGACGGCCAGACGGTGGTGGCGCACCGGGGAGCTCCTGTGGTGACGGTGACCGGTGATCCCGCGGAGCTGCTGCTGTTCGCGTACGGCAGGCAGGAGGTCGCGGACGTCGGTCTCGACGGTGACAAGGACGCGATCGCCGCCCTGCACGAGACGAAGCGGCTGGGGCTCTGAGAGGCCGCGTCGGCGTCGGTGGAGGAGCCGCGTCAGCGCGGGAGTTCGGCGCGGCGCAGGGGCGTTGAGCAGAGGCCGATGAGGCCGCCTGTCGCGCACAGCGCCGCGCAGGCCGCGTAGACCGGTTCGATGCCCCACGCGCCGATCGCGGCGCCGACGACCGGGTAGCAGAGCGGGGCCATGCCCATGCTGAAGAGGGCGGCCACGCTGGTGACGCGGCCGAGGTAGGCGGGGTCCGCGACGGTCTGCGTGAGCGCGCCGATCAGGGCGCCGCCGAGGCCGATGCACAGGCCGACGCAGAGCCCGCCCGCGGTGGCCGTCGCGACCGAGGGCGCGAAGCCGATCCAGGCCAGGGCTGCCGAGCCGGCGAGGACGCCGCAGGACTGCACCGCCCCGGCCCTCGGTATGCGCCCGCGCACGGTGAGCAGGAGGGCGGAGAGACCCGCTCCGGCGCCGAAGCCCGCGACGATCCACCCCATGCCGACGGCGCCCCAGCCGCGCTCGTCGGCGAGCAGCACCAGGCCGATGTTGGCGGGGCCGGAGAAGCCCAGCTCCATCACCGCCGCCACGAGGATCAGCGGGCCGAGCACGCGGTGGCCGCGGATGTACCGCAGTCCGTCGGCGAGTTGGCGTCCGGGCGGGCCGCCGCGCGCCGCCGCCGCCGCCTCGTCGTCGGCGGCGGCGGCGGTGGTGGTGGTGGGCAGCGGGCGCAGACGTACGGCTGTCAGGAGCGCCAGCGAGAGGGCGAACAGCGCGCCTGCCGCGCCGAACGCGGCCGCCGGGCCGCCGAGCGCGACGGCGAGGCCGCCCAGGGGTGCCGCGGCCACGGTGGCGATGCGCTGCGCGAGTCCCCGCATGCCCTGCACCCGGCCCAGCTGTCCGCGCCGGGTGATGCGCGGCGGCAGCGCGCCGACGCTCGGCAGGAAGAGCGCGTCGACCGCGCCGAAGACCAGTGCGAGGGCGGTGAGCAGCCAGATCGCGGGCGTGGTCAGGAGGAGCAGCAGGGCGGCGGAGAGGATCACGGCGCAGCGCACCGCGTCGCTGGCGATGACCACGCGGCGCGGTCCGAAGCGGTCGGCGACGACTCCCCCGCCGAGCATGAGGGCGGCGCGGGGGACGGCTCCGGCGGCGAGGACCAGACCGGCCTGCGCGGCGCTTCCGCCGGCGGTCGCGGCCCAGGAGAGGGCGATGAAGTAGACGCCGTCGCCGACCATCGAGGCGGTGTAGGCGCTCAGCCAGCGCAGGACGTTGGTGTCGCGGTGGGCGGGGCGTTCGGCCGGGGCGAGCGGTGTCGCGGCGGTCACGGGTCGGCCGCTCAGATCCGGAAGGGGAAGCTGGCCAGGTGGACGGCGACGTTCTCGCGCCCCTCGGTGTCGCCCGCCGCTTCGGCGGCCTTGCCCTGCTCCTCGTACTTCATGACCAGCGCGTGGATCTCGGCGTTGAGCCGGGTGAGTTCGGCGGGGTTGAGGCGGGCGAGGAAGTCCGACTGGTCCGCCGCGGTGCGCCACTCGGCGCCCCAGGCCGCCTGCTGGTCCAGGTAGGTCTCGTACTGCTCCCTGCGGTGGGCGAGCAGGCCGCGGACGACGGCCGCGTGCGTGGCGGCCCCCTCCGGGGTGTCCTTGAAGTCCTCGTGCCGGAAGCTGAGGGTGTCCTGTGCCGCCTGCCACCACCGCTCCCGCCCATCCTCGCTCTGCGTCCCGGCCTCCTCGATGAGGCCGTGCTCGGCGAGCTTGCGCAGGTGGTAGCTGACGAGCGAGACGACCTCGTCGGCCTGTGCGGCCAGTTGCGAGGCGGTCGCGGGGCCTGCCACGCGCAGGGCGCTGTACAGCTTCAGCCGCAGCGGGTGGCCGAAGGCCTTGAGGGTGCCGATGTCCGTGATCCGGCGACGGTTCTCCATGCCCCCAACGTAGGTACGAAAGAATGATTGCGCAACAGATCTTTCGCAACACATCTTTCGCATCTCGGCAAGAGAACGCCGCCACGGCCCGAAGGCCGTGGCGGCGGAGAGTTCGTCTACCGGACCGGGTACCCGGCCTCGCGCAGCGTCCCCTTGACCTCGCCGATCCGCAGATCGCCGAAGTGGAAGACCGATGCCGCGAGCACCGCGTCCGCGCCCGCCGCGATGGCGGGTGGGAAGTGCTCGAGCCTGCCCGCGCCGCCGGAGGCGATGACCGGAACGGTGACGTGCTTGCGGACCGCCTCGATCATCTCGATGTCGTAGCCGTCCTTCGTGCCGTCGGCGTCCATCGAGTTGAGCAGGATCTCGCCCGCGCCAAGCTCGGCCGCCCGGTGTGCCCATTCGACGGCGTCGATCCCTGCGGACCTGCGGCCGCCGTGGGTGGTGACCTCGAAGGAGCCCGACGCGGTGCGCCGGGCGTCCACCGAGAGGACGAGCACCTGACGCCCGAACCGCTCCGCGATCTCCCGGATCAGCTCGGGCCGCGCGATGGCCGCGGTGTTCACGCCCACCTTGTCCGCGCCCGCGCGCAGCAGCTTGTCGACATCCTCGGCGGTGCGGACGCCGCCGCCCACCGTGAGCGGGATGAAGACCTGCTCGGCGGTGCGGCGGACCACGTCGTACGTGGTCTCGCGGTCGCCGGAGGAGGCGGTGATGTCCAGGAAGGTGAGCTCGTCGGCGCCCTCGGCGTCGTACACCTTGGCCATCTCGACGGGGTCGCCCGCGTCGCGCAGGTTCTGGAAGTTGACGCCCTTGACGACGCGGCCGTTGTCCACGTCGAGGCAGGGGATGACGCGTACGGAGAGTGTCATGACGCCTCGGCTCCCCGGTACGCCTCGACCTCGACCTCGACGACGAGGCTCGGGTCGATGAAGCCGGAGACGATCAGCATCGACGCGGCGGGCCGTACGTCGTCGAAGAGCTCCTTGTGGGCGCGGCCCACCTCTTCGACGTCCCGCGCGTGGGTCAGGTACATCCGGGTGCGGACGACGTGCTCTCGGCCGAGGCCGAGCTTCTTCAGCGCGTCGAACGCGGTCCGGAAGGCGTTGACCGTCTGCTCGTACGGGGTGCCCGCGTCGATGACGCCGTTCACCACGGAGGTGCAGCCGGAGACCAGGACGAGGCCGTTGGGCAGCTCGACGGCGCGGGAGTAGCCGATGGCGTCCTCCCACGGGCCGCCCGAGCCCACCCGGCGTACGACGTCGCTCATGACGACGCCACCGCGGCGAGCGCCTCTTCGAGGGTGAACGCCTTCGCGTACAGCGCCTTGCCGACGATCGCGCCCTCGACGCCGAGCGGGACGAGCTCGGCGATGGCGCGCAGGTCGTCCAGCGAGGAGACACCGCCCGACGCCACGACGGGCCGGTCCGTGGCCGCGCAGACGTTGCGCAGGAGCTCCAGGTTGGGGCCCTGGAGCGTGCCGTCCTTGGCGATGTCGGTGACGACGTAGCGCGCGCAGCCCTCGGCGTCCAGGCGCGTCAGGGTCTCGTAGAGGTCGCCGCCGTCGCGGGTCCAGCCGCGGCCGCGCAGCGTCGTGCCGCGCACGTCGAGGCCGACCGCGATCTTGTCGCCGTGCTCGGCGATGACCTTGGCGACCCACTCCGGGGTCTCCAGGGCGGCCGTGCCGAGGTTGACGCGGGTGCAGCCGGTGGCGAGGGCGGCGGCCAGCGAGGCGTCGTCGCGGATGCCGCCGGACAGCTCGACCTTGACGCCGTCACCCGCGATGCTCCCGGCGACCTCGGCGATCAGCTCCCGGTTGTCGCCGGTCCCGAACGCCGCGTCCAGGTCGACCAGGTGCAGCCACTCGGCGCCCGCCCGCTGCCAGGCGAGGGCGGCCTCCAGCGGGGAGCCGTAGGAGGTCTCCGAGCCGGACTCGCCGTGGACGAGACGTACGGCCTGGCCGTCGCGGACGTCGACGGCGGGAAGGAGTTCGAGGATGCTCACAGGGTTCCGATCCAGTTGGTGAGGAGCTGGGCGCCGGCGTCGCCGGACTTCTCGGGGTGGAACTGGGTGGCGCTCAGCGCGCCGTTCTCGACGGCGGCCACGAACGGCTCGCCGTGCGTGGACCAGTGCACGTACGGGGCGCGCATCGCCGGGTTCGCCACTTCGAGGGACCAGCCGTGCACGGCGTAGGAGTGCACGAAGTAGAAGCGGGCGTCGTCGTCGAGACCCTTGAAGAGCGGGGACCCGGCGGAGGCCTGGACGGTGTTCCAGCCCATGTGCGGGACGATCTCGGCCTTCAGCGGCTCGACCGTGCCGGGCCACTCGTCCAGGCCCTCGGTCTCCACGCCGTGCTCGATGCCGCGCTCGAAGAGGATCTGCATGCCCACGCAGATGCCCATGACGGGGCGGCCGCCGGCCAGGCGCCGGCCGACGATCCAGTCGCCGCGCGCCTCCCTGAGCCCCTTCATGCAGGCGGCGAAGGCGCCGACGCCCGGCACGAGCAGGCCGTCGGCGCCCATGGCCGTGTCGTAGTCGCGGGTGATCTCGACGTCGGCTCCCGCACGCGCCAGGGCGCGCTCGGCGGAACGGACGTTGCCGAAGCCGTAGTCGAAGACGACCACTTTCTTACGAGGAGTGCTCATGTCGCGTACGCCTCCCGTCAGTTCCAGTAGTCGAGCCGCATGATGCCCGCCGCCAGGCACATCGCGGCACCGATGGAGAGCAGCGTGATGAGGCTCTTCGGCATGCCCTGCTTGACGAACGAGATGATGCCGCCGATCAGGAAGAGGCCGACGACGATCAGGATGGTGTTCAGACCGGTCATGGGTTACAGCGCACCCTTCGTGGAGGGGAGGATGCCGACCGCGCGCGGGTCGCGCTCGGACGCGTAACGCAGCGCGCGGGCCAGGGCCTTGAACTGGCACTCCACGATGTGGTGGGCGTTGCGCCCATAGGGCACGTGCACGTGCAGGGCGATCTGCGCCTGCGCCACGAAGGACTCCAGGATGTGCCGGGTCATCGTCGTGTCGTACTCGCCGATCATCGGCGCCATCTTCTCGGGCTCGGTGTGCACGAGGTACGGGCGGCCGCTCAGGTCGACCGTCACCTGGGCGAGCGACTCGTCGAGCGGGACCGTGCAGTTGCCGAAGCGGTAGATGCCCACCTTGTCGCCGAGCGCCTGCCTGAAGGCGGCGCCGAGCGCGAGCGCGGTGTCCTCGATGGTGTGGTGGGAGTCGATGTGCAGGTCGCCCTCGGTCTTGACCGTGAGGTCGAAGAGGCCGTGGCGGCCGAGCTGGTCGAGCATGTGGTCGTAGAAGCCGACCCCGGTCGACACGTCGACCTTGCCGGTGCCGTCGAGGTCGATCTCGACGACGACCGACGTCTCCTTGGTGGTGCGCTCGACCCGTCCTACGCGGCTCATGCGTCTCGCTCCTTTTTGAGTTCGCGTACCGCATCGAGGAACGCGTCGTTTTCGTCGGGGGTTCCGGTGGACACGCGCAGCCATCCCGGCACGCCGTTGTCCCGCACCAGGACGCCCCGGTCGAGGATCTTCCGCCAGACCTCGTGGGAGGCCCCTTCGCCCTCGAACCGCCCGAACTGCACGAAGTTGGCGTCGGAGTCGGTCACCTCGTACCCCAGCGCGCGCAGCTCGGTGACGAGGCGGTCACGCTCGCCCTTGAGCTGCTCCACGTACTTCAGGAGCGTGTCGGTGTGTTCGAGGGCGGCCAGCGCGGTGGCCTGGGTGACGGCCGACAGGTGGTACGGCAGGCGCACCAGCTGCACCGCGTCGACGACCGCCGGGTGGGCGGCGAGGTAGCCGAGGCGCAGCCCGGCCGCGCCGAACGCCTTCGACATGGTGCGCGAGACGACGAGGTTCGGCCGGCCCTCGATCAGCGGGAGCAGCGAGTCGCCGTGGCTGAACTCGACGTACGCCTCGTCGACGACCACGATCGACGGCTTGGCGGCCTGCGCGGCCTCGTACAGCGCGAGGACGGTCTCGGCGGGGACGGCGTTGCCCGTGGGGTTGTTGGGCGTGGTGATGAAGACGACGTCGGGCCGGTGCGCGGCGATGGCCCGGCGCGCGGCCTCCTCGTCGATCGAGAAGTCGTCGTGGCGCGGGCCCGAGAGCCAGCCGGTGCCGGTGCCGCGGGCGATGAGGCCGTGCATCGAGTACGAGGGCTCGAAACCGATGGCCGTGCGCCCCGGGCCGCCGAAGGTCTGCAGGAGCTGCTGGATGACTTCGTTCGAGCCGTTGGCCGCCCAGACGTTGGCGAGGGTGACCTCGTGGCCCGCGGTGCGGGTGAGGTAGCGGGCCAGCTCGGTGCGCAGCTCGACGGCGTCCCGGTCGGGGTAGCGGTTGAGGTCGCGGGCGGCCTCGCGGACCCGCTCGGCGATGCGCTCGACGAGCGGCTCGGGGAGCGGGTAGGGGTTCTCGTTGGTGTTCAGGCGCACGGGGACGTCGAGCTGGGGCGCGCCGTAGGGGGACTTGCCGCGCAGTTCGTCGCGGACCGGCAGGTCGTCGATGCGTACGTCGCTCACTGGCCCGGCACCTTCCAGTCGAACCGCGCCTTCACGGCCGCGCCGTGCGCCGGCAGGTCCTCCGCCTCTGCGAGCGTCACGACGTGGTGGGCGACGTCGGCGAGGGCCTCGCGGGAGTAGTCCACGATGTGGATGCCGCGCAGGAACGACTGGACGCTGAGCCCCGATGAGTGGCAGGCGCAGCCACCGGTCGGCAGGACGTGGTTGGAGCCCGCGCAGTAGTCGCCGAGGGAGACCGGGGACCACGGGCCGACGAAGATCGCGCCCGCGTTCTTCACGAGCTGCGCCACGGCGGTGGCGTCCGCGGTCTGGATCTCCAGGTGCTCGGCGCCGTACGCGTCGACGACCCGAAGGCCCTGCTCCAGGCCGTCGACCAGGACGATCGCGGACTGGCGGCCGCTCAGCGCGGGCACGATCCGGTCCTCGACGTGCTTGGTGGCGGCGACCTGCGGCGCCAGCTCCTTCTCGACCGCGTCGGCGAGCGCGAGGGAGTCGGTGACGAGGACCGCGGCCGCGAGCGGGTCGTGCTCGGCCTGGCTGATCAGGTCGGACGCGACGTGCGCCGGGTCGGCGGTGTCGTCGGCGAGGACCGCGATCTCGGTCGGGCCCGCCTCGGTGTCGATGCCGATGCGGCCGGTGAAGTAGCGCTTGGCGGCGGCGACCCAGATGTTGCCGGGGCCGGTCACCATGTTGGCGGGGGCGCAGGACTCGGTGCCGTACGCGAACATCGCGACGGCCTGGGCGCCGCCGACCGCGTACACCTCGTCGATGCCGAGGAGCGCGCAGGCGGCGAGGATCGTCGGGTGCGGAAGGCCGCCGAAATCGGCCTGGGGCGGGGACGCGAGCGCCATCGACTCGACGCCCGCCTCCTGCGCCGGGACCGCGTTCATGATCACGGACGAGGGGTAGACGGACCGGCCGCCCGGCGCGTACAGGCCGACGCGCTCGACGGGCACCCACTTCTCGGTGACCGAGCCGCCCGGCACGACCTGCGTGGTGTGCGGGGCGCGGCGCTGCTCGCGGTGGACGGCGCGGGCGCGGCGGATGGACTCCTCCAGGGCCGCGCGCACGGCCGGGTCGAGACCGTCGAGGGCCTCCGTGAGGGCGGCGGCGGGCACCCGCACCTGGTCCAGGCGGACGCCGTCGAACTTCTCCGCGTAGTCGATCAGGGCCGCGTCGCCACGATGATGCACGTCCTCGCAGATGGGCCGCACCTTCTCCAGGGCGGCCGCGACGTCGAAGTCGGCACGGGGCAGCAGGGCGCGCAGGGCGGGACCCGACGGAAACTCCGTGAGGGCATCGCCGCGCAGATCGATTCGAGAGATCACATGGCCAATTCTCTCAGACGTTCTTTCCGTACCGGTCGCCCGTATCACTGGCTGATATGCACCCCGCAAGACAGCGTTCACCACTAGCGTTCAGCCGGTCACAGAGCGGGCATGAAACAGGTGTGCGAGAGACGCGCACTCGGAGCGGAGGACAAAAGCAGTGGTCGACGACGCCACCGGCGACCCGCCGGACGGGCTCACCGCCGCGGAGATCGGCATGTGGCAGGCCTTCCGCAACGGCAGCGTCTACGACCTCAGGTCCGGCGACCCCGCCGCCGACGATCCGCACGGCGGCCACCCCTGGGGCCCGGAGCGCAGCGTGCGGGCGCGCATCGTCTGCTGGCTGCTGCTCGACGGGCCGCCCGCGCTCGCCGGACGGGTCTCCGCGCTGAAGCTCGCGGGCGTGCAGATCACCGATGTGCTCGATCTCGCGGGCGGCACGATCGTGCCGTACACCGAGATGAAGCACTGCCGCTTCGAGAAGGAGGTGCTGCTGCCCGAGACGCGCTTCGCCACGCTGCGGCTCGTCGACTGCTCGATCCCCCGCGTCGAGGCCGCCCGGCTGCACACCGAGGGCGACCTGCACCTGCCGCGCTGCCGGATCCACAACGGCATCCGCCTCACCGACGCCCACATCGGCACCGACCTGCTCCTGAACCAGGCCATCGTCTACCGCGACCGGCGCAGCCGCTCCATCACCGGCGACGGCCTCACCGTCGGGCAGGACCTGCAGGCCGAGATGATGGAGTCGCACGGCGAGCTGAGCCTGCGCGGCGCGAAGATCGGCGTCTCGCTCAGCCTGCGCGGCAGCAAGCTCATCAACCAGTACGGGCGGCACGCCCTCAACGCCCCGCAGCTGACCGTCGAGCGCACCCTCTACCTGACCCCGGCGGCCGTCGGCAATCCGCCGCAGACCAGCGGCACGACACCGGCCCGCGGCACCCGCGTGCAGCGCTTCGAGTGCGAGGGCGGCATCCGTCTGGACGACGGCCGCTTCGGCGACGCCATCGACTTCGCGCAGGCCCGCTTCACGCTCCACAACGACCAGGAGCTCTCGCTGCGCCGCGTCCAGACGCCCGAGCTGCGCTTCCTCGGCGAGGCGCCGCAGTGCGGGAAGGTGGTGCTGTCCGGCTCCAGGGTCGTCAACCTCATCGACCGGGCGGCGAGCTGGCCGGGGCCCGGCGGCCTCCAGATGGGCGGGTTCACCTACGAGAATCTCGTGCCGCAGGGCAGCTTCCCGCTCGCCCGGCGCCTGGCCTGGGTGGCGGCCGCGACGGCCGAGTACAACCCCGAGCCGTACGAGAAGCTCGCCACCGTCCTGCGCAACGGCGGCGAGGACGCGGACGCCCGCGAGGTGCTCCTCGCCAAGCAGCGCCGGCGCCGCGAGACGCTGCCGCTGGCGGCGAAGCTCTGGGGGTACGCCCAGGACTGGACCGTGGCCTACGGCTACCGGCCGGGCCGGGCCGCGGTCTGGATGGCCGTGCTCTGGGCGGTCAGCGCGGTGGCGTTCTCGCGCGCCGACCACCCGGCGATCAACGAGGGCGAGCACCCGAACTGGGACCCCGCCCTGTTCTCCCTCGACCTGCTGCTGCCCGTCATCAACCTCGGCCAGGACACCGCCTGGCAGCTGAACGGCGGCTGGCAGTGGTTCTCGACCGTGCTGATCCTGCTCGGCTGGATCCTGGCCACGACGGTGGCGGCGGGCGCCACCCGGCTGCTGCGCCGCAACTGAGAGCCTGTCTCTGAGATGGGGCGCGCCGAGCGGGCCCCGCGGCCGGAATCCGGCGCCCGGCGGCCGAACCGTTACGCGACGGCAGGCAACCTTCCCCGCCCCTGGACCGTCATCCCAGCGACCACGATCGAGCAACCACGACGGTGACCGGCGAGCCCGCGCGAGCGGCGCCGGTTGAGGCGTAAAGGAGGGCACGGTGCTGCGTGCCTTCATCCGTACCGCCCGCATGGTCCGGCACACCCCGCGCCTTGCCACCGGGCTGCCGCCGGACGACGAGGTGCTCCTCGACGTGCCCGACGAGCGGCTCGCCCCCGCGCTCGTCGCCGCGGGCCGCGGCGACTACGGGCCCGCGTCGAAGGTCCTCGCCACCACTCGCGAGGCCGCCGAGTGGGAGAACCGCGACCGCTACACCGTGCGGCTGGCCGCGTTCGCCCGCTCCCGTCCCGAATGGTTCGACGACTGGCTGAGCGCGTGCCCGCACGACCCGGACGCCCTGCTCGTCAAGGCCGAGCTCGCGATCGTGCGCGGCTGGGAGTCACCGGCCCGCGCCGAGCTGCTCCGCGAGGCGGGCCCGCTGCTCAACGCCGCCGCCGAGGCCGACCAGCGCGACCCGGTGCCCTGGCGCATCGCCCTCGACCACGCCCGCGGCACCCACGCCTCCCACACCGTCTTCGAGCAGCTGTGGGAGGAGGCGGTGCGCCGCTCCTCGTACCACTACGGCTGTCACGCCTCCGCCCTGCAGTACCTGTCGGCCGCCTGGTACGGCTCGCACCGCGAGTGCTTCGACTTCGCCGAGCGTGCCGCGGCCGACGCGCTGCCCGGCTCGCTGATACAGGTCCTGCCCGCGCGGGCCGCCTTCGCCTACCTCACCAGTCCTTCGGGGAAGGTCCCGCGCGAGCGGCTCGACGCGGCGGCCGACCTCGCGATCGCCCTGTCGCGGGAGTACGCGGCCGGGGACCCCTGGCCCGCCGAGGTCCGCAACCTCCTGGTGTACGTCCTGGTCCGCCTGGAGCGCTGGGACGACGCCCTGGAGCAGCTGCGTCTGATCGGGCCGTACGCGACGTCCTTTCCCTGGGACCGGATGGCCGACGACCCGCTCGCCCAGTTCCTGGAGCTGCGCGACGGCGTACGCATCGAAGTGGCGTCGATGACGCCGCTGCGCACTCCGCGCGGACCGCACCGCTCCGGCGAGCATTAGGCTTGCCGGTCGTGACCACCCGGCTTCCGCTCTTTCCGCTCAACTCGGTGCTGTTTCCCGGCCTCGTGCTGCCGCTGAACGTCTTCGAGGAGCGATATCGCGCCATGATGCGCGAGCTGCTCAAGACCTCCGAGGAGGACCAGCGTCAATTCGCCGTCGTCGCGATCCGCGACGGCCTGGAGGTGGCGCCGAGCGCGCCCGGCCTCCCCGATCCGACGGCGCTGCCCGACCACGGCCCGGCCGCGGGCTTCGGCGAAGAACCGCTCAAGGCCTTCCACACCATGGGCTGCGTCGCGGACGCGGCGACCATCAGGGAGCGCGCCGACGGCGGCTTCGAGGTCCTCGCGACCGGCACCACGCGGGTCCGGATCCACTCGGTCGACGCCTCGGGCGCGTTCCTCACCGCCGAGGTCGAGGAGGTGCCCGACGAGCTCGGCGACGGCGCGGGCGCGCTGGCCGACGGGGTGCTGCGGGCCTTCCGCTCCTACCAGAAGCGGCTGGCCGGGGCACGGGAGCGCTCGCTGTCGACCGGCGCGGAGCTGCCCGACGACCCGTCCGTCGTGTCGTACCTGGTCGCCGCGGCGGCCGTCCTGGACACCGGCACCAAGCAGCGGCTCCTCGAGGCCCCGGACGCCGCATCTCGGCTGCGGGACGAGCTGGGACTGCTGCGCTCCGAGACCGCGATCATCCGGAACCTGCCGTCGCTGCCCGCGACGGACCTCACGCGCGGGACGACCAGCCTGAACTGACGCACGTACGTACGTAGGCCCGCATCCGAACACGAGGCACGAGGCGCGAGCACCTTGGCGAAGAAGCAGAAGAAGCAGCAGTCCGGCGGCACCCCGGCGACGGTGGCGCTCACCGCCGCGGGCACCGACTTCACCGTCCACGCCTACGAGCACGACCCCGCCCACCCCTCGTACGGCGAGGAGGCCGCCGAGGCCATGGGCGTCTCCCCCGACCGGGTCTTCAAGACGCTGGTCGCCGAGGTCGACGGCGAGCTCACCGTGGCCGTCGTCCCGGTGGCCGGTTCCCTGGACCTGAAGGCGCTGGCCGCCGCGGTGTCCGGCAAGCGTGCCGTGCTGGCCGACCCGGTGGCCGCCGAGCGCACGACGGGGTACGTGCTGGGCGGCATCTCCCCGCTCGGCCAGCGCAAGCGGCTGCGCACGGTCCTGGACGACTCGGCGTCGGCGCACGCCACGATCTGCGTCTCGGCGGGCCGCCGCGGCCTGGAGGTGGAGCTGGCGCCGGGCGACCTGGCGGAGCTGACCGGCGCGGTACTCGCGCCGATCGGCCGGGCGTAGGGCCGGGCGCCCACGGCGACGTGAAAGCGCCCTCGACACCTGCCCCGCACGGGACTAGTACCGAGGGCATGTCGAAGAAGACGCGCATGCGGAAGTGGCGGGCGAAGAAGCGCAAGGCCAACCACGGGAAGCGTCCCGCCTAGGCCCAGGACACCGGCTAGGGGTTCATACCCTCGGGGTGACCGCCGCGGGGCCCCGCGTAGTGCTGTCCGTCGTAGGGCGCCGGATACGGCTCGGGGTCCCGCGGACCGAACAGCGCGGTGAGGCCGAGGTGCACGGCAAGGGCCGCCACCGGCCAGGCCAGGAGCGTCCCCTTGGCCTTCAGTTCGAGCGGCGCGTCGAAGACGACGCCCTTGCCGAGTGACTTGGCGTGCGCCACGACGTCCGTCTCGGGACCGAGCCAGATGCCGACCCGCCACGCGAGCAGCGCGCCGAGCAGGCTGCCGAGCGCGAGCCCGACGACGAGCGGGATGCCGCCGCGCTTGCGCAGCAGGAACACGACGACGCCGCAGACGACGCCGAAGCCGAGCGCCAGCAGTGTGAACGTTCCGTCCACGCCTATCGCCTGCTCGCCCTCGGTGTCCCTGAGGTACACCGCCCTGCCGTCGGAGATGAGCGGCACCCGCGGCGCCAGCCATGTCCACAGCGCCCCGAGCAGCAGGCCGCTGACGGCCACCACGACCAGGATCACCGCGGCGTGCCGCACTTCGCTCTTCATGCCGGGACCGTCCTCCTCGTATCCGTGAGGACCGTGCGCGGACGTCGCTCCCGGCGGCTGCGCGGCTGCCTGCCAGGGGTCGTACGGGCTCCGGTCGTGCGCGGTCCTGTCATGCGGGGTGTGGTCGTGCGGCGGTTGTGAGGGTGTCAGCGGTGCGGTCACCCTCACATCGTGCCAGCACTCCCTGTGCGGCGCGTCATCGGACGGCTGCCCGGCGGAAGGCCCAGGTGGCGACGGCGAGCGAGACCACGCCGACGCCCGCGCAGACCGCCAGGTCGAGAGCGACCACGGCCCAGTCCGGATCCGGACCGAACGTACGGGCGAAGGCCTCCACGCCGTACGTCGAGGGCAGCAGGTCCCTCGCCCACTGCAGCGGCGCGGGCATCCGGTCGGCCGGAAGCACCCCGAGCAGCAGCGCCGCCGACATGCCCATCTGGCCGAGGAGCGTGGCCAGTTCGGGCCGCGGCGCGAGCAGGCCGAGGGCCGCGCCGAGCCCCGCGAGGGCGGCGCCGGCGAGCGGGATCACCGCGACGAGCACCCACAGGTGGGTGAGCGGCAGGCCGAAGAGCCCGCAGCCGACGATCGCCGTGACGAAGGTGCCGGGCACCGTGAAGGAGGCGTACGCGGCCGCCGCCCCGAGGACCACGGCGGCGGGCGGCACGGGCAGTGTGGCGTAGTGGTCGAGGCCGCCGTCGGAGCGGAGCTGTCCGAAGTACTGCGCGAGCAGGTTGAGCGCGACGAACGCGACGACGAGCACGGATGATCCTGCGACCACGGCCCGCGCCTCACCGCCCCCGTCGACGACGCCGCGCATCAGGATCATGATCCCGACGGACTGGAAGGTCGCCACGAACAGCAGCGGGATCCGGGCGACCCGGGCCCGGGACAGCTGGGCCCGGTACACGGCACAGAGCGCCGGGAACAGCCGGGCCGGGGGGCCGAGGGGCGCGGGCCCGCCGGCCTCCTGCTCCGCACGGGCGGTGCCGGCCCGCACGGCGGCCTCCAAGGGAACCGCACTCACCGAATGCCCCTCCTGATCGGACTGATCGGACAGCTGTCTGTTCGCCCGCCGCTCGGTGCCCGGTGGACGGAAGTCGCACGTAGAGTCATGCCTTCACCAGCCCCCGCCCGCTTCCGCCCAGCGCGAGGTAGACGTCCTCCAGGCTGGGCGTGGCCAGCGTGAAGTCGTCGAGCGCGGCGAACGCGGCCCCGCCGGTGACCGCCGCCACCGCGGCCCGCGCCGCGTCGGGCGCGAGGCGCAGGGACCAGCGCCGGCCCGACTCGACGGCGAGGGAGCGCAGCGCGGCCACCTCGGGGACGTGCAGCGGCGCCCGCTCCCGCCACACCAGCTCCACCCTGACCTCGTCCGCGACCTGCTCCTTCAGCCCGGCCGGGCTGTCGCAGGCGATGACCTTGCCCCGGTCGAGCACGGCGACCCGGTCGAGGACGGTCTCGGCCTCGATGACGTTGTGGGTGACCAGCACGACCGTCGTCCCGCGCTCGGCCCTGCGCCGGTCGATCGCCGCCCAGACGGCGCGCCGCGCGACGGGGTCCATGCCGGTGGTCGGCTCGTCGAGGACGAGCAGCGGGCGCTCCCCCACCAGGGCGGTGGCGAAGCAGGCGAGCCGTCGCTGCCCGCCGGAGAGCTTCTTCAGCGGCCGCGACGCCAGCGCCGTGAGGTCGAGCTCCTCAAGTACGGCGTCCCGCTCGGCCCGCGCCTGCGGCAGTTCGAGCCCGCGCAGCCGTGCCGTCGTCTCGACGGCGAGCGACACGGTCAGCTCGTCGAGGGCGGTGGACTCCTGGCCCAGGTAGGCGAGGATGCGGGCGGCCCGCTCGGGGTGGCGCACGATGTCGTGGCCGAGGATCTCGACGCTGCCACTGTCGGGCCGCATCAGGCCGGTCAGCTGGCGTACGAGGGTGGACTTGCCGGCGCCGTTGGGGCCGAGCAGGCCGAAGATCTCGCCGCGTTCGACCGTCAGGCCGATGCCGTCGGTGGCGCGGACCTCGGGGGTCGCGGGCCTGCCGCGCCGGGCGCGGGCGGCCGGATAGGTCTTCACCAGGTCGCGCACCGCGCAGACGGCGTCGTTGCCGTGTTCCTGACGGAGTCCCTGTCGGACTGCCGGTGCGGGGCGCGTACTCACGAAGGACGAGCCTACGGGGTCGGCGGGCACGCGCGACGTCCGGGGCGCCCCGTACGCCCCGTGTCAGTCACCGGCACGGTCCCCGGCGGGCGCGTGCTCGGCGGCCGTCCGCGAGTCGACCTCGCGCCAGAAACCGGCCCTGATCGCGTAACGGTCGTGCTCGTCGATCTGGTCGTCCTTGTGGGCGAGGAGGCCGAAGCGTGCCGCGTAGCGGAGCAGTTCCCCGTCGACGCGGTGCGGGATGCGGGGGTACATCGTCGACAGCTTCTGCAGGTTGTGCTGTTCGGGGAGGCGCGACATCCAGCGCCGCGCGAACACCTGTCCGACCTCGAAGGGGTCGCCACCGACGGTGGTGATGTCCTCCTCGCGGTCGGCCCAGCGCTGCTCGGCCGTCGTCAGCTGGGCCAGGGTCGGCAGGGCGGCGGCCTCGGGGCCCTCGGCCGCGCCCCCGGGGCGCTCGACCCAGCCCTTGTCGGAGGACCAGCGCAGCGTCGCGTTGGCGGGGGGCTGGGCGGCCTGGGTGCCGGGGCCGCGCAGCGCGGCCAGGTCCTTGGGGGTGGGCACGCCCTTGGCGGCCGCCGCGGAGATGCGGTGCTCGCCGTCCTGCCGCCCGTTGGCGGCGGGTTCGGCGTGCCGTTCGGGGCCTTCCGCCTCGGCGTGCTGCGCGGCGGCGGCGAGCGCGGACTCCGGCAGCGGCGCGGAGAGGATCGCGGCGATCTCGGGGCGCGGCACGGGCGGCGGCGCGCAGCTGCCGGTGAGCTCCTTGGGGCGGACGGCCTCGGTGATCCAGGCCCGGTCGAGCACGCGGCGCTCGTCGGCCTCGGCGACCAGGTCCTCGGACTGGTTGTAGTCGCCGTCGGCGGCCTGCACGGCCCAGAGGTGGACGGCGACGCCGTGCTCCTTGGCGGCCATCATGCCGGGCAGCAGATCGCCGTCGCCGGTGACGAGCACCACGTCGGAGCAGGCGCGGTTGCGGGCCAGTTCGGTGAGCTCCGCGTGCATCGCGGCGTCCACGCCCTTCTGCGCCCACCGTCCGTCGCTGCGGGTCAGGGCGCCGAGCCGGACCGTCACGCGCGGCATGACGCGCAGCCGCCGGTGCTCGGGCTGCGGCACCCGGTCGGGGGCGCCGTCGAACCAGTAGATGCGCAGCAGGGGGCGCTCGGTGTCCGCTTCCGCGCGCTCGCGCAGGCCCTGGATGAGGGCGGTGTGGTCGACGGTGATCCGTGACCTGGACGGCTCGCCGGCGAGGAGGCTCGCGGCGGCACCCAGCAGATACCCGGCGTCCACCAGGACGATGCAGCGATCCACGCGGTCCACCCTCTTTCCCTGGAGGTTCCCTGGCGTGCCCGGAGGTTCCAGAACAGTGCGACGTGCCTGGTGGTTCCAGAACAGTGCCCGGAGGTCTCTGGACGTTCCCTCGAAGACCCGCGAAGACACCCTGTGAGGGCAACCAAATCAGGGGGGCGGGTCCGCGTCGGGTTCCCTTCGAGTCTGCCCGACCCGGCGAAGGTTAACGGCCGGAACTCGATCTTCGGCGTGGCGCATCGGCGGTTCGCTCCCCGACGGGCCTTATGACGCACGGTAATTCCCCGAAATGCGCACTTTGTTGCCATATGTGAATCTGGTCGCAACCTGGCCCCCAGATCCCCTTCAGGAGGAAGATCACTATGGCCAAGAACAAGAACCGCAGACAGGGCAGCCAGCAGGACCGCGCCTCGCAGGCCGAGCAGGCGCAGGAGCAGGCCAAGTCGACCGCCACGGAGGCCCAGTCGCCTTTGCAGTCGCAGGCCCAGGGCAGCCCGGCGGATGTTGCCCGTAAGCACCAGCGTCGCTTCGGTCACAACTGAGGCAACTGACGCGTATTGAGGCACACATGAGGGGCGCACCCGGTGACGGATGCGCCCCTCATGACACAGGCTCTCAGAGTCTGTCTTTGGCCTGCCGGGCGCGTGCGGTCCTGCCGGGCACGTGCGGACCGGTCCGCGGGCCCCTCACCCCGTGAGGCAGGACGGGCCGAGCAGCACCTTGAGATCGCCGAAGAGCGCCGGGTCCGGCTTCACGCGGTGCCGGTCGAGCCGCAGCACGGTGGTCTTCTGCGCCCCCTGGAGCTTGATCCGCACCTCGCTGTTGCCCCGGTGGTGGCTGAGGACCTCGCCGAGCCGGGTGACCATCGGCGGGCTCACCTTGACGGTCGGGATGGTGATCACCACCGGCGCGTTGGCGCCCGCGTTCGACAGGTCGGGGACCTGGAGCTCCATCGCGACGAGGCGCGGCACGTCCTCGCGCTTGTCGAGGCGTCCCTTGACGAACACCACGGCGTCCTCGACCAGTTGGGTCGACACCAGCTGGTACGTCGCCGGGAAGAACATGCACTCGATGGAGCCGGCCAGGTCCTCGACGGTGGCGATCGCCCAGGCGTTGCCCTGCTTGGTCATCTTGCGCTGGAGGCCGGAGATGATGCCGCCGATGGTGACGACGGACCCGTCGGAGAAGTCACCACCGGTGAGCTGCCCGATGCCCGCGTCCGCCTTGTCGGAGAGCACGTGCTCAAGGCCGAACAGCGGGTGGTCGGAGACGTACAGGCCGAGCATCTCCCGCTCCTGGGCGAGCAGGTACGTCTTCTCCCACTCGTCCTCGGAGAACTCCACGTCGAGCCCGAAGCCCGGCTCGTCGCCGGCGGACTCGTCGCCCATCCCCCCGAAGAGGTCGAACTGCCCCTCGGCCTCCTTGCGCTTGACCGCGACGACGTTGTCGATCATCGGCTCGTACTGCGCGGTGAGGCCCTTGCGGGTGTGCCCCATCGTGTCGAAGGCGCCGGCCTTGATGAGCGATTCCGTGGTGCGCTTGTTGCAGGCGGTGGCCTCGACCTTGTCGAGGTAGTCGGGGAAGGAGGTGAACTTCCCCTTCGCCTTGCGTGAGCGGATGATCGAGTCCACCACGTTCGTGCCGACGTTGCGCACGGCTTCCAGGCCGAAGAGGATCACATCGTCGCCCTGGGCGGCGAAGTTGTGCACCGACTCGTTCACGTTCGGCGGGAGGACCTTGATGCCCATGCGGCGGCACTCGTTCAGATAGACGGCCGACTTGTCCTTGTCGTCCTTGACCGAGGTGAGCAGCGCGGCCATGTACTCGGCCGGGTAGTTCGCCTTCAGGTAGGCGGTCCAGTAGGTGACGAGGCCGTACGCGGAGGAGTGCGCCTTGTTGAACGCGTATCCGGCGAACGGGACCAGGACGTCCCACAGGGCCTGGATCGCGGCGTCCGAGTAGCCGTTCTTCCGGGCGCCCGCCTGGAAGAGGACGAAGTTCTTCTCCAGCTCCTCGGGCTTCTTCTTGCCCATCACGCGGCGCAGGATGTCGGCTTCGCCGAGTGAGTAGCCCGCGATGATCTGCGCGGCCTTCTGCACCTGCTCCTGGTACACGATGAGGCCGTAGGTGAGGCCCAGCGTCTCCTTCAGGGGCTCTTCGAGCTCCGGGTGGATCGGCGTGATCTCCTGGCGGCCGTTCTTGCGCTCGGCGTAGTTGATGTGCGAGTTCATGCCCATCGGGCCCGGCCGGTACAGGGCCGAGACGGCGGAAATGTCCTCGAAGTTGTCGGGCTGCATCTGGCGGAGCAGCGAGCGCATCGGGCCGCCGTCGAACTGGAAGACGCCGAGGGTCTCACCGCGGCAGAGCAGTTCGAAGGTCTTCGGGTCGTCGAGCGGGAGCGAGAGCATCTCCAGGTCGATGCCCTTGTCGTTGCGCACCATCTTGACGGCGTCGTCCATGATGGTGAGGTTGCGCAGGCCCAGGAAGTCCATCTTGAGCAGGCCGAGCGACTCGCACTGGGGGTAGTCCCACTGCGTGATCGTCACGCCGTCGGTGTGCCGCGTCCAGAGCGGGGCGTGGTCGACGATCGGCTCGCTGGACATGATCACGCCGGCCGCGTGCACACCCATCTGCCGGACCAGGCCCTCGACGCCCTTGGCGGTGTCGATGACCTTCTTCACGTCCGGTTCGTTCTCGTACATCCCCCGGATCTCGCCCGCCTCGCTGTAGCGCGGGTGCTTGGGGTCGGTGATGCCGGAGAGGTCGATGCCCTTGCCGAGGACGTCGGCGGGCATGGCCTTGGTGAGGCGGTCGCCCATCGCGTACGGATATCCGAGCACGCGCGCGGAGTCCTTGATGGCGTTCTTCGCCTTGATCTTGCCGTACGTGCCGATCATGGCGACCTTGTCGGCGCCGTACTTCTCGGTCACGTACCTGATCACCTCGACGCGCCTGCGCTCGTCGAAGTCGATGTCGACATCGGGCATGGAGACGCGCTCGGGATTGAGGAACCGCTCGAAGATCAGGCCGTGCGTGATCGGGTCGAGGTCGGTGATGCCCATGGCGTACGCGACGATCGAACCGGCCGCGGAGCCACGGCCGGGGCCGACCGCGATGCCGTTGTTCTTGGCCCACATGATGAAGTCGGCGACGACAAGGAAGTACCCCGGGAACCCCATCTGGATGATGATGTCCATCTCGTACTCGGCCTGCTTCTGCCGGTCTTCGGGGACACCGCCCGGGTAGCGCCGCGCCATGCCGCGCCGGACTTCCTCCTGGAACCAGGTGACCTCGGTGAAGCCCTCGGGGATGTCGAACTTCGGCATCAGGTCGCGCTTCTCGAACATCCCCGTGGTGTCGATCTGCTCGGCGACCAGGAGCGTGTTGCGGCAGCCCTCCTGCCACGCGTCCGAGGAGTCGATGGCGTACATCTCCTCCGTCGACTTCAGGTAGTACCCCGTGCCGTCGAAGCGGAAGCGGTCGGGGTCCGAGAGGTTCTTGCCGGTCTGGATGCAGAGCAGGGCGTCGTGCGCGGTCGACTCGTGCGCGTACGTGTAGTGCGAGTCGTTGGTCACCAGGGGCGGGATGCCCAGCTTCTTGCCGATCTCCAGGAGGCCGTCACGGACCCGGCGCTCGATCTCGATGCCGTGGTCCATCAGCTCCAGGAAGTACCGGTCCTTGCCGAAGATCTCCTGGTACTCGGCGGCCGACTTCAGGGCCTCGTCGAACTGGCCGAGGCGCAGCCGCGTCTGCAGCTCGCCCGAGGGGCAGCCGGTGGAGGCGATCAGCCCCTCCGACCACTGGGAGATGGTCTCCTTGTCCATCCGGGGCCACTTCTGCAGCCAGCCCTCGGCGTAGGCGTCCGAGGAGAGCTTGAAGAGGTTGTGCAGGCCCTTCTGGTTCGCCGCCCAGATCGTTTTGTGGGTGTAACCACCCGAACCGGAGACGTCATCGCGCTTCTGGTGCGGCTGGCCCCACTGGATCTTCCGCTTGTTGCGCCGCGACTCCGGCGCCACGTACGCCTCGATCCCGATGATCGGCGTCACGCCCGCCTTCTGCGCCGAGTGGAAGAAGTCGTACGCACCGTGGAGGTTGCCGTGGTCGGACATCGCGATGTGCGTCATGCCCATCTCATTGCACGCGGCGAACATGTCCTTGAGCCGCGCGGCACCGTCAAGCAGCGAGTACTGGGTGTGCACGTGCAGGTGCGTGAAGGGCGGCTTGGTCACGGTTGAAGGCCTCCGGCGAACGAGGGGTGACAGGCTGCGGGCAGTCTGGGGGGACAGCGCCGAAGTCTAATCCCGCGCACTGACAGCCGACGGGCACTCGGGGGTACGGTCGAGCGTTGGAAGGGACGGAACAGCCGTCCCCAGTGGGCGGCGCGTCCGCCCCCATGTCACGCACCACCCCGCACCAGGAGGCACCCAGCGATGTCGGTCCCGCAGCCCACGGCTGAGCAGCGCGGCGAGGAGATCCTCGCCGTCTTCGGCACGGCGTTCGGCGAGCTGCTTGCCGCGGACCCCGCCGCGTTCCGGGTGAAGTTCCGGAAGATGGCCTCCTCCGCCTTCGCCTTCTACCGCGGCACGGCCTGCCTGTTCTACGCCGACCTGGAGCGCGAGCAGCACGGCAGCCCCTACCTCGACGACCGTACGGGCCGGGTGTGGATCCACGGCGACCTGCACGCCGAGAACTTCGGCACGTACATGGACGCCCAGGGCCGCCTGATCTTCAACGTGAACGACTTCGACGAGGCGTACGTCGGCCCCTTCACCTGGGACCTGAAGCGCTTCGCCGCCTCCGTGGCCCTGATCGGCTACTCCAAGGCGCTCAGCGACGAGCAGATCACCGAGCTGGTGCGGGTCTACGCCGCGGCCTACCGCGCGCGCATCCACGACCTGGCCACCGGCGCCAAGAGCGACGAGGTGCCGCCCTTCACCCTGGACACCGCCCAGGGCCCCCTCCTGGACGCGCTGCGCGACGCCCGCTCCCTGACCCGCTTCGGCCTGCTCGACTCGATGACGGAGATCCGCGACTTCGAGCGCCGTTTCGCGCCGGGCGGCGGCTCCATCGAGCTCGACGCCGCCACGCGGTACAAGGTGCTCGCCGCCTTCGACGGCTATCTGGAGACGCTCCCGGAGTCCTCGCTCACCCGCCCCGACTCCTACCGCGTGAAGGACGTCGTCGGCCGCCGCGGCATCGGCATCGGCTCCGCGGGCCTGCCCTCGTACAACATCCTCCTCGAGGGCAACAGCGACGCCCTGGAGAACGACGTCGTGATCTACCTCAAGCAGGCGCAGACCCCCGCCGTCTCGCGCCACATCACGGACCCCGCCGTCCGCGGCTACTTCCAGCACGAGGGCCACCGCACGGTCATCTCGCAGCGCGCACTGCAGGCGCACGCCGACCCGTGGCTCGGCTGGACCGAGCTGAACGGCGCGGGACAGCTGGTCGCCGAGGTCTCGCCGTACGCGGTGGACCTGGACTGGTCGGACATCGACGACCTGGACGAGATCGCGTCGGTCGTCGCCGACCTGGGCCGCGCCACCGCCACGATGCACGCCGCCGCGGACGACGAGAGCGGCCACTCGGAGCTGGTGCCGTTCTCCACGGAGCGCGCCATCGACGCCGCCATCGCGGCCGACGAGGCCGGTTTCGGTGAGCTGCTCGTGGACTTCGCGCACCTCTACGGAGCGCGTGCGCGTGAGGACCACCAGATCTTCGTCGACCTCTTCCGCAACGGCCGTATTCCGGGCCTGTAGCCCTCCGGCCGCCCCGGGGCGATTCAAAGGCACCTTTAAGGAGCCCCCACAGGAAGACATGGCACACTCCTGGACGATGGACATGTCCGGGATCCAGCTCAGAGCCGTGCGCGCGGCGCTCTTCACGGCACTCGTCGTGACGCTCTCCGCCGCGTCGCACGTGCTGCTGTCCCGTGCCCCCCTGCCGCCGGCCACCGTCGCGGGGATCGCCGCCGCCGTCTTCGCCGTCGCGTACGCGACGGCGGGTCGCGAGCGCGGCTACGGCCGGATCGCCGCCCTGCTGATCCCCCTTGAGCTGGCCGCCGACACGGTGTTCACCGCGGGACAGCACGTCTGCTACGGGGAGGCCGGCGGTCCCGTCGCGGGCCCGCTGCGCTCCGTCGGCCTCGACGTGCTGTGCGGCGGGACGCCCGTCGGGACCCCGCTGTCCCGCATGACCGCGGAGGGGCACGACGCCGCCGCGCTCCTCGCCGACGTGGACCCCGGCGCCGCCTGGCTGCTGCTCGGGGCGCACATCGGCGTGGGCCTCGTCGCGGCGGCCTGGCTGCGGCGCGGCGAGCGGGCCCTCGCCCAGCTGCTGCGCGCGGTCGCCGCCGCCACGTTCCGGCCCCTGCTGATCGCGGTCGCCGCGGTCACCACGTCCCGGCCGCCCGTACGCCGCCTGCCGCGCCCCGGTCGCCGGGTCCTGCCGGCGGCGCGCACGCGGCTGCTCGTGCACTTCGTGGGGAGGCGTGGACCGCCCTGCCCGGCCGTCCACGCCTGAGCACAGCCACCCCACGCAGTCACGTACACGGAGAGAACGATCATGAGCAAGCGCAACAGCCAGGCCGCCAAGTCCGCCGCCCGCGAGCGCATCCGCGCCCAGCAGGAGGCCGAGCGCAAGCGGGAGAAGCGCAAGCGCGCCGTCATCGTCGGTGTCTCCATCGTCGGTGTCCTCGCGATAGCCGGCGGTGTCGGTTACGCCGTCATGCAGTCCAACAAGCCGGGTTACTGGGAAGAGGCCAAGGACAAGAAGCTGGTCAAGCCCGCGAACACCTCGGGCGAGGACGGCACGACGGTCACGATCGGCAAGTCCGGCACGAAGAACACGGTCCACCTGTACGAGGACCCGCGCTGCCCCGGTTGCGCGGCCATGGAGCAGTCCATCGGCTCCGCGATCGACAAGGGCATGAAGGACGGCGACTACAAGCTGAACTTCACCATCGGGACGTTCCTCGACAACAACCTCTCGGGCGTCGGGTCGAAGAACGCCCTCAGCGCGCTCGGCGCCGCCCTGAACGTCAGCCCCGACGCGTTCCTGGAGTACAAGAGCGCCCTGTACTCGGCGAAGTACCACCCCCAGGAGAGCGCCGACGACTTCGCCGACGACACGTACCTGATCAAGGTGGCGAACACCGTGGACGCCCTCAAGAACAACGACAAGTTCAAGAGCGCCGTCGAGAAGGGGACCTTCGACCGCTGGGCCCTCACGATGAGCGACTCCTTCCAGTCGGCCAAGGGCGTGGAGTCCACCCCGACCATCAAGATCAACGGGAAGGTGGTCGAGACGCCGAAGAACCCCGACGCGTGGAAGGCCGCCCTGAAGAAGGCGGGCGTCACGAAGTAGCGGACTGAACAGTACTCAAGAGGGGGGCGAACTTCAGGAGTTCGTCCCCCTCGCGCGATGACCGGTCCGTATCGTCATCATCCGTGACCAGTCAAAACGATCTTCATTCGTCGCTCAACTCCCCTGCCCCGAGCCGCCGTACGGTCGTCAAGGCCGCAGCCGCAGGCGCCGCGCTCGCCGCACCGCTCACCTCCATACCCGCGCACGCCGCCGACGGCCCCGCCTTCCACCACGGCGTCGCCTCGGGAGATCCGCTGCCCGACGGTGTCCTGCTCTGGACCCGCGTGACGCCCACCGCCGAGGCCGTGCCGGGATCCGGCAAGGGTCCCGACACCGAGGTGAGCTGGGAGATGGCCGAGGACAAGGGGTTCACCCGGATCGTCGGACGCGGCAGCACCACCGCACGGGCCGCCGGCGACCACACGGTCAAGGCCGATGTAAGGGGCCTGCGCCAGGCGACCACCTATTACTACCGCTTCTCCGCGGGCGGCGGATCCCCGGTCCACTCACCCGTGGGCCGCACCCGTACCGCCCCCGCCCACGACGCCGCGGCGCCCGGCGTCCGCTTCGGAGTGGTGTCCTGCGCCAACTGGGAGGCGGGGTACTTCTCCGCGTACCGCCATCTCGCGGCCCGCTCCGAACTCGACGCCGTCCTGCACCTCGGCGACTACATCTACGAGTACAGGAGCGGCGAGTACCCGTCCGCCGAGTACGTCGTACGTCCGCACGAGCCGCGGCACGAGATCACCACGCTCGCCGACTACCGCACCCGGCACGGCGCCCACAAGACCGACCCCGACGCGCAGGCGATGCACGCCGCGCATCCGGTCATCGCGATCTGGGACGACCACGAGTTCGCCGACAACGCCTGGTCGGGCGGGGCGGTGAACCACTCCCCGGAGACGGAGGGCGGCTGGGCCGGGCGCATGGCCGCGGCGAAGCAGGCGTACTTCGAGTGGATGCCGGTGCGCCCCTCCACCGAGGGCACCGTCTACCGCCGCGTCCGCTACGGCAGCCTCGCCGACCTGCACCTGCTCGACCTGCGGTCCTTCCGCTCCGAGCAGGCCGGATTCGGCAGCGGCGCGGTCGACGACCCGGACCGCTCGATCACGGGGCGGGCCCAGCTCGACTGGCTGAAGGCGGGCCTGGCCTCATCGGACGCGGCCTGGAAACTGGTCGGCACCTCGGTGATGATCTCCCCTGTCGCCTTCGGCTCGCTGCCGGCCCACCTCCTCGAACCCCTCGCCGAGCTGCTCGGCCTGCCCAAGGAGGGCCTCGCCGTCAACACCGACCAGTGGGACGGCTACCCGGACGACCGCAAGGAACTCATCGCCCACCTGCGCGACCGGAAGATCCGGAACACCGTCTTCCTGACCGGTGACATCCACATGGCCTGGGCGAACGACGTACCGGTCAAGGCGGCCACCTACCCGCTCTCGGCCTCCGCCGCCACGGAGTTCGTGGTCACCTCGGTGAGCTCCGACAACATCGACGACATGCTCCACGTCGCCCCGCACACGGTCTCCCTGGTGGCCGCGGGCGCCATCAGGGCCGCCAACCGCCATGTGAAGTGGCTGGACATGGACGCGCACGGCTACGGAGTGCTCGACGTCACCGCCGAGCGCTCGCAGATGGACTACTACGCCGTCTCCGACCGGACCGACCCCGGGGCGACCTCGGCCTGGCTCCGCTCGTACCGCACCCTCAGCGGCACGCAGAAGGTCGAGCGGGTGGACGCGCCGGTGCGCTGATACGCGGCGACGGTCAGAGCGTCTCCAGGAAGCCGAGCGCCGTGCGCCACGTCGTCTCCGCGGCCTCGGCGTCGTAGTCGTCGAGGTCCGGGTCGGTGTAGAGGTGCCCGGCGCCCGCGTAGCGGTAGACCTCCACATCGGCCCCCGCCCGGCCCATCCGCAGGTACCAGGCGCTCAGCCAGTCGTCGGACTCGAACGGGTCGGGCTCGGCGACGTGCAGCTGCACCGGCAGGTCGTCCACGGACGCGTTCTCCGCGATGTCGGAGGTGCCGTGCAGGAGCAGCAGCCCGCGCGCCTTCGCGTCGCCGAGGGCGAGGGTCTGGGCGGTGGCGGCGCCGAGCGCGAAACCGGCGTAGACGAGGCCGCGCTCCGAGTAGGGCGCGGCGGCGAGGATCGCCCGCTTCAGGAGCTCGTCCTTGCCGAGCTCCTCCTGGAAGGCCCTTCCTTCCTCGATGTCGTCGAACACGCGGCCCTCGAAGAGGTCGGGGGTCCAGACCTCGTGCCCCGCGGCGCGCAGCCGGTCGGCCGCCGCGTGCACCGCGGGCCGCTGCCCGTACGTCGAGTGGAAAAGCATGATGTTCATGGGGCCATCGTGCCATTTGGCCGGTACCCCTACTCTCGGAGGCATGGAGAACGTACTGCGTCCGTTGATCGTGATCGGCGGCTCGGTCGTGCTCACGCTGGTCGTCGGCTGGATGGTCGACGTGCTGTTGCGCCGGGCCGACGAGCGGCACCACGACACCCCGCTGTGGGGCCTGCTGCGCCGTGGCCGCGTCCCCCTGCAAGTCGTCCTGTGCACCGCGCTGCTGAGAGGGTCCTACGGTGAGGCCAAGCTCACCAAGGACCACTCGATGCTGATCGGCCGGGCCCTCACCCTCGTCCTCATCGGCTCCACGGCCTGGCTGATCGTGCGGATCGCGGCGGCCGTCGTCGAGTCGTCGTACGCGCGCTACGCCGCCATGCACCGCGACCCGGCCAGGGTGCGCCGGGTGCGTACGCAGGTGACCCTCATCCAGCGCGTGGTCACCGCGATCGTCGGCGTCGTGGCCGTCGCCGCGATGCTGCTCACCTTCCCCGCCATGCAGGCGGCGGGCGCCTCGCTGCTCGCCTCCGCGGGCATCCTCGGCATCGTCGCCGGTGTCGCCGCGCAGTCCACCCTCGGCAACCTCTTCGCGGGGCTGCAGATCGCCTTCGGCGACATGGTGCGGCTCGGGGACACGGTGGTGGTGGACGGCGAGTGGGGCACGGTCGACGAGATCACCCTGACCTTCCTGACCGTCCGCACCTGGGACGAGCGCCGGATCACCATGCCGGTCTCGTACTTCACGTCGAAGCCCTTCGAGAACTGGTCGCGGGGCAGCTCCGAGATGACCGGCACCGTCTTCTTCCAGCTGGACCACTCGGCGCCGATCAACCTGATGCGCGAGAAGCTCCACGACGTCCTGCGCGACTGCGCGGCGTGGGACGGCAGGGACTGGGGCCTCGCGGTCACGGACACCACGACGAGCACCATCCAGGTCCGCGCCCTGGTCACCGCCAAGGACGCGGACGACATATGGACGGTGCGGGTCACGGTGCGCGAGCAGCTGGTCCGCTGGCTCACCGAGCACCACTCCTACGCGCTGCCGCGGGTCACCACCGTCTCGGCCGTCGAGCCCATCGAACCGCCGGCGGCCAACGGCCACCGCAGGCGCGAGCCGTTCCCGCCCCAGGCGCCGCGCACGGGCCGGGGCTGACACCGGTCCGCGCGCCGGTCACCGCAGGCTGCGTACGTCGAGGTGGCGCAGGACCCGGTCGACGACCTCGGGGTCGGCGCCGGGTTCGCTGCGCGCCGCGAGCACCTCGTGGCGCGCGGCCGACATCATGTCGCGCTGGATGCGCTGGACGGCCTTCAGCCGGTCGACGCGCTTGGCGTACCGGGCGCGCCGCTCGTCGTCGAGCAGGTCGGGGCTGATCCTGGCGCCGATGTCGAGGGCGCCGCGGTGCAGCCGCTCGGACAGGTCGTCGGGCAGCTCCTCGACGTCCTCGATCTCCTTGAGGCGCCGCTTGGCGGCCTTGGCGGCGCGCAGCGCGAGCGTGCGCTCCAGCTCGCGCTCCGCGTCGGCGTCGGCGCGTACGTTGAGCTTGCGCACCAGCCAGGGCAGGGTGAGCCCCTGGACGACGAGGGTCGCCATGATCACGCAGAACGCGATGAAGATGATCTCGTCGCGGGCGGGGAACGGAGTGCCGTCGTCCGTCTTGAGCGGAATGGCGAGCGCCAGCGCCACGGAGGCCACGCCCCGCATCCCCGCCCACCACATCACGACGGTCTCGCGCCAGGTGGTCGGGATCTCCTCGTCGACGTCCCGCCGCTTGTGCAACCGCTTGGCCAGCCAGGTCGCGGGCAGCAGCCAGAGCAGTCGTACGCCGACCACGACCGCGACGATCGCCGCGCCCCACCCGTACATCTGCCACTGGTGGCCCTTGGCGATGCCGAAGACGTTGTGCAGTTCGAGGCCGATGAGCCCGAACGCGATGCCGGTGACCAGGGTGTCGACGATCTGCCAGAAGGTCTGGCCGGTGATCCGCCCGAGCACGTCGTCGGCGTCGACGGCGTTCTCCGCGAGGTAGAGCGCGGTGGTCAGGACGGCGAGCACGCCGGAGCCGAGCAGTTCCTCGGCGAGGACATAGCTGACGAACGGGACGAGGAGCGTCAGGCCGGTCTGCAGGGTGGCGTCGCCGAGCAGCCCCATCAGCTTGTTGGTGAGCCAGCCCAGCACCAGGCCGACGACGACGGCGACCACGCCCGAGAGGACGAGCAGCCCGGCGGCGGACGGCAGGGAGAAGGTTCCGCTCATCGCCGCCGCGATCGCCACGTGGTAGAGCACGATCGCCGTGACGTCGTTGAAGAGCCCCTCGCCCTCCAGGATCGACACGAGCCTGCGCGGCAGTCCGAGGGACCCGGCGACCGCGGTCGCGGCGACGGGGTCGGGCGGCGCGACGAGCGCCCCAAGCGCCACGGCCGCCGCGAGCGGCAGCCCCGGCACTATGGCGTTGGCCATCGCGGCGACCGCCGCCGTCGTCACGAACACCAGCGCGACGGCGAGCAGGAAGATGGGGCGGATGTTGGCCGTGAACTGCCGCCACGAGGTGCGCTGCACGGAGGCGTACAGCAGCGGCGGCAGGACCAGCGGAAGGATGAAGTCGGGCGGGATCTCGACGTTGGGCACGAACGGGAGCAGCGCCATGCCGATCCCCGCCAGCGTCATCAGGACCGGCGCGGGCAGCCCCAGCCGGTCCCCCAGTGGCACGGTGAGCACGGCTCCGAGCAGCAAGATGAGCACCAGTGCCAGTTGATCCACGGTGTGCCCTCCGGCGTCGAGACTTGAACGATCAAGACCTCAACCCTGCCACGCGTCGGCCAATAATCGGATCAATGGCCCCTCGGAGTCGTGCTCGCGGCGCCGTGGCACGACGCCTCTCGCGATGCCTTTCCCAGTGCTCCGGCGGGCTCGGTGACGCTACCGGTCCAGCGACTTGCGCATCGCCCGGTGCGGGATTCCCGCGTCGGGGAACTCCGGCCCGTACACCTCGTATCCCAGGCGTTCGTAGAAGCCCAGGGCGTGTGTCTGCGCGTGCAGGTCCACCGCGGTCAGGCCACGCGCTCGTGCCGCGTCCTCGATGGCGCCGACCAGCAGGGCCCCGACGCCGAGGCCGCGCGCGGACTTCGTGACGGCGAGCCGGCCGAGCGCGCCCACCCCGGCCTGCCCGCCGTTCTTGACGGCCGCCGCCTCGCCGGTGAGGAGCCGTCCCGTGCCCAGCGGGACGCCGTCCTCGCGCACGGCCAGGACATGCACCGCCCCGGCGTCGTACGCGTCGTACTCCAGCTCGGCGGGCACCCGCTGCTCGGTGACGAAGACGTCCTCGCGGACCGCGAAGCAGGCCTCCCGGTCGTCGGTGTCTTCTGCGACCCGGACCGTCACTCCGCTCACGAACTCTCCGCCCGCACCCGGTCGAGCGCCTGCTGGAGGTCGTCCGGATACTCGCTCTCGAACTCCGCCCACTGCCCGTCGCCCGGGTGCTCGAAGCCGAGCCGCACGGCGTGCAGCCACTGGCGGGTGAGGCCGAGGCGCCTGGCGAGCGTCGGGTCCGCGCCGTACGTCAGGTCGCCCACGCAGGGGTGGCGGTGCGCCGACATGTGCACGCGGATCTGGTGGGTGCGCCCCGTCTCCAGCTTGATGTCGAGCAGCGAGGCCGCGCGGAACGCCTCGATCAGGTCGTAGTGCGTGACGGAGGGCTTGCCCTCGGCCGTGACCGCCCACTTGTAGTCGTGGTTCGGGTGGCGGCCGATCGGGGCGTCGATGGTGCCGCTCATCGGGTCGGGGTGGCCCTGCACCAGCGCGTTGTAGCGCTTGTCGACCGTGCGCTCCTTGAACTGGCGCTTGAGCGAGGTGTACGCGCGCTCGGACTTGGCGACCACCATCAGGCCGGACGTGCCCACGTCCAGGCGGTGCACGATGCCCTGCCGCTCGGCGGCACCGGAGGTGGAGATCCGGTACCCGGCCGCCGCGAGACCGCCGATCACCGTCGTGCCGGTCCAGCCGGGGCTCGGGTGCGCGGCCACGCCGACCGGCTTGACGATCACGACGATGTCGTCGTCGTCGTGCACGATCTCCATGCCCTCCACGGGCTCGGCGACGACCTGCACCGGAGCGGGCGCCTGCGGCATCTCCACTTCCAGCCAGGCGCCGCCGTGCACCCGCTCGGACTTGCCGACCACCGAGCCGTCGACCGAGACCTTCCCCGCCGCGGCGAGCTCGGCGGCCTTCGTACGGGAGAACCCGAACATGCGCGAGATGGCGGCGTCGACGCGCTCGCCCTCCAGGCCGTCCGGCACGGGCAGGGTTCGGATCTCGGGAATCGTGCTCACCCATTGAGTATGCAGGAGGCCACCGACACTCCCGCACCACAGGCCCGTCGCACCGGCCCCGGCATCAGTCCTTGTGGACGGTGCCGTCCGGATCCAGGCCGCGGAAGGAGAGCAGCACGATCAGGATGCCGCCGCAGACGATCGCCGAGTCCGCGAGGTTGAAGACCGCGAAGCCCTTCGGGGCGATGAAGTCGACCACCGCGCCCTCGAAGACGCCGGGCGCGCGGAACAGGCGGTCGGTGAGGTTGCCCAGCGCCCCGCCGAGCAGCAGGCCGAGCGCGATCGCCCACGGCAGGCTGTACAGCTTGCGGGCGAGCCGGGCGATGACCACGATGACGGCGGCCGCGATGCAGGTGAAGATCACGGTGAAGGCCTCGCCGAAGCCGAACGCGGCGCCCGCGTTCCGGATGGCGGAGAGGCGCAGCCAGTCCCCGACGAGCTCGATCGGCTCGTGGTGCTCCAGCTTCGCCACCACGAGCATCTTGCTGATCAGGTCCAGGGCGTACGCGAAGACGGCCACCACGAACAGCACGGCGATCCTGCGCCTGCCCCTGCCCTGCTGCCCGTCCTGACCCGCGGCGTCGCCGGGCGTGCCCGCCGCCGTTCCGTCGGAGTCCTGGCCGGACTGCTCCGGCTCCGGCTCCGTCCCAGCCGCCTCGGGGATGTCCGGCGTACCGATGATGCGCTCCGCCTCTGCCACGTGAGTCCCTCAACCTAGGTACCTGACTGGGGAGAGCGTACGGCACACCCGTACGGCCCCCGGTGCCCAGGCCGTGCTCTCAGTAGCGCCGTTCCTCCTTCTGCTTGCACTCCACGCACAGCGTCGCGCGCGGGAAGGCCTGCATCCGCGCCTTGCCGATCGGATTGCCGCAGTTCTCGCAGAGGCCGTACGTCCCCGCGTCCAGGCGCTCCAGGGCGCGCTCGGTCTGCTCCAGCATCTCCCGCGCGTTGGCCGCGAGCGACATCTCGTGCTCCCGCGTGATGTTCTTCGTGCCGGTGTCCGCGTCGTCGTCGCCCGCGCCGTCCCCGGAGTCCCGCATGAGGCCGGCGAGGGCCTCCTCGGATGACGCGATCTCGCTGCCCAGCCGCAGCGCCTCGCTCTGCAGCTCCGTGCGGGCCTCGTCGACCTCCTGCGGAGTCCAGGGGTCCTCGCCGGGCCGGACCGCGAGCTCACCCGGCTCCGCCGCGCCCGCCCGCGCCTTGGGCACCGCCGTGGGCGTCTTCGCTGCTGTCGCCGTGCCCGGAGTCTTCTTCGCAACCACCGTCGTGGCTCCCGTCGTCTCCGCGGCCTCAGCCGCATCCTCGGCCGCGGACGCGACCGTCTTCTTGCTCTTGCCCGTGCTCTTGCTCGTGCTCTTCGCGGCGGTGCGGTCCGTCTCCGGTCCCGCCTCGGCCGCGCTCTTCTTGGCCGCGCTCTTCTTGGCCGTGGTCTTCTTCGCCGTGCGCTCGGTGGTCGCGCCCGCCTCGGCGGCACCCTCCGTGGCCGGGCGCTTCCTGGCCGCGGGCGCCTCTGCCGCGCTCCTGCCCTCGTGCGTGGCGCTCTTCTTCTCGGCCGCCTTCTTCGCCGGGACGGCCTTCTTGGCGGCGGTCTTCTTGGCCGGGCTCTTCTTCGCCGCGGCCTTCTTGGCGGCGCTCTCGGAGACCGCCTCGTCCGCAGAGGCGGCGGCGGTGGCAGCGGCCTTCCCGGTCGCGGTCTTCCGGGGCGCCCCCGCGGCCCCCGCACGCTTCTTGCCGCTCACGTCCTTGGACGTCACCGCGGCGGCGCCGGTGGATCTGCCGGACGCCGAATGCTGTTCGGCGGTCTTCTTCGCCACCATGGCCGCGGCCCCTTCACATATTGTGATCTTGCACGCGAATCGTGCTGGGACGATAAATCGACTCCGGGCCCGCGGCAACGGGGCACGCCGCCAGATCCGCCCGCCCCGCGGGCCCCGCACGGCGAGTCTGCATGCGTTGTGCCCAACTCCCTGCCGGGTAATCCGCCGCTCACCGCACGCCCGGAACCGTCCGGCCCGCATGTCGCCATTCGGGTCACTCCGCTCCCCCGTCCCCGGCCGCCGCCGGGCTCCCGGAAAACCGGTCGGCCCCGCCTTCCCGGGCGCCGTACACTGGGCGGCAGCGAGAAGCGTGGATGGGGACGAGTAGCGGCGTACGCAGCCATGAGCGACCCGGGGACGGTGTGAGCCCGGGGGCCGGCACGACGTGAAGATCACCCCGGAGCCGCCGGAAGAAAGCCGAGGCCCTCAAGGCGAGGCGAGTAGACCCGGTATCGCGACCCCAATGAGGGGGCTCACCGGCACGGACCCCGTACCGGAGGGCCAAGGAGGGTGGTACCGCGGGAGCGCGCCGCAACAGGCGCACACGCTCTCGTCCCTCCGACGGAAGGCAGCACATCCGCCGGAGGACTCGTTGAATACGCCGCCGCAGTACCGTCAGGTGCCCGCCCAGGTCGACCTGCCCGCCCTCGAGCACGCCGTGCTCGACTTCTGGCGCGAGCAGAAGATCTTCGCCAAGAGCCTCGAACAGTCCGAGGGCCGCCCCGAGTGGGTGTTCTACGAGGGCCCGCCCACCGCCAACGGCATGCCGGGCGCCCACCACATCGAGGCCCGCGTCTTCAAGGACGTCTTCCCGCGCTTTCGCACCATGCGGGGCTACCACGTGGCCCGCAAGGCCGGCTGGGACTGCCACGGCCTCCCCGTGGAGCTCGCCGTCGAGAAGGAGCTGGGCTTCAACGGCAAGAAGGACATCGAGGCGTACGGCATCGCCGAGTTCAACGCCAAGTGCCGCGAGTCCGTGACCCGGCACACCGACGCCTTCGCCGAGCTGACGACCCGCATGGGGTACTGGGTCGACCTCGACGACGCGTACCGGACGATGAACCCGGAGTACGTGGACTCGGTCTGGTGGTCCCTGAAGGAGATCTTCAACAAGGACCTGCTCGTCCAGGACCACCGCGTCGCCCCCTGGTGCCCACGCTGCGGCACGGGCCTCTCGGACCACGAGCTGGCGCAGGGCTACGAGACGGTCGTCGACCCCTCCGTCTACGTCCGTTTCCCCCTCACCTCCGGTCCTCTCGCGGGCGAGGCCGCCCTCCTGGTCTGGACGACGACCCCCTGGACCCTGGTCTCCAACACCGCCGTCGCCGCGCACCCCGACGTGACCTACGTCGTCGCGACGGACGGCGAGGAGAAGCTGGTCGTCGCCCAGCCGCTCGTCGAGAAGGCCCTCGGCGAAGGATGGGAGACCACCGGCGAGACCTTCACCGGCGCCGAAATGGAGCGCTGGAACTACCAACGTCCGTTCGAACTCGTGGAGTTCCCGGAGCCCGCGCACTACGTCGTCAACGCCGGCTACGTCACCACCGAGGACGGCACCGGTCTGGTCCACCAGTCCCCCGCCTTCGGTGAGGACGACCTCAAGGTCTGCCGCGCGTACGGCCTGCCGGTCGTCAACCCGGTCCGCCCCGACGGCACCTTCGAGGAGGACGTCCCCCTCGTGGGCGGTGTCTTCTTCAAGAAGGCCGACGAAACGCTCACCAAGGACCTCGACGACCGCGGCCTGCTCTTCCGGCACATCGCGTACGAGCACAGCTACCCGCACTGCTGGCGCTGCCACACGGCCCTGCTCTACTACGCGCAGCCGTCCTGGTACATCCGCACCACGGCCATCAAGGACCGTCTCCTCGAGGAGAACGAGAAGACCAACTGGTTCCCCGACTCGGTCAAGCACGGCCGCTTCGGCGACTGGCTGACCAACAACGTCGACTGGGCGCTCTCCCGCAACCGCTACTGGGGCACCCCGCTGCCCATCTGGCGCTGCGAGGAGTCCCACCTGACCTGCGTCGGCTCGCGCGCCGAACTCACCGAACTGACCGGCGAGGACCAGTCGGAGCTCGACCCGCACCGCCCGTTCATCGACGAGATCACCTTCAGCTGCCCGCAGGAGGGCTGCGGATCGACGGCCACGCGCGTGCCGGAGGTCATCGACGCCTGGTACGACTCGGGCTCGATGCCGTTCGCGCAGTGGGGCTACCCGTACAAGAACAAGGAGCTCTTCGAGAGCCGGTACCCGGCGCAGTTCATCTCGGAGGCCATCGACCAGACCCGCGGCTGGTTCTACACGCTGATGGCCGTCGGCACCCTGGTCTTCGACAAGTCGTCCTACGAGAACGTGGTCTGTCTCGGCCACATCCTCGCCGAGGACGGCCGCAAGATGTCCAAGCACCTGGGCAACATCCTCCAGCCCATCCCGCTCATGGACCAGCACGGCGCCGACGCGGTCCGCTGGTTCATGGCGGCCGGCGGCTCCCCCTGGGCGGCCCGCCGCGTGGGCCACGGCACCATCCAGGAGGTCGTCCGCAAGACGCTCCTCACGTACTGGAACACGGTGGCCTTCCAGGCGCTCTACGCCCGTACGTCGAAGTGGGCCCCCAGCGACGCCGACCCGGCGCCCGCCGACCGCCCGCTCCTGGACCGCTGGCTCCTCAGCGAGCTGCACGCGCTCACCGACCAGGTCACCCAGGCCCTGGAGGGCTACGACACCCAGCGCGCGGGCAAGCTCCTGTCCGTCTTCGTCGACAACCTCTCCAACTGGTACGTGCGCCGCTCCCGCCGCCGCTTCTGGCAGGGCGACAAGGCGGCCCTGCGCACCCTGCACGAGGTCGTCGAGACGGTCACGCGCCTGATGGCCCCGCTGACACCGTTCATCACCGAGCGTGTCTGGCAGGACCTGATCGTGCCGGTCACCCCGGACGCCCCGGAGTCGGTGCACCTGACCTCGTGGCCCGAGGCGGACCTGTCGGCGATCGACCCCGAGCTGTCGAAGCAGATGGTCCTGGTGCGCCGCCTGGTCGAGCTCGGCCGTGCCACGCGCGCGGAGTCGGGCGTCAAGACCCGTCAGCCGCTGTCCCGCGCGCTCGTCGCGGCGGCCGGCTTCGAGGCGCTGGGCCCCGAGCTGCGCGCCCAGATCACCGAGGAACTCAACGTCTCCTCGCTGGCGTCGCTCTCCGAAGTCGGCGGTTCACTGGTCGACACCACCGCCAAGGCCAATTTCCGGGCTCTCGGCAAGCGCTTCGGCAAGGGCGTCCAGGCGGTCGCCAAGGCCGTCGCCGAGGCCGACGCCGCCGCGCTCTCCCTGGCCCTGCGCGAGGGCACGGCCTCGGTCGAGGTCGACGGCGAGAGCGTGACGCTCGCGCCCGACGAGGTCATCATCACGGAGACCCCGCGCGAGGGCTGGTCGGTGGCGTCCGAGTCCGGCGCCACCGTCGCCCTCGACCTGGAGATCACCGAGGAGCTGCGCCGCGCGGGCCTGGCCCGCGACGCGATCCGCCTCATCCAGGAGGCCCGCAAGAACAGCGGCCTGGACGTCGCGGACCGGATCGCCCTGCGCTGGACCTCCCCGGACGCGGAGGTCGTGACGGCGCTGTCCGACCACTCCGGGCTCATCGCCGACGAGGTCCTCGCCACGGAGTTCACCTCGGGTGAGGCGGACGACACATTCGGGGAGCCGTTCACGGACGACTCCCTGAAGCTGACGTTCCGCCTCCGCAAGGCGTAGGCGCTCGCACCGAAGGCCCGGCCCCGATGGGGCCGGGCCTTTCGCGTAATCGCCTGCCGGTACACAAAAGGGCCGGGCCCCCAGAAATATCTGGGGGCCCGGCCCTGAACGCCGCCGACGCCTATGGCGTGCTCACGCCCGTCAGTTGTCGTCCTCGTCGATGAGGAAGCCACGCATCGGGGACGGAGCCTGCTGCATCGGCTGCTGGCCCTGCGGCCGCACCGGCGCCATCGGCTGGGTCATCGCCGGGGACATCTGCTGCTGGCCGCCGTACGACGGGCCGTTGCCCGGCTGGTTGCCGCCCATCGACTGGTTGCCGCCGTAGGACGGGGCACCCGCGCCGGCCGGAGCCATCGAAGGCGCCGGGGACGGCGGCAGCGAGGCGGTGGCCGGAGTGCGCGGCGGGGCCAGCGAGTCGTCGGCCTGGGTCTCCAGCTGGCGCAGCTGCGACTCCAGGTACGACTTCAGACGCGTGCGGTACTCGCGCTCGAAGCCGCGCAGGTCCTCGACCTTGCGCTCGAGCGTGGCGCGAGCGGACTCCAGGGAGCCCATCGCGACACGGTGCTTCTCCTGCGCGTCCCGCTCCAGGGCGTCGGCCTTGGCGCGGGCGTCACGCTCGAGGCCCTCGGCGCGCGAGCGGGCCTCGCCGACGATCTTGTTGGCCTCGGAACGGGCCTCCGCGATCGCCTGGTCGGCGGTCTGCTGCGCGAGCGAGAGCACCCGGGCGGCGCTGTCGCCACCGGGGCCCTGACCGGGCTGCGGCATCTGCGGGCCGCCCATGGGACCGCCCATGGGGCCGCCCATCTGACCCTGGCCCATCGGACCCTGACCCATCGGGCCGGGACCCTGCGGACCACCCTGCGGGTGGCCCTGGCCGTGGCCGCTGGGGCCTGCGGGCAGCTGCGGTGCGCCACCGGGCAGCTGCGGCGGGCCGCCCATGGGGCCACCCATCTGCTGCTGCTGCGGCGGGACCGGCTGCGGACCCGATATTGCGGCGGGCACGGGTGCGCCGGGACCGCGCTGGTCCTGGGGCCCGTCGGGGCCCTTGCGCATCCCGCCCTGCTGCTGGTTCTGCGCGGCGGCACGGGTGGCCGCGGCGAGCTTGGCGCGCAGGTCCTCGTTCTCGCGGAGCAGGCGGGTCAGTTCGGCTTCGACCTCATCGAGGAAGGCATCGACCTCGTCCTCGTCATAGCCTTCTCGGAGGCGGACGGTCGTGAACTGTTTGTTCCGCACGTCCTCGGGGGTCAACGGCATCTCTTCACCTCAACGTAGTCGTCGGCATTCGGCAAGACCGTATTAGACATCGCACTCACAGCTGACTCACGATGTGGATCAGGATGTAGACGATGATCATCAGTACGAAGAAGGACAGGTCGAGCGCCACGCCCCCGAGACGCAGCGGCGGAATGAACCGCCGCAGAAGCTTGAGCGGTGGATCAGTGACAGTGTAGGTGGCCTCCAGAACGACCACCATCGGCTTGCCGGGTTGCCATGAGCGGGCGAACTGGAAGACGTAGTCCATGACCAGTCGGAAGATCAGCACGATGAGGAAGCACATCAGCGCGATGTAAAGCACCTGCACGACCACGCTCATGTTCGCGGTTCCCTCTCCCCTGTTACTCGCGCTTCGTCGTTCCGGTACTGCGTCTACGGCAACTACTGCATCACTGCGTCTCAGCTCTGGTTGAAGAACCCGCCCTCTGCGATGCGAGCCTTGTCCTCCGCCGTTACATCGACGTTAGCAGGCGACAACAGGAACACCTTCTGCGTCACTCGTTCAATGCTGCCATGCAGACCGAAGACCAAACCGGCCGCAAAGTCGACAAGTCGCTTCGCGTCCGTGTCGTCCATCTCGGTCAGATTCATGATCACCGGAGTGCCCTCACGGAAGTGTTCCCCGATGGTACGGGCCTCGTTGTAGGTCCGCGGGTGCAATGTGGTGATGCGGTAGGGCTCCCGCTCGGACACGACCTTGGGCATGATCACCGGTGCGTTCTTCTCCAGGCTCTGGCGTTCAGGTGTGATGGATGCCACGGGGGCGATTCGTGCCGGACGTCCGGATTCCGCGGCTTGCGGAGCGGAATGGGGCGCCGGCTCGCGCTGGGCCGGCGGCTGCACCACTCGTACCGATTCGTCCCTTTGCAACTGGTGGGACTGATGCGACGGTTCGTGCCTTCTGCGGTCACGCTCGGGCTCCGGCTCGGGTTCGAACTCGTCATCGGGGTCGAACCCCGGACCGTCGTACCCATCGTCCTCCACGAGGCCGAGGTAGACCGCCATCTTGCGCATCGCGCCGGCCATGCTCTGAGTCCTCCGCTCTGTGGTGGATCGGCTGTCGTCACCAACCGCTCGCGATCCACTGGGTCTCCCCGCCCAACAGCGAGAATGACCATATTTTCTGCTGTGGTCCGACTTCTTGGCGACGTTACCCGAGCCCGGGGCGGACTCCGAGTACCGCCGTACCGACGCGCACATGTGTCGCACCGGCCGCAACGGCCTGCTCGAGATCCGCACTCATCCCTGCCGACACCATGTTCGCAGCAGGATGAGCCGCGCGCATGAGGGTTGAGAATTCCATCAACCGCTCGAACGCCGCCTGTTGCCGCCCCGCATACGCCCCGGTGAGCGGCGCCACGGTCATCAGACCATCGAGCCGCAGCCCCGGCGTCGCCGCCACGAGACCGGCCAACTCCTCGATTTGGCCGGGCCCGACGCCCCCGCGCTCGCCCCGCCCGTTCTCCTCGGCGTCGAGTGCGACCTGGATCAGGCACCCGAGTTCACGCTCGGCGCGTACCGCCGCCGTCGAGAGAGCTGTGACGAGTTTGGGACGATCAACGGACTGCACGACATCGGCATAACCGACCACGGAACGAACCTTGTTGGTCTGCAACTGACCGACAAAGTGCCACGTAAGAGGAAGATCCGTACATTCGGCCGCCTTCGGCGCCGCGTCCTGGTCGCGGTTCTCGGCGACGTGCCGCACACCGAGTTCGGCCAGGATCCGCACGTCGCTCGCGGGGTAGGTCTTCGTGACCACGATGAGGGTCACTTCCTCCCGCTTGCGGCCTGCCGCCGCGCACGCCGCGGCGATGCGCTCCTCCACCTTCGCCAGATTCTCCGCGAGTTGGGCCCTGCGTTCCGTCATGTCCTATCAGTCCAGCCAGACATAGCCCGCGAGACGACCGGTGGTGCGGTCGCGGCGGTACGAGAAGTGGTCACCTGATTCCAGGGTGCACACCGGCGACTGCTGCCGCCCGCGCACCCCGAGCCGCTCCAGCTGGGCGTGGACCCCGGCGCTCACGTCGACCGCGGGCGTGCCCCAGCTCGTTTCGGCGTACGCCGCGGGCTCGACGGCGGCGGCATCGGCGCGCATCGCCTCCGGCACCTCGTAGCAGCGCCCGCAGACGGCGGGTCCCGTGCGGGCGACGATGCGGCCCGGGTCGGCGCCGAGCTCCACCATGGCCTCGACTGCGGCGGGCACGACGCCCGCCAGCATGCCGGGGCGGCCCGCGTGCGCCGCGGCCGCGACCCTGGCCACGGGATCGGCGAGCAGGACGGGCGTGCAGTCGGCGGTGAGGACGGCGAGGGCGAGGCCCTCGCGGGCGGTCACCACCGCGTCGACGGCGGGAATCCCGGCGTCGGAGCCCCAGGGCCCCTCGACCACCGCTACGTCGCGGCCGTGCACCTGGTTCATCCAGACGACCCGGTCCGGGTCGATGCCGAGCGACTTGGCGGCCAGCGCGCGGTTGGTGCGCACCGCCTCGGAGTCGTCGCCGACCGCGCCGCCGAGGTTGAGCTCTTCGTACGGAACGGCGCTCACCCCGCCCCACCTGTCGGTGAAGGCGAAGTGCGCGCCGCTCACGGTGCTGTGCTCGCTTATCACTTCAAGAAGTCCGGCACGTCCAGCTCTTCGGCGGCGCTGTCCGAGTACGGACGGGCCGGCGGGACCTGCGGCGGGGCCGTGGGCGCGGACGGGGCCTCGCTCACGGGGGCCGGCTCGGCGGGCTCCGGGGCCGGGGGCTCGTCGCGCGGTGTGACGCTGCCGAGGTTGCCGAAGGCCGGGCGGGACGATTCAGCGGGCCGGGACGGGGTGGCGGACGGCGCCGAGGGCTCCTCGCGCTTGGCGGAGGAGGACGCCGAGAGGACCGTGTCCCGCTTGGACGGCGGCTGCCCGCCGTCGAAGCCCGCCGCGATGACGGTGACCCTGACCTCGTCGCCGAGCGCGTCGTCGATGACCGCGCCGAAGATGATGTTGGCCTCGGGGTGGGCCGCCTCGCTGACCAGCTGGGCCGCTTCGTTGATCTCGAAGAGGCCGAGGTCCGAGCCGCCGGAGATGGAGAGCAACACGCCGCGTGCGCCGTCGATGGACGCTTCGAGCAGCGGCGAGGAGATCGCCATCTCCGCTGCGGCCACCGCACGGTCGTCGCCGCGGGCCGAGCCGATGCCCATGAGCGCCGAACCGGCCTCGGACATGACCGACTTGACGTCGGCGAAGTCGAGGTTGATCAGGCCGGGCGTGGTGATGAGGTCGGTGATGCCCTGGACACCGGAGAGCAGGACCTGGTCCGCCGACTTGAAGGCGTCGAGGACGGAGACCTGCCGGTCCGAGATGGACAGGAGCCGGTCGTTGGGGATGACGATGAGGGTGTCGACCTCTTCGCGCAGCTCCGCGATGCCGTCCTCGGCCTGGTTGGCGCGGCGACGGCCCTCGAAGGTGAACGGCCGGGTGACCACGCCGATGGTGAGGGCGCCGAGCGAGCGCGCGATGTTGGCGACGACGGGTGCGCCGCCGGTGCCGGTGCCACCGCCCTCGCCGGCGGTGACGAAGACCATGTCGGCCCCCTTGAGGACCTCCTCGATCTCCTCGCGGTGGTCCTCTGCGGCCTTCCGGCCGACGGCCGGGTTGGCGCCGGCGCCGAGTCCACGGGTGAGTTCACGGCCGACGTCGAGCTTGACGTCGGCGTCGCTCATCAACAGGGCTTGCGCGTCGGTGTTGATGGCGATGAACTCGACGCCCTTGAGACCGACCTCGATCATCCGGTTGATGGCATTGACACCACCGCCGCCGACACCGATGACTTTGATGACTGCGAGGTAGTTCTGCGGTGCTGCCACGTCGAAGGCCTCTCGCCTCGAGTTACGTGTCGCCGTTTCGCATCGATGCGAAGCGGCGACTGATGCCGAATGGGACGGTCCGAACGCCGACCCGAACCCTAACGCTGAAGTTTAGGGTTACCAGTGTGTCTGTTCCCTGGACTCTTCCGAACAGGACACTAAGTCGACAAGTGGCGCACGTTCAACGAACACGCCGAACCTCCCGTTTTTCTTTTCACCCTATGTGATCAGCCGTAGCGCTGCCGAACCAGGGTGCTGGCCTGCGACGATATGCGTCAACTCCCCGACGCCGCAGGGGCGGTGGGGACGCTCACATCGAAGTGCCGCGCCTTGGGGGCCGCTTTCATCAGGGCGGTGAGGGTCGTGGCTTTCGTACGCCCCCTCTCGCCGCTGCCCCACGCGACGGTGCGATCGCCGCTCAACTCCAGCGAGATGGAGTCGAACGAGCGGACCTTCACGTTCCGGGTGTCCCTGGCCACCGCCCCCGGCAGGTCACCGGCGACCCGCACCGCCTCGCGCAGCAACCGGTCGGTGCCGAACCGGCGCAGGCTCGCCGCGCCGCTCTCCCGGTCCGGCGCCAATTCGAGCAGCGGCACCGCCTTCGGGGCGCGCTCGACCGTGGCGAATCGCACTCCCTTGCCGTCCACTTCGATGAACTTTCCGCCCTTTTCGATGAGAAGAACCGGCTTACGTTCCGTCACTTCGAGCCCGATTCCGTGCGGCCAGGACCGGACGACGTCAACCGAGTCAATTCGGGGCAATTTTGAGCGCAGCCGGTCTTCGATCGCGACCGTATCGACCGAAATCAGTGGTGCCCCGACGGGGGCATCCGCCGCTTCGCGCACCTCCCGGGGCGTCAGCACCCGGGTGCCCGACGTCTTCACGTGCTCCAGCCGGAGCCACTGCGAGCCGTAGAGCACCCAGCTGCCGCCGGCACCGAGCGACAGGACCAGGACCAGAATGACAATCAGAGTGCGCGAACGCGGCCGCCTGAAGCGGCGGACGCGCGGCGGACGGGCCGGGCCGGACTTCTTCTGCTGCCGTTCGGCGGTGGTCGGTCCGGCCACGGTCCCCTGCCTTCTCACGCGTTGCGGCGTGACGCAATCGCCTCGTACACCATGCCGACGAGCAGCTCGTCGGCGTCCCTGCGGCCGAACTCCGAGGCCGCGCGGGACATCTCGTACAGCCGGTGCGGGTCGGCAAGCACGGGCAGGACGTTGCCCTGGACCCACTCGGGCGTCAGTTCCGCGTCGTCGACGAGGAGTCCGCCGCCCGCCTTGACCACCGGCTGGGCGTTGAGCCGCTGTTCGCCGTTGCCGATCGGCAGCGGGACGTAGGCGGCGGGCAGCCCGACGGCGGAGAGTTCGGCCACGGTCATCGCGCCCGCGCGGCAGAGCATCATGTCGGCCGCGGCGTACGCGAGGTCCATCCGGTCCACGTACGGTACCGGGATGTACGGGGGCATCCCCGGCATCTGCTGCACCTGCGGCAATTCGTTCTTCGGGCCGACCGCGTGCAGGATCTGGATGCCCGCGCGCTGCAGGACCGGGGCGATCTGCTGGACGACCTCGTTGAGCCTGCGGGCGCCCTGCGAGCCGCCGGAGACGAGCAGCGTCGGCAGGTTGGGGTCGAGGCCGAAGGCGGCGCGCGCCTCCGGGCGGACCCGGGCCCGGTCGAGCGTGGCGATGGTGTGCCGCAACGGGATGCCGATGTAGCGGGAGTTGCGCAGCTTGCTGTCGGGGGTGGCGACGGCCACCCCGTGGGCGTACCGCGAACCGATCTTGTTGGCGAGGCCGGGCCGCGCGTTGGCCTCGTGCACCACGATCGGCGTCCCTGTCCGCTTGGCCGCGAGGTACCCCGGCAGCGCGACGTAGCCGCCGAAGCCGACCACGCAGTCCGCCTTGGTGCGCTCCAGGATCTGCTCGGCCGCCTTGATCGTGCCGCGCAGCCGTCCCGGGACGGTGATCAGCTCAGGGGTGGGCTTGCGCGGCAGCGGGACGGCAGGGATCAGCGCCAGTTCGTAGCCCCGCTCGGGTACGAGTCGGGTCTCGAGTCCACGCTCCGTGCCCAGGGCCGTGATGCCCACGGTCGGGTCCTGCCTTCGCAGGGCGTCCGCGAGGGCGAGCGCGGGCTCGATGTGGCCGGCGGTCCCCCCGCCGGCGAGTACGACATGCACCGAAATTCACCGCTCTCCGGACGAACGCGCCTTGACGCGCCGTCTCATCGTGTTCCATCTCACCCGAGGTTGCCGCATGGCCAGGGCCGCCTTCGCCGCGGGGTCCGATCGCGCGAAGGCGATGAGGAGTCCGATGGCGAACATGGTCGGCAGCAAGGCGGAGCCCCCGTAGGAGAACAGCGGGAGCGGGACACCGGCGATCGGCAGCAGACCGAGCACCGCACCGACGTTGATCACGGCCTGCGCCGTGATCCAGGTGGTCACGCCTCCCGCGGCATACCTCACGAAGGGGTCCTCCGTGCGTCCGGCCACGCGGATACCCGCATAGCCTAGAGCCGCGAACAGGGCGAGCACCGACAGCGTCCCTGCCAGGCCGAGTTCCTCCCCTGTGATGGCGAAGATGAAGTCGGTGTGCGGTTCGGGCAGTTGACCCCATTTTTCCACACTGGCGCCGAGTCCGGAACCGAAGAATCCGCCGGAGGCCAGGGCGTAGATGCCGTGCACGGCCTGCCAGCACTGGTCGCCGGGGCCGGGATCGGTGGCGCCGATGCAGCCGAGCCTGGCCATCCGGTTGGGGCTGGTCTTGATGAGAATCACACCGAGCAGGGCCGCGATGCCGAGCACCCCGGCGAAGAGCCGGGTGGGGGCGCCCGCGAGCCAGAGCAGCCCGAAGAGGATCGCGGTGAGGATGATCGCCGTGCCCATGTCGCCGCCGAGCATGATGAGTCCGAGCAGCATGAAGGCGACGGGCACGAGCGGCACCAGCATGTGCTTCCACTGGGCGAGGAGCCGCTTGTCGTGTTTGCGGGCGAGCAGATCGGCGCCCCACAGGATCAGGGCGAGCTTGCCGAACTCACTGGGCTGGAGCTGGAACGGGCCGCCCAGGTAGATCCAGTTCTGGTTGCCGTTGACGCTGCGCCCTATCCCCGGGATCTGTACGAGGACCATCAGGAAGACGGTCACCGCGAGGATCGGGTAGGCGAGCGCCCGGTGCAGCTTGACGGGCATCCGCATGGCGATCAGGAGCAGGACCGTGCCGAGCACGGCCGCCACGAACTGCTTGCGGAAGAAGTACGAGGCGGGCAGGTTCAGCTGCAACGCCTGGATCATCGAGGCCGAGTAGACCATCACCAGGCCGAGCACGGTGATCAGGAGGGTACTGCCGAAGATCAGGTAATACGCCGTGAGCGGCCGGTCCCAGGCCCGGCGGACCCGGGTGCGCAGCCGTCGCAGCCCACTCTCGCCCGGAGGGTGGGCGGCTCCTCTGGCGCGTACCGGAGCCGGTCGTCTGGCGACCCGCACGGAAGACCTGGCCACGTTCCCTCCCAAGGGTGTGCCCGGCGCCCCGCCGGGCGGGGAGCCCGGTCAGGCGCGCGTGGCGCCGAGTTCGCGGACGGCGTCCGCGAACGCTTCACCACGCTTGTTGTAGTTGGTGAACATGTCCATCGACGCACAGGCCGGAGCCATCAGCACGGTGTCCCCCGGATGGGCGAGATCCGCCGCCCGCCGTACCGCCTCGGACATCGCCCCAGTGTCGGTCCGGTCGAGGTCGACGACCGGGACCTCGGGGGCGTGTCGCGCCAGGGCTTCGCGGATCAGCTCGCGGTCGGCGCCGATGAGGACGACCCCGCGCAGCCGCTTCGCGGCGCCTTCGACGAGCTCGTCGAAGGTGGCTCCCTTGGCGAGGCCGCCCGCGATCCAGACGATCGGGTCGTACGCCGCCAACGACGCCTGTGCGGCGTGGGTGTTGGTGGCCTTGGAGTCGTCGACGTACGCGACGCCCCCGACGTCGGCCACGTGCTCGATGCGGTGGGCGTCCGGGCGGAAGGCGCGCAGCCCGTCGCGGACGGCCGTGGCCTCGACGCCGACGGCGCGCGCGAGGGCCGCCGCGGCCAGCGCGTTGGCGATGTTGTGCGGCGCGGGCGGCTTGACGTCGGAGATCTCGGCGAGCTCCTGGGCCTGCTTCTGGCGGTCCGGCACGAAGGCACGGTCGACCAGGATGCCGTCCACGACGCCCAGTTGCGAGGGCGCAGGCGCGTTCAGCGTGAAACCGATGGCGCGGCAGCCCTCTTCGACGTCGGCCTCGCGGACCAGGTCCTCGGTCGCCCGGTCGGCGACGTTGTAGACGCAGGCGATTTGGTTGCCCTCGTAGATGCGGCCCTTGTCGGCGGCGTACGCCTCCATGGAGCCGTGCCAGTCGAGGTGGTCGGGCGCGAGGTTCAGGACGGCCGCGGAGTGGGCGCGCAGGGAGGGCGCCCAGTGCAGCTGGTACGAGGAGAGCTCGACGGCCAGCACGTCGTAGGCGTCGTCGCCCTCCAGGATCACGTCGACGATCGGGGTGCCGATGTTGCCGACGGCGGCCGTGCGCAGGCCTGCCGCGTGCAGGATCGACGCCAGCATCTGGGTGGTCGTGGTCTTGCCGTTGGTGCCCGTGACGGCGAGCCAGGGGGCCGCGCCGGGCCCGCGCAGGCGCCAGGCGACCTCGACGTCGCCGATGACGTCCACGCCCGCCCGCGCGGCCGCGGCGAACAGCGGCGACGACGGTTTCCAGCCCGGCGAGGTGACCACCAGGTCGGTGCCCTCGGGAAGCGTCTGGGCGTCCCCCAGGCGTACGGCGACGCCGTCGCTCTCCAGAGCCGCGGCGCGTTGGCGGTGCGCCTCTCCCGAGCCGCCGTCCACGACGGTCACCGACGCGCCGAGGCCGGCCAGGGCGCGGGCGGCGCTGACGCCGCTCACGCCGAGACCGGCGACGGTGATGTTCTTGCCCTGCCAGTCGGACGCAGAGGTCACTTTTCGGCTGCCCATCCCGCGTAGAAGAGACCGAGACCGACGATCACGCACATGCCCTGGATGATCCAGAAGCGGACCACGACAAGGACTTCGGACCACCCCTTGAGTTCGAAGTGGTGCTGCAGCGGCGCCATCTTGAAGACGCGCTTGCCGGTCATCTTGAACGAGCCGACCTGGATCACGACGGACATGGTGATCAGGACGAAGAGGCCGCCGAGGAGCGCGATGAGCAGCTCCGTGCGGGAGCAGATCGCGAGGCCCGCGAGCGCACCGCCGAGGGCGAGCGAGCCGGTGTCGCCCATGAAGATCTTGGCGGGCGAGGTGTTCCACCACAGGAAGCCGAAGCAGGCGCCCATCAGCGCGGAGGCCACGACCGCGAGGTCGAGCGGGTCCCTGACCTCGAAGCAGGCCTGCGGGTTGGTCAGCGTGACCGCGTTGGCGCAGGACTCCTGGTACTGCCAGACACCGATGAAGGTGTAGGCGCCGAAGACCATGACGGAGGCGCCGGTGGCGAGGCCGTCGAGGCCGTCGGTGAGGTTCACGCCGTTCGACATCGCGAGGATCATGAACAGCGCCCAGACCACGAACAGGACCGGGCCGATCGACCAGCCGAAGTCCGTGACGAAGGACAGCTTGGTGGAGGCCGGGGTCTGGTTGCGGTTGTCCGGCCAGTTCAGCGCGAGCACGGCGAAGCCGATGCCGACGATCAGCTGTCCGGCCATCTTCGCCTTGGCGCGCAGACCGAGCGAGCGCTGCTTGACGATCTTGATGTAGTCGTCGAGGAAGCCGACGAGGCCCATGCCCGCCATCAGGAAGAGCACCAGGAGGCCGGAGAGCGTGGTCTCCGTACCGGTGATGATCTTCGTGAGGAAGTACGCGATGAGCGTGGCCAGGATGAAGGCGATGCCACCCATGGTCGGCGTACCGCGCTTGCTGTGGTGCTCACGCGGGCCGTCGTCCCGGATGAACTGGCCATAGCCCTTGCGGGCCAGGAGTTTGATCAGCAGCGGGGTGCCGACCAGGGTCAGGAAGAGCCCGATCACACCCGCGAAGAGGATCTGCCTCATCGGCCGGCGACCTCGCCCTCGTTGGTGTTCTCGAGCAGCGCCGCGGCGACCTTCTCGAGACCGACCGACCTGGACGCCTTCACCAGCACGACGTCTCCCGGGCGCAGCTCGCTGCGCAGCAGGTCGATCGCCGCCTGTGCGTCGGACACGTGCACCGACTCCTCACCCCACGAACCCTCGTTGTATGCGCCCAGTTGGAGCCAGGACGCTTCCCTGCCCCCGACTGCCACGAGCTTGCTCACGTTGAGCCGGACGGCAAGGCGTCCGACCGCGTCGTGCTCGACGAGACCCTCGTCCCCGAGCTCGGCCATCTGACCGAGCACCGCCCACGTACGACGCCCCTTGCCCATGGCCGCGAGCGCGCGCAGGGCCGCTCGCATGGACTCGGGGTTCGCGTTGTAGGCGTCGTTGACGACCGTCACGCCGTCCGGGCGCTCGGTGACCTCCATCCGCCAGCGGGACAGCGTGCCCGCCTCGGAGAGCGCGAGGGCGATCTCGTCCACGGACATGCCCAGCTCATGGGCGACGGCGGCCGCGGCAAGCGCGTTCGACACGTGGTGCTCACCGTACAGCCGCAGCGTCACGTCGCTGCACCCGGAGGGTGTGTGCAGCGTAAAAGCAGGCTGTCCGTTCTCCGTGAGCCGGACATTCTCCGCGCGTACGTCGGCGTCCTCGGCCTCTCCGAAGAGGAGCACCCGCGCCTTCGTGCGCGAGGCCATCGCGCGGACGAGGGGGTCGTCGGCGTTGAGGACCGCGGCGCCGTCGGCGGGCAGCGCCTCGACCAGCTCACCCTTCGCTTGTGCGATCTGCTCGCGTCCGCCGAACTCGCCGATGTGGGCGGTGCCGACGTTCAGGACGAGGCCGATCCTCGGCGGGGTGAGCTCGGTGAGGTAGCGGATGTGGCCGATTCCGCGCGCCCCCATCTCCAGGACGAGGAACCGTGTCCCGTCGGTGGCGCTGAGCGCGGTCAGCGGCAGGCCGATCTCGTTGTTCAGCGAGCCCGGCGTCCAGACGGTGGGCGCGTGGCGCCGCAGCACCTGCGCGAGGAGGTCCTTGGAGCTGGTCTTGCCGACGGATCCGGTCAGCGCGACCAGCGTCGCGCCGAGCCGCCGCACCACGTGGCGCGCGAGGGCTCCGAGGGCCGCCTGGACGTCGTCGACGACGACGGCCGGCACGCCGACGGGCCGCGACGCGAGGACGGCGACCGCGCCCGCGGCGACCACGTCGGCCGCGTAGGCGTGGCCGTCGACGCGCTCGCCGACGAAGGCGACGAAGAGGCTGCCGGGCTCCACCTCACGGGAGTCCCGGACGACGGGTCCGGTGACCTGGACGGCCGGATCCGGTATGTCGTACGTCTGCCCGCCGACGACGTCTGCGATCTCGGCGAGGGAGAGGGCGATCACAACTTCATCCCTGGGTTTGCTGGATAGCTTCGCGAAGCACCTGGCGGTCGTCGAAGGGACGCACCACCCCGGCGATGTCCTGTCCCTGCTCGTGACCCTTTCCCGCGACGAGGACGGTGTCACCCGGCCGCGCGCGGACGACGGCCGCGCGGATGGCGGCGGCCCGGTCCTCGAACACGGCGACGTCGCCGCGCTCGTGGGCCGGTACATCGGCGGCGCCCGCGAGCATCGTGGCGAGGATCGCGAGGGGGTCCTCGCCGCGGGGGTTGTCGGACGTCAGTACGGCGGTGTCGGCGAGGCGGGCCGCGGCCGCGCCCATCGGCATCCGCTTGGTCTTGTCGCGGTCGCCGCCGCAGCCCAGCACGATGTGCAACTTGCCCTCGGTGACCTTGCGCAGCGCGCGCAGGACCGATTCGACGGCGTCCGTCTTGTGGGCGTAGTCGACGACGGCCAGGTAGGGCTGGCCCGCGTCGACGCGCTCCAGGCGGCCGGGGACGCCGGGCACCGCCGCGACGCCGTCGGCGGCCTGCTGCGGATCGATCCCGGCGACGGCGAGCGACACGATCGCGGCCAGGGTGTTGGCGACGTTGAAGGGGCCCGCGAGCGGCGACTTGGCGGTGATCCGCTCGCCCTTGGGGCCGACCGCGACGAACGTCGAGTCGAGCGGCCCGACCTCGACGTCCTCGGCGCGCCAATCGGCGTCGGGGTGGCCCTCGGCGGAGAAGGTGGTGACGGGCACCTCCGACTCGGTGATGAGCCTGCGTCCGTACTCGTCGTCGAAGTTCACCACGCCGACCCGGGAGCGCCGCTTGGTGAACAGCTGCGCCTTGGCCTGGAAGTAGTCCTCCATGCCGGAGTGGAACTCCATGTGCTCCGGGCTGAGGTTGTTGAAGACGGCGACGTCGAAGACGCAGCCGTCCACCCGCCCGAGCACCAGCGCGTGGCTGGAGACCTCCATCGCGACCGCCTCGACGCCGCGCTCGCGCATCACCGCGAACAGCGCCTGGAGGTCGGTGGCTTCGGGTGTCGTGCGCTCCGACTTGATGCGCTCGTCGCCGATGCGCATCTCGACCGTGCCGATGAGCCCGGTCGAGCGGACGCCCTTGAGGCCGCCCTCGATCAGGTACGCGGTGGTGGTCTTGCCGGAGGTGCCGGTGATGCCGATCTGGAGCAGGTCGCGGCCGGGGTGGCCGTAGACCGTGGCCGCCAGCTCGCCCATGACGGCGCGGGGGCTGTCGACGACGAGGACGGGCAGGCCGGTCGCGGCCGCGCGTTCGGCGCCTGTCGGGTCGGTGAGGATGGCCGCGGCGCCGAGGTCGGCGGCCTGCGCGACGAAGTCGGCGCCGTGCATGCGGGCGCCGGGCAGCGCGGCGTAGATGTCGCCGGGGCGCACCGCGCGGGAGTCGTGCGTGATGCCGGTGATCTCCGTGGTGCCGGCGTTCCCCGAGGTGTCCGGGGTGCCCGGTTCTCCTGGTTCGGCGACGCCCAGCTGCGCTGCGAGCTCCGTCAGGGAGGCCGGTGAGACCTGGACGGGCCGCGGCGGTCCCGGATATGTCACGGGAGCGCCCTTCTGGGTGGTTTGGGACTGATCAGCGTGTGGCACGGCGGTGAGCGTACCGGGCGCACCCGGCTCAGGGCGAAGTGAGGGGCGTGGCGCGGGGTGGTTCCCCGCGCCCGGGGTGATCGTTGTCACGCGTGGTTCCTGGTGGGTCTCAGGGCTTGAAGGTCACCGGGAGGCGGGCCGGGGCGCTGCCGGTGGGCGGGACCTGGAGCGTCTTGAGGGCGAACTCCATGACTTCCTTGTAGATGGGGCCGCAGATCTGGCCGCCGAAGTAGCTGCCGCTTGTGGCGTTCTGGATCGCGCAGTAGACGGTGACGCGCGGCTTGTCCGCGGGCGCGAAGCCGGCGAAGGAAGAGGTGTAGCCCTTGTAGCGGCCGGTCGCGGGGTCGACCCGGTTGGCCGTACCTGTCTTGCCCGCGACGCGGTAGCCGGGGATGCGGGCCTTGGCTCCGGTGCCCTCTTCGTCGTCGACGACGGATTCGAGCATCCGCGACACGGTCCTTGCGGTCCTGTCGCTGACCACCCGGGTCTTCTTGGGCCTGGGCGCGGGCGTGAAGCGGCCGTCCGGGCCCTTCGTGCCGCGCACCAGCGTGGGTTCGACGCGTACGCCGCCGTTGGCGATGGTCGAGTAGACCGAGGCCGCCTGCATGGCGTTGATCGAGAAGCCCTGGCCGAACGGGATGGTGAACTGCTGCGAGGTCGACCATTTGGCGGCGGGCGCGAAGATGCCGGGGGTCTCGCCGGGGAAGCCGAGTCCGGTCTCCTCGCCGATGCCGAACTTGCGCAGGTACGAGTAGAGGATCCGGTTGGTCTCCTTCTGCGTCTTGCCCAGCTCGCCGGTGGCGAGGATCGTGCCGATGTTGGAGGACTTGGCGAGCACGCCGTTGAGCGTCAGCTGCCAGGTCGGGTGGTCGATGTCGTCCTGAAAGAGCCGGTCGCCGCGGTGCAGCCGGTTGGGCACCGTGACATGGGTGCCGGGCGTGGCCGCGTTCTCCTCGAGGACGGCGGCCATCGACATGACCTTGGCGGTGGAGCCGGGCTCGAAGGCGTCCTGGAGGGAGGCGTTGCCGAGCGCCGCGCCGTCGGCCCGGGTGAGGTCGTTGGGGTCAAAGCCGGGGGCGTTGGCCATCGCGAGGACCTCACCGGTCCGGGTGTCCTGCACTATGACGTAGCCGCGGTCGGCCTTCGACTTCCTGACCTGTTCGGTGATGGCGCTCTGCGCGGCCCACTGGATGTCGCGGTTGATGGTGAGTTCGACGTCGGAGCCGGGCACGGCGGGCGTCTCCGTGGAGCCCGCGGTCGGCACCTGGCGGCCGCCGGACTGGGCGTACTTGATCTTGCCGTCCTCGCCCGCCAGCTTCTTGTTGAGCTGCTGCTCCAGGCCGCCCGCGCCCTTGCCGTCGGAGTTGACCCAGCCCAGTATCCCGGCGGCCAGTTCGTCGTTCGGGTAGACCCGCTTGCTGCTCGGGTCCGCGAGGACGCCGGCCAGTACGTTCGGGGAGCTCGGGTCCGCGGCGGCCTTCTCGCCGAGCGCGCCGCGCAGGTCCTTGATCTGCTTCCACACCTGGGGGGTCTGGCGGCGGGCGAGCAGGACGTACCGCGTGTCGGCCTTCTTGAGCTTCCCGGTCAGCTCGGCGACGTCCTTGCCGAGGATCGGGGCGAGGAGCGCGGCGGCCTGTTCGGGCGCGTCCTCGGTCTTCGTCTCCTTCGGCGTGAACAGCGTGGGGTCCGCCGTGATGTCGTACGCGTCCACGCTGGCGGCCAGTTCGACGCCGCCGCGGTCGGTGATGCGTCCGCGCTCGGCGGCCAGGGTGTGCGTGAAGTAGCGGTTCTTCTCGGCCTTGGCCGCGTACGCGCTCGCGTCGACGGCCTGCACCTGAAGCAGCCGTACGACGAAGGCCAGCATCACCAGCGTCAGGCCGAGGGTGACCATGCGCAGGCGCGGCCGGGGGCTGCCCAGGCGGATGGTGCGGTTCCTGCCCCCGGCCGCGGGGCGGCGGTTGGCGGGGCGGGCGCCCGGCGCCGGGCGGCGGGACGGGCCGGACCGTGCGGAGCCGGTGGGCTTCGCGGGTCCTGGCACCCGGCGCCGCGGGGGTTCCCTGTCGGACACTTGCGTCACCTGCCGGAGGTCGTCGTGGGGCCGGGGTTCAACGGGCCGGGGTCGGCGGGCCGAGGGATCGCGGGGGCTGTGGGGGCTGCGGGGGCCGGGGCGGCGGGATCGGCCGGGGCCTGGGCGGAGGGCTGCGCGGCGGGGGCGCCGGCGGCCGGGGTCCGGGGCGAGGCCGGGGGCGGGACCGACGGCACGGCGGGGACCGAGGCGGTGGCGGCCGGGGACGCCACCTCCTGCGGGCGTGGCGCGAGGTAGCTCAGCGCCGAGGGCCGGGCGGCCGCGGGTCCCGGCACGCCGCGTACGGTGCCGTCGGGGGAGAGGAAGGCCGGATCGCCGCCGGGGACCATGCCGAGCTCCTGGGCGCGGCGCTGGAGGGCCTCGGGGGCCGCGTACCCGTCCACGTCGCGCTGGAGCTCCTGCTTCTCCTCGGTGAGGTCCTTCGTCTGCTTCTTCAACTCGCTCAGCTGGAACGAGCCCTCGTTGAGGGAGGAGTTCAGGATGAGCAGGGCGATCAGGCCACCGCCGAGGAGCAGGACGACGAGGAGGACGAAGGGGGTGCGCGCGGCCTGGCTCGCGCCCTGGGGCAGCAGGCGCGCGAGGCGGGCGGCCCTCCCCCGCAGTTCGGGCTTCTTTCTCATGGAGCCTCCTCGCGGACTCTGCTCAGCGGACTCTGCTCAGCGGATACTGCTCAGCGGGTTCTGCTCAGGGCCGGCGCCCGGGCGAGGCGTCACCCGACGTCCTCGCGGATGCGCTGCGCCCCCCGCAGCCGCGCGGGCGCCGCCCTGCGGTTCTCGGCGATCTCCTCCTCTGTGGGGAGTTCGGCACCGCGCGTCAGGAGCTTGAGCCGCGGCTGGTAGCGCTCGGGGACGACGGGCAGGCCGGGCGGCGCCGTCGTCGCGGCGCCGGCCGCGAACACCTGCTTGACCAGCCGGTCTTCGAGGGACTGGTACGACAGGACGGCGATCCGGCCACCGACGGCGAGCGCCCGCACGGCCGAGGGGATGGCCCGCTCCAGGACGCTCAGCTCGCCGTTGACCTCGATGCGCAGGGCCTGGAAGGTGCGCTTGGCGGGGTTGCCGCCGGTGCGCTTGGCGGCCTGCGGCAGCGAGTCGCGGATCAACTCGACGAGCCGCGCGCTGTTGCTGAACGGCTCCTTCTCGCGCTCGCGGACGACGGCACTGACGATCCGCTTGGCCTGCTTCTCCTCGCCGTACGCCCGCAGGATCCGCACCAGTTCGCCGGGCGCGTAGGTGTTGAGGACCTCGGCGGCGCTGATGCCGGTCGTCTGGTCCATGCGCATGTCCAGGGGGGCGTCCTGGGCGTACGCGAACCCCCGGTCGGCCTCGTCCAGTTGCATGGAGGAGACGCCGAGGTCGAAGAGGACGCCCTGGACGCGCGGGATGCCGAGGCGCTCGAGGACGTCGGGGAGTTCGTCGTAGACCGCGTGCACCAGGGTGGCCCGGTCGCCGTAGGGGGCGAGCCGCTCGCCGGACAGGCGCAGCGCTTCCTTGTCGCGGTCCAGGGCGACGAGGCGGGCGGCCGGGAAGGTGGCGAGGAGGGCCTCGCTGTGGCCGCCGAGTCCGAGGGTGCAGTCGACGACGACGGCGCCCGGCTCGGCGAGCGCGGGGGCCAGCATGTCCAGGCACCGCTGGAGCATCACCGGGACGTGTCGGCTGTTGTCGCTCAAGGGGCCCTCTCAGGTCCGGCGCGGCGTACGCACCGCCGGGTCCCCGCCCGCTCCGTGAAGGGGAATGGGCTGCCGGCGCCGGGAAGGTGGCGTCAGCCGACCGGGAGCGGGAGGAGGCCGAGCCGTACGTTCGCGCCGCGCACGTGGTGGAGATTCCGGGAATCTCCGGGATGTGCGGTCCAGCAGGGAGCAGGTCGTCTCCCGCTCCGCGTCACTTTAGTCGACGGTCCGGCCCGGTCAATCAACCGGCCTGCGCGTCGTGGGCCGGTCCCGCGCGGGTCGGGAATCCGCCGCGGTCACCCGTTCAGCCGCAGGTCGCAGCCGTCTGTGGGTTAGCTCACAACAAAGGTCTTTGACGTTCTTTGTCCCTTCTCACAGCGAGCCCGGACGGTCAGTGGCTACTAACGTCTTGGCTATGTCGACATCCGCAGCCTCCTCGGACCGCACCCGCGCAGAGACCACCGGCGGCATAGCCGACGGCACGGTCACCGACCGCCTCGTCGAAGCGAACGAGAAGTACGCCTCGGCCTTCACCGACCCCGGCATGGACGCCCGTCCCGTCCTGCAGGTCGCCGTCGTCGCCTGCATGGACGCCCGCCTCGACCTGCACCGCGCGCTCGGCCTCGAACTGGGCGACTGCCACACCATCCGCAACGCGGGCGGCGTGGTCACCGACGACGTGATCCGCTCCCTGGCCATCAGCCAGCGGGCGCTGGGCACGCGCAGCGTCGTCCTGATCCACCACACCAACTGCGGCATGGAGACCCTCACCGAGGAGTTCCGGCACGACCTGGAGATGGAGGTCGGACAGCGCCCCTCCTGGGCGGTGGAGTCCTTCGCCGACGTCGACCAGGACGTGCGGCAGTCCATGGCACGCGTGCGGACCTCGCCGTTCCTGCCGCACACCCACGACGTCCGCGGCTTCGTGTTCGACGTGACCTCGGGTCTGCTGCGGGAGATCGACCCTGCGTGACTGACATAAAGGCGTAAGACCCGACAAATCGGCGCCAGTTATCCACAGGCGAGTGACACGACCCGGTATGCCCAACAACAATGCGGGAGTGACATCACGCGGAAGCATTGTGGCGTGATGTCCGTGAATTTGGGGTGTACCGGGCCGTGCGCTTGAGTGGCGGCCCGGGAATGGGGTATTTCCCGCTCCTCTGGAGTGTGGGGAAGGGCCGAGGAGGGCCGGGTGACGACCTATGACGATCGAGCGAGCCTCACAGATCTGACCACCACAGCGGAGCGTGTCCGCAGGTCGGTGGAGGGTGTGATCGAGGGCAAGCCAGAGGTCGTACGGCTTTCGCTGACGGTGCTCCTCGCGGAGGGGCATCTGCTCATCGAGGACGTGCCCGGCGTGGGCAAGACCATGCTCGCCAAGGCGCTGGCGCGGTCCATCGACTGCTCCGTGCGACGCATCCAGTTCACGCCGGACCTGCTGCCGTCGGACATCACCGGGGTGTCCATCTTCGATCAGCAGCGCAGGGACTTCGAGTTCAAGCCGGGCGCGATCTTCGCGCAGATCGTCATCGGTGACGAGATCAACCGCGCCTCTCCGAAGACGCAGTCCGCGCTTCTGGAGTCCATGGAGGAGCGCCAGGTCACCATCGACGGGCAGACCTACGAACTGCCCAGTCCGTTCATGGTGGTGGCCACCCAGAACCCCGTCGAGATGGAGGGGACCTACCCGCTGCCCGAGGCGCAGCGCGACCGCTTCATGGCGCGCGTCTCCATCGGCTACCCGGGCCCGGAGGCCGAGCTGCAGATGCTCGACATCCACGGCGGCGTCTCGCCCCTGGACGACCTCCAGCCGGTGGCGCACGCGCACGAGATCGTGAAGCTCATCGACGCCGTGCGCACGGTCCACGTGGCCGACCCCGTCCGGCGGTACGCGGTGGACCTGGTCTCCTCGACCCGCAACCACCCCGACCTCAGGCTCGGTGCCTCCCCGCGCGCGACCCTGCACCTGCTGCGCGCCGCCAAGGCCTCCGCCGCGCTCAGCGGCCGGGAGTACGCCCTGCCGGACGATGTGCAGGCTCTGGCCGTCGCGGTCCTCGCCCACCGGCTGCTGCCCACGGCGCAGGCCCAGTTGAACCGCCGTACGGCCGAATCCGTCGTCCTGGAGATCCTCCAGCGCACCCCGGTGCCCGCCGCGGCGCAGCCGAACACCAACTCCTACTTCAACCAGCAGCCGCCCGGCGCCCGGAGGCTTTGATGACGGCCGGGGGGCAGCCGCCGGGCCCCGCCGAGGACGAGAAGGGCGGCCTTCGCACGGCTCTCGCGGGCCTGACCACCCGCGGACGTTCCTTCCTCGCGGCCGGTGTGGCCGCCGCCATCTGCGCCTACGTCCTCGGCCAGGGCGACCTGCTGCGCGTCGGGTTACTGCTCGCCGTGCTGCCGCTGGTGTGCGCCACCGTCCTGTTCCGCACCCGCTACCGCGTCGCGGGCAGCCGCAGGCTCTCCCCCTCGCGCGTGCCCGCCGGCGCGGAGGCCCGCGTCCACCTGCGGATGGACAACATCTCGCGGCTGCCCACCGGCCTCCTGATGCTCCAGGACCGGGTGCCCTACGTGCTGGGGCCGCGGCCCCGGTTCGTGCTCGACCGGGTCGAGGCGGGCGGACGGCGCGAGGTCTCCTACCGCGTCCGCTCCGACCTGCGCGGGCGCTATCCGCTGGGGCCCCTGCAACTGCGCCTGACCGACCCGTTCGGGATGTGCGAGCTGACGCGGTCCTTCTCGACGTACGACACCCTGACGGTCATCCCGCGCGTGGAGGCGCTGCCCCCGGTGCGGCTCACGGGCGAGGCCAAGGGGTACGGCGACGGGCGCAACCGCTCGCTGGCGCTGGCCGGCGAGGACGACGTCATCCCGCGCGGGTACCGTCACGGCGACGACCTGCGCCGGGTCCACTGGCGCTCCACCGCGCGCTACGGCGAGCTGATGGTGCGCCGCGAGGAGCAGCCGCAGCGGGCCCGCTGCACGGTGCTCCTGGACACCCGGGGCATCGGCTTCCGGGGCGCCGGGCCCGACTCGGCCTTCGAGTGGGCGGTGTCGGGCACCGCCTCAGCCCTGGTGCACATGCTCGAACGGGGCTTCTCGGTGCGGCTGCTGACCGATACCGGCACCTCCGTGCCTGGCGAGGGCTCGGACGGCTTCGCGGGCGCCAGCCAGGAGTCGGCGGACGCCGCCGGGCTGATGATGGACACCCTCGCGGTGATCGACCACTCGGACGGCACCGGGCTCTCCCGGGCGTACGACGTGCTGCGCGGCGGGAACGAAGGCCTCCTCGTCGCCTTCCTCGGCGACCTCGACGAGGAGCAGGCGACGGTGGCCGCCAAGATGCGCCAGCGCAGCGGTTCCGCTGTCGCCTTCGTGCTGGACGGCGCGGCCTGGGCGCAGGGCCCCGGAGCCGGCCCCTCCGGAGCCGGGGAGGCGCGTGCGCGGATGCTCCGCGAAGCGGGCTGGACGGCGCTTGTGGTGGTCCCGGGGGCGCGCCTTGAGGAACTGTGGCGGCAGGCGGACCACGCCCGTACGAGCGCGGGCCCCGCGCCCACCGCGGGCACGACGACCGGGGGATGGGCATGAACGGCCGGGACGGCGGCACGGGGCGATGGCCGGGCGGGCGCACGACGACGTGGGGCTTCAAGACAGCAGGGGGACGGTCATGAGCGGACGCGCGCGGCTCGCGGTGTGCGCCACCGCGGCCACGCTGATGGCGTCGGGCTCGCTGCTGCCGCTCGTCGATCCGGCGACGTGGTTCCTGCAGGCGGTGATCCTGCTCGTGCTCCAGAGCGGGGTGGGCGCGCTGACCCGGCGGGCGCCGCTGGCCAGGCCGGTCACCGTGGTGGTGCAGGCACTGGTGACGCTGCTCCTGCTCACGCTGGTCTTCGCCCGCGAGCAGGCCATCGCCGGGATCGTGCCGGGCCCCGACGTGTTCCGCCGGTTCGGCCTGCTCCTCGAGGCGGGCGGCGACGACGTCAGCCGGTACATGATCCCGGCGCCGCTCAGCGACGGCATCCGGCTGATGCTGGTCGGCGGCGTCCTGGTGGTCGGTCTCGCGGTGGACGCGCTCGCGGTGACGTTCCGTACGGCGGCCCCGGCCGGGCTTCCGCTGCTCGCCCTGTACTCGGTCGCGGCGGGGCTCTCCGAGGGCGGCGCCGGCTGGCTGTGGTTCCTGCTGGCGGCGGCCGGCTACCTGCTGCTGCTCCTGGCGGAGGGGCGGGACCGGCTCTCCCAGTGGGGCCGGGTGTTCGGCGGCGCGGCGCGCGCGCCGGGGCGGGTCTCCGGCGGCCTGGAGAGCAACAGCGGGGCGCTCGCGCCGGTCCGTACGGGACGGCGCATCGGCGCGGTCGCCCTCGGCATCGCCCTGGTGGTGCCGCTGGCGCTGCCCGCCCTGGACGGCGGCCTGCTGCACGGCTCCGGCGGTCCCGGCGGCGACGGCTCGGGCGGCGGCGGAACGATCTCGGCGGTCAATCCGCTGGTCGCGCTCCAAGACAGCCTGAACCAGCCGGAGGACCGCGAGGTCCTGTCGTACCGCACGAACGCCGACGGCACCGACGACCTCTACCTGCGGATCGTCTCGCTCGACCAGTTCGACGGCACCACGTGGAAGACCACCGTCCGGCACATCCAGGACGTGGAGACACCGCTGCCAAGCCCCAGGGGGCTGAGCCCCGACGTCCGCAGGACCGAGATCCAGACCAACCTCGCGGCCGCCGAGAGCTACGCGCAGAACTGGCTGCCGATGCCCTTCCCGGCCAGCCAGGTGAAGATCGACGGGCGCTGGCGGTACGAGCCGGTGGGCCGCTCCGTCGTCGGCGACAGGGGCCAGACCACGCGCGGTGCGCAGTACCAGGTCAAGAGCCTGATCGTGGAGCCGACGGCCGAGCAGCTCGCGGCCGCCCCGGCCCCCGACGACGACCTGCGGCGTGAGTTCACCAAGGTGCCCGACTCGCTGCCGCGGCTCGTCGGGGCCAGGGCACGCGAGGTCACCAAGGGCGCCGCCAACCAGTACGAGCAGGCGGTCAAGCTCCAGGACTACTTCGCCTCCGACGGCGGATTCACGTACAACACCCGGGTGCGGGCGGGCAGCGGCCCCTCCGCGATCGAGCGGTTCCTCAAGCAGAAGGAAGGCTTCTGCGTCCACTTCTCCTTCGCCATGGCCTCGATGGCGCGGACGCTGGGGATTCCGGCCCGGGTCGCGGTGGGCTTCACGCCGGGCACCCCGCAGGCGGACGGCTCGATGTCGGTCGGCCTCCGGGATGCGCACGCCTGGCCCGAACTGTACTTCGAGGGCGTGGGCTGGACTCGTTTCGAGCCGACGCCGAGCCGCGGCTCGGTACCGGAGTACACCCGCGCCGACGTCCCCTCCGGTGGCGCGAGCGACCCGGGCACGCCGGAGCCTTCCGCTTCCTCCGAGCCCTCCACGGCGCCCTCCGCGTCGGACACCTGCCCGCCCGACATGAAGAAGCAGGGCGGCTGCCAGAGCGCGGCGCCGCAGGTCGCGGCCGGTTCGGACGGCGGAGGACCGCCCATCGGGATGATCGTCGGCCTCTCCCTCGCGGCGCTGCTCGTCCTCGTCGTGCCGCTGCTGCCGCTGTTGTGGCGGACCCGCGCGCGGACCGTACGACTGGCTCCCGGCGGCCGCACCGGGGCGGACGCGGCGGCGCGGATCCTGGCCGCCTGGCTCGAAGTGACCGATACGGCCTGGGACCACGGCATCGCCCCTGACGAGTCACTGACCCCCCGGAAGGCGGCCGCGCGGATCGTCCGCGTCGGGCAGCTGTCCGCCGGGCCCGCGGAGGCCGTCCACCGGGTGGCCGCCGCGGTGGAGCAGGTGCTCTACGCCCCGCGCCCGCAGCCCGTGCAGGGTCTCGCCGAGGACGTGGGCCGGGTGCGGGACGGGCTGAACGCCTCGGTGGGCCGGGCCACCCGGCTGCGGGTGCTGCTCGCTCCGCGTTCGGCCGCGCGGGTGGTGTGGGCGGTCTCGGACCGCTGGACGGCGTTCGGCGCGCGCTGGCGCGAGCGGGGCGCCAAGCGGTGGGTGGCGCTCACCCGGAAGCTGCCGCGCCGGGCCGGACAGGAGAGCTGAGAGCCTGTCTTTGAACCCCCGTCGTCCGCGCGAAGCGCGGGCGCAGCGGTGGATTGGGGCCTCCCCTGCTCGAGCGGAGCCGAGAGCTTGGGGAAGCGTGCGATCGGTGTGCGGAGTCCCAGGACAGGTGGCGGAGCCACCTGTCCTGGGACTCCGTGCGCCGAGCGTGCGTGCCGGGCGCCGGGGCGCAGGCGGGGGTTCAAAGACAGGCTCTGAGGGCCTGTCCTCGAGCCCCCGCCGCACGGGAGGGCCGGTGCTCCACCGGCCCTCCACCGCGCCCCGACCGGACTTCACGCTCGTCCCGGCCCCGGCCCCGGCGCCCGGCACATACGCGTGAGGGGTGACCGCCCCACCGGGCTGTCACCCCTCACGGATGCCTTCGGATGTCTTCGCGTCTTGTCCGGTCAGTGGTGAGCCGACGCGCTCACTGACCGCCCTGCTGTTCGTCGCGGCGGCGCTGCCACCGCTGCTCGATACGGGTCATGACGGAGCGGCGCTGCTTCGCCTGCCGACGGGCCGGGGCCCCACCTGGTCCGGCTGCCGCGCCGGCGGGCTGCTCGCCCGGCTTCGGCGCCTTGCGCCAGCCGGTGACCGCGAGCACCGCGCACCCCAGCATGACGAGGAACCCCACCACGCTGATCCAGATCTGCTGGGCGACCATTCCGGCCATGAGAAGGGCGATGCCCACCAAGAAGCCCGCGACCGCTTGGTAGACCCGCTTCCGGGTGTACGTGCGCAGCCCGCTTCCCTCAAGCGCTGTCGCGAACTTGGGATCTTCGGCGTACAGCGCTCGCTCCATCTGCTCGAGCATGCGCTGCTCGTGCTCCGAGAGCGGCACGGAGTCCTCCTCATCGTGCAGTCGCCGGGGCGACCGGGGGTCCCCTTCAGGATAGGCAGGGAATCGCCCCCGTGAAACCCGCCCCTCTGCGCCAACTTCGCCAAACCGGACCACCACGCCACCCCGGCTCGCTGATGCGTGCATTCCCCAGCGGCCGGACCGTCATGCAGAACGGTGTGCCTCGATCATACGGCGCCCGTAGCCCGTTCGGGGGGCCTGTGGCGTACTCCATGTGCGGCTGCGTCGCTGATCAGCCGGTCGGCCGCAGCGGCACCTCAGGCCTCCGCGGCGCCCCGCGCCTCACCGAGCACATGCAGTTGGGTGGCCACCGCGTGGAAAGCGGGCAGTTCCGCGGCGGCGGCCTCCAGCTTGAGGAGGGCCTCCAGGGCGCCCGGCTCGGTGTCCACGAGGACGCCGGGGACCAGGTCCGCGAAGACCCGGACGCCGTGCACCGCGTCGACACGCACGCCCGCGGCCTCGACCAGCTCGGTGAGCTGCTCGGCGGTGAAGCGGCGCGGCACGGGGTCGCCCTCGCCCCAGCGGCCCGCCGGGTCGCTGAGCGCCGTCCGCGCCTCGGTGAAGTGCCCGGCGAGTGCCCGCGCGAGCACCGCGCCGCCGAGTCCCGCGCCGAGCAGGCTGAGGACGCCGGAGGGGCGCAGCGCGTCGACGGCGAGGCGCACGCCCTCGGCGGGGTCGTCCACGTACTCCAGGACGCCGTGGCACAGGACCGCGTCGAAGCCGCCCCGCTCGACGACGTCGAAGAGGCCGAGCACGTCGCCCTGGACGCCGCGCACCCGGTCCGCGACGCCGGCCTCGGCGGCCCTGCGCTCAAGGGCGAAGAGGGCGTTCGGGCTGGGGTCGACGACGGTGACGCGGTGGCCGAGCTGGGCGACGGGCACCGCGAAGTTGCCGCTGCCGCCGCCGGTGTCGAGCACGTCGAGCTCGGCGCGGGACTCCCGGCCGGTGACCTTGACGCGACGGTCGAGGGCCTCCTTCAGGACGTCCCAGACGACGGCGGTGCGCAGGGAAGCGCGCGGACGGGGGGAGTCGGAGCGCGGTGACGCCGTTTGGGGGTGCTGGTGGGAGGCGGGTGGGCGCATCGGGTCCGACACGGCAGTTGACTCCTCGGCGCGTGGGGTGCGGATCACCACCACCTTATTGCCTGGCGTTCGGTGCCCGGGCCACCCGTCCCGCGGCGTGAGACCCCCCTCAGCCCGCCTGTGGCGGCTCCTCTCCGGCGGCCGGCGGCTCCTGCCTCGGCTGGGGCAGGACGGGCTGCAGGACCAGCATCCGCTCGACGATGCGCAGGAACATCGCCACGTCGCGGAGCAGGTCGTCGGCGTCGCGGGTGGTGGCGGCGTCCTTGATGCCCGCCTCTGCGCGGGCCCGGCGGGCGGCGCCGGAGGCGAACAGGGCGCTCCACTCGGTCAGTTCGGGGGCTATCTCGGGGAGGACTTCCCAGGCGCTGCGGATGCGCTGGCGACGGCGCGGGGTCGTCTCGGGGCGCCCGCGCGCGGCGAGGACGGCGGCGGCGGTGCGCAGGGCGGCGAGGTGGGCGGTGGCGTACCGCTCGTTCGGCGCGTCCAGGCGGGCGGCCTCGTCGATTCCGGCGCGGGCCTGGGCGAGCAGTTCGAGGGCGGCGGGCGGGGCCGTGGCGCGGCGCAGGACGGGGTGGACATCGCTCGCCGGGCCGGTCAGTGCGGGAGCAGGGCCGACGGCGCGGTGCCGACGGGCGGCTGCTGCGGAAGTGCTGGCCATGACGAACCTCCTGTCGTCGTGTGACGGCGCAGTGGCCGTATGTGCCCATCGTGGAGTACGCCACTGACAATCGGCCCTGACCTGGCCCTTTGCCCCGATCGTGGGTTCGGGCGTACTTTTGTACTGACCAGTCAGTTCAAAAGCAGGGGGGACTGTGGACGGTTCGACCGACGAGGCGCGCGGCACCGCCGTCGCCGCCGGGGGCCTCGGGCTCCAGGGGCCACGGGGCTGGGCGTTCCGCGGCATCGGATTCGAGGCGGAGCCCGGGTCGCTGATCGCGATCGAGGGCCCTTCGGGGTCGGGCCGCACCTGTCTGTTGCTCGCTCTGACCGGACGTATGCGTGCCACCGAGGGCCACGCCCGTGTGGGCGGCTTCCGGCTGCCCAAGCAGCTGGCCGCGGTACGCAGGATCAGCGGGCTCGGCCCCGTGCCGGGCGTCACCGACCTCGATCCGGCCCTGACGGTGGCCGAGCACCTGCACGAACGGGCGCTTCTGGAGCGGCGGTTCGGCGGTTCCCCGCGCGGGCTCCTGCGGCCCCGTGACGAGCGCCGGAACGAGTTGCGGCTGCGCGTCGACGCCGCCCTGGCCGCCGCCGGGCTCGACCTGGAGTCGTTGCCCAAGGGCCGGCGGACCTCCGTGCGCGACCTGGAGCGGCCTGAGGTCCTGCGGCTCTCCGTGGCCCTGGCCCTGATCGGCCGGCCGCGCGTGCTGGCCGTCGACGACACCGACATGAAGCTCTCGGACGCCGAACGAGCGGCGGTCTGGGACATGTTGCGGTCCCTCGCGGACGGCGGGACGACCGTCCTAGCGGTGTGCAGCGAGGCCCCCGAGGGCGCCGTCGTGGTCCGCACCGGCGCCAACGCCACCCGCACCGACGACGACAAGGAGACGGCGGATGCGCTCGCCGAAGCTCGCCGCGCTTGAGCTCAGGCGCTTCGGCAGGGGGAAGCTGCCGCGCGCCGCGCTCGTCGCGCTCCTGCTGCTGCCCCTGCTCTACGGCGCCCTGTACCTGTGGTCCTTCTGGGACCCGTACGGCCGTCTCGACCGCATCCCCGTGGCGCTCGTCAACGACGACAAGGGGGCCACCGCGCAGGGCAGGAAGCTCGCGGCAGGCGACAACATCGTCAAGGGGCTGCGGGACAGCAAGACCTTCGAATGGCACGAGGTGAGCGACGCCGAGGCGCGCGAGGGCGTCGAGGACGGCAGGTACTACCTGTCGCTGACGATGCCCACGGACTTCAGCAAGCGCATCGCGTCGAGTTCGGGGTCCTCTCCGGAGACGGGCGCCCTGCGGGTCAGGACGAACGACGCCAACAACTACATCGTCGGGCAGATATCGCGGACCGTCTTCTCCGAAGTGCGCTCCGCCGCGTCCACGAAGGCGTCGCGCTCGTTCCTCGACAAGATCTTCATCTCGTTCTCCGACATCCACGGGAAGACGCAGAAGGCCGCCGACGGCGCCGACAAGCTGGACAGCGGCATCGGAAAGGCGAAGAAGGGCTCCAAGGACCTCGCGGACGGCCTGAAGGACGCCAAGAAGGGCAGCGGCGACCTCGCCGGGGGCATCAAGAAGCTCCACACGGGCGCGGGCGACCTGAAGGACGGCTCGAAGCGGGTGGCGGACGGTACGCAGAAGCTGGCCGACAAGGTCAACGGCACCGCGGACAAGGTGCGGCCCTTCCTGAAGGACAACGGCAGGACCATCGGCGACACGGCCCGCCTCGTCGCCGACTCCTCCAAGGCGCTGCGCCACCACCTGGACACCTGGGTCAAGCTGGCGCCGGGGGCCGCCAAGGGCGCCGAGGAGGGCTCCAGGGCCATCGGCCGCCTCTACGCGGACCGCTGCGAGAAGGCACCGGTGCCCGATCCCTACTGCCCCCGGATCAAGGACGCCAAGGAGGCCGCGGAGAACGTGTCGACCGTCGCGGACGACATGAACACCGTGATCAAGGACCAGAACAACGACGTCAAGAAGCTCGACAGGCAACTGGCCACGCTGCAGAAGAAGTCGCGGGCGCTCGCGGAGCGCGCCCCGCACCTCGACGAGGACCTGAACACCGCCGTCACGCAGATCAACGACCTCAACAAGGGCGCGGGCAAAGTCGCCGACGGTGCCAGGAAGCTGGACACGGGCCTCGGCACCGCCCAGCGCGGCGCCGGTGACCTCGACACGGGCATCGGCAAGCTGGAGACGGGTGCGGGCACCCTCCAAGGCGGCATGTTCAAACTGGCGGACGGCTCAGCGAAGCTGTCCGGCGGGCTGCACGACGGCGTCAAGAAGATCCCGGACTACGACAAGAAGGACCGCGACGAACGCACCGGTGTCATGTCCGACCCCGTGCAGCTCGCCTCCCAATCCCTGCACAAGGCGCCCAACTACGGCACCGGCTTCGCCCCGTACTTCATCCCGCTGTCCCTGTGGGTCGGCGCGATGGTGGCGTACATGCTGATCCAGCCCCTCAACCGGCGCGCGCTCGCCGCGGGCGCCTCCGCGTGGCGCATCGCGCTCGCCGGCTGGCTCCCGGTGGCCGCCCTCGGCGTGCTCCAGACCGCGGCCCTGCTGTCGGTCCTGCACTGGGGGATCGGTCTGCAGATGACCAGGGCGGCCGGCACGGTGGGCTTCCTCTGCCTGGTGACGGCGTGCTTCGCGGCCATCGTGCAGTGGCTCAACGCCCGCTTCGGGGCGGCCGGGCGCATCCTCGTCCTCGCCGCGCTGATGCTGCAACTGACGTCGGCGGGCGGCACGTACCCCGTTCAGACGAGCCCCGGCTTCTTCAGCGCCATCCATCCCTTCCTTCCGATGAGCTACGTCGTCGAGGCGCTGCGGAGATTGATCACGGGCGGCGGCCTCGGTCCCGTCTGGCAGGGCTGCGCGGTCCTGACCGCCTTCACCCTGGGCGCCCTGGCACTCACCGCGCTCTGCGCCCACCGCAAGCAGGTGTGGACCCTGGAGCGGCTGCACCCGGAGCTGACGCTGTGAGGGCGGCGGGGCCGGGACGTGCCGCGGAACCTGTGAGAATCAGGGCCATGGACAGCAGTACGGGCAGCACCCGTCGTGAGGCCACCCGGCAGAAGCTCTACGAGGCAGCCGTCACCCTCATCGCCGAACAGGGCTTCTCTGCCACGACGGTCGACGAGATCGCGGAGCGCGCCGGGGTCGCGAAGGGCACGGTCTACTACAACTTCGCCAGCAAATCCGTCCTCTTCGAAGAGCTGCTGCGGCACGGCGTCGGCCTGCTCACCGCCTCCCTGAAGGACGCGGCCGAGGAGGCGGACAGGAACGGCGGCAGCAAGGTCGACGCGCTCGACGCGATGATCAGGGCCGGTCTGGTCTTCATCAACCGCTATCCGGCCTTCACCCAGCTGTACGTCGCCGAGTTGTGGCGGACCAACCGGGCCTGGCAGTCCACCTTGCTCGTGGTCAGACAGCAGGCCGTCGCCGTGGTCGAGGACGTGCTGCGGGCGGGCGTGGCGGGCGGCGAGCTCAGCGAGGAGATCGACATCCCGCTGACGGCCGCCGCGCTCGTCGGCATGGTGCTGGTGGCCGCGCTCGACTGGCAGGCCTTCCAGCCGGAGCGCTCACTCGACGACGTGCACGCGGCGCTGTCGCGGCTGCTGCAGGGCCGGGTGAGCGGCACGCGCGCGTAGCGCTACGAAAGCAGCGCCCGAACCGCAGCGCAGACACCGCAGCGCACACGCACTGCAGCACATACGAACGACGCCGGTCCGGTGCCGCCTTCCCCCAGGCGGCACCGGACCGGTGCTTTTCGTATCCCCCCGCGACCCCCGTCCGACCCCCGTTTCCCCCGTGCGGTCGTCCCCCGAGTCACCCCCGTGTCTCGCTCCCGCCGACCTGCGGCGGGAGGAGCGGTCAAGGGCGCGGCTCCGTTCCGCCGCCCCGTGTCGGCGGTACCGGCCCCGCGCCCTTCTCCGTGCCCCACACTCTTCCCTCTCCGCAGGTGGAGCCCCATCCGTGCGCGTACTCATCTCACCCACTAGGTACGGATACTCAGGCCCGAGCGCTCATCCCCGTGCCGCATCGCCTCCGACTGGTTACGATCACGACCGTGTCCGTACTCCCCCTGGTGTTCACCAGCGGCTGGGCGAGCGGGATCAACGCGTACGCCGTTGTCCTGCTGCTCGGCATCTTCGGTGCGACCGGCGTCAGTGACGAGGTCCCCGAGGCGCTCCAGCGGCCCGACGTCCTGATCGTGGCCGGCGTGCTCTTCGTGTGCGAGGCCGTCGCCGACAAGATCCCCTACGTCGACTCGGTCTGGGACACGGTGCACACCGTGATCCGTCCGGTGTCCGGTGCCGTGGTGGGGGCGCTCCTCGCGGGGCAGAGCGGCTCCCTCTCCGATCTCGCCGCGGGCGCGGTGGGCGGGTCGACGGCGCTGGCCAGCCATGCGGTGAAGGCCGGGACGCGGATGGCGGTCAACACCTCGCCCGAGCCGTTCAGCAACCTCGTGATGAGCACGGCGGAGGACCTCGGGGTCGGCGGCGTCATCAGCTTCGCGATGTTCTATCCCGAGGCCGCCGCGGTCATCGCCGCGGTGCTTCTGCTGCTCGGCCTGTTCCTGCTGTTCTTCCTGGTCTCGCGGATTCGGCGGTTCCTGCGGCGCAGGGCGCAGCGGCGCGAGGAGAAGCGGCTTGCGGGGCGCACGGGGGCACCACCGCCCTGACTGTCGGTGGCTGGCGATAAGGTCCCTGGCATGGCACGGATTGTGGTGATCGGCGCCGGGATGGGCGCGATGACGGCGGCCGCCCGGCTGGCCGTCGCGGGCCACCGGGTGGTGGTGTACGAACGCGCGGGGACGTACGGCGGTGCGCTCGGCCGCGTCGAGCGGGACGGCTTCGCCTTCGACACCGGGCCGGCGCTGCTGCAGCTCCCCGCGGTCTACCGCGACCTGTTCATCAAGACGGGCAAGGAACCCCTGGAGAAGTGCGTCGAGCTGTCCCAGGTGGAGCCCGCCGTGCGCCACGTCTTCGCGGACGGCACGACGGCGGACCTGCCGAACGCCTCGCGCGCGGGCGTGGGCGAGGCGCTGGACGCGGCCCTCGGCGACGGCGCGGGCGCGCGCTGGGCGGCGTTCATGAACCGGGCCAGGGAGGCCTGGGACCGCACGCGCCGCCCTCTCCTGGAAGAGCCCCTCTGGCCGAACTGGGAGGTGCTCGCCGAGCGCGAGCCCTACCCGTCGGTGCCCCACAAGCGCCTGCTGCGCCGTGAGCGCCGCGCGGCCACGCTCACCGAGGTCGGCGAGCTCGAACTGGGCGGTGACGCGCGCCTGGTGGCGCTCCTCGAGCAGTTCGCGCTGGCGCAGGGCCTGGATCCCCGTACGACCCCGGCGAGCGCGGCCGTCCTGCCGTATCTGGAGCAGACGTTCGGTGTCTGGTCGGCGCGGGGCGGCATGCGCGCCCTCGCGCGGGCGGTGTACGAGCGGTGCCTGGCCCGGCGGGTCGAGTTCGTGTTCGACGCGGCGGTGACGCGGATCGTCGAGAAGGACGGCCGGGCGGCGGGCGTGGAGCTGGCGGACGGCACCACGGCCGAGGCCGACTTCGTCGTCGCCGGTGTAGCGCCCGCCGCCCTGGACGCCATGCTCCCCGGCGTGGGCATACGGTCAGCGGGCGACGTCCCCGCGCGCTCCGGCATGCCGAGCCGTCTGACGGTCCTCCTCGCCCTGTCCGGCGCCCGCCCCGAGGGCACCCCGCACCGGACCGTGCTGCACACGGCCGACCGCCGGGACGAGCTGGACCGCCTCTTCGGCGAGCGGCCGGGTCTGCCCGACTCCCCCACCCTCACGGTGCTCCGCCCCGACGACCCGGACCTGACCCCGGACGGCGCGCACGAGGCGGTGACGCTGACGGCGACGGTGCCCGCGCACCTGGACGTCACCGAGGCCGACGCGCTGCGGGTGATCTCCCGTGCCGAGCGGGTGATTCCCGAGCTGAGCGGGCGTCTCCTGTGGCATGAGGTGCGCGCCCCCGCCGACATCGCGGAGGCCACCGGCGCCGAGGGCGGCGCGGTCCCGGCCCCGGCGCTCGCCGCGTCCGGCGGGCGGCTCCTGCACCCGTCCAACAGCACCGGCCTGCCGGGGCTCTTCGCGGTCGGCGGCTGGTCGCATCCCGGTGGCGGTCTGCCCCACGCCGGCATGTCCGGCACGCTGGCCGCGGGCCTGATCGTGGAGGGCCCGGAGTTCCGCGGCTCGCAGTGACCACCGCGGCGGGTGCGAAGACAGGCTCTCAGTACCGGTACTGCTGCTCGTTGTAGCCCTGGCCGTCGTGCCCGCCGGTGTTCCCGTCCCCGTGCCCGTACGGGTAGGGCTGCTCCTGCGGGAGTTCGCCGCCGTGCGGCGGATCGTCGGTGGTGCGCTGAAGCGGCACCCAGACGCCACCGGGTGGGGTGTCGTTGTACGTCTCGCCGAGCCCGCCGTAGGTGTCGCCGCCGTACGGGGCGTACTGCTGCTGGTCGCCGTAGCCGTCGTAGCTCTGCGCGCCGTAGGTCTGCGTGCCGATGTAGGGGTCGGAGTAGGCGGCGTACTGCTGCTGCCCCGTCTCGTCGTACCCGTAGTCCTGCTGGCCGTGGCCGGGGAAGGCCGCGGCTTCGTAGCCGTAGCCGTCGCTCCGCGGGGTGCCGTCCGGGGCGGGCGGGGTGTACGCCGAGTCGCTGTACACGCCGTACTGGCCGGTGTCGTCGGGCAGCGGCTCGGGGGCGTAGATCCCGCCGCTCGCGATGTCCGCGTCCGCGGGGAAGTCCGGGTGAGCGGGGAAGTCCGGGTTCCCGGAGGCGTCCGGGCCGTGCGCGGGCGGCGGTGGGACCGGCTCGTACTCCAGGTCGGAGACCTGGAGCGTCGGCTCCTGCACTGCCCCGGCGGCCCGCGACGGCTGCTTCTTGCGGCGCCTGCTCGGACCGGGCCGCCCGCCGATCGCCCAGCCGGTGGAGAAGCCCCGGCGGAAGGACAGGGTCACGTACGTCTGGCCGGTGGCGAAGGCGATGGCACCGAGCGCGATGATCCACACCGCGGGGATCAGTACGCCGACGACGACCCCGAGGAAGCCCACGAAGGCCAGCAGGCGCCAGCGCAGCCTGGCCTTGTACTGCAGCAGCACCTCACCGAGCAGCCACAGCGCGACGAACCCGAACGCGATGTAGAGGACCGTCCAGCCCATGTACGCCCCTCTCCCCTTCGGCCGCGGCCCCGGGGGAACGACCGTTCAGGCCTGCTGGTGCAGACCCAGATTCTCGTAGATTTCCAGCGTCGCCGTGGAGTTGTTGAGCGTAATGAAGTGCAGTCCCGGCACGCCTTCGGCCAGCAACCGCCCGCAGAACTCCGTCGCGAACTCGATGCCAATGGAGCGTACAGCGGCGGGATCGTCTTTGGCCGAGAGCATCCGCTCTTTCAGCTCCGCCGGGAACACGGCGTTGCTGAGCTGGGGCAGCCGGTCGAGCTGGCGGACGTTGGTGACCGGCATCATCTCAGGGATGATCGGCGTATCGCACCCGGCCGCCTCGACGCGGTCGCGCAGCCGCAGGTACTCCTCAGGGTCGAAGAACATCTGGGTGATCGCGTAGTCCGCGCCGGCCCGGCACTTGTCGATGAAGTACCGGGTGTCGGTCTCCCAGTCGGGCGAGCGCGGGTGCATCGCGGGGAAGGCCGCGACGCCCACGCAGAAGTCCCCGGACTCCTTGATCAGCCCGACCAGTTCGGCGGCGTAGGTGAGGCCCTCGGGGTGCGGGACCCAGTCGCCGAGGGGGTCGCCCGGCGGGTCGCCGCGGACCGCGAGCATGTTCCTGATGCCCGCGTCCGCGTACTGCCCGATGATGTTGCGCAGCTCGGCCACGGAGTGGTCGACCGCGGTCAGGTGGGCGACGGGTGTCAGCGTGGTGTCGGCGACGATCTGCTGGGTCTCCTTGACCGTGCCGGTACGCGTCGAACCGCCCGCGCCGTAGGTCACGGAGACGAAGTCCGGGGCCACCGCCTCGACCCGCCGCAGCGCGTTCCAGAGGTTCCGCTCGCCCTTGGGGGTTTTCGGGGCGGAGAACTCGAACGAAAACGTCGTTTTACCGGTCGCGAGCATGTCGCGTACCGTGCGCGCGCGGTCAGTCCTGGTCGAAGCTGTGCCTGAGGCCATATGGGCAGATTAGCCAGGCCGGGGCGCTCCCCCAACCGAGTCGGGGAGATTCGGCCGGTTTGCCGGTTTGTTGTCCACGGATCGGACACTCCTGGGCGGTTGCTCACACAGCTGTACGCAGCCGCTTCGCGAGGTCGGCCGCGGCGGCGCCCGGGTCGTCGGCCTCGGTGATCGCCCGCACGACGACGACGCGTCGCGCGCCCGCATCGAGGACCTCGTCGAGGTTGCCCGCGTCGATGCCGCCGATGGCGAACCAGGGGCGGTCCGTGCCGAGCGAGGCCGTGTACCGCACGAGGTCGAGGCCCGGGGCGTGGCGGCCCGGCTTGGTGGGCGTGGGCCAGCACGGGCCCGTGCAGAAGTAGTCCACGCCGTCCTGGACGGCGGCCGCGGCGGCCTCCTCATCGGCATGCGTGGAGCGGCCGATGAGGACGTCCCTGCCGAGGACGGCGCGGGCCGCGGGTACGGGCAGGTCGCCCTGGCCGAGGTGCAGCACGTCGGCGCCGATGGCGTGGGCGACGTCCGCGCGGTCGTTCACCGCGAGGAGCTTGCCGTGGCGCCGCGCGGCGTCCGCGAAGACCTGGAGGTGCTCCAGCTCCTCGGCGGCCTCCATGCCCTTGTCGCGCAGCTGCACGATGTCGACGCCGCCCGCGAGGACGGCGTCGAGGAACTCCGGGAGGTCTCCCTGGCGCTTGCGGGCGTCCACGCACAGGTAGAGCCGGGCGTCGGCGAACTGGGCGCGGTGGTCGGCGGCAGCGGCAGCCATGGAGAAGTCCCCCGTTGTCGGTGGCGTACGGGGTGTGAGCGCGGGCGCGGGCGTGAGCATGCTGTCTCGCTCACGTCCACGCCCGTGCTTCCCGTGTGCCGGACGGTGTGTTCAGGTCAGACGGCCGAGCACCTGCTCAGACGGCGAGCGCCTGGGCGCGGCGCTTCACCTCCGTGCCGCGATTCTCGCTCAGTGCCTGCGCGGGGGTGCCGGGCAGGGTCGGGTCGGGGGTGAAGAGCCACTCGATCATCTCTTCGTCGGAGAAACCGTCGTCCCTCAGGAGCGTCAGGGTCCCGGCGAGGCCCTTGACGACCTTGTCGCCGTCGATGAAGGCGGCCGGCACCTGCAACGCGCGGTTCTCCCCGCGGCGTACGGCGATCAGCGTGCCCTCCTTGACCAGCTGGCGCACGCGGGTCACCTCGACATCGAGCATTTCCGCGATGTCGGGGAGGTGCAGCCAGGCGGGGACGAGAGCATCGGTCTTTGCGTCAATCTCGGTCACGTCCCCAGCGTATCTCTGGCCGGGGGCCTTGGGCGGTGACTGTGTGGCCGTGGGGGTAGGTGCGGCGTTCCCCCCGGCGCCCCTGGGGGGTGGTCGCTCGGGTGTTTGCTGCGGGGCCGTGGGGGCTGGGTGCGCAGTTCCCCGCGCCCCTGGGGGGGTCGCTCGGGTGTTTGCTGCGGGGCCGTGGGGGCTGGGGGCGCAGTTCCCCGCGCCCCTGGGGGGGTCGCTCGGGTGTTTGCTGCGGGGCGGTGGGGGCTGGGGGCGCAGTTCCCCGCGCCCCTTACGGGGCGGGGGGTTTCGTTATCGGGTTGCCTTTTTCAGGGGGATTGACGGGTCTGCTGTCAGGGTGGGGTCCAGGGGGGTGGCGGATTCGATCAGTTTGCGGCCCTGGGCCAGGTCTCGGGGGCGGCCGACCGTGAGGACGGCTGCGAGCGCGCCTTCGCGGAGCCAGCAGACCGACCAGGCCACACCCGTCGGGTCGCCGCGCCAGATGAGTTCGTCGGCGCCCTCGTGGTGGCCCGCGTACTGGACGAAGCGGCCGAACTGCTCCGACCAGAAGTACGGGACCGGGTCGTACGCCGCCGGGGTCTCGCCGATGATGTTGGCCGCCACCGTGCGCGGGCCCTGGAGGGCGTTGTCCCAGTGGTGGACGAGAAGGCGCTCCCCGTACCTTCCCGAAGGGAAGGAGGAGCAGTCGCCGACCGCGTAGACGTCGGGGGCCGAGGTGCGCAGCCGGTCGTCGGCCACCACCTCGCCGTGGGCGCCGAGCTCGATGCCGGAGCCCGACAGCCACCGCGTCGCGGGGCGCGCGCCGATGCCGACGACGACGGCGCCCGCGGGCACTCTGGTCCCATCGGACAGGAGCACGGCGCCCGGCTCGACGCGCTCCACGCGCGCGTGGGTGCGCAGTACCGCTCCGGAGTCCGCGTACCAGCCCGCCATGGGCGCCGCGACCTCCTCGGGCAGCGTGCCCGCGAGCGGCCGCCCCGCGGCCTCCACCACGGTGACGGAGCAGCCCGCCTCACGCGCGGCCGTCGCGAACTCCGCGCCGATCCAGCCCGCCCCGACGACCACGACGTCGTGCTGCTCGGCGAGGACGGGGCGCAGCCGCTCCGCGTCGTCCAGGGTGCGCAGCAGGTGGACCCCGGGGACACCCTCGGTGCCGGGGAGTCTGATCGGTTCGGCGCCGGTCGCGAGGACCAGGACGTCGTACGCGAGGGGGCCCGCCTCGGTGTCGAGAGCGTGGTCGGCGGGGCGCACGCCGGTGACCGCGCGGCCCAGGCTCAGCTCGATGCCGAGCGCCTCGAAGTCGATGTCGAAGGCGGAGCCCTCCGCCTTGCCGAGCAGCACCGCCTTGGACAGCGGCGGCCTGTCGTACGGCTGGTGCGGCTCCGCCCCGACGACGGTGACCGCGCCGGTGAAGCCCTGCTCCCGCAGTGCCACCGCGGTCTGCACCCCGGCCATCCCCGCGCCCACGACGACGACGCGCCGCTCCGCCTGAAGCTCTTTCCCGGTCTGCCTCTGCTGCTCGCTCACCCGATCACTGTAGGGCGGCGGGACCGGGCGCCTTCAGATGGCTACGAGGAGATCTCTGACACATCGTCACTGCTCATACCCGGACAGCTCCACTGACGCCGCGCGGAGCGACGGGCTAGGGTGGCCGGTGCAGAGCACTCGCGGGAGTCCGGGCGTACCGGACTGAGAGGGAGGCTGGGACGGCCTCCGACCGTACGAACCTGATCCGGGTCATGCCGGCGAAGGGAGGGGCTGGACGCCCATGCATCCACGTACGACGTCTCCTTCGGCGTCCCCTACGGCGGCGCCGTCGGCCACCACCGACGTCCTCGTCGTCGGGGGCGGCATCATCGGCCTGGTCACGGCCTGGCGGACCGCGCAGCGCGGGCTCTCCGTCGCGGTCGTGGACCCCGAACCGGGCGGCGGCGCCGCCCAGGTGGCGGCGGGCATGCTGGCCGCCGTCACCGAACTGCACTACGGCGAACAGACGTTGCTCGGCCTCAATCTCGAATCGGCCCGCCGCTACCCCGCCTTCGCCGCCGAGCTGACCGAGGCGAGCGGGCGGGACCTCGGCTACCGCGCCTGCGGCACGCTCGCGGTCGCGCTCGACTCCGACGACCGCGCCCACCTGCGCGAGCTGCACGCCCTGCAGCGCCGTTCGGGGCTCGCCTCGGAGTGGCTGAGCGGGCGCGAGTGCCGCCGTCTGGAGCCGATGCTCGCGCCGGGCGTACGCGGCGGCCTGCGGGTCGACGGCGATCACCAGATCGACCCGCGCAGACTCGCGGCGGCGCTCGTGGTGGCCTGCGAGCGGGCCGGCGTGGTCTTCCACCGCGCCTGGGCCGAGCGCCTCTCGGTCGTACGCGAGCGGGCGCACGGCGTCGTCCTCGCCGACGGCACCGGACTGGGCGCGGAGCGGACCGTGCTCGCGGCGGGCAGCCTCAGCGGGCGGCTCGCGGGCGTCCCCGACGACGTACTGCCGCCCGTGCGCCCCGTGAAGGGGCAGGTCCTGCGGCTGACGGTGCCGGAACCCTACGCGCCGTTCCTGAGCCGCACCGTGCGGGCCGTGGTGCGCGGCAGCCACGTCTACCTCGTGCCGCGCGAGAACGGCGAGCTCGTCGTCGGCGCGACCAGCGAGGAGCTCGGCTGGGACACGACGGTCACGGCGGGTGGCGTGTACGAGTTGCTGCGGGACGCGCACGAACTCGTGCCCGGCATCACGGAACTGCCGCTGACCGAGACCCGCGCGGGGCTGCGGCCCGGCTCGCCCGACAACGCGCCGCTGCTCGGCCCGACCCGGCTCGCCGGCCTCCAGCTGGCCACCGGCCACTACCGCAACGGCGTCCTCCTCACGCCCCTCACCGGTGACGTCATGGCGCACGCCCTGACCACCGGTGAACTCCCCGACGAGGCACGCCCGTTCACCCCGCGCCGCTTCGAAGTCGCCTCCCCCGCACTCCCCGCGCAGCACGTCATGGAGCAGCACGCATGAGCACGCCCTTCGCCGTCTCCCTCAATGGAGAAGTACGCGAGGTGGCCTCGGGCACCACGCTCGACGCCCTCGTGGCCACCCTGTCCTCGGCGCACTCCGGTGTCGCCGCCGCCGTCAACGAAACCGTCGTCCCGCGCGCGCAGTGGTCCGCCACGGCGCTCGCCGATGGCGACCGTGTCGAAGTACTCACCGCAGTCCAGGGAGGCTGAACCACCATGGCAGACGACCCCTTCGTCATCGGCGGGCTCACCCTCTCCTCGCGTCTGATCATGGGCACGGGCGGAGCGCCGAGCCTCGACGTCCTCGAGCGCTCCCTCGTCGCGTCCGGCACGGAGCTGACCACGGTCGCGATGCGCCGCCTCGACCCGGGCGTCCAGGGCTCCGTGCTCTCCGTACTCGACCGGCTCGGCATCCGCGTACTGCCCAACACGGCGGGCTGTTTCACGGCGGGCGAGGCCGTCCTCACCGCCCGTCTCGCGCGCGAGGCGCTCGGCACGGATCTGGTGAAGCTGGAGGTGATCGCCGACGAGCGCACCCTGCTGCCCGACCCGGTCGAGCTCCTGGACGCCGCGGAGGTCCTGGTGGACGACGGCTTCACGGTCCTGCCGTACACCAACGACGACCCGGTGCTCGCCCGGAAGCTTCAGGACGTGGGCTGCGCGGCGATCATGCCGCTGGGCTCGCCCATCGGCTCCGGTCTCGGCATCCGCAACCCGCACAACTTCCAGCTGATCGTGGAGCACGCGCGCGTGCCGGTGATCCTCGACGCGGGCGCGGGCACGGCGTCCGACGCGGCGATCGCGATGGAGCTGGGCTGCGCGGGCGTGATGCTCGCCTCCGCGGTGACGCGGGCGCAGGAGCCGGTCCTGATGGCGGAGGCCATGCGGCACGGCGTCGAGGCGGGGCGCCTCGCGCACCGGGCCGGGCGGATCCCGCGCAGGCACTTCGCGGAGGCGTCCTCGCCCGCGGCGGGCATGGCGCGGCTCGATCCGGAGCGGCCCGCGTTCTAGCGCCGGGCGCGGGGGTACGGCGGTGAGCGTCACAGCTCGGCTGCAGTCCCGCCGGGAAGCGGCCCGGGCGGGTGGAGGTGTCGGTGGTGCCTCGTAGACTCCCCTGCGTGGACACGACCCTTCAGGACCCGCTCGTCGGGCAGCTGCTCGACGGCCGTTACCGGATCGACGGACGCATCGCGGTCGGCGGGATGGCCACGGTCTACCGGGCCGTGGACACCCGCCTCGACCGTGTGCTCGCGCTCAAGGTGATGCATCCGACGCTGGCGGCCGACGCCTCCTTCGTCGACCGCTTCATCCGCGAGGCCAAGTCGGTGGCCCGCCTCTCGCACCCGAACGTGGTCGGCGTCTTCGACCAGGGCACCGACGGTTCGTACGTCTACCTCGCCATGGAGTACATCGCGGGCTGCACCCTGCGCGACGTCCTGCGCGAGCGCGGGGCGCTGCAGCCGCGGGCCGCGCTCGACATCCTGGAGCCGGTCCTCGCCGCGCTCGGCGCCGCGCACCGCGCCGGTTTCGTGCACCGCGACATGAAGCCCGAGAACGTCCTCATAGGGGACGACGGCCGGGTCAAGGTCGCCGACTTCGGTCTGGTCCGCGCGGTGGACACCGTCACGAACACGACCGGCACCGTGCTCGGCACCGTCTCCTACCTCGCCCCCGAGCAGATCGAGCACGGCACGGCGGACACCCGCGTCGACGTGTACGCCAGCGGGGTCGTGCTCTACGAGATGCTGACCGGCGCCAAGCCGCACTCCGGCGACTCCCCCGCCCAGGTCCTCTACCAGCACCTCCACCAGGACGTGCCGCCCCCGTCGGCGGCCGTCCCCGGGCTCGCCGTCGCGCTGGACGAGGTGGTCGCCTCGGCCACCGCGCGCCACCCCGACGTCCGTCCGTACGACGCGGTGGCCCTCCTCGCCCAGCTCAGGGAGGCGCGGTCCGCCCTGACTGAGGAGGAGCTCGACGCGGTGCCGCCGCAGGCGCACGCGACGGGGCACGACAACGCCGACGACCGCACGAGCGTCATCCCGCGCGCGGCCCGGTCGGTCCAGCTCCCGCTCCCCGCCGAGGGCGAGCAGGGTGGCCAGGACCCGCTGAACCGCACCAGCGTCCTCGCGACCCCGCCGGCCGGCCCGCCCGTCGCCGCCCCGGTGCCCCGCAGGCGGTTCGAGCCGCGCCGCCGCATGGTCGCGGTCATCGCCGCCGTCGTACTCGTCCTCGGGCTCGGCACCGGCATCTGGTACATCAACTCCGGCCAGTTCACGAAGGTCCCGCCGCTCCTCGCGAAGACCGAGGCGCAGGCGAAGGACCGGCTCGACGAGGCCGGGCTCGAAGTGAAGGACATCAAGCGCAAGTACAGCGACACGGACAAGCGCGGCACGGTCATGGCCAGCGACCCCGCGGCGGGCGAGCGCATCCGGCAGAACGACAAGGTGACGCTGACCGTCTCGCTGGGCCCGGAGACCGTCAAGGTCCCGGACGTCAGAAAGATCCCGCTGGCCACGGCGGAGAAGGAGCTGAAGAACTCCGGGCTGGCGCCGGGCATGGTCAGCCAGAGCTTCAGCGACGACGTCAAGAAGGGCTCCGTGATCAGCACGGACCCGCGGGCCGGCTTCACCCGCAAGGCGGGCTCGGCCGTCGCCCTGGTCGTCAGCAAGGGCCGCGCGGTCGAGGTCCCCGACGTGACGGGCGAGTCCGAGGCCGACGCCATCGCCGACCTCGAGGACGAGGGCCTCAAGGCGAAGGTCGCCACCGAGCGGGTCCACTCCGACGAGGACAAGGGCAACGTCGCCGCACAGTCACCCGCCCAGAACAAGACGCTCGCCGAGGGCGACACGGTCACGCTGACGATCTCCAAGGGACCGCCGATGGTCGAGGTCCCGGACGTGACCGGCATGAGCGTCGACGATGCCACGGACGAGCTGGAGAAGGCGGGCTTCGAGGTGGACGAGGACCGCGGCCTGCTCGGCATCTTCGGCGACAAGGTGAGGAAGCAGTCGGTGGACGGCGGCGACAAGGCCCCCAAGAACTCGACGATCACCATCACGATCCGCTGAGCCGTGCGCGTGGTCCGCTCCTGAAGACCCGCTGAGCCCCGTACCCGGGGCCCAGCGGGTCCCGCGGGTCCCGCGCGTCCCGGACCGCTGACGGAGCACCCCCGCGCCCGTGCCACCCTGGAGGGCGTGAGCAGCAACAACACCCCCAGCGCAGCGTCCCGCAACCCCGTCGGCGCCCATGTCCCCGTGGCCGGCGGCCTGGCCACGGTCGGCCTTCCGTACGCCCGGGACCTCGGCGCCGAAGCCGTCCAGGTCTTCGTCGCCAACCCCCGCGGCTGGGCGACCCCGCCCGGCAACCCGAAGCAGGACGAGGCGTTCCGCGCGGCCTGCGCCGCCGAGCGGATCCCCGCGTACGTCCACGCGCCCTACCTCATCAACTTCGGCTCGCACACGGAGGCGACCGTCGAGAAGTCCGCGGACTCCCTGCGCCACTCGCTGCGCAGGGCCCGCGAGATCGGCGCGCTCGGCGTCGTCGTGCACACGGGCTCGGCGACGGGCGGCCGGGACCGCGCGGTCGCCCTGCGGCAGGTGCGCGAGCGCATGCTGCCGCTGCTCGACGAGCTGACGCACGACGACGACCCCTTCCTGCTCCTGGAGTCGACCGCGGGCCAGGGCGCCTCGCTCTGCTCGCGCACCTGGGACTTCGGGCCGTACTTCGAGGCCCTGGACGCCCACCCCAAGCTGGGCATCTGCCTGGACACCTGCCACATCTACGCGGCGGGCCACGATCTGACGGGCCCGAGCGGCATGAAGCAGACCCTCGACCTCCTCGTCGACACGGTCGGCGAGGGCCGTCTGAAGCTCGTGCACGCCAATGACTCCAAGGACGTCGTCGGCGCCCACAAGGACCGCCACGAGAACATCGGCACCGGCCACATCGGCGAGGAGCCCTTCCGTGAGCTGATGCTCCACCCCGCGACCGACGGCGTACCGCTGGTCATCGAGACACCGGGCGGCAAGGAGGGGCACGCGGCGGACGTGGCGCGCCTGAAGGAGCTCAGGAGCGTCTAGAGATCCTTGAGGAATACCCCTGGGGGGTATACGGTTCCTGTCAGTGGAGGCAGGAACCGCTATCCGACGTTGGGGGAACCTCATGGAGCACGGCACGCACGGCACTCACGACATGCACGCCAAGCACTCCGAGCACGACAGCCACGCCGGGCACGCACACCAAGGTCACGGTCACGGCCACGCCCACGCCCACAGCCACCAGCACGGCCTCGGCAAGGTCAGCTGGCGCACGGCCGCCCAGGCCACCCTCCACTGCCTCACCGGCTGCGCCATCGGCGAGGTGCTCGGCATGATCGTCGGCACCGCGTTCGGCTGGGGCAACATGCCGACGATGGCCCTCGCGATCGTCCTGGCCTTCGCCTTCGGTTACGCGCTGACCCTGCGCGGCATCCTCAAGGCGGGCGTCGATTTCAGGACGGCGTTCCGGGTCGCGCTCGCCGCCGACACCCTGTCCATCGCGGTCATGGAGCTGATCGACAACGGGGTGATCGCGCTGTGGCCGGGCGCCATGGACGCGCACCTGACGGACGCGATGTTCTGGTGGGTCCTCGCCGTCTCGCTGGCCGTGGCGTTCCTGGTCACCACGCCGGTGAACAAGTGGATGATCGGCCGCGGCAAGGGCCACGCGGTGGTCCACCAATACCACCACTGATCACCCGAAGGCGCAGGTCAAGCGCGAGTCAGGCACAGGTCGGACGCAGGTCAGAGCTCGGGGCCGTCCCCGGGCTCCTCCTGGTAGGAGTAGCGCTGCTCCTGCCACGGGTCGCCGAGGTTGTGGTAGCCGCGCTCCTCCCAGAAGCCGCGGCGGTCGGCGGTCATGTACTCGATGCCGCGGACCCACTTGGGACCCTTCCAGGCGTACAGGTGGGGCACCACGAGCCGCAGCGGGAATCCGTGCTCCGCGGTGAGGAGTTCGCCGCCTTTATGGGTGGCGAAAATCGTGCGGTCCGAGGCGAAGTCGGCCATCCGCAGATTCGAGCTGAAGCCGTACTCGGCCCAGACCATCACATGGGTGGCCTCCGGCGCGGGCGGCGCGATCTGCAGGATCGTACGGGCCGGGACCCCGCCCCACTCGGCGCCCAGCATGCTGAACTTCGTGACGCAGTGCAGATCGGCCACGACCGTGTCGTAGGGCAGGGCGGAGAACTCCTCGTGCGTCCAGCAGTGCTTCACGCCGTCCGCGGTGGCCCCGAAGACCCTGAACTCCCAGCGCTCGGGCCGGAACTTCGGCACCGGGCCGTAGTGCGTGACCGGCCAGCCGCGCTGCAGCCGCTGACCCGGCGGAAGCTCCGACTCCGCCGCCTGTCGAGATGCGCGTTCCGCCGGCTGACCCATGACTCCATCCTGACAGACCCCGGACGGTGGACGTGACCAGCCGCAGCCCCGGGGAGGCCGATTGGGGCAACTCCTACTAAGCGTGCACTTACTGGACGGCCTCCGAACACCGGTGCAAGGATGCGCGTCACCTGCCCGGTAACCCTTATGGAAGGAGCCTCTGCGATGCAGGGCGACCCCGAGGTCATCGAATTTCTCAACGAGCAGCTGACCGCCGAACTGACGGCGATCAACCAGTACTTTCTCCACGCCAAGATGCAGGAAAACTTCGGCTGGACGAAGCTCGCGAAGTACACCCGGTCCGAGTCGTTCGACGAGATGAAGCACGCGGAGGTGCTGACCGACCGGATTCTGTTCCTCGACGGTCTGCCCAACTACCAGCGGCTCTTCCACGTCCGGGTCGGCCAGACGGTCACCGAGATGTTCCAGGCCGACCGCCAGGTCGAGGTGGAGGCGATCGACCGCCTCAGGCGCGGCATCGAGGTGATGCGCACCAAGGGCGACATCACGTCCGCGAACATCTTCGAGTCGATCCTCGCGGACGAGGAGCACCACATCGACTATCTGGACACCCAGCTCGAACTGGTCGAGAAGCTGGGTGAGGCGCTCTACATCGCGCAGCTCATCGAGCAGCCGGACAGCTAGACCAGGCAGCCGGAAGGCTAGGCGGCCTCGGGGAGCTCGGCCCCGGAAGCCGGCGCCACCGCCGATTCTCCCTGGTCCACCAGTTCACGGCGGGGGCACGCGCTCCGGCCGAGCAGCGCCTGGATACGCCGCACGCACGAACCGCAGTCCGTGCCGGCCTTGCAGGCCGACGCTATCTGGCGGGGGGTGCAGGCCCCGTCCGCCGCGTGCTTCTTCACCTGGGCCTCGGTGACCCCGAAGCAGTTGCAGACGTACACGCGGTTCACCTCCCGGACAGGACTCATCGGTAGCGCCGCCCCGATTGATCGGTGAGGCTAACCTAACCTTACCCGCGAGGGTCGGCACACAAAAGCCCCGGATATGCCGGTGGGGCGCGGATCACACGGATCCGCGCCCCACACGTGCGTACAGCGGAGAAACTACTGGTCGCGGTACATCTCGGCGACCAGGAACGCCAGGTCGAGCGACTGGCTGCGGTTGAGGCGCGGGTCGCAGGCCGTCTCGTAGCGCTGGTGCAGGTCGTCGACGAAGATCTCGTCGCCGCCGCCCACGCACTCGGTGACGTCGTCACCGGTGAGCTCGACGTGGATGCCGCCCGGGTGCGTGCCGAGCGCCTTGTGGACCTCGAAGAAGCCCTTGACCTCGTCGAGCACGTCGTCGAAGCGGCGGGTCTTGTGGCCGGAGGCCGCCTCGTAGGTGTTGCCGTGCATCGGGTCGGTGATCCAGGCGACGGTCGCGCCGGAGGCGGTGACCTTCTCGACCAGCTCGGGCAGCTTGTCGCGGACCTTGTCGGCGCCCATCCGGACGATGAAGGTCAGCCGGCCGGGCTCGCGGTCGGGGTCGAGGCGCTCGATGTACTGCAGCGCCTCCTCGGCCGTGGTGGTCGGGCCGAGCTTGACGCCGATGGGGTTGCGCACCTGGGAGGCGAACTCGATGTGCGCGTGGTCCAGTTGGCGGGTGCGCTCACCGATCCAGACCATATGACCCGAGGTGTCGTAAAGACGGCCGGTGCGCGAGTCGACGCGGGTCAGCGCCGTCTCGTAGTCGAGCAGCAGCGCCTCGTGGGAGGCGTAGAACTCGACGGTCTTGAACTCCTCCGGGTCGGTGCCGCAGGCCCGCATGAAGTTCAGCGCGTTGTCGATCTCGCGGGCCAGCTGCTCGTACCGCTGGCCGGAGGGGGACGACTTCACGAAGTCCTGGTTCCAGGCGTGCACCTGGCGCAGGTCCGCGTAACCACCCGTGGTGAAGGCGCGCACGAGGTTGAGCGTGGAGGCGGAGGCGTTGTACATCCGCTTCAGGCGCTCGGGGTCCGGGATGCGGGCCTTCTCGTTGAACTCGAAGCCGTTGACCGAGTCGCCGCGGTACGTCGGCAGGGTCACGCCGTCGCGGGTCTCGGTGCCCTTGGAGCGCGGCTTGGAGTACTGCCCGGCGATGCGGCCCACCTTCACGACGGGCACGGACGCCGCGTACGTGAGGACGGCACCCATCTGGAGCAGCGTCTTCAGCTTGTTCCGGATGTGGTCGGCGGAGACGGCGTCGAAGGCCTCGGCGCAGTCGCCGCCCTGGAGCAGGAACGCCTCTCCCTTGGCGACGGAGGCCAGTCGGGCGCGCAGCTGGTCGCACTCGCCCGCGAAGACGAGCGGCGGATACGACTCGAGGTCCGCGATCACATCGCGCAGAGCCTCGGCATCGGGGTACTCGGGCTGCTGCGCCGCGGGCAGGTTTCGCCAGGTGTTGCCACCGGTGGCGGTGGTCTTAGCGTTCACGGTCACCTCGTCAACATTACGGGGTGCCGGGCAGCGTCCATTCCCCCGCTCACCAAGTGAGACGGACCCGACACAGTGGAGCGACCGTACACGTGATGCGTTATCGTGCCGCTCATGCGTACGCAGACGACGATGTCGAACTGGTGGTGGCCCGCTCATCCGGCGGCCCACTGACTCTGCGCGCACACAGACTCGCGAAGGCCGCCCGAGGGGCGGCCTTCAGTGTTTTCCGGGGACTTCCCGGGGGCGGGCCGTTCCTCTCCCCAGTGAGAAGGAACCGAAACGATGCAGCTCACCGACCTCCTGTCCGACGACCGCCCCTTCGCCCTGCTGCGCCGCCGCACCCCGGGCCGCGACCACGACACGGTCGAGGTCCTGATCGGCCCGACGGGCACGTACGAACGGCTCGCGGACATCCCGGAGGGCCTCGCGCTCGTGCCGTTCCGGCAGATCAGGGAGCGCGGTTTCGACGTACGCGACGACGGCACGCCGCTGACCGTCCTGACCCCCGAGGAGCGCCACGAGCTGCCGCTCGCCGAGGCCCTTGCGGCGCTGCCCGCGCACGAGGTGCGGGTCGAGGGCGGCGCCTTCGACGTGGACGACGCGGCGTACGCGGACATCGTGGGGCGGGTCCTGCGCGAGGAGATCGGCCGGGGCGAGGGCGCCAACTTCGTCATCCGGCGTACGTACGAGGGTGGGATCCCGGGCTTCGGCCGGGCCGACGCCCTCGCGCTCTTCCGGCGGCTGCTCGTCGGCGAGCGGGGCGCGTACTGGACGTACGTGGTGCACACGGGCGAGCGCACGCTCGTCGGGGCCAGCCCCGAGGTCCATGTGCGGATGTCCGGCGGGACCGTCGTCATGAACCCCATCAGCGGCACCTACCGCTACCCCGCCGACGGGCCCACCCCGGAGGGTCTGCTCGCCTTCCTCGCCGACGGCAAGGAGATCGAGGAGCTGTCGATGGTCGTCGACGAGGAGCTCAAGATGATGTGCACGGTCGGCGACATGGGCGGTGTCGTGATCGGGCCGCGCCTGAAGGAGATGGCCCATCTCGCACACACCGAGTACGAGTTGCGCGGCAGGTCGTCCCTGGACGTGCGGGAGGTCCTCAAGGAGACGATGTTCGCGGCGACCGTCACCGGATCGCCCGTGCAGAACGCCTGCCGGGTCATCGAGCGCCACGAGAGCGGGGGCCGCGGCTACTACGCGGGCGCCCTCGCCCTCGTCGGCAGGGACGGGGGCGGCGCGCAGACCCTGGACTCCCCCATCCTGATCCGCACCGCCGACATCACCGCGGCCGGGCGGCTCCGGGTGCCGGTGGGCGCCACGCTGGTGCGCGGCTCCGACCCGATGGGCGAGGTCGCCGAGACCCACGCGAAGGCCGCCGGGGTCCTCGCCGCCCTGGGCGTACGTCCGGGGCGTCCGCGCGCGGGCGGCGCGGGGCCCGCCCTCGCCGACGATCCGCGGGTGCGGGCGGCGCTCGACGGCCGGCGGGCATCGCTCGCGCCGTTCTGGCTGCGGATGCAGGAGCCCGCGAGCGACCTGGCGGGGCACGCCCTCGTCGTCGACGGCGAGGACACGTTCACCGCGATGCTCGCGCACGTGCTGCGCTCCTCGGGCCTCGCGGTGTCGGTCCGGCGGTACGACGAGGAGGGGCTGCGGGAGGCGGTGCTCGCCCACGAGGGTCCCGTCGTGCTCGGCCCGGGGCCGGGCGACCCGTCCGACCTGACCGACCCGAAGATGCGCTTCTTGCGCTCGCTGGCCGCGGAGGCCGTCCGTACCCATGGGCACGGCGTGCTCGGTGTCTGCCTCGGGCACGAGCTGATCGCGGCCGAGCTGGGCCTGGAGATCGTGCGCAAGGAAGTGCCCTACCAGGGCGCGCAGACGGACATCGAGCTGTTCGGGCGGCCCGAGACCGTCGGGTTCTACAACAGCTTCGTGGCGCGCTGCGACGACGACGCGGCGGTGGAGCTCGCCGCGCACGGCGTCGAGGTCAGCAGGGACGCGGCCGGCGGCGAGGTGCACGCGCTGCGCGCGCCGTCCTTCGCGGGCGTGCAGTTCCACCCCGAGTCGGTGCTGACGCTGCGCGGGGCCCGGATCGTGCGGGAACTGCTCGGTCAGCTCCTGGCCGGGGCCGGGACGAGGACGTTCTCGGAGCGGCGGCCCGCGAGGTAGTCGAGGACGTTGCTCACCGTGGTGTCGATGATCTGGCCGACCGCGTCCACGGTGTAGTACGCCTGGTGGGAGGTGACCACGACGTTGGGGAAGGTGACGAGGCGGGCCAGCGTGTCGTCCTCGACGACCTCCAGGGACTTGTCGAGGAAGAAGAGGCCCGCCTCCGCCTCGTACACGTCGAGGCCCACACCCGTGAAGCGGCCCGCGCGCAACTCCTCGACCAGGGCCTTGGTGTCGATCAGGCCGCCCCTGCTGGAGTTCACCAGGATCGCGTCGTCCTTCATCATCCGCAGCGCGTCGGCGCCGATGAGGTGCTGGGTGGAGGGGAGCAGCGGCACGTGCAGGCTGACGAGGTCCGCCTCGGCGAGGAGCTCGTCCCGCTCCACGTACGTCATGCCGAGCCCGAGGCAGGCGGGGTTCTCGGCGACGTCCCAGCCGAGCAGCCGCATGCCGAAGCCGTGCGCGATCCGGGTGAACGCCTCGCCGATCTTGCCGGTGCCGAGCACGCCGACGGTGCGGCCGCGCAGGTCGCGGCCCATCAGGCCGTCGAGTCGGAAGTCGAAGTCGCGGGTGCGGTTGCTCGCGCGGACGATGCGGCGGTTGACGGCCATGGCGAGGGTCCAGGCGAACTCGGCCACGGAGTACGGCGAGTAGTACGAGACGCGGGCGACGGTCAGGCCGAGGCGCTCGGCGACCCGCAAATCGATGTTGTTGAACCCGGTGGAGCGCTGGGCGATCATCTGCGTCCCGCCGGCCGCGAGGCTCTGCAGGACGCGGTTGTTCAGGGTGGCGTTGACGCTGGAGGAGATGACCTCGTAACCGGCGGCGATGGGGGCGGTGTCCTCGTTCAGGAACACGTCGAGGCAGCGGACGTCGTGGTGCCCCTCGAAGGCCTTCTCGATCAGCGGCTTCTCGTCGGACTGCACGCCGAACGCGAGGATCTCCATGGCGCGAGTCTAAGGAGCGCCGAACAGGACGGCACCCGGAGCGGGGGCCGTCCCGCCGGGCACAGGGTCTCAGCCGAAGAACACCCCGACCTCCGCGTACAGCGCCGGGTCCACCGTCTTCAGTTTGGCCGTGGCCTCCGCGATCGGGACCCGGACCACGTTGGTGCCCTGGAGCGCGACCATCTTGCCGAAGTCGCCGTCCCGTACGGCCTCGATCGCGTGCAGTCCGAAGCGTGTGGCGAGCCAGCGGTCGAAGGCGCTGGGGGTGCCGCCGCGCTGGACGTGGCCGAGGACCGTGGTGCGCGCCTCCTTGCCGGTGCGCCCCTCGATCTCCTTGGCCAGCCACTCGCCGACCCCGGAGAGCCTGACGTGCCCGAAGGAGTCCTGCGTGCCGTCCTTGAGGACCATCTCGCCGTCCTTGGGCATCGCCCCTTCGGCGACGACGACGATGGGCGCGTACGACGCCTTGAAGCGTGAGGTCACCCACGCGCACACCTGGTCGACGTCGAAGCGCTGCTCGGGGATGAGGATGACGTTGGCGCCGCCCGCGAGGCCCGAGTGGAGCGCGATCCAGCCCGCGTGGCGGCCCATGACCTCCACGACGAGGACGCGCATGTGCGATTCGGCGGTGGTGTGGAGCCGGTCGATCGCCTCGGTGGCGATGCCGACCGCGGTGTCGAAGCCGAAGGTGTAGTCGGTGGCGGAGAGGTCGTTGTCGATGGTCTTGGGGACCCCGACGACCGGGACGCCGTACTCGTCGGTGAGGCGCGCGGCGACACCGAGGGTGTCCTCGCCGCCGATCGCGATGAGCGAGTCGACCTCCTGCTTGGCGAGGTTCTCCTTGATGCGGCGCACGCCGTTCTCCGCCTTGAACGGGTTGGTGCGCGACGAGCCGAGGATGGTGCCGCCGCGCGGCAGGATGCCGCGGACCGCGGGGATGTCGAGCGGGACGGTGTCGCCCTCCAGCGGACCGCGCCAGCCGTCCCGGAAGCCGACGAAGTCATAGCCGTACTCCTGCACGCCCTTGCGGACGATGCCCCGGATGACGGCGTTGAGCCCGGGGCAGTCGCCGCCTCCGGTCAGTACGCCAATTTTCTTGGCCCCCATGGAAATGTCCCTTCGCCTCAGTGACCTGATGCGAGTCACGCTAATGGTGATCCAGGTCACTCAGGGATGGTGCGAATGGTCAATTCCCTTGTGGCGCAGGGCAGTTGATCAAGCACTTTCACTCGTACGAGGGGTTTCGCGGCGGCGGCTTCGCGCTCACGCGTCGTCGAGGCCCCGCTCTATCGCGTACCGCACGAGCTCCACCCTGTTGTGCAGCTGGAGCTTGCCCAGGGTGTTCTGGACGTGGTTCTGCACGGTGCGGTGCGAGATGACCAGGCGCTCGGCGATCTGCTTGTAGCTCAGGCCCTTGGCGACCAGGCGCAGTACCTCCGTCTCGCGGTCGGTGAGCCGGGGGGCCTTCGGGTCGTCGGGGGTGCCGGCCGCGGGCTCGGTGGCCAGGCGGCGGTACTCGCCGAGGACGAGGCCCGCGAGGCCCGGGGTGAAGACGGCGTCGCCGACGGCCGTGCGGCGGACCGCGTCGATCAGCTCCTCGGTCGACGCCGACTTCAGGAGATAGCCGGTGGCGCCGGACTTGACGGCCTCCAGGACGTCGGCGTGCTCGCCGCTCGCCGAGAGGACCAGGACGCGCAGCGCCGGGTTGCCTGCGACGAGCTCCTTGCAGACCTGCACGCCCGGCTTGAGCGGGAGGTTCAGGTCAAGGACCAGGACGTCGGGGCCCGCGGCCTGCGCGCGGCGCACCGCCTGCTCACCGTCGCCCGCCGTGGCGACCACGTCGAGGCCCGCCTCCGCGAGGTCGCGGGCGACGGCGTCGCGCCACATGGGGTGGTCGTCGACGACCATGACCTTGACGGGTCCTGCCGCCGCCGCGCCCTCCGTGGCCCGGGTCGTGGCCGGTTCCTGCCTCTGCTGCTCGTTCATCTCGCCTTTCCCGCCTTCCCCCGCGCGTCCCGCGCCTCTTCGCGCGGCACTCTCAGTTCCACTTCCGTCCCCTGGCCCGGCACCGAGATCAGCTCGGCCGCGCCCCCGATGTCCCGCAGCCGCCCCCGGATCGACAGGGCCACCCCGAGCCGCCCCTCCCCCTCGGCCTCCGCGAGCCGCCCCTCCGGGATGCCGGGGCCGTCGTCCCTGACGGTCACGATGACCTCGCCCGGCTCGTCCTCGACCAGGATCCACGCGCGCGCCTGTGCGCCCGCGTGCCTGCGGACATTGTCCAGGGCGGCGCCGACAGCGGCCGCCAGCTCCCTCGCGGCCCCCGGCGCGAGGAGCACCGGCGCCCCGGGCTCGGAGAGCGTGACCTTCGCCCCCGCGTGCGCGACGAGGAGCGAGCGCAGGTCACAGGGGGTCCCGTCGTCCCGTTCGGCGTCGTCCGGCACCTCGACGGCGCGTACGACAGCACCCTGCGAGACGTCCTCCGACACGTGCGACGCCGGCACCATGCCCCCGGCGACCAGGGTGCGCAGCGCGACCTCCTGCTCACCGGCGAGGCGGCCGAGCTCCGCGGCCTCGCCGCCGATGGCGGTGCCGCGCCGCTGCACCATGGCGAGGACCTGAAGGACGCTGTCGTGGATGTCGCGGGCGAGCCGTTCGCGCTCGCGGGTGGCGGCCTCTATCTCCAGGGCGCGGGCCAGGGTGCGCTCGGAGGCGCGGGCCAGCTCCACGACGTACCCGATGGCGATGGAGGCGATGCAGACCAGCAGGACGTTGTGCAGGGTGTCCCGGCTGAACGCGCCGCGCTGCACCACGTTGGCGACCCCCACGAGGAGGGACGCCGACGCCGCCCAGCGCCAGCCGCCCTTGATCGCGAACGCCAGGACGGAGCCCGCGGTCCATATGGAGGGCAGCGTCGGGCCGCCGTCGGCGATCCGCTGCTGCGAGTCGGCGAGGGGGGTGAGCAGGATGCCGGCGATCGCGACCGTCAGGTCCGCGAAGAGGAACCGCCGGGTGCAGCTCGCGGCGTTCGCGATGCGGGGCAGGGTGGCGAGGGTCCAGGGGGCGAGCACCGCGTAGTAGGCGACCGCGAGCCAGGGGCGGTCCAGCTTCTCGTGCGCGGCGACGAAGAGGCCGATCGCGTACAGCATCGTCAGTACGCGGTAGGCGGTGAGCGCACGCCACAGCGGCTGCTCGACCGACATCCTCATGACTTGCTCTCGCCTGGCCATCTCCCCCGGTTCCCCCCGCGACGCCCGTCCCCCGGCCCGCCTGCTTCTCGGCTAGCCCGCCTTCTTCCCGGCGTCCTGCTCCGCGGTCTTCTCCGCGCTCTGCTCCGCAGCCTTCTCGGCCGCCTTCGCGGCCTTGGCCGCGTCGGCGATCTGGCGCTTGGCGGCCGTCGCGTACATGTCGACGTACTCCTGGCCGGAGAGCTTCATGATCTCGTACATGACCTCGTCGGTCAGCGCGCGCAGCACGAAGCGGTCCTGCTCCATGCCCTGGTAGCGCCGGAAGTCGAGCGGCTCGCCGATCCGGATGCCGGGACGCATCAGCTTCGGCAGCACCTTGCCGGGCGGCTGGATCTTCTCGGTGTCGATCATCGCGACGGGGAGCACGGGGGCGCCGGTGGCGAGCGCCACACGCGCGAGGCCACCCGGTTTGCCGCGGTAGAGACGCCCGTCGGGCGAGCGGGTGCCCTCGGGGTAGATGCCGAAGAGCTCGCCGCGCTCCAGGACCTCGATGCCGCTCCTGATGGCCGCCTCGCCCGCCCCGCGTCCGCCGGAGCGGTCCACGGGCAGCTGGCCCACGCCCTTGAAGAAGGCCGCAGTGAGCTTGCCCTTCACGCCCGGCGAGGTGAAGTACTCCGCCTTGGCGATGAAGGTGACCTTGCGGTCGAGGACCGCGGGGAGGAAGAAGGAGTCCGAGAACGAGAGGTGGTTGCTGGCCAGAATCGCGGGGCCCTCGGCGGGAACGTTCTCAAGGCCCTCCACCCAGGGCCTGAAGCCGAGCTTCAGCGGCCCTCCGATGGCAACCTTCATTGCGCCGTAGATCAAACCGAGTGCCTCCTGTATCTGTGGATCAGACCTTAACCCGCGGTAGCGCCAATGGGCCCGACGACCCTGGTCGGTGTCAGTCCGGTCGCGTACGGTGAAGTACTCCCACCTCACACGAAGGAGACCGAAGTGCCGGTCCTCCCCGGAGCCGAGCCGTACCGCCACGAAGGCGGCGAGGTCGGCGTCCTGCTCTGCCACGGCTTCACCGGATCCCCGCAGTCGCTGCGCCCCTGGGCCGAGTACCTCGCGGAGCGCGGCCTCACCGTCTCGCTGCCGCTCCTTCCCGGGCACGGCACCCGCTGGGAGGACATGCAGGCCACCGGCTGGCAGGACTGGTACGCGGAGGTGGAGCGCGAGCTGTACAACCTCCTCGACCGGTGCGCGCGGGTCTTCGTGTTCGGGCTCTCCATGGGCGGGGCCCTCGCGCTGCGCCTGGCCGCGAAGCACGGGGACGCGGTCAGCGGTCTCGTCCTGGTCAACCCGGGGAACAAGGTGCACGGTCTCGCGGCCCACGCGCTGCCGGTCGCCCGGCACCTCCTGCCGAGCACGAAGGGCATCGTCAGCGACATCGCGAGGCCCGGCTCCGAGGAGGTCGGCTACCACCGGATCCCGTTGCACGCCGCGCACTCGCTGCGCCGCTTCTTCCGTCTCGTCGACGCCGAACTGCCGCAGGTCACCCAGCCGTTGATGGTGCTGCACAGCCCGCGTGACCATGTGGTGCCGCCCGCCGACTCGGCCCGGATCCTCGGCCGCGTCTCCTCCACGGACGTCACGGAGATCCTGCTGGAACAGAGCTACCACGTCGCGACGTTGGACTATGACGCGGACCGGATTTTCGAGGAGAGCCACACGTTCGTCGGCCGGATCGCCCCCAGTGTCGGTAAGGAAGGGACGGCCACCGGTGGCTGAGCACGAGGCGGCGGACCGCGACGAGAGCCGCGAGCCCGAGAAGATCCCCGAGGGCGCGGCACCCGGCGGGGGCCTGCCCCTGGACGAGGACGCCGCCTGGCAGGCGATCGTCGCGGGGTACGGCGAGGAGCCCGCGGACCCGCCGGGCGCCAAGCCTTTCAAGTCGGTCGACGACCTGGCGCTCCTGGAGAGCGAGACGAACGGCACGGCGGGCGGCCCGGCGAAGACCCCGACCGACTCGCCGGACGACAAGTCCGGCCCCGACAAGCCGCTCGGCAGCTCCGTCTCGTTCGCGCCCGGCGTCGGCGGCCCGCGCGACTACACCGCGCCGGAGCCCTCCGAGAGCGACTTCGACGCCGACGACGAGGGGCACTTCGTGCCTCCGGAGCCGCCGCCGCTGCCCGAGGCCGACGTGACGGCCAAGTTCGCCTGGCTCGCCGTGCTCGGCGGCCCGCTGCTCATCCTGCTCGCGGTGCTGTTCGGCTGGCAGATGACCTGGTGGCTGACCACGCTCGGCATCGGCGGCTTCCTGGGCGGCTTCGCCACCCTCGTGGTGCGGATGAACAGCGGCGACGACGAGGAGAACGACGACCCGGGGCGCGGCGCCGTCGTCTGAGAGCCTGCGCCCTCCCCCCCCCCCCCCCCCGGGGGCAGGAAACCTAGCTCGCCGGGACCCTGAGGGCGGCCAGGACCGGCAGGTGGTCCGTGGCCGCCCGCAGGTCCGCCTCGCTCACCCCGGGCAGGTCCAACGGCACGCCGCAGCCGAGCACTTCGATGCCGCGCGTGGCGAAGAGCGCGTCGATGCGCTGGTGCGGGTCGGCAGGCGTCGAGGTGTGCTCGCCGCCCCAGGGCCGCGCCGACCAGCAGTCCTGGAGCACGTCGGCGAGCCTGCGGAACGTCGGTCCTGACGGCCGCTCGTTGAGGTCGCCGCCCGCGACCGCGTGCTCCACGCCCATCCCGGCGAGCCGGTCGAGGAGCATCCCGCCCTGCGCGTACCGCTCCTCGCCCTGCAGGCTGAGGTGAGCGCTGAGGACGCCGATCCTGGCGCCGCCGAACCGTACGACGGCGGTGGCGAAGCCGCGCCGGTGCAGGCCCGGGGTGAGCGGGAGCAGCACGTCCTCGGTGCGCTCGACCGTGGCGCGCAGGGAGCAGAGCAGCGCGGGGCCCGCCGCGGTGCCGCCGCCGGAGAGGATCACCAGATCGGCCGCGCGCGCGAGGCGGGCCAGCTTCTTGCGCCAGCGGAAGAACCGCGGGGCCTCCTGGACGAGGACGAGGTCGGGGGCGCAGGCGGAGATGACCCTGGCGAGCGCGGCGGTGTCGTCGCGCATCGAGCGGATGTTGTAGCTGAGCACCCGGATGACGGCCGAACCATCGGCTTCGGTGCAGGAGTTGGGCAGCGTAGAGAGCGGGCTCGTCGGCATGACGATCAAGATACGCGAACGCCGGACGGGCCGGGGAAATCCCAGCCCGTCCGGCGTTTGAGGACGAGCGCGCAGCGCGATGGGCGGCGCCCCCGTCACCGGGCCGCATGGCGACCGCGTCACATGACGGGATCAGGCTCCCGCGCCAGGTCCGCCGCGCCGACAAGGCCCGCGTCGTTGCCCAGCTGGGCCGCGATGACCTGGGCCTCGGGGCGCCAGGCGGCGCCGACGAGCCAGCGCTTGAAGGACTTGCGGATCGGGTCGAGGACCAGTTCACCCTCGTCCGAGAGGCCGCCGCCGACGATGAACGCGGACGGGTCGAAGAGCGACGCCAGGTCGGCGAGGCCGGCGCCCGCCCAGCGGGCCAGCTCGCGGTAGGAGTCGATGGCGACGGGGTCGCCCTGGCGCGCGGCCATCGAGATGTGCTTGCCCTCGATGCCCTCGGGGGTGCCGTCGCCCAGCGAGAGGAGGTACTCGGCGTTCTCGGGAGTGGCGTTCGCCCGCTGCATGGCGTACCGCACGAGGGCGCGCCCCGAGGCGTACTGCTCCCAGCAGCCCTGGCTGCCGCAGCCGCAGAGCAGGCCGTCCGGCACCATCCGGATGTGGCCGAACTCGGCGGCCACGCCGAAGTGGCCGCGGCGCAGCTTGTTGCCGATGATGATGCCGCCGCCGAGACCGGTGCCGAGCGTGATGCAGATGACGTTGCGGTGGCCCTTGCCGCCGCCGAACTTGTACTCGCCCCAGGCCGCGGCGTTGGCGTCGTTCTCCACGACGACCGGCAGGCCGACGCGCTTCTCGACCTCTTCCTTCAGCGGCTCCTGCCGCCAGTCGATGTTCGGCGCGAAGTAGACCGTGGAGCGCTGGCGGTTGACGTAGCCGGCGGCGCCGATCCCGACGCCGACGATCTCGTGCCCGGCCCGCGCGCCCGCCACGGCGGAGGCGATCGCGTCGACGATGGCCTCGGAAGTCCCAGGGGTCGGCACCTTGAAGGTCGAGAGGATGTTGCCGTCCTCGTCGACCACTCCGGCCGCGATCTTGGTGCCGCCGATGTCGACGCCGATGGTGAGTCCCATGAATCCCTCAGTTCGATCGAGCCCCGCTACGGCCCACCGTACCCGAGGGGGGTCAGTCCAGATCGATGTGTTCCCCGGCCGCGGGGCCCTCGCCCCGGCGCTCCGGGGAGTCCGCGGCGCCCTTCGCGCCGCCGTCGGGACCGTCGCCGCGGGTCCACCGGCCCTCCTGGCCCCGGGCCGCCGAGCGGTAGGCGGCGAGCAGCTCGGAGCCGGCCGCCGCGAGGTGGTCGAAGACGTCGGGGTTGCGTTCGATGACCGGCTCGACGACGGCCTTCGCCTCCCGGACGACCTGCTTGAGGGTCTGCTCGACGGCGCCCTGCGCGACCGCGCCGAGCAGCGGCGACCGTAGCCCGGAGAGCTTCTCCGAGACGGCGTCGACGAGCTTGAGCAGCTCCTCGGCGGCCGACCCCGGCGGGGTGCCGTACTGCGCGCGGCGGCGGGCCTGCTCGGCCGCGAGATCCTCGGCGCACGCCTGCTCCCAGGCGTCGGCGTCGACTTCGGAGGCTTCGCGCTCGGTCGCATCGCTCATACCACTCGACGTTACCCGAATGGCGGTCCCGTGTTCACCGGCCGTGCGGGCGTGGGGCCGGGTCACGGCGAGGTTCAGTTCCCGCGCGGCCACAGAGCCGGATCGGGCGCGAACCGCACCCGCAGCTCGCCCTCGCGCAGTCCGGCCCCCGCCACGGTGCAGCGGCGCAGCGCGGACGGCAGGGTGACGATGCGGCGGAAGGGGCCCGCGGTGACGACGAGCTCGTCGCCGCGCCGGATCAGGCCGAGCTCGTCGCGTCCGACGCCGGGGAGCGGGATGTGCCAGACGTACGCGTGGCTTCCGTCGCCGGAGGCGTCAGTGACGGCGGAGGCTTCGGTGACGGGCCAGGTGACGGCGGCGGGGGCAGGGCCGGGCGCCGTCAGGCCGAGGGCTTCGAGGTCCTCGGCGCCGCGGGGGTCGCGGCCGAGGTGGGGAACCCTGCCGACGTGGTCGTACGCCGACTCCCACTCGTCCAGCGTCTTGTGCTGCTGCGCGCAGAGCCCGGCCAGCCAGGTGTCGGCGCTCGCGTCCGGGAGGATCCGGTTGGCGATCAGGAGGTCGGTGCGCAGGCCGTGCAGGGCCAGGCCGGTGGTGGCGGCGCGGACGGCGTCGGCGCCCGCGGGGCCCGGCTCGGCGGTCAGCCGGACGGTGGTGGTGGGCGCCTCGATCACGCGCTGGACGGCGGCGAGCTCGTCCTCGAGGCGGGCCGCGCTCTCGTACAGCCAGGCGGCCGGCATGGGGACGCCCGCGAGGCGGCCGAGCATGGGGCGCAGGGCGCGGGCCGCCTGCCGCTCGGGCGGGAGCAGGCGGCGCAGGTAGCGGCGGAGCTGCTCGGGGAGGGCGAGGGTCGCGAGGGCCTTGGGGGTGGGCGGCAGGTCGACGATCAGCGTGTCGTGGGCGTCGTCGGCGTCGGCGTCGCGCAGGGCGCGCAGCAGGGCAAGCTCCTCGGCCCCGGGCAGCGGGGTCAGCTCCTCGCCGTCGAGCCGCTCGGCGCCGAGCAGGTCGAGGGCGGAGGAGGCACGTTCCTGCAGGGCGACCAGATCGTCGCGGAAGCGGTCGTCGGGGGCGAGCCGCCGGGTGGTGAGCCCGGGGTGCGTGTCCGGCCCGCCGAGCACCGCGCCGAGGGTGTCGGCACGGTCGGCGGAGAGCACGAGGACCCGGTGCCCGGCGTGCGCGGCGGCGAGCGCGGTGGCCGCGGCGAGCGTGGTCCGCCCGGAGCCGCCGGGGCCGGTGACGAGGAGGGTGCGCATAAGGGTGAACGGTACGTCAGGCCGGGGGTGGGGGCGGGGGCGCCCACTCGCCGTGGGAGAGGCTGCTTGTTCGCGGCTCTCGGCCGGGTGTGGTTGCTCGCGCAGTTCCCCGCGCCCCTGGGAGCAAGGGCTTCGCCCTGCTTCCCCTTCTCAGGCTTCCTTGGACTCGACCCTCTTCTTGAGGCCCGCCAGGGCTCGGTCGATGATGACCTTTTCGGCCTTGCGCTTGATCATGCCGAGCATGGGGATCTTGACGTCGACGGTGAGGCGGTAGGTGACCTCGGTGCCGGAGCCCACGGGCCGCAGGAGGTACGAGCCGTCCAGGGAGCGGAGCATCTGGGACTTGACGAGGGTCCAGCTGACCTCGTTGTCGCCGGTCCAGGTGTAGCCGAGCGTCTGGTCGTCCTTGATCGCGCCGGCGTCCATGACGAGCCGGACCTCCTTGGCGCGGCCCTGCTCGTCGGTGGCCAGCACGTCGGCCTCCTTCACCTCTCCCGTCCAGTCCGGATAGCGGGCGAAGTCGGCGATCACTCCCATCACCTCGGCCGGTGCCGCCTCGATCGTGATGCTCGAGCTGGTGTGTTCGGCCATCGCTGTGGCTCCTCCAGATGCGGTCCGGGATGGGCGTGTACGTACCGCGTGAAGGCTACCGCGCGCCGCGCCGTCACCATTCCAGGGCCCAGGGCCGGGAGGACCCGGCGAAGTGCCCGACGTTCACGCACTCCGTCGCGCCGACGCGCATGCGCCGGACCAGCGGCTGGTGGACGTGGCCGAAGAGGGCGTACTTGGGGCGGGTCCCGCGGATCGCGTCGAGCAGCGCGCGACTGCCGCGCTCGAAGCGGCGGGCCACGGTGTCGTAGAGGAGCTCGGGGACGTCCGGCGGAATGTGCGTGCACAGGACGTCGACCTCGCCGACCGCCTCGATCTTGGCGGCGTACTCCTCGTCGCTGATCTCGTAGGGGGTACGCATCGGGGTGCGCAGCCCGCCGCCGACGAACCCGAAGACACGGCCGCCGATCTCGACCCGGTCGCCGTCAAGGACGGTGGTACCGGGCCTCGCGTACTCGGACCACAGGGCCGGGATGTCGACGTTGCCGTAGGTGGCGTAGGTCGGGGTGGGGAAGGCCGCGAACATTTCGGCGTACTGCTTGCGGACGGCGCGCTCGATCGCCGCGCCCCGGTCCACGCCCGCCCACAGCCGGCCGCCGAACTCCCTGGCCTCCTCGAAACGGCGGGCGGTGCGCAGTTCCACCAGCCTGGTCGCGTTCTTGGCGCCGAAGAGGTCGGGGAAGATGCCGCGCGAGTGGTCCGCGTAGTCGAGGAAGAGCACGAGGTCGCCGAGGCAGACGAGCGCGTCCGCGCCGTCCCCCGCGCGGGCGAGACCCTCGGCGTTGCCGTGCACGTCACTGACCACGTTGACCCGGAAAGCTGGCATGCCGATCACCCTAGGACGGTGCCCGCGCGGAGGGTAGAGGCCCAGGGCAGCGGCCGGACCTGCGGTTACTTCCGAGTCGGGAAGAGCGTGGCGTACTGTGCGACGCAGACAACAGCGACGTGTGACGCACCGAACATCTGGGCCCGCCCCCCTACCGAACAAGCCATACCGATGGGTAACGTCCGGGCAGTCCAGTAGTGCTCAGCCCCTCATCTCGACTGAGCGCCTGCCCGATCTTGGACCGCACCGTCGCAGCACACAACGTCGTGGCGCCGGCGCCCTATGTAGGAGCAGCAGTCTTGCGCGAGTTCAGCCTTCCGGCCCTGTACGAGGTCCCTGCGGACGGCAATCTGACCGACATCGTCCGCAGAAATGCCGCGCAGCACCCGGATGTCGCCGTCATCGGCCGCAAGGTCGAAGGGCGCTGGCAGGACGTCACCGCCAAGGCCTTCCTCGCCGATGTGCGCGCCACCGCCAAAGGCCTGATCGCCGCGGGCGTGCGCCCCGGCGACCGCGTCGGCCTGATGTCCCGCACGCGGTACGAGTGGACGCTTCTCGACTTCGCCATCTGGAGCACGGGCGCGGTCACCGTGCCGGTGTACGAGACGAGTTCGGCCGAGCAGATCCAGTGGATCCTGGGCGACTCCGGCGCCGTCGCCTGCGTCGTGGAGCTCGACGCGCACGCCGCGGCCGTCGAGTCCGTGCACGACCGGCTGCCCGCGCTCGCCCATGTCTGGCAGATCGACAAGGGCGGCGTCGACGAGCTGCACCGCGCGGGCGCCGACGTGCCGGACGAGACCGTCGACGAGCGCAGCGCGGCGGCCGGTGCCGACGACCCGGCCACGATCGTCTACACCTCGGGCACCACGGGCCGCCCCAAGGGCTGCGTGCTCACCCACCGCAGCTTCTTCGCGGAGTGCGGGAACGTCGTGGAGCGCCTCAAGCCCCTCTTCCGTACCGGCGAGTGCTCGGTCCTGCTCTTCCTTCCCGTCGCGCACGTCTTCGGACGGCTCGTCGAGGTCGCCGCGCTGATGGCGCCGATCAAGCTCGGCCACGCGCCCGACGTCAAGAACCTCACCGACGAACTGGCGTCCTTCAGGCCGACCATGGTCCTCGGCGTGCCGCGCGTCTTCGAGAAGGTCTACAACTCGGCGCGCGCCAAGGCGCAGGCCGACGGCAAGGGCAAGATCTTCGACAAGGCCGCGGACACGGCGATCGCGTACAGCCGCGCGCTCGACACGCCGTCGGGGCCGTCCCTCGGCCTGCGGATCAAGCACCGGGTCTTCGACAAGTTGGTCTTCAGCAAGCTGCGGGCGGTGCTCGGCGGACGCGGTGAGTACGCGATCTCCGGCGGCGCGCCGCTCGGTGAGCGCCTCGGCCACTTCTTCCGCGGCATCGGCTTCACGGTCCTTGAGGGGTACGGCCTGACGGAGTCCTGTGCGGCCACCGCCTTCAATCCGTGGGACCGTCAGAAGATCGGCACGGTCGGCCAGCCGCTGCCGGGCTCGGTGGTCCGCATCGCCGACGACGGCGAGGTCCTCCTCCACGGTGAGCACCTCTTCTCCCACTACTGGAACAACGAGGGCGCGACCGAAGAGGCGCTCGCCGACGGCTGGTTCCACACCGGTGACATCGGCACGCTCGACGAGGACGGCTATCTGCGCATCACCGGCCGCAAGAAGGAGATCATCGTCACCGCGGGCGGCAAGAACGTCGCCCCCGCCGTGATCGAGGACCGCATCCGCGCGCACGCGCTGATCGCCGAGTGCATGGTCGTCGGCGACGGCCGCCCCTTCGTGGGCGCGCTGGTCACGGTCGACGACGAGTTCCTGGGCCGCTGGGCCGCGGAGCACGGGAAGCCGGCCGGCTCCACGGCGGCGTCCTTGCGTGAGGACGCGGATCTGCTCGCCGCGATCCAGGGGGCGGTGGATGACGGCAACGCGGCGGTCTCCAAGGCGGAGTCCGTCCGGAAGTTCCGCGTCCTCGGCTCCCAGTTCACGGAGGAGTCGGGGCATCTGACGCCGTCGCTGAAGCTGAAGCGGAATGTTGTGGCGAAGGACTATGCGGACGAGATCGAGGCGATTTACCGCGGGTAGCGTTGGCGGGGCGCCCACGTGGCGTGGGGGCGGTATCGGATGGCGGCTCTCGGTTGTGGCTGGTTGCTCGCGCACCACTCGCCGTGGAGGCGAGCTTGGAGGGCGACTCTCGGTCGTACGTGGTTGCTCGCGCAGTTCCCCGCGCCCCTGAAGCTGGGGCTTCGCCCCGCTTCCCTGCCCCCGCGCCCCTGGAGGGGCAGCCGCTGTTCAGGGGCGCGGGGAACTGCGCGGGCAACCCACGACGGCCGTCAGACGTCGACGTGGCGGTCAGCCCGGGCCGTTCGTGTTACAGCAGTTCCTTCAGTCGGTCCGCCAAGAGGTCCCAGCGCCATCTCTCCTCCACCCACGCCCGTCCCCGCTCCCCCATCCGCGCCCGCAGCTCCCCGTCGCCGAGCAGGGTGACGATGCGGTCCGCCGTCTCCTGGGGGGCGCCGCCGGGGACGACCCAGCCCGTCTCCCCGTCAAGGACGGCGTCCGGCGCCCCGCCGGAGTCACCGGCGACGACGGGGAGGCCGGTCGCGGACGCCTCCAGGTAGACGATGCCGAGGCCCTCCACGTCGAGGCCCCCGCGCCGCGTCCGGCACGGCATGGCGAAGACGTCGCCCGCGCCGTAGTGCGCGGGGAGTTCCGCCCACGGCACCGCCCCGGTGAAGCGCACGGAGTCCGCGACGCCGGTCTCGGCGGCGAGTTTGCGGAGGTCCTGCTCATAGGGGCCGCCCCCGACGATGAGCAGCACCGCGTCCGGCGCCCCCGCCAGAATCCGCGGCATGGCGAGGATCAGCGTGTCCTGCCCCTTGCGCGGCACCAGGCGGGAGACGCAGACCACGACGGGCCGGTCGGTGAGGCCGAGCCGCGCCCGTACCTCCGCGCCGCCGGAGCCGGGGTGGAAGGTCTTCTCGTCGACGCCGGGCGGCAGTTGCACCATGCGCCCCGCCGCGGCGGGGGTCAGCGCCGCGGCGATCCGTGAGCGCGTGTACTCGCCGAGATAGGTGATCGTGTCGGTCGACTCACCGATCCGGCGCAGCAGCTGACGCGAGGCGGGCAGCTGGGCCCACCCCGCCTCGTGCCCGTGGGTCGTGGCGATGAGCCGCTCCGCCCCGGCCCTGCGCAGCGCGGAGCCCATGAGGCCCAGCGGCGCCGCCGCCCCGAACCACACCGACGTACAGCCGTGTTCACGCAGGAGCGAGACCGCGCGGCGGGTGACGCGCGGGGTCGGCAGCAGCATCGTCGTGCGGTCGCGTACGACCCGGAAGGGCTGCTCGGCGTCGAAGGCGGCCGTCGCCTCGGCGCCCTCGGGGCCGCGCTTCCAGGTGGAGGCGTAGACGACGAGCTGCTCGGGGTCCAGGCGCAGTGCCATGTTGTGCAGGAACGCCTGGATGCCACCGGGCCTGGGCGGGAAGTCGTTCGTGACGATCAAGGTCTTGTGCATCGCGCACGACAGTACCGAAAGCCGTCGGCGGCCCCGCACGGCCCAGCCTCTTCGCCCCGCCCCGGCCCCGCCCGGCATCATGGCTCCCCGTATCGCAATGAAGTAGGGAAAAAGGGGCGAGGCGCGCATGGCACGCATCCTGACCGTCTGGGTTCTGACCAGGACCGTCCTGCTGCTCTGCGTCCTGCGCGTGCTCACCGTCCCCGGCCCGGACGTGACCAGCGACGTCTCCGTCATCTACCAGGGCTGGTACGAGGTCCTGCGCACAGGCACCTTCCCGCTCGACGACGTGACCTGGCAGTACCCGCCCGCCGCCGCCCTCGCGGTCCTCTCCCCCGCCCTGCTCCCCTTCCTCGGCTACGCCCCGGCCTTCTTCGTGCTGGCCCTGCTCTGCGACGCGGCGGTGTGCGGGCTGCTCCTGTACGCGGGACGGCGGCCCGGCAGGTCGCCGCGGGGCGCGTGGGTGTGGGTCGTGGGCGTGGCCCTGCTGGGACCCACCGTGTATGCCCGTTACGACGTCCTTGTGACCGCCGTAGCGGTCGCCGCGCTGCTCGCCGGGGCGCGGCACCCGCGCACGGCGGGGGCGCTCGCGGGGTTCGGGGCGCTGCTCAAGGTGTGGCCGGTGCTGCTGCTGGTCGGCGCGGTGCGCGGGCGGGCGACCCGGCGGTCCTGGACCGCCGCCGCGGGCACCGCCCTCGCCCTCACGCTGGCGTTCCTGGTGGCGATGCCGGGCGCGCTCGCGTTCCTCACCTTCCAGCGCGACCGCGGCACGGAGGTGGAGTCGCTCGGCGCCCTCTTCTTCCACGTCGCGCGGCACCTCGGCTGGCGGGGCGACGTGCGCCTCAACTACGGCTCGGTGGAATTCCTCGGCCCGTACGTGACACCGGTGAGCACGGCGGCACAGCTCCTGACGGTGGCAGCGTTCTGCTGGCTCCTGGTGTGGCGGCTGCGGGCCCGGGCATGGTCGGCGAGTACGCCCGCGGACGCCGCCTTCGTCGCCGTACTGCTCTTCACCGCCACGAGCCGGGTGATCAGCCCGCAGTACATGCTGTGGCTGGTCGGGGGCGCCGCCGTCTGCCTGGCCTTCCGCACGAGCCGGATGGCGGTCCCGGTACGGCTCGTCCTCGGGGCGACGTTCGTGACGTTCCTGGAGTTCCCCGTCTGGTTCTCGCACGTGGTGGCCAGCGATCCGCTGGGCGTCTGCCTGCTCCTTGTACGCAACGGCCTGCTGGTCGCGGCCACTCTGCTGGCCTGCCGGAACCTGTGGCGCCAGACCGTGTCGGAGCCGCGCCGCGCGGTGCGGCAGCCGGTGCCGGGGCAGCTCAGCCAAGCTCCGCACGCAGATACGTACGCCAGCGCGCCGTGAAGTCGTCGGGCGTCGTGTCCAGGACGTCCCGCAGCGCGTCCGCGACCGCCCCCGCCCGCTTCCCGCGCTCCCCCACCGCCCGGTAGAAATCCGTCAGCTTCCGCTCGCCCCACTGCTCCGCGATCATCCGGCAGGCCAGCCAGGCGCCCTCGTAGGCACCGGCGAGCCGCGTGGCGCTCCCCGCGAAGCCGAAGTCGTCGTTCTCGGGGAGCGCGCCGGGCAACTCCCCGCGCTGCACCGCGCGCCGCAGCTCGGGGGCGGCCTGCGCCGCGGTGCGCCCCGTGCCGCGGTAGCCCACCCAGTCCGCGAAGCCCTCGGAGAGCCACAGCGGGGTGGCCCCCGAGGTCTTCGCGCGGGTCGCGACGTGGGTCGCCTCGTGGGTGAGGACGACCTGCTTGCCGAAGTCGCCGAGGACTCCGTACGCCTCGGGGTTGACGATGATCCGGTCGGCCGGTGCCCGCCCCGACGTGCCCGCCTCGCCGGTGGTGACCGCCGCGATCCCCCGGTACCCGGAGGCGGGCGCTCCGAGCAGCTCCGCCATGGCGTCCAGGGAGCGGGGCACGAGGACGACGACCCGGCCCGGCCACTTCCCCGGCCAGGTGTCCTGGACGGCGGGCACCGCCCGGTCGGCGAGTTCACGGTGGGCGCGCAGCTCGGCGGCGCTCTGGCCGACCCCGAGGACGAGGCTGTGCGCGCCGCGCTCGGCGCGCACGCGCCCCTGGTCCCAGAGCTGCTCGCCGGACTTCTTCGCGGGCCGCTCGGCGGCGACGTACCACTGCCCGCCGTGCCGCTGGAGGGACAGCGTGCGCTCGGCGGTGACCGGCGCGCGGTCGTAGCCCTTGACGCGGTAGCGGAGTTCGGCGCTCGCGGTGGCCCGCGCGCCCGAGCGGTCGAGGCGGGTCAGCCGGTACTCCCAGGAGTCCAGCGGGACGTCGTCGACGCGTGCGAAGAGGTCCGCGGCGCCCTTCGCGGGCCGCTCGGTCCTGTCGTACGCCTTCTCGTCCCCGTCGAGCACCGCCTGCGCGCGCCGCTCCAGGAGCCTGCGCACATCACCGGCGGCGGCGTCCGGCACCGGGTCGCCGCCACAGCCGGCGAGCACGGCGAGGCAGAACGCGACGCACAGCGCCAGCGCCCCCGACCCACGTCTGTGACCAGCCACCTTCCCGATCGTACGGGGCCCGGCCCGCGGGCGGCCGGTCAGATGCGCGTCACCGACGACACCGGCATCATGCCGACGGGGTCGTAGCGGACCGCCGCTCCGGGGTAGGGGGCGTGCACCACCTGGCCGTTGCCCATGTACATCCCGATGTGGCTGGCGTCGTCGCGGTAGGCGACCAGGTCACCGGGGCGCGCCTGGGAGAGGGGGACCTGGCGGCCCGCGTACCGCTGGGCCTGCGAGGTGCGCGGCAGGCCGACCCCTGCCTGGGCGTACGACCACTGCATGAGGCCGGAACAGTCGAATCCGGAGGGCCCGTTGGCGCCCCACACGTAGGGGCGGCCGATGGCGGAGCGCGCGGCGGCGACGGCGGCGGCGGCCCGCGAGGAGGACGCGGCGCCCCCGGCCTCCGGCAGCTCATCGCGTCCACCGTCGCGCGAGGACCTCTTGTACGCCTCGCGTTCGTCGCTCGACAGCGAGTTGAGCAGCCGTCTGGCCCTGGCCAGTTTGTGCTCGACGGTGCGCTTGTGGCGGGCGACGGCGGTGCGGCTCTTCTCCAGCTCGGCGAGTTTGCGGCCCGCCTCGGCGCGCTCTCGCGCGAGGCCGCGCTGGGCCCGCTGCAGATCGGTCAGTTCGCCCGCCTGGCGGGCGCTGACGCGGTCGAGGACCGAGGCCCGCTCCAGGTAGCCGTCCGGGTCGGAGGAGAGCATCAGGGCCAGCGAGGGGTCGATGGCGCCGGCGCGGTACTGGGCCCCGGCGAGCGCGCCGAGCGCGCCGCGCATCGCGTTGATGCGCTCCTGGCCGCGCGCGACGCTGTCCTTGGCCCGCTCGACCTGCGCGCGCAGCTTGTCCGCCTGCTCGTCGGCCTTGTTGTACAGCTCGGTCGCGCGCTCGGCCTGTTCGTAGAGCCGGTCCACCTTGGCCCGGGTCTCGGACGGCTTGTCCTGCGGCGCGGCGCCCGCGGGCGCGCCGCCGAGGGCGACGGCCGCGGCGGCCGCTGCCGCCGAAAGGACACTGACGCGTGCACTCCGGTCGAGACCGGGCTGTGCGGGACGGCGATGGGACCCCACGGGAAGCCGCTCTCCCTTCCGCTGACGAACCCCCCGGCTGCCCCGGGGGAATGCGCGCCGACAGTAGCCGTGCGACCACACGGCGGCCAAAGACCCGGCGGGGTGCGGAAAGGGTGCGGAAAGGCCGACGCCCCGTCTCTGACGCAGGTCATCAACGGGGCGTGCGGTCAGCGGGAGTTGCCGTAATTCGCCCGTTCGGGCGGTACCAGCGAGCCGTTGACGTCAAGCGGGCGGCGCTGCGCGGCTCAGACGCGGACGCCGAACTGGAAGGAGCCCAGGTACGACATCGACTCGTAGCGCACCGAGGCGCCGGGGTGCGGGGCGTGCAGCACCTGGCCGTTGCCCGCGTAGAAGCCGACGTGCGCGAGGTTGTTGAAGAAGACCAGGTCACCGGGTTTCAGCTCGCTGCGGCCGATCTTCGTGCCGTCGTTCTGCTGGGTGTACGTGGTCCGGGTGATGGAGACACCGGCCTGCGCGAACGCCCACTGGGTGAGGCCGGAGCAGTCGTAGGAGTTGGGGCCCGTGCCACCGGAGACGTAGGGCTTGCCGATCTGGGTGGCGGCGGCGCTCAGGGCGGCGGCGCCGCGGCCGGAGGCGGGGGCCTCGTGGCCGAGGTCCGTGCGCTTTTCGGCGGAGCGGCTCGCGCGCTTCTGCTCCTTGGCGGCGAGCGCGGCCTTCTCCTTGGCGGTCAGCGTGTTGAGGAGCTTCTGCGCCTCGCCGAGCTTGCCCTGGACTTCCTGCTTCTTCTTGCCGAGCTCCGTGCGGGTGGCCGCCAGGTCGTCGAGCTTGCCCGCGGCCTCCTTGCGCTGCTGCGCGAGGTCCCGCTGCTTCTTCTGGATCTTCTTGAGCGCGTCGACCTGCTGGCTGCTCAGCTGGTCGAGGGTGGACGCCTTGTCGAGGTAGTTGTCCGGGTCGGAGGAGAGGAAGAGCTGCAGGGAGGGGTCGATGCCGCCGGAGCGGTACTGGGCGCTGGCCATCGAACCGAGGCCGTCGCGCAGGTCGTTGAGCTCCTCCTGGCCGCGGGCGACCTTGTCCTGGAGATCGCCGATCTGCTTCTCGAGCTTCTCCTGCTTTTCCTTGGCCCCGTTGTACTTGTCGGTGGCCCGCTCCGCGTCCTCGTAGAGCTTGTCGACCTTGGACTTGACCTCGTCCTTGCTCGGCTTCGGCGCGGCCTGGGCGGCGCCCTGCGAGGTGAGGGCCACGGCAGCGGCGGCGGTCGCGGTGAGCACGGTCACGCGGGTGCGGCTCGGCTGCTTGGGTCGACGGTGGGACGCCACTCGGGCGGCTCCTTCATCCTCCGGCCGCCTACCGGGACGCGGCGGGCGGGTACCACCGCCGCCACCCCGGATGGGTGATCAACCGAGCGGGGGTTCGAGGCGAGACCTTAGTGACCTTCTTGTGATCAGTACAAATCTCATCAGCAAAAAATCAGACTCGGAGCGCATTCTTTACCGATGACGCACAGCCGGTGACCTTCTTCTGACGCTACGTCGCGTCGAGCGACGCTCAATTCGGGCATAGGGCCCAGGAGTTGCAGGAGACCCCTTAAACCCGCGAAAGCCCCGTACGGTCAGCCCCGCGAAAGCTTCTTCAGGAGCACCGCCGAAGCCACCGGACGGGCACCCGCCTTGGCGATCCCGTCGGCCACCTCGCGGTCGGTCGAGACGACGACCACGGGCCTGCCCGGCGGCTCCGCGCGCACCAGCTGACGGATCAACTCATCAGCGGTGACACCGGCCTTGGAGAACAGCACCCGCACCCCGCGCGGCGGCGCGAGCAGCACCGGCGCGGCCAGCTCCGCGCCGTCGAAGACGCAGGTGACCTCGGCGCCCGACTGCAGGGCGAGCTGCGAGAGCGAGCCGAGCAGCCGCAGCCGCTGCTTCTCCAGGGGCATGGTCGGATAGCCGGTCTTGGTGACGTTGTAGCCGTCGACGACCAGGTGCGCCTGCGGCAGCGCGAGCAGCTGGTCCAAAATGGCCGGATCGTTCTCCGAGAGCGCGCGGGCGGCGATGTCCTTGGGCGACATCCGTCCCGGCTCGACCGCGTCCACGGTCTCGGCCGGGCGTACGGAGACGGGCGGCAGCGCCAGTTCGCGCCGCAGCCCCTGGGCCGCGTCGAGGACCGTGTCGAGCAGCAGCCGCAGCCGCATGTCCTCGACGCTGCGCCCCTCGCGCGCCGCCCTGCGGCTGGCCTCGAGGGCGGCCTCGGTCTCGCCGAGCCGCGCCTTGAGCCGCCGCGTCTCGCTCTCCGCCGCGGACACCTGGGCCTGCCCCTCGGCGCGGGCCGCCTCGATCTCCGCGGCGGCCTTGCGCAGCGCCGCCTCGCCGCGCTTGACGTCGCTGAGCGCGCCGCGCAGCTTGCGGTGCACCGACTCGGCCTCCTTGCGCGCCGATTCGAGCTCGGCACGCAGCCGTTCGGTCTCCGCCCTGGTCTGGCCGCGGGCCGCCGCCAGCTCCTCGCGCAGCCGCTCGAGCTCGGCCCTGGTTTCGTCGTCCACCCGCTCGGCGTCGGCCCGCTGGGCCTCCTCGCCCGCGGCGGTGACCAGCTTCACCCATCCCGTGGGGCGCAGCACATAGGCGGCGGCCGCCACGTCGAGCGGGTCGGCCGCGGGCGGCGGCGAGCCCGCGTCCAGGGCGGCGGCGAGCTCGGCCTGGGCCTCTCTGAGCCGTTCGCCGATGCGCTGGCGGAAGAGGGTGTCGTTCTCCAGCGCCGCCGCCATCGCGTTGCCGGCGAACTTCGCGCGCCGGGTGGGCGTGAAGCGCGCGTACTGCCGCAGCTGAGGGGGCAATTCGGCCAGGGTGAGGCCGCCGAAGCCGTCCGAGACGATGTGGACGACCCGCCTGCGCACCCCGTCGGGCAGCGGGCGGTCGAGCACCTCAGCGGCGCCGTCGTCCGGCTCCCCGCCTGCGCTCTCCACCATCCGTCACCCCACTAGCTGTGCGGGCCCCGCTCCCTCAGGAGTCGGCGCCCGGCCTGTCCACGAGTTCCACCTGATCCACGGCGTTGCACCATCGGCACCGTACGGACTCGATGGTCTCACTGACCACCTCGCGTTCCTCGACGTTCGACTCTCCGGCCAGGTCGAGATGCACATACTCGACGACCTTCGAGCTGCGGGTCACATCGAAACGCGTGAGATTGCCGCACAGCGTGCAGCGCCACCGCGTGGTGGCGGTCGGCAGAGGAACCGTCATCGTGGCTGTTCGCTTTCTTCGGTGACTTGCGCGGCGACATCTTCGGCGACCGTGGGACCGCGCGGCTTCCTGGGTGCGCGTTGCCCGTAACCCTAAGGCCTGTAAGGGGCGCCGTGCGGCGGCCCGCGGAGCGGCATGGCGGTCTGTGCGGCCGACGTCCGTTACGTCATGCTCTGTCCATGATCCGAACATGGGGTACGAAGGCGGGCCGGCTGCTCGGCGGGCGGACCGCCCCGGTGACGTACGGCCTGATCGCCGTCTGCTGTGTGGTCTTCCTGATCTCCCCGGTGTCCGGGCTCAACCCCGCCTACGGGCGCGGCGACGAGCTGATCGGCGCGCAACAGGTCTACTTCGAGCGATGGGGAGTGGTCCCCGTCGAACTGTTCAGCGGTGCCCCTGACGCCGCTCTCGGCCCGTTCACCGCCCTGTTCGTGCACGGAAGCTGGCTGCATCTGCTCGGGAACATGCTGTTCCTGTACGTCTTCGGGGTCATGGTCGAGGAACGCATGGGCCACCTCCATTACGCGTTCTTCTACGTCTGCTGCGGCTGTCTCGCCCTGCTCGCCTACGCGGCCGCGCACGCGGGCTCCGACCAGACGCTCGTGGGAGCGTCCGGGGCGATCTCCGCCGTCCTCGGTGCCTGCCTCTATCTCTTCCCTCGGGCGCGCGTCACCAGCCTCTTCCCGTTCCTCTTCTTTCTGCCGCTGCGCTTTCCGGCCTGGGTGGTGCTGCCGTTCTGGGTGGCGCTGCAGTGGCTGGCGGCGGGGCAGGGCGGCAAGGGCACCGGCGTGGCCTATCTGGCGCACCTGGTGGGCTTCTCGCTCGGCTTCCTCTACGCGTGGGGGTGGTCGGCCCGGAAGACTAGAGTGAACGGCACAGCACCGGCCACCGAGGGAGACAGCAAGCCGTGATCACCGCGATCGTGCTCATCAAGACCAGCGTGGACCGGATTCCGGAGATCGCCGAGTCGATCGCCGCGCTCGACTCCGTCAGTGAGGTCTTCTCCGTCACCGGCACGTACGACCTGATCGCGATGGTGCGCGTGCCGCGCCACGACGACCTCGCGGACGTCATTCCCGGCCGGATCAGCAAGATCCCCGGAGTCGAGGCGACCGACACGCACGTGGCGTTCCGCACGTACTCCCAGCACGACCTGGAAGCGGCCTTCGCGATCGGCCTCGACTCCTAGGGACCCTCGGGGCCCTTGAGGCCTCCTGGGACTCCTCAGGCGGCGACGCCCGTGTCCGGCACGCAACGTCCGTCCTCGGTGCGGTAGTTCCACCGCGCGCCGTCCGCCACCAGCTCCTTGACGGCGCGTACGAAACGCTCGACGTGCTCGTCGGGGGTACCGGCGCCGAAGCTCACCCGGATGGCGTTCAGCGACTTCTCGCCGGGCGCGGCCTCGGGGGCACCGCACTCGCCGGGCTCGCCGGGCTCGCTGCCGAGCAGGGTGCGCACCAGCGGGTGGGCGCAGAACAGGCCGTCCCGTACGCCGATGCCGTACTCGGCGGAGAGCGCGGCGGCGAAGTGGGAGCTGTTCCAGCCGTCCACGACGAAGGAGATGACGCCCACCCGCGGCGCGTCGTCCCCGAAGAGCGAGAGCACCCGCACGGCCGGCACCTCGGCGAGGCCCTCGCGCACCTTCCTGATCAGGTGCTGCTCGCGCGCGACGAGCTCGTCGAAGCCCGCCTCGGTGAGCGCCTTGCAGGCCGACGCGATCGAGTAGACGCCGATGACGTTGGGCGAACCGGCCTCGTGCCGGGCCGCGGAGTCGTGCCACTCCACATCCACACCGCCGCCTGCTTCCTTGGGGCGTCGCGCCACCTTCCGCGAGGCGCCGCCGCCCGCGAGGTACGGCTCGGCGGCGCGCAGCCAGTCGGAGCGGCCCGCGAGAACGCCCGAACCGAACGGCGCGTACAGCTTGTGGCCGGAGAACGCGACCCAGTCGACGTCCAACTCCTCGATGGAGACCGGGTGGTGGGGCGCGAGCTGGGCGGCGTCGAGGACGATGCGGGCACCGTGCGCGTGCGCGGCGGCGGCCAGCTCACGCACCGGCCACAGCTCGCCGGTGACGTTCGATGCGCCGGTGACGCACACCAGGGCGGGCCCGTAGGGGTCGCGGTCGGCGAGGGCTCGTTCCAGGGTGTGCACGGCCTCGTCGGGGGTGCGCGGCGCGTTGAGGTAGGTGACGCGGGCGTCCCGCCACGGAAGCAGCGAGGCGTGGTGCTCGGTCTCGAAGACGAAGACCTGGCAGTCCGCGGGCAGGGCGGCGGCGAGCAGGTTCAGCGAGTCGGTGGTGGAGCGCGTGAAGACGACCTGGTCGTCCTCGCGGCAGCCGAGGAACTCGGCGACGGTCCTGCGGGAGTTCTCGAAGAGGTCGGTGGAGAGCTGCGAGAGGTAGCCGGCCCCGCGGTGCACGCTGCCGTAGTACGGCGCGTACGCGGCCACGTCGTCCCACACGCGCTGCAGTGCCGGGGCGCTCGCCGCGTAGTCCAGCGCGGCGTAGCTCACCTCGCCGCCGGTGACCAGCGGAACGGTGACGTCCCTGCCGAGGACGGCCAGCGGGGCGCAGACGGACGAGTCGGTGGCAACGGCGGAAACAGACATGGCGAACTCCCGTGAGACGCAGGCGAGATCACCGCGCCGGAATCACGTCGACGGCGCGGGAGAAAAGTGCAGAAGGGTGTGCGGAGGCGGGGCGTAGAAGCCCTGTCACATTCGCTTGCTCACGAGACTGCTCCCTTGAGGACCAGGACCCCAGGGCGTGCAGGGGTCCGCGCTTGCCATACGCCTTGCTGCGTACGACCTGGTCTTCACCCGGGGCACCCCGCCACGGACGGAGGGTTGCCGGACAGCGGGCCGGGGCCGTAGTCGCTGTCACTCATGACCTGTGCAGCATCCTGCCACACGATCTTCGGCGCGCAAGGCGCAGTCCAGAATCCGGACTGCGCCCTGCGTCACATCGAGGGGTGCGAAGAGGGGTGCTCAGCGGTTGCTGGCGGACACCCAGCGCTCAAGGGCTCGCTTCGCGGCGCCCGAGTCGATCGACCGCGCCGCCTTCGCCATGCCGGCCCGGATCTGCTCCACGAGCGGCTCGTCGGTCGGGCTGAGGGCGACGAGCGCCGCCGCGGAGTTCAGCACCACCGCGTCCCGCACCGGCCCGCTCTCGCCGTCCAGGAGCCGCAGCGCGACCTCCGCGTTGTACGAGGCGTCGGCGCCCCGCAGCGCCTCGACGGGCACGAGGTCGATCCCGACGTCGCGGGGGTCGAAGGCCTCCTCGCGCACGGCGCCGTCCCGCACCGTCCAGACCCGGGAGGTCGACGTCGTCGTCAGCTCGTCGAGTCCGTCGTCGCCGCGGAAGACGAGGGAGGAGTTACCCCGTTCGGCGAAGACCCCGGCCACGATGGGCGCCATCCGGGGGTCGGCGACCCCGACCGCCTGGGCCCGCACCTTGGCCGGGTTGGTCAGCGGGCCGAGGAGGTTGAAGACGGTCCTGATCCCCAGCTGGCTGCGCGCGGCGCCCGCGTGCCGCAGCGCGGGGTGGAACTTCACGGCGAAGCAGAACGTGATGCCCGCCTCGTCCGCGACCTCGACCACCCGGCGGGGCGTGAGGTCGAGGTTGACGCCGAGCTTCTCCAGGACGTCGGAGGCGCCGGACGCGCTGGAGGCGGCGCGGTTGCCGTGCTTGACGACCTTGGCGCCCGCTCCCGCGACGACGATCGCGGACATGGTGGAGATGTTGACGGTCTTGGCCCCGTCGCCGCCCGTGCCCACGATGTCGACGCTCGGGCCCGGCACGTCGATGACGTTGGCGTGCGCGTACATGGCGCGTACGAGACCGGAGATCTCCGCGACCGTCTCACCCTTGGCCCGCAGCGCGATCACGAAGCCCGCGATCTGCGCGTCGGTGGCCTCGCCGCGCATGATGCGGTCCATCGCCCACGCGGTGTCGTCGGCGCTCTGGTCCCGTCCTTCGAGCAGACCGTTCAGCACGTCGGGCCAGGAACGGGCCGCCGCGGTGTCGCCTCCTGCGGGGGTCACAGCGTTCATAGCCGCTCCTGGTGTGAGTGTGCGTGTGAGGACCACCCTATCCAGCCCCGGGACGGCGAAGAGCCCCGTCCAGAGACTGGACGGGGCTCCTGCCGTGGCGACCATGGGAGGTCAGAGCTTCAGAGCTCGCGGTTGATCAGTGGTGGCCGTGGCCGCTCGTGATCTCCTTGTACTCGTCGGCGGTGGGCTTGGGGATCTGGTTGTGCTCCCCGTAGTAGCCCTTGGAGAGCTTCGCCCGGAGCTTCTGCGAACCGGACAGCTTGCGCTCGACACCGTTCTCGTCGACCGACGGGCCGATCTCGACCGGCTGGTACTGCTCGTGCGCGGTGAGGGTGTGCAGCTGGTCCTGGCTGAGCGGCTCGTGGACCTCGATGAACTCACCGTGCGGCAGCCGCTTGATGAGACCCGACTCGCGGCCGTGCAGCACCTTGTCCTTGTCGCGCCGCTGCAGACCCAGGCAGATCCGCTTGGTGACGATGAAGGCGATGACCGGTCCGGCGAAGAAGGCGATCCGGACGAACCAGGTGATCGCGTTCAGCGACAGGTGGAAGTGGGTCGCCCACAGGTCGTTGCCGCCACCGACGAGCATGACCATGTACGCGGTGATCCACGCGACACCGAAGGCCGTACGGGTCGGGGCGTTGCGCGGGCGGTCCAGGATGTGGTGCTCGCGCTTGTCGCCGGTGACCCAGGACTCGATGAACGGGTAGACCGCGATGGCCACGAGGACCAGCGGGAAGACCACGACCAGCGGGATGAACACACCGAGGACCAGCGTGTGGCCCCAGAGGTTGATCTCCCAGCCCGGCATCACACGGATCAGACCCTCGGCGAAGCCCATGTACCAGTCGGGCTGGGCGCCGGTGGACACCTGGTCCGGGCGGTACGGGCCGATGGCCCAGATCGGGTTGATCGAGGCGATCGCCGCGATGACCGCGATGACACCGAAGACCAGGAAGAAGAAGCCTCCGGCCTTGGCCATGTAGACCGGGAGCAGCGGCATGCCGACGACGTTCTTGTTGGACTTGCCGGGGCCCGCGAACTGCGTGTGCTTGTGGTAGAAGACCAGGATCAGGTGCGCCACCACGAGGCCGAGCATGATGCCCGGCAGCAGCAGGATGTGGACCGAGTAGAACCGGGCCACGAAGTCGCCGCCGGGGAACTCGCCGCCGAACAGGAACATCGACAGGTACGTGCCGACGATCGGCACGCCCAGGATGGCGCCCTGCATGAAGCGGACACCGGTGCCGGAGAGCAGGTCGTCCGGGAGCGAGTAGCCGGTGAAACCGGTGAACATGCCGAGGACGAACAGCAGGAAGCCGAACAGCCAGTTGACCTCGCGCGGCTTGCGGAACGCGCCCGTGAAGAACACGCGCATCATGTGCACGAACATGCCGGCGAGGAAGATCAGCGCCGCCCAGTGGTGGATCTGCCGGATCAGCAGACCACCGCGCACATCGAAGGAGATGTGCATGGTCGAGTTGAACGCCTCCGACATCAGCTGTCCCTGCATCGGGATGTAGCTGCCGGAGTACTCCACCTCGTTCATCGACGGGTGGAAGAACAGCGTCAGGTACACACCCGTGAGGATGATGATGATGAAGCTGTAGAGGCAGATCTCACCGAGCATGAAGGACCAGTGGTCCGGGAAGATCTTGCGCATGTTGGCCTTGGCCAGGGAGTAGATCCCCAGCCGGCCGTCGGCCCAGTCCGCGACCCGCTCACCGGCGGGTGCTTGCTGCCGCTTGTCGTTCGAGGAAGTGGTGGTGGTGCTCATCCGCGCTCCCAGAAGGCCGGACCGACGGGCTCTTCGAAGTCGCCGAGCGCCTCGAGGTAGCCCTCTTCGTTCACGCCGATGCGCAGCTGCGGCAGGGCGTGACCGGCCGGGCCGAAGATCACTCGGGCACCGTCGGAGAGATCGAAGGTGGACTGGTGGCACGGGCAGAGGACGTGGTGCGTCTGCTGCTCGTACAGGGAGATCGGGCAGCCCACGTGGGTGCAGATCTTGGAGTACGCCACGATGCCTTCGTGCGACCACTCCAGCTCGCGCTTGTCCTTGATGTTGTCCGGCTGGATCCGGACGATCATCAGGGCGGCCTTGGCGATCTGGGTCTGGAAGTCGTGGTCGTGCTCCGACATGCCCTCGGGCATGGCGAAGGTCAGCGAACCGACCTGCACGTCCGAGGGACGCAGCGGCTCGTGAGTGTTCATGTTCACGAGCTTCTTGCCCTTGCCCCACTTGGTGTGGCGGAGCTTGTCCTCGGGCAGCGGACCGAGGTCACGCAGCAGGACGACACCGGAGAGCGGGACCAGGGCCAGCGCGCCGAACATCGTGTTGCGGATCAGCTTGCGCCGTCCGAAACCCGACTCAGCGGCGCCCTGCTTGAAGTCCGCCATGACCTTGGCGCGGACCTCGGGCTCGGCCGCGATCTCGTGCCGCTCGTCGGTCATCTCGACGTCGGACATCAGGGTGCGGGCCCAGTGGACCGCGCCCGCGCCGATGCAGAACAGCGCCACGCCGAGGGTCAGGCCCAGGGCGAAGTTGAGGCCGCTGATGTGACCGATCGGGAAGACGTAGATGGTCTTGTCGGCCGGGATCGCCACGTACGAGGCGATGAAGCCGACCGTCGCGATCATGGACAGCGTGAACAGGAACGCCACGGCACGCTCGGAGCGCTTGGCGGCTCGCTCGTCGATGTCCTGGACACGGTGCTCGTGGGGCGGCAGCCCCGGGTCGGCGAACGGGTTCTCTTCCGTCTCCGCCACCGAGCCGTGCTCGGTCTCCTGCTTGCTGGGCAGGTTCTTCTCTGGAATCTCTTGGCTACTCATGACTTCTTGGCCTTTGCGGTCCGAGCGGCGACCCACACGGCGACCGCGATCAGCGAACCGAGACCGAAGATCCAGCCGAAGAGGCCTTCACTGACCGGACCCAGACCGCCCAGCTTGAGACCGCCAGGGCTCTCGGTCTTCTCACCGTTGACCGCGTCGAGGTACGCGATGATGTCCTTCTTGTTCTTCTCCGGCATCGTGGTGTCGGGGAAGGACGGCATGTTCTGCGGGCCGGTCTGCATGGCCTCGTAGATGTGCTTCGGGGAGACACCCTCCAGCGAAGGCGCGAACTTGCCGTGCGTCAACGCACCACCTTCACCGGTGAAGTTGTGGCACTGGGCACAGTTGGTGCGGAACAGCTCGCCACCCTTGGCGATGTCCGCCCCGTTCGGGCTGTACTGCTTCTCGGTCGGAACCGAAGGACCGGCACCCAGCGACGAGATGTACGCCGCCAGCTGGTCGATCTGGGCCTGGTTGTAGATGACCTTCTTCTTGGGCGCCTGGGCACCCTGCTGCTGGAGCGGCATACGCCCGGTGCCGACCTGGAAGTCGACCGCCGCGGCGCCGACGCCCGTCAGCGGCGGACCGTCGGAGGACCCCTGACCGCCGGTTCCGTGGCAGCTGGAGCAGCCCACGGCGTAGAGCTTCTTGCCCTCGTCGATGGCGAGGGACTGGGCGGTGTCGTCGGCCTGCGCCTTGTCCGCCGGCGCGAACGCGGCGTACAGCCCCCCGGTGGCCGCCAGCGCGAGGAGTAGGACGACGACCGCCGCCAGCGGATGGCGTCGTCGTGCGGAGAGCTTTTTCACGGATTACCCCGGTGTCAGGATCTTCTGCGTCGATGCTTCTGGAATGTTCGGATGCGTCGCTTGAGCGACCTGCCGATTACTTGATCATGTAGATCGTGGCGAAGAGGCCGATCCAGACCACATCGACGAAGTGCCAGTAGTAGGACACGACGATGGCTGCGGTCGCCTGCTCGTGGGTAAACCTCCTGGCCGCATAGGTGCGTCCGAGGACCAGCAGGAAGGCGATCAGGCCGCCCGTCACATGCAGTCCGTGGAAGCCGGTGGTCAGGTAGAAGACCGAGCCGTAGGGGTCGGACGAGAGCGAGAGGCCCTCGTGCTTGACCAGCTCGGTGTATTCGTACACCTGACCGCCGATGAAGATCGCACCCATGATGAAGGTGACGATGAACCACATCCTGAGCTTCTTCACGTCTCCGCGTTCAGCGGCGAACACGCCGAGCTGACACGTGAGAGAGGAGAGCACCAGGATCGTGGTGTTCGTCGCCGAGAACGGGAAGTTAAGGGCCGAGGCCATTTCCTTCCAGTGATCAGGACCCGTCACCGATCGCAGGGTGAAGTACATCGCGAAGAGGGCCGCGAAGAACATCAGCTCGGAACTCAACCAGATGATGGTTCCGACGCTGGTGAGGTTCGGTCGATTGACCGGCGGGTGCGCGTGCCCGGTATCTACTGTCGTTGCTGTCGCCACGACCGACATTATGTCGGTCGCTTATCCCGCCCTCACCCCGGGGGGTGCCGTTCGGAGTGTCTACGGGGTGTGTCCTGCCCGTATGGCCCATCGGAGGCCTGTCCGAACCGGTGTTGACGGGGTGTCGGGAGGAGTAGCATCCGCGCATCGGTTCCCGATCCCATGACGGTGCACAGCTCGACGCAACAGCTCGACGTATCGGAGGAACAATGCAGCCGACCGCCACGGTGCTGGTCTACAGCGACAACGCGAGCACCCGCGAACAAGTCCGGTTGGCCACCGGCCGCAGGCCGGCGACGGACGTTCCCGAGGTCCGGTTCGTCGAGTGCGCGACCCCGCACGCGGTCATCAAGGAGCTGGACCACGGCGGCATCGACGTCTGTGTGCTCGACGGCGAGGCGGCGCCCGCGGGCGGGATGGGCGTCTGCCGCCAGATCAAGGACGAGATCTTCCAGGCGCCGCCCGTCCTGCTGCTGATGGGGCGCCCGCAGGACGCCTGGCTCGCCACCTGGAGCCGCGCCGAGGCCGCGGTGACCCTGCCGGTCGACCCGGTGGAGTTCGCGGACGCGCTGGCCGGCCTGCTGCGCAGCCGGACGGCCGTGGAGGCCTGACGGTCCCGGGATTCGTCCGGAAGGGGCCCGCGTCACGGCGCGGGCCCCTTCCGCTTGTCGCGCCGGCGGCCACATCCGCGAGCGAGCCGCTGTGCGCCTGTCTGACGGGTCGCTAGACCTGGGGCCGCAGCCTGGCGGCGTCGGCCGCCACGGGGCCTTCCTTGGCCCCGGAGAGCAGCGCGCTGCCCTTGCGCCACGACTTCCAGCTCATGTTCCAGTCGCCGAGGCCGTTGCCGAACGCCGGCATGTCGTCGCCGGAGCTGTTGACGACCTTGACCAGGTCGCCCTGGCGGACGGTCTCGTAGAACCAGGCGGCGTCGCCGGTGCTCATGCCGGTGCAGCCGTGGCTGGTGTTGGCGTACCCCTGCGAACCCACCGACCAGGGCGCGGCGTGCACGTACTCGCCGGAGTCGGTGACCCGCGTCGCGTAGTACACCTGCTTGTCGTAGAAGTCCGACGCGCCGATGCTGGCGCTGGTCATGCGTACGGAGTACTCCTTGCCCAACACGACCTTGACGCCGTTGCGCGTGGAGTAGCCCGGCTTGCCCGTGGTCACCGGCATGGAGTTGATCTCCTCGCCGTTGCGGTAGACCGTCATGTAGTGCGCTCCGGCGTCGGTGACCGCCTCGACGCGGTCGCCGATGGTGAGCTTGAGCGGCTTGGTCTCGGCGCCCCACAGCTTGTCGTCGACCTTCAGGCCCCGCAGGTTGCTCGAGACGCTGACGGTCGCTCCCGCGGGCCAGTACTCCTTGGGGCGGTAGTGCAGCGTCTCGCTGTCCACCCAGTACCAGGCGCCCTCTGTGGCGGGGGTCGAGCGGACCTTGAGCGCGCGTTCGACGACCGCCCTGGCCTCCTTGCCCTTGACCGGCGCGCTGAGCGAGGCCGTGACGGGCTGGCCGACGCCGTACGTGCCCGACTCGGGGCCGAAAGTGACCTTGAGCCGCTTGGACTTGGCTGGCGTGTCGGTGTCGAAGGTCACGATCTTGCGGCCGGGCGCCCCGTCCTCGTCCTCGGTGCTCACCCGCAGGGTGTAGCGGGCGTCCGCCGCCAGCGGCGTGGTGCTGTGCCACCGGGCGCCGTCGGCCGAGAGTTCACCCGCCACGTACCGCCCCAGCGCGTCGGTGGCCGTCACATCGGTGATGCGCCCGTCGTCGCCCTGTGCGGTGACCTCGAGGGGCTTGTCGGGGTCCGCCTTCTTGCTGCCCACCGGGCCGTTGAAGGCGACCTGGCCGGCCGCGTCGTACGGTTTCGCCGAGAGCGGATGGCCGTCGTCGCCGCACGCCGTGGCCCCCGCCGCGAGCGCGGCCACCAGCATCGTGCAGCTCAGTACCGTACGGACTCGCGGTGAGTGGCTCATAAACACACGGTATGAAGGTTCATTCTGTCCGGCGCGCGGAGTGACCCGTACGGGGGTCACTCCCGACACGCCGAGGGGCCCGGACACTCCCTCAGGAATGTCCGGGCCCCTCGCCGCTGAGCGGAACTACAGACTCACTGGGTCTGGTTCTCGCCCCGGTAGTACTCGAAGACCCAGCCCCACAGGCCGATCAGGATGATCGGGGCCGAGAAGTACAGCAGCCACCAGCCGAAGACGACGCCCAGGAAGGCGAGCGCGCCACCGACGGCCAGGGAGAGCGGCTGCCAGCTGTGCGGGCTGAAGAAGCCCACCTCGCCGGCCTCGTCCGCGACGTCGGCCTCCTTGTTGTCCTGTGCGGAGGCGTCGACCCGCCGGGCCGTGAAGGCCAGGTAGTAGCCGATCATGATGCACAGGCCGAAGGCCAGGAAGAGCGCCGTGGTGCCGGCGGGCTCCTTCGACCACACGCCATAGACGATCGCCATGGCGAGGACGAAGACGCTCAGCCAGATGAACATCTTGCCCTGGATCTTCACTTCGTGGCCTCCTTGTCGCCACCGAACAGCTGGGTGTCCTTCTGCCCGGCGTTCTCGATGTGACCGAGGGCCGCGATCTCAGGGTGGTGCAGGTCGAACGCCGGCGATTCCGAGCGGATGCGCGGCAGGGTGAGGAAGTTGTGCCGCGGCGGCGGGCAGGACGTGGCCCACTCCAGCGAACGGCCGTAACCCCACGGGTCGTCGACCTCGACCTTCTTGCCGTACTTGGCGGTCTTCCAGATGTTGTAGAAGAACGGCAGGATCGACAGGCCGAGCAGGAACGAGCAGATCGTCGAGATCGTGTTCAGGGCGGTGAAGCCGTCGGCCGCGAGGTAGTCCGCGTAACGCCGCGGCATGCCCTCGGCACCCAGCCAGTGCTGGACGAGGAAGGTGCCGTGGAAGCCGATGAACAGCGTCCAGAAGGTGATCTTGCCAAGGCGCTCGTCGAGCATCTTGCCGGTGAA
>NZ_JBWKFZ010000012.1:0-202284 GCF_056433985.1 Streptomyces sp. NPDC044106
TCCGCGTCCGCCAGATCACCGCGTTCTCCCCGCCCCATGCCCGACGCAACGAGCAGATCAGGCGACAGTCACATGATCGGCCGGACAGCTCCTAGCCGATCAGCGCAAGAGGGCCTGTCGGCCTACGGAACGAAGGTGCCCAACTCCCCTGCGCTGCAAGGGGTGCGCTCGAAGCTGGCCGGGAAACCGGGGTTTCTCAGCCTGTGATCCGAAGGCGCCCCCAGGAACGCCAAAGACCCCCGCCAGCCACCCCAGCGAAGGGGCGACCGACGGGGGTCAGGTCAGGCAGTACGAGCGGCAGCACGCCGGGCACGCTGACGGGCCGACAGCTCGTAGAACTCCGAGCGAGGCAGGTACTCCCCGTGGGCGCGTGGTGGTGAGCCCCTTGAGTGTGGCGAGTGCCTTTCGCTGTGTCTCCTCGGAGACCAGCGCAACGGCAGCGCCGTCCTTGCCCAACAGCCGTACTCGCTGGCCTTGTTCGTTGCGGTAGACGGTTGGCGCGGCCTTGATCTGTATGACTTGCCACCCCAGGTACGCGGGGTGGCGCAGCATCCGGGCCACGTAGGCGTACCGCCAGCCCTTGCCACCCGGACCAGGCACACCAGCGCCGTCCAGCCAGCGCACGATGTCGTGGGTTGAGGCGCCGTCCTCGGCCACCCGGCGGAAGATCTCGCGGACCACCTCAGCGCGGGACGGAAAGCCTGGAGCCGCCGGGGTGTCGTCCCAGTAGAGGCGACGGCCCCGCGTGACCGGACAGGTGCCCCTCTCAGAGGACCGCCGTGACCCGGAAGCCGCCGCGGGGCCCGGGGCCGGACGCGAGGGAGCCGCCTGCCGCCGCGAGGCGTTCGGCCAGGCCCTTCAGGCCGCTGCCCGGGGTGCCCGGACCCGCGCCGCGGCCGTCGTCCGTGATCATCAGGCGGGACTGCTCCACGGTGCCCGTGACCTCGATCTCGCAGTGGGTCGCGCCGGAGTGGCGTACGGCGTTGGTGGCGGACTCGCGGACCACCCAGCCCAGAAGCGCCGCGGTCTGCGGGGAGAGCGGCGGGCCCGACTGGCGGACCACCGTCTCGATCCCGGCGGCTTCGAGCAGGTCGCGGGCGCACTCCAGCTCGGTGGCGAGGCTGCCCTCGCGGTAGCCGGTGACGGCCTCGCGGATCTCGGTGAGCGCCTGCCTGCCGACGGCCTCGATGTCGGAGACCTGGCCGAGCGCCGCGTCCAGATCGCGCGGTGCGATACGGCGGGTCGCCTCCGCCTTCACCACGATCACGGAGAGCGTGTGGCCGAGCAGGTCGTGCAGGTCGCGGGAGAAGCGGAGGCGTTCCTTCTCCACCGCGGTGCGGGCCAGTTCCTCGCGGGTGTCACGCAGTTCGCGTACCGCCTCGGAGAGCGAGAGGATCGCGGCAGTCACCATCGTGGACAGGAACGTGGCGTACGCGATGTTCACCGCGCCCCAGCCGTCCCGGAACCCGCCGACGGCGCCCGCGAGGGCGCCGAGGGCCAGGCCGATGGGGCCGAGCCCGCGCCCGCGCGCGGTCGCACCGACGGCCAGGCCGAGCAGCGGGAAGAAGAGCAGCCAGTTGCCGCCGTAGCCGGCGGCGAGCCCGGTGGTCAGCAGGCCGAGCGCGATCAGGGCGACCAGCGTGGAGCGGGCCCGGCGCGTGCGCTTGTCGAAGGCGCGGAAGGCGATGAAGACGTAGAGGGAGTTGAAGGCGAGGATCCCGGTGGCGCCGATCCAGGGGTTGGGGGTCTCGCCCTGGAGGAGGTGGGAGACGGCGCCGAGGCCCATCAGGAGCCAGGGCAGCAGCGCGAATCCGCTGGGCGGCGGCCCGAGCTGCTCGTCCCCGCCGGAGCGGGCCCCGCACCTCTTGCGCCGGCCGAACCTGGCCCATTTGCGGTCGCAGTTCGGTTCGGTACGGGGGCCGGGGGTTCGCTCGGTGCGGGAGTCCTCCGCCGCCTCGGCGCCGGCCGCCCGCCACGCGCGCAGCCCTCGGCCCATCCCGTTCTCTCTGGACACGTCCGCGTTCCCCGTCCTCGCCATCGGGCGGCCGCCGCGGTGCGGGCGGGACGCCGGTACGAGACCCCAGCGTACGAAGCGTTCGCCGGTGGCAGGCAGGGAGGTGGCGACGCAGGGGCCGGAGGGTTCGTCGACGGGAGTCGCCGGCTCGTCGACGGTGGCCGCAAACCCGCGCCGCGCTGTCTTCGTCATGGCCACGACGCTACGGAGGCGGGGCGGCCCCGCGGCAGATCCAGCCGTACGGACTCGGCCGGTACAAATGTCACCGACGCCGATCTGACGTCTCGTCAGCAGCCTTCACAACCGCCGTGGCCTCGGCTATACATGGGACCGCCGGACTGGAACGCGTTCTAGAACGGCCCTGTTGCGACCTCGGTGCGGTCGACGGTGCGGACGGCCGCACCGAGGTCTTCACCCACGGCCCAAGGAGCTGCCCCGATGCCCATTGACGCAGTGCAGGCCGTGGCCGCCGAGCCCAGGTCCGCCGAGATCGCCTGGGACCACAAGGACATCCAGCTCTACCACCTGGGCCTCGGCGCGGGACGCCCCGCCACGGACCCGGACGAGCTGCGCTACACGCTGGAGTCCCGGCTGCACGTCCTGCCCAGCTTCGCCACCGTCGCGGGCGCGGGCATGGGCGTCGTCGGCGGCCTCTCCGCGCCCGGCATCGAGGTGGACCTGGCCGCCGTCCTGCACGGCGGCCAGAGCATCACCCTGCACCGCCCCATCCCGGTCAGGGGCGAGGCCGTCAGCACCTCCAGGGTCGCCGCCGTGTACGACAAGGTGAAGGCCGCGATCCTCGTCCTGCGCACCGAAGTCGCCGACGACGAGGGGCCGTTGTGGACCAGTGACGCCCAGATCTTCGTGCGCGGCGAGGGCGGGTTCGGCGGTGACCGCGGCCCCTCCACCCGCCTCCCCGCGCCCGAGGGCGACCCCGACCTGGAGGTCGAACGCCCCGTACGGGAGGACCAGGCGCTCCTCTACCGCCTCTCGGGGGACTGGAACCCGTTGCACGCCGACCCCGAGTTCGCGGCGCTCGCCGGTTTCGACAAGCCGATCCTGCACGGCCTGTGCACCTACGGGATGACCCTCAAGGCCGTCGTCGACACCCAGCTCGGCGGCGACGTGTCGCGGGTGCGCGGCTACAGCACCCGTTTCACGGGAGTCGTCTTTCCCGGCGAGACCCTGCGCATCCGCATGTGGCGGTCCGACGGCCGGGTGCAGGCCACGGTCACCGCGGTCGAACGGGACGACGCGCCGGTCCTGGCCGACACCGTCGTCGAACACACCTGAGGACGCACACGCTGAGGTCGCACACGTCCGAGGTCGCGTACGCCTGAGGCAGCGATCTCCGTACGAGAGGAGCCGCGCCATGCGCGCAGCCGTACTGCACGAGACAGGCCAGGACAAGCTCGAAGTCCTCGACGGCATCGAGACGGCGGGCTTTGGCCCCGGCAAGGTGAAGATCCGCGTCCGGGCCACCGGGCTGTGCCACTCCGACATCTCGGCGATGAACGGCGTGCTGCCGCAGCCCGCCCCCTTCGTCCCGGGGCACGAGGGCGCCGGCGAGATACTCGACGTCGGCGACGGCGTGACCGGCCTCGCCCCGGGCGACCGCGTCCTCCTCTGCTGGCTGCCCGCCTGCGGCGCCTGCCCCGCCTGCAAGCGCGGCCAGACCCAGCTGTGCCTCGCCGGCTTCATGAACGCGGGCACCCCCAACTTCAAGCGCTCCGGCGACGGTTCGGACGTGTTCGGCTTCGCGGGCACCGGCACCTTCGCCGAGGAGGTCGTCGTCGACGCCGGGTGCGCCGTGCCGATCCCCGACGACGTGCCCTTCGACATCGCCGCGCTGATCGGCTGCGGCGTGACGACAGGGCTCGGCGCGGCCGTCAACACCGCCGACGTGGCGGCCGGTTCGTCGGTCGCCGTGATCGGCTGTGGCGGCGTCGGCATCTCCGCGATCCAGGGGGCCAGGCTCAAGGGCGCGGCACAGATCGTCGCGGTCGACCCGGTCGCCTCGCGCAGGGAGGCGGCACTGAAGTTCGGCGCCACCGAGGCGGTGTCGCCCGACGAACTGGCCGACGCCAAGCAGCGGATCACCGCGGGCGAGGGCTTCGACTACGTCTTCGAGGTCGTCGGCAAGTCGGCCACGGCCCGCACGGCGTACGAGACGACGCGGCGCGGCGGCACGCTGTGCGTCGTCGGGGCCGGTGCCATGGACGACCACCTGCGGCTCAACATGTTCGAGCTGTTCTTCGACGAGAAGCGCATCCTGCCCTCGATGTACGGCGGCGGCGACGTCCTCACGTCGTACGAGCGGGCCATCGCGCTCTGGCGGGCCGGCCGCATCGATCTGGCAGGACTCATCACCCACCGCGTACAGCTCGCCGAGATCAACGAGGCCCTGGACCAGATGCGCACGGGCACGGCGCTGCGCACCTGCATCGAGATCTGACCCCGCAGCATCCGGCCCGCAGCATCCGCCCTACAGCATCCACCCTCTCGCATCCGCCCCGTCCAGCTTCGAAGGGACTTCGATGTCATCGACCTCACTGCCACTTGAGGGCCTTTCCGCGATCGTGACCGGTGCGGGCCGCGGGCTCGGCCGCGCCGAGGCGCTGGAACTGGCCCGGCTCGGCGCGAGCGTCGTCGTCAACGACTTCGGGCAGCCGGGCCGCGACGGCTCGGGCGAGGCGTCGGCGGCGCCCGCCGAGGAGGTCGCGGCCGAGATCCGGGCGGCGGGCGGGCGGGCCACCGCCCACACCGGCGACGTAGCCGACCACGAACAGGCCCGCGCGCTCGTCCGGTCGGCGATCGACACCTACGGAAAGCTCGACATCCTGGTCAACAACGCGGGCATCCTGCGGGACCGGATGATCTTCTCGATGAGCGAGGCCGAGTGGGACGCGGTCATCCACGTCCACCTCAAGGGGCACTTCAACACCACCCACTTCGCGGCCGCGCACTGGCGCGAGCGCTCCAAGGCGGCGGGCGGCCCGGTGTACGGCCGGATCGTCAACACCTCGTCCGAGGCCTACCTCGCCGGGTCGGCGGGCCAGCCCAACTACGCGGCGGCGAAGGGCGGCATCGTCGGCCTGACGACGTCGACGGCGCTGGCGCTCGCCAAGTACGGCGTGACCGCCAACGCCATCTGCCCGCGGGCCCGTACGCGGATGACCGAGGACGTCTTCGCGGGGTTCGCGGAGCCGTCGGATGGCCGGCTCGACCCGCTGGCGCCCGAACACGTGTCGCCGCTGGTCGGCTATCTGGCCTCGCCCGCCGCCGCCCGGATCAACGGGCAGCTGCTCGTGGTCCACGGCGGCATGGTCGCGGTCGTCGAGCGGCCCAGGGTGGCGGCGAAGTTCGACTCGGCGAAGGAGGCGTTCACCTTCGACGAGCTGGACGAGGCGCTTTCGCCGTACTACGCGGACCGCCCGCCGAACGAGACGTTCGCGGCGGCGGAGGTGCTGGGGCTCAAGCGGGGCTAGCGGGGTTCGAAGACAGGCTCTCAGGCAGGGATGAGGACGGGCTCTCAGGCAGGGGGCGAAGACGTCCTCGTCGGCCCCGTCGAGGATGAATCCGTTGTCGAAGCGGACCCGTACGCTCACGCGAGGAGGCCGTTCCTGGAAGGCGGTCCACGCGGGTTCCAGGGAGCCGATCTTCTCTTCGAGCTGCCTCCTGCTCTCCGTGGGCATCTCGCCCCCGAAGGCGTCGAGCAGCGACTTGAGCCGCTCGTACTCGCGCACGTCGTCGCTCACTTCCTGGTGGTCGACCACCTGCTCGACGGTCCCGGCGCTGCCCGCCGCCAGGGACAGGAACCCGACGACGACCCCCGCCACCTCGGCCGAATCCGTCAGCCGGGTGTCCGCTGCCAGCACCACCCGCCGGCCTGCCTTCAGAGCCATGTGCTCCCCATCTCCCTCGCGTCGTCTACGTCAACTACCTGCGGGAACGCCTCAACGAGGCGGTCGGTGAAAGGCCTCGCCCCCGCGCCATGGGTGGCGGCACGGGGGCGAGGCCTCTCGTTCTCGTCGCTCTTGTCGCTACGAGCTTGGCGCTACGAACGGGCGTACCGGTCAGGACTGCCGGTACCGGATCAGGACTGCTGGTCCTGCCTGCGGTGCCGCCCCCGCGGCGCCGCTGCCTCGTCGCGCTCGGACACCGGGCCCCGGTGCCTGCCGGCTCCGGACCCCGCGCCGGTGGGCGCGTTCGACGGCATCCGTGGTGCGGTGTTCATGCGTGGTGCGGTGTTCTGGTGTGTCTCCGAAACGGTCTCGGTCGTAGTCAATCCATTCACCCCGTAAAGAAGATCGTTCGTACAGCCGGGCGAGTCTAACCGGCCACTGTTCGACCGCCGAGGGGTGCCTGCTGGAGGGGTACGGGACGTGTGACGGCGGGCTTCGGGAGGTCGGCGGGGGAGGCCGACGGGGGCGGCGGTGGCGGTGGTGGCGGGTAGGGAACGTTTCTCTCCGCAGGGGCGCCGGGACCGGGCGATGGGGCGCCGGCACCGGCCGGTGAGGCTTCGGCCGCGCTGGGCGGCGGGGCGGGTCGCGTCACCCGGGCCACCCCGCACGGCACGGCGGCCGTGACGTACGGCAGGCACAGGGTGCCGTCCCGCGTCCACCAGCCGGATCCGGCCAGCCAGCCGGGGGGCGCGGCCAGCTGATGCAGCTTGCGTTCGGCGGGCCGCCAGAGGCCGAGCCAACTACCGCCACCACCCCCGCCGCCACCCCGACCCGCCGGGGCGTCGATCCGCAGCGCCACCGCGCAGGCCTCCGGTGTGAGGGCCTGCCCCGGCTGCATCGCGAACGGCGTCACCGCGAGGTCCGGCGGCGACAGGCACTCGGGGAAGCGCACCGGCCGCGTACCACCGAGGACGCCCCAGCCGAGGCGGGGCCGCCCCGGGGCGTCGGAGCGGATCAGGAGGAGACCGCTGCCCGCGTCGGCGAGCAGCAGCCGGTCGTCGCTCTCCTCGGAGATCTGCAGAAGGGGGGTGACCTCGCCGCCGCGCTCCAGATCCACCGCGACCGTCTTCGTGCGGCCGTCGAGATCGCGGTCGAGCGCGAGCATGCGGTCCGTGCCGTCCAGCCAGACGCCGCCCGAACAGCGGCCGGGCACCGCGGCCAGGTGTTCGGGCCCGAAGGAGCCGCCCGCCACCAGCCAGATGTCGGAGGAGCGGGCGCCGGGCGCGAGGGCGTACGCGCGGTCGCCGCCCGGCGCCGGTGGCAGCAGGCTCAGCTCGCCGCACTCCACGGCCCCGAGCGGCACCTCGCCGGTGCCGGGTCCTGTCGGATACAGCAGGGAGAAGGCGTGCCGCTCACCCACCACGCGGTGGATGAGGACGCGGCCGTCCGCCATCGGATGCACTTCCGTGGACGGCTCCTCGGGCTGGTTGCCGGGCAGCGGCACGGCGTACGGCTCTCCGGAGCCGAGGGTCCAGCGTTCGGGATACCAGGAGTCCGGGGCGCCGGCGGCGCGGGCGAGGCGCGCCGCGTACGAACCGTCCGCCGCGATCGTGCACCCAGCCGGGCGGGCGGGTACGCGGAGACGGACGGGGGGCGCGGGGGCGGTGGGGGGCATGGGGGCCGTGGGGGTCTGGGTCGGTGGCGGCGCTGGTGGCGCGGTCATCGTGGTGTCACCTCCGGCCCCGAAGCTAGTTTTCGTCCGCACTGACGTGGCATCGACGGGCGTCCGCTTCACACAGAAGGGTGGAGATGTCCCGATTCGCCTGAGGGGGAGGGGGCGGTTGTGCTGTGAGGGAGGCCGGTCCCGGCGGCCACGCCGACAGCCGCGCAGCGGCATCGGGAAGTGGCACCGAGAAGCCTCCCAAGTAGCCGCTCCGTAGCGGTCAGTAACGCACGACCTGCGCGGGACGCGGGGAAGGTAGCCTTTCTCCGTGCCCCGTCTGTCTGAAGTCATCGCCGCGCTCGACGCCCTGTGGCCCGCCGATCTGGCCGAGAGCTGGGACGCGGTCGGCACGGTCTGCGGAGACCCCGACGCGGAGGTCTCGCGGGTCCTCTTCGCCGTCGATCCCGTCCAGGAGATCGCCGACGAGGCGGTCTCCCTCGGAGCCCAGCTCCTGGTCACCCACCACCCCCTCTACCTGCGGGGTACGACGACGGTCGCGGCGTCCACCTTCAAGGGCCGGGTCGTCCACGACCTGATCAAGCACGACGTCGCGCTGCACGTCGCGCACACCAACGCCGACCGCGCCGACCCGGGCGTCTCCGACGCGCTCGCGGGAGCGCTCGACGTCCGCGTCGTACGCCCCCTCGTACCCGACCCCGCCGACCGGCACGGCCGCCGCGGCCTCGGCAGGATCTGCGAGCTCGACCACCCCCTGACCCTCGCCGAGCTGGCCGAGCGCGCCGCGAAGCGGCTGCCCGCCACCGCACAGGGCATCCGCGTCGCGGGCGACCCGGACGCGCTGATCCGCACCATCGCGGTCAGCGGCGGCTCCGGCGACAGCCTCTTCGACGACGTACGCGCCGCGGGCGTGGACGCCTTCCTCACCGCGGACCTGCGCCACCACCCGGCGTCCGAGGCCCGCGAACGCACACCTCTCGCGCTGCTCGACGCCGCGCACTGGGCCACCGAGTGGCCCTGGTGCGAGCTGGCCGCAGCCCAGCTCGACGAGATCTCCGACCGGAACGGATGGGGCCTTCGCGTCCACGTCTCGAAGACGGTCACCGACCCCTGGACCGCCCACGCGGCCTCACACAACGCCTCAAACGACTCAACAGGAGCCCCCAACTGAACGCCGCGCCCGCCGACCAGATCCGACTGCTCGACGTCCAGGGTCTGGACGTACGCCTGCAGCAGCTCGCGCACAAGAAGAAGTCCCTGCCCGAGCACGCCGAGATCGAGTCGCTGAACAAGGACCTCACGCAGCTGCGCGACCTGCTCGTCGCCTCCACGACCGAGGAGAGCGACTGCGCCCGCGAGCAGACCAAGGCGGAGCAGGACGTCGACCAGGTCCGTCAGCGCGCGGCCCGCGACCAGCAGCGCCTGGACTCCGGCGCCGTCACCTCCCCCAAGGACCTGGAGAACCTCCAGAAGGAGATCGCCTCGCTGGCCAAGCGCCAGGGCGACCTCGAGGACGTCGTCCTGGAGGTCATGGAGCGCCGCGAGTCCGCCCAGGAGCGGGTCGCCGAGCTCACCGAGCGGGTCTCCTCGGTCCAGTCGAAGATCGACGACGCGACGGCCCGTCGTGACGCCGCGTGCGAGGAGATCGACGCCGAGGCCGCCACGGTCGGCAAGGAGCGCGAGGTCGTGGCGGGTTCGGTCCCGGCCGACCTGCTCAAGCTCTACGACAAGCTCCGCGTGAAGGAGGGCGGTGTCGGCGCCGCCAAGCTCTACCAGCGGCGCTGCGAGGGCTGCCGCCTCGAGCTCAACATCACCGAGGTCAACGAGGTGAAGGCGGCGTCCCCCGACACCGTGCTGCGATGCGAGAACTGCCGCCGCATCCTGGTCCGTACGTCCGAGTCCGGCCTCTAGGAGCCTGCCCGGTGCGGGAGTTCATCGTCGAGGCCGACGGCGGGTCACGGGGCAACCCGGGGCCCGCGGGGTACGGCTCGGTCGTCATCGACGCGGCCACGGGGGAGACCCTGGTGGAGGCCGCCGAGTACATCGGCGTCGCGACGAACAACGTCGCGGAGTACAAGGGCCTGGTGGCCGGCCTCAAGGCGGCCCACCAGCTGGACCCGGCCGCCTCCGTGCACGTCCGCATGGACTCCAAGCTCGTCGTCGAGCAGATGTCGGGCCGCTGGAAGATCAAGCACCCCGACATGAAGCCGCTCGCCGCCGAGGCCGCGCGGGTCCACCCGCCCGACCGGGTGACGTACGAGTGGATCCCCCGCGAGAAGAACAAGCACGCGGACCGGCTCGCGAACGAGGCGATGGACGCGGGCAAGCGGGGGGAGCGGTGGTCGCCGTCAGCGTCGACGGCGGAGCTCGACGCGAGGGCCGCGCGGGCGGCGGCCGAAGCTCCCACCGAGCTCTTCGGGTCCCCCGAGCCCGGCGGGCCGCCGGGAGACGCGGCTGCGGGCGCTGCGCGGGCGCGGGCGGCGCTGAGCGCCGGAGCCGCGTCGCGCGGGGATTCGGTCTCCGACTCGGGGTCGGGGCCGGGGCCGGTATCGGTCGCTGACTGGGCCTCGCCGTCGCCCTCGTCCTCGCCGCCCGCCACCGCACAGGGAAGCGCCGACGCCCGCGCCGCGCGCAACGCCTCCGCCCCGCCCGTCGGCTGGGCCGCCCCCGCCGACCTCGGCGCCCCCGCGACCTTCGTCCTGCTGCGGCACGGCGAGACCGCGCTGACGCCCGAGAAGCGGTTCTCCGGGAGCGGCGGCAGCGACCCGTCCCTCTCCGGGGCGGGCCGTGCGCAGGCCGAGCGCGCCGCGGCCGCCTTCGCGCTGCGCGGCACCATCGAGGCCGTCGTCTCCTCGCCGCTCAAGCGCTGCCAGGAGACGGCACGCACCGTCGCCGCCCGGCTCGGACTCGACGTACGGCTCGACGACGGCCTGCGCGAGACGGACTTCGGCGCCTGGGAGGGGCTGACCTTCGGCGAGGTGCGCGAGCGCCAACCGGAGGAGCTGAACGCCTGGCTGGCCTCCCCGAAGGCGGCGCCGCCCGGCGGCGAGTCGTTCGCGACGGTCTCGCGCAGGGTCGCGGCGGCGCGTGACCGGCTGACCGCCGCGTACGCGGGCCGCACGGTGCTGCTCGTCACGCACGTCACGCCCATCAAGACGCTGGTGCGGCTCGCACTCGGCGCCCCGCCGGAATCGCTGTTCCGCATGGAACTCGCGGCGGCCTCGGTCTCGGTCGTGGCGTACTACGCCGACGGCAACGCGTCGCTGCGCCTGCTGAACGACACGTCCCACCTGCGCTGAGAGCCTGCTGCTGACCGGTGCCCCGTCCGGCCGGTCAGCGCGGGCGGAGGGCGGCGGCCTCGCGGGCCAGCGACTCGACGCGTGCCCAGTCCTTGGCGGCGACGGCGTCGGCGGGGAGCATCCAGCTGCCGCCCACGCAGCCGACGTTCCGCAGTTCGAGGTACGTGGGCGCCGTGCCGGCGGTGATCCCGCCGGTCGGGCAGAAGCGGGCCTGCGGCAGCGGCGCGCCGAGGGACTTCAGGTAGGCGGTGCCGCCTGCGGCCTCGGCCGGGAAGAACTTCATCTCCCGTACGCCGCGTTCGAGCAGCGCCACGACCTCGGAGGTCGTCGAGACCCCGGGCAGGAACGGCAGGCCGGACCCCCGCATCGCGTCCAGCAGCGTGTCCGTCCAGCCGGGGCTGACGACGAAACGGGCGCCGGCCTCGACCGAGTCGGCGACGTTGCGGGCCGTGATGACGGTGCCCGCGCCGACCACCGCGTCCGGTACCTCGGCGGCGATGGCCGAGATCGCGTCGAGCGCGACCGGAGTCCGCAGCGTCACCTCGATCGCGGGCAGCCCGCCCGCGACCAGGGCCCGCGCCATCGGCACGGCGTCGCCGAGTTCCGCCACGACGACGACGGGAACGACGGGGGCGAGATCGAGCACGGAGCCCGTTGCGGAGGAGGTCATGGAGTCATCCTGCCCGGGGGGTGCAGCACGCGCAAAGCGCGTTGCGCATGCTGCAATGACACAGGTTTTGCCGTACGTGTCGAGTGGACGTCGGATGTGCCGGTCACGCCCGGGAGGCGAGGTGGCGCCACGCGTTCCATGTGTCGAGGCGCTTCTGATAGGCCGCCTCGACCACCGGATAGGGGTAGGTGCCGAGGAAGAGCCGCAGGGGTGGTGCGTCGGTGTCGACGAGTTCGAGGATGACGGCGGCGGTGTCCCGCGCGTCCTGGGGGGCGCGGGCGGACGCACCGGCCCGGCGTGCGGCGCGGACGGGTTCGTAGGCGGGGAGCGGCTCGGTGTGCACTGCGGACGACCCCGACCAGTCGGTGCCGTAGGGGCCGGGTTCGATGAGGGTCACGTGGATGCCGAACTGGGCGATCTCCTGGGCCAGGGCCTCGCTCAGCCCCTCAAGGGCCCACTTGGAGGCGTTGTAGAGCCCGAGTGTGGGGAAGGCGGCGAGGCCACCGATGCTGGATACCTGCAGGATGTGGCCGCTGCCTTGGGCCCGCAGGTACGGCAGGGCCGCCTGCGTCACCCACAGCGGGCCGAACAGGTTGGTGTCGAGCTGTGCGCGGGCCTGTTCCTCGGTGGTCTCCTCGACCATGCCGAACAGGCCGTAGCCCGCGTTGTTGACGACCACGTCGAGGTGGCCGAAGGCCTCGGCGGCCCGCCGCACCGCGGCGAGCACGGATGGGCGGTCGGTCACGTCGAGGCGGAGCGGGAGGACGTTGTCCCCGTGGGCGTCAAGGAGGGGGCGCAGGGTCTCGGGATCGCGTGCGGTGACGGCGACACGGTCGCCGCGGTCGAGAGCGGCTTCGGCCCAGACGCGGCCGAAACCGCGGGACGCGCCGGTGATGAACCAGGTCTTCATGGCATCGAGCCTGCGCCGTTCGCACCCCGGCAGCCAGCACCCCCACGGGGTTACCCTCGCGGCATGGTGGCCGACAATCTCCTGGGAGACTTCCTCAAGGCCCGCCGCGGACGGGTCGCTCCGGCGGACGCGGCGGTACCCACCGGCGGACGCCGCCGGGTGGCGGGACTGCGCCGGGAGGAACTGGCCCGGCTCGCCGGAATCAGCGAGCCGTACCTGGTCCGGCTCGAACAGGGCGTCGACCGGCACCCTTCGCCCCAGGTGCTGAACTCCCTCGCGCGGGCGCTGCAGCTGGACGCCGACGCCTCCGCGCACCTGCACGCCCTCGCCGCCCCCGCCCCCGTGGCGCCGTCGCGGACCGAGGTCTCCGCGGACGTGCACCGGCTGCTCGACGCGTGGGCGGACCGCCCCGCGTACGTGCGCGACCGGTGCTTCGACGTACTGGCGGCGAACAAGCAGGCCCGTGCGCTCGCCCCGATGTACGAGCCCGGGAGCAACCTGGTCCGAGCGGTGTTCCTCGACCCGGCGTCCCGCCTGCTCTTCCCCGACTGGGCGGAGGTGGCCGCGCAGACCGCGGCGGCCCTGCGCGCCGAAGCCGATCCGCGCGACCCCGCAACCGTCCGGTTGCTCGCCGAGTTGGAGACGGACGAGGAGTTCCGTCGGTTGTGGACGCGGCACGAGACGCGTCCCGTCCGGGACGAACTCAAGCGCTTCGCGCACCCGGTCGTCGGCAGCCTCGCCCTGCGAAGGCAGGCGCTCACGGTCGGCGGCGCCGAGCAGCAGGTGATCATCGTGTACCAGGCGGCGGCCGGGAGCCCGTCCGAAGCGGCCCTGGCGCGTCTTCTCTGACGCGCGGACGCCACCGCGAAGAGGTGGGTCCGAAGACAGGCCTGGACAGGCCCTCAGTGAATCTCCCGCACCACCACGTCGAGCGCCCACGGCTTGCCCGGTCTGGCCGGAGCCTCCGCCTCCACCACGTGGCCCAGATCCCGCAGCGCCTCGACCAGTTGGGCCGGGTCCTTCGGCTGGACGCCGTTGGTCAGCAGGGAGCGGACGATCCGCCCCTTCGTCGCCTTGTTGAAGTGCGAGACGACGGACCGCTTCTCGGTACCGGTCCTCTCGTCGACCTGCGCGTGCAGCACACGTACGGTCGCCGTCCGCCCCGCCACCTCACCCTTCGGCTTCCACGCCGCCGCGTACGCGGACGAACGCAGGTCCAGGACGAGGCCGTCGCCCGCCGCCTCGGGCATGACGTCGGCCATCGGCGTACGCCAGTACGCTCCGAGCGCGCCGAGGCCGGGCAGTTTCACGCCCATCGAGCAGCGGTAGGAGGGGATTCTGTCGTTCACGCCGACCGCGCCCCACAGGCCGGAGAAGACGAGCAGGGAGCGGGTGGCGCGGCGCTTGGCGGCGGCGTCGAGCGAGGCCAGGTCCAGGGCGTCGTACAGGACGCCGGTGTAGATCTCGCCGGCCGGGCGCGCGCCCGCCGTGCGCAGTCCGGCGTTCTTCGCGACCTCGCCGCGCAGCCCCTCGCTGAGACCGAGCACGGTGCGCGCCTTCTCCTCGTCCGCCGAGCACAGCTCGACGAGCTCGTCGAGGACCGCCTGCCGCGCCTCGGCGAGCCCCGGCAACGACAGGCTCTCCGGCTTGAGCGGGGCTCCCCGCCCGGAGGGTGCCTTGCCTTCGGACGGCGGCAGCAGGACGAGCACGGTAGGACTCCTTCGGCGGTACGGGGGGAGGGGTGCGGCCCCCGCGAAAGGGTACGGGGCGTGTGCGGCCGCGCTCGAACGGACACCGGCGCGCTCCCGCGGTACGCCGCGGGGCACCGCCCCAGAGGTCCCACCCACCAGCCCGACCCCCGGCACGGCCACGCGCCAAGACCCCGCCCGAGCCCGGCGCATGCCATACGCTCGGGAACATGCCCCGCCGCCACCTCCGAGTGACCGGCGCAGCCGAGGCTCCGCTGCGGGCCGCCCTGCGCGCACTGCGTACCGAACTCGACGTACCCGAAGAGTTCCCGGCCGACGTCCTCGCGGAAGCGGACCGCGCCGCCGCCTCGCCCCGGCTTCCGGAGCACGACGCCACGGACCTCCCGCTCTTCACCGTCGACCCGCCCACCTCCGTCGACCTCGACCAGGCCATGCACCTGGCGCGCCGCAGGGACGGTGCCGGGTACCGCGTGTCGTACGCGATCGCCGACGTCGCCGCGTACGTCACGCCCGGCGGGCCGCTCGACGCCGAGGCCCACCGGCGCGTCACCACCCTGTACTTCCCCGACGAGAAGGTGCCCCTGCACCCCACGTCGCTGAGCGAGGGCGCCGCGAGTCTGCTGCCGGGACAGGACCGCCCGGCCGTCCTGTGGACGATCGACCTGGACGCGGACGGCCGCGCCGAGCGGACCGACGTACGCCGTGCCCTCGTCCGCAGCCGGGTCAAGCTCGACTACGAAGGGGTGCAGAAGGCCGTCGACGACGGCACCGCGGAGGAGCCCCTCGCACTGCTGCGGGAGATCGGCGAACTCCGCGAGCAGCGCGAGGCCGACCGCGGCGGCATCTCCCTCGACGTCCCCGAGCAGGAGATCGTCGAGCGCGACGGCGCGTACGAACCGGCCTTCCGCGCCCCGCTTCCCGCCGACGGCTGGAACGCGCAGATCTCCCTGCTCACCGGCATGGCCGCCGCCGAGCTCATGATCGCCTCGGGTACCGGCATCCTGCGCACGCTGCCGACCGCCCCCGACGGCGCCGTGGCCCGGCTGCGCCGTACCGCGACGGCTCTGGGCATCGACTGGCCGCACCACGTCTCGTACGCGCGACTGGTCCGCTCCCTCGATCCCCGCCAACCGCACCAGGCCGCGTTCCTCCAGGAGTGCACGACGCTGCTGCGCGGCGCGGGCTACACGGCGTTCCGCGGCGGCGAGATCCCCGAGCTGACCACCCATGCCGCGGTCGCCGCCCCCTATACCCACTGCACCGCCCCGCTGCGCCGCCTCGTCGACCGCTACGCCGCCGAGCTCGGCCTCGCCGCCTGCGCGGACGCGCCGCCCCCGGAGTGGGTGCTCGCCGCCCTGGACGTGCTGCCCAAGGAGATGGCGGACGGCAGCAGGCGCGGCAACACCGTGGAGCGCGAGTGCGTGGACATCGTCGAGGCCGCGCTGCTCAAGGGGCGGGTCGGGGAGATCTTCGACGCCGTGGTGGTGGACGTGAAGGAACGTGATCCGTCGGTCGGGACCGTCCAGTTGCGCACGCCCGCGGTCGTGGCCCGCATCGCGGGCGGCTCGGCGAAGCTGCCCCTGGGGGAGCGGCTGAGGGTCCGCCTCGCCCAGGCGGACCCCGGCACCGCGAAGGTTCAGTTCGCGCCCGCGTGAGGGTGCGCCGCCAGCTGTTCCTTGAGGGCCGAGAGAAGCCGGTCGGGCTCGTCCGCGTGCAGCCGGACCTTCGTCACCTCGCGCCGCTTTCCCAGGAAGCCGACGTCGGTGACCGGTTCCGCCAGCTCCAGGGTGAGTGACGTCGTGGAGGCGACCGGCATGTCGAGCGTCCGGCCGTGGGACTGGTCGGGCGTGTCCGGCGCTTGGGGCTCTCGCGGCTCTTGAGGGTGGGTGAAGAGCCGCTCCGCGCGTACGGCGGCGATCAGCGTCAGCGGTATCCGCAGGTCCCGGTGTGCGCCCTGACGGAGCCGCAGCTCGTCGGCCGACAGGACGTGCGGCCGGGTCACGGACGCGGCGTGGAGGCCGAGCATCAGGATCACGCTGTAGACGTCGACGACCAGCATCACGGTGTGGGCGGTCGGCCAGTTCCGCAGCAGCACGGCCATCCCGTACGCCTCGATGACGCAGACGCACGTCAGGCCGTACATGATCGCCGCCTGGTCCCGGGCGTGCCCGAAGGCCTGGTCGCCCGCCCCGCGCACGCCGTGCCGCCGCCGTGCCACCCACATCGCGAGGCTGGCCAGGACGCGCAGCTCGTGCCCGACGAGCCGCCGCACGGGCGCAGGAACGAAACTGCCCCTGAGCATGCTCATTCCGCCCTCTCCTCCCTCTCCTCGGCAGGCCCATCGACGCCCTCCGCCGCCGCGCGCCGTGCCAGCAGCCCCATCGCACGGCGCAGGACCTCGGCCTGCGCGGGAGCGAAGTCCGCGAGGAACGCTTCGAGGAAGCCGTCGCCACGGTCGCCGCGGCCCTCGGCGAACGCCTGCGCGTCCCCCGACCCCAGGTCGCTCAGGAGCGAGTCCGGCAGGGTGTCGGCCAGCGCCCGCGCGGCCTCGTCGACGGCGGCCTGCGTACGGGGGTCGCCGAGGTCGGCGCCGGCGAGGGCGTCGAGCCGTGCGTACACCTCATGGGCCCGCTCCACCGCCCCCGGCGAGCCGAGCGCCGGGCGGATCGCGGTGAGGAACGCGTCCCGGTCCTCCGGCGCGGCGGTGGTGTCGAGCAGGACGAGGAACTCGCGGTCCTTCGTGGCCATCGGGGACTCCGGACCCGGTAGGCGGCCCTCGGAGGCGCGGGCCAGCTCGCCGAAGAACTCCGCCAGTTCGGGTGAGACGGGCCCCTCGGGCGAGAGGCGTCCGTGCTCCGCGTCGGCGAGCAGGGAGCGGAGCCGCTGCCTGCGTTCGCGGATCGCGGCCTCCTGCCGGGCGAGATCCGCGTCCAGCTCGGCGAGGACCTCGGCGAGCTCGCGGCCCGCGTCGTCCGTGAGCACGTCCCGCACCTCGGGAAGCCCGAGACCCAGCTCGGTGAGGCGCCGGACGCGGGCCAGCGCGACGGCATGGCGCAGCCCGTACGCGCGGTAGCCGTTGGACCGCCGCTCGGGCTCGGGAAGCAGACCCAGCTGGTGGTAGTGCCTGATGGCACGCGTCGTGACACCGACGATGCCGGCGAGCTCTCCGATTCGCATGGGCCCAGTAGAAACGTTGACGCTACGACAAGGTCAAGCGTCCCCGACCCGGGCGGCGGGCCCCGCGCAGGTGTCCCGCACCGCCATGGGCACCGCCCGCGCACGGGTCGTGGGCGGAGCGGGTCGGGACCGGGAAGCCGCCGGGTACCATGGTCCGCACGGCAGACGAGCCGGGCGGGCGGCCGCGTGAAGATCCCTTCGGGGGCTTCCCGAGGAACGTCCGGGCTCCACAGGGCAAGGTGGTGGCTAACGGCCACCCGGGGTGACCCGCGGGACAGTGCCACAGAAAGCAGACCGCCTCGCGTTCAGGCGCGGGGTAAGGGTGAAACGGTGGTGTAAGAGACCACCAGCGCCTGAGGTGACTCAGGCGGCTAGGTAAACCCCACCTGGAGCAAGGTCAAGAGGAGCGCCGTGAAACGCGCTCTGCGCGGACGTTCGAGGGCTGCCCGCCCGAGTCCGCGGGTAGACCGCACGAGGCCGGCAGCAATGCCGGTCCTAGATGGATGGCCGTCGCCGCGACGTCCGCGAGGACCCGCGGTACAGAACCCGGCGTACAGCCCGGCTCGTCTGCCGCTTAGAGCTTCTGACCAGCAAAATCGCAGGTCAGAGGCTCTTTTTCGTAGGTGCGGGCGGCGGGCAAGACCCCGTTCCGTACCGGTTCAAACCGGACCGCGCGGATACGTAAGTAGCCACGTAAGTAGCCAGGAACGTAGCCGCGCGAGGTGAGGCTGAGGTCGGCGATGAGCGACCGCGGCCAGTCGAAACGGCCTCTGTCCTGCTGTGTTTCCGCGGTACGACCGCGATACCACAGCACGCAGCGAACCGCCTTCCGACTTGAACCTTCCCGAGAGCCCTGTCGGGCGGGTGCGTGCGCGGTTGATGAGTACCGGCAGGAGGGGTGCCACCCGCACGTCTCCGAGATGCGCTTCTAGGCCACCGGAGTGATCCTCGAAGTGGGGACACCCACGGAGGTCGTCATGGGGCATAAGCGCAAGTTGCTCACCGTCACGATCGAGTTCGAGCTGGCCGAGGGTGATGGCGCGCTGCGGGTTCCCCGTCTGCTCCAGGCTCGGACGGCGGCAGCCGAAGCGGCTCTTGCCGCGGCTCAGGACGTGCTGCAAAACCGCATCTCGAAAATGGCCGTCAGGGCTAGCTACGACTACCGATGGGTGGAGTCGTCCACGACCCTGCTCACGAATGCCGAGGATGACGACGTGCCTGAGTGATGTCCTTCAACGCGGCAGCGGGGCTGGGGCCGGACCACCGGCCCCAGCCCCGCTGAGGTTCATCGCCTGCTTTGTCACCCCTACGAGGGGCGGGGCAGAGGGGGTCTCATGCCGCGGCGCCCACGAGCAGGGGGCCAGCCGTGGGTCGTGCAGTCAGGTTGGCGGCTATCGCCCCGTGAGTGTCGGCGTGGTCCTTCAGGAGATGGCTGTAGGTGCGCCGCAGCTCGTCGATGGTGTCCCCGACCCAGGCGGCCACCGTGTGCTCGGGGATGCCGTTCTGGAGGCAGGTGGAGATGAAGGTGTGCCGCAGGTCGTGGAAGGTCGGAAGGTTGCCGTCCTTGTCTTTGATGCCCAGCTTCAGCAGCGTGGGCTTCCAGACGTAGTCGTTGAAGGAGTTTCGGCACATGAGGTTGCCGCGAGGTGTCCGGAGGAGCGCTAGGGCCTGGCCGCGGGCGCAGTCGTCGATCTTCTTCTTGTGCTGCCAGTGGACAGTCTCGGTGATCTTGGGCGGGAAGCGCTCCATGTGTTCGACGAGGGCGTCCTGGAGGTACCCAGGCGTCGGCACGACCTTCGAGTTGAGACGTGGGCTCGTCTTGAGCCGTTCCACGAGCAAGGGCGTGTACCCGGTCTCCTTGGTCCTGAGGACCTGTCGGTGAATGGTGAGCAGCCCTCTCTGCCAGTCCAAGGCGTCTTTACAGACGGCGAAGGCTTCCGCCTGCCGAGTACCGCAGGCGAAGCCGAGCATCGGGATGGGGCGGTAGTGGAGGGGGAAGTTGTCGTACAGCGCCCAGCACTCATCCGGAGTGAAGACGTAGATCTTCGTCGGCCCGACGTATGGTCCTTCAACCTCGTAGGTGGGGTTGGCGGAGATCTTCCCGTTCTGTAGCGCGTCCTTCATGATCATCTGGAAGACCTTCCAGTGGCCTGACGCGGTGGAGTTGGCGAGCTTGTCGTTGGCTTCCATCTCCTGCACCCAGACTTCCACCTCGGCCTTCTTGATGCTGCGCAGGCGCTTGCTCCCCCACCTCGGATTCAGGTGCACGCGGACGGCTATCTCGTACTTCTCGTAGGTGATCTCCTTGAGCCGGCGTCTGGCGAGCCAATCGGCAGCCCACTGCCGAAACGTCAGGTTCACCTGGACTGGTTCCGGGGCCGCCCCGGGAGTCATGCCGTCCAGGAGGGCTTGGGCCTGAGCTGCCGTTAGGCCAACGGAGTCGGGAAGGGACGCCCGTGTGCGGCTGCCATCGACTGTGAGGTTGTAGTACCAGTTGTGGTCGCATCCACCCTTTTTGGGCCTGTTCTGGTCGGGGCAGTCGCACCGCTTGTAGGCGGAGGGCTTTCTGGGCACGGGATGCCTCTCGCAATCTCGGTCGGTCTCTCAGGTGGCGCCCTGGCCAGGGGAGTTGGACTGTACGTAGATGCGTCCGTGGCAGGTCAAGCCCGTTAGAGGGGAGCCGAACGGTCGGCGAGCGGCCTTCTGCTTGCTGCGATATCACCTACGCTGACACGCGGAATTCACTCTGTGCGCGAGTCAATCCAGGCTTCAAAATCGCGCTCGCGTACGCGCAGAATTCGGTCGCTGACGCGTACGACGGGGATATCCCAGCTCCTGTAATTGTCGAGGACGGTGCGCTTCGGGACTTCCATCCGCTCGGCGATCGTCTCGAAACTCAGCAACACGTTGGAGCCACCGCGAGGCATCGTCTTCCCTGTTCGCTCGTAGGTGTCCCCCGGCGGACCGTTCCGGCCGGATGGAGCCGGTTGCGTTCAGTCCGGCACCGACAAGTACGTGCATCGGGAGAATTTGTTACGCCAGGGGGTATGCGTGCCTGCCGCACGGGTGCTGGCGCTGTCGACGGGTGCGTCCAGGGTGGCGACTGGGGGCGGGCCAGGCGCTGTTGAGTGGTGGTGTGACGTGTGTGCGGTGAAGCTCGGACGGGCGGGTTGGCTACTTCTCTGGCCCCGCCGCGCGGCTCGGGCGGCGCGGGCTGGGGTAGATGCGCATGACCTGCTGCGTGGCGCCCTTGCCGCGGGTGCGCAGGACGCCTCGTCGGCGGCCGACTCGCACGATGCTGGCGCCGGTCGCACCGACGGTGACCCATTGCTCGAACGGCAGGAGCATCAAGGATCGGTCTGTGGCGCTCATGGGCGTGGGCATGGTCGCGGGGCCTTTCGCTTCGGGTCTGTGTCGGCGCCGGGTTGCTCTCCCGGCCCGCGGCGGCAATGTATACCACAGCGGACGTCGCAAGGTGTCGCTAGCCCGTTCGACTCATTTCGTAAATGACCGGCTATGCTGCCTCGGCGTCGCATCGGAGCATGTACTTCCTCCTGTGAAGGAGTGGTGGAGGCAGGTTGAGGCGGCGTTGCGGCGGATCAGCGCAGCAACAGCTCTTGGGGGAGGACATCGGGCCGTGACGGACAAGGTAGAGGCCCTGCTTACACGTGCCGCAGCAGGCGGAGAGGACGCAGCCGAGGCCATAGCGGGGCTGTACGACGAGCTGAACGACACGGTCTACAACTGGGTGCGGTTCTACATCCGGGACGGGCACGTTGCCGAAGACCTGAGCCAGGAGGTCTGGCTCAAGGTCGCCCAGAACATCAGCAAGTACAGGCCCGGTACGAACTTCCGCGCGTGGCTGCGGACCATTGCGAAGAACACCACGCTCGACTACCTGCGGGCCGTGCAAAGACGCCCGTCGGAAGTGCTGTACGCCGATCACCTGGAGCTCGACCGGCCACGGGTGGGCCAGAGCCCGGAGGAGTACGCGGAGAAGCGTGCGCTGGCCCGAGCCGTGGCAGCACACCTGCCGAAGCTGCGGCCCGAGCAGCAGCAGGTCTTGACCTTGCGGTTCTTCGACGGGGAAAGCCCGGGGAGTACCGCGGAGATCATGGGGAAGACGGCCGGTGCAGTCCGTACGTTGACGGTGCGGGCATTGCGTAAGCTCGCTGAGGTCATGCCAGCCGGGGAGTCCTCCTCCGAGCTGATTGAGGAACTGCTGACGGCGGCAGTGGGCAGAAGCAGAGTTGTCGGTACACGGGTTGAAACACGAGAGGCGAGGGCGCATGTCGCGACGCGCTGACCAGAGCGAGCGCTTGGAGCGGGCGCTGGACGGCGGTCCGATCCCTCACGACGAGGAGACCCGCCGGATGCTGGCGGCCGCGGGGTCACTGCGGCCTGGCCACCGGCGTGACCCGGCACGGGTTCGTGCCGCGAAGGAAGCGATGCTCCGCGAGTTCGCTCGCGTGCGGAATCCGCAGGAAGTCCGCGAGGACTCGGGGACCGGCGACGGCTTGGACGAGCCGGAGATCCACCGCGAGGAAGTCGAACTGCCTGGTGGCGGTCACCTCGTGCTCACGGATATCGAGGCCATCACGCCTGAGCGTGCAGAGGCGACGGCCGCTCGCATCGCGCGCATTCTGCAGACCAGCGAAGAAAGAGATCGGCAGAGTTGAGCAGCGCAATATCTGACGGTCGGGAGCCGGGGGCTCGACCGTGACCTCCGACACGCCGCCGCTCAAGGTCTATTTTCTGGATCCGGACGAGAACGGCGACGAGGAGGTGGCGCTCGCCGATGTTGGCGTGGCTGACATCAACGGCGAGCGGCACCTGTTTCTGAGTCCGCAGTCCTTCTACTCGGCTGTGCGGCAGGTCAAGTCAGCAATGCCGGACCTGCCAGAGGAGCAGGTTGAGCGGCTGGTGCGTGAGCACTGCGAGTTCAAGGACTTCGACGAGTTGCTGAGGCCGCCCGTCGAGGTCGCTCCGCCTGTCGACCTGCCGCCACCCGTGCAGGAACTGGACGAGCCGGCGCCCCCGCGCGGCCGTGCGAAGAAGTGGGCGATCGCCGCAGCCCTGCTACCGGCGTTGACCGGTGCCTGGATGCTGGGGCACTACACGGGCCCAGCCCCAGCCTCAGCAGCGGCGAGCGCACCGGACACATCCCCGGACGCCACCTCGGACGAGGTAGCCAGGGATAACCGGAACCTGGGGCCGGAGCCGTTCACGGCCCACGACTTCAAGGACTTCTCCGAGGCCGGGAAGATCCATTGCAGTCCCATCGACAACCTGGAGGCGGAGTGCACGGACTCCGACGGGATGGTGATGGCAACCAAGGCCGCGACGGGACCCGATTCGACCATCTTCACGTTCTCCTACGGGCGGGAGCGCATTGGTCTGCGCATCTTCGGAACCGCTGGCTACGCCGAAACGTGGACCTTGCAAGAGGGCTCGCAGGAGCTGTATCCCAACATGACCCGCTCGGGCCGCTACGTGCTGTGGAGCACAGATGCGGCGAGGCCGCGGCTGAAGGAATACACGAAACTGCTGGCGTCGGCGTCGAAGAAGTCGGCCGCAGGGGCACACCAGGTAAGCATGATGGGCGCGGCGGACCCGCTGCCGCCCCGCCTGGCTGCTCTCACGTTGGGCACCCTGGGGCTCGACAGACACGACGTGCACACCATCCTCTTCGACTCGCAGGACGCTGCGGTAGACATGCCCGTGCTGATGGCGGCACGAGCCATCCTGGGCGTGGACGATGGGACGTCCGCGGTCATGCTGCCCGGTGAGGAGGACATCGTGGCGCTCGCTATGGGAATTGAGCCGTCGCCCGCGGTGGCCGAGCCGGACACTATCCCTGCACCAGGTGGTTCATCCGGAGGTTCGGCCGTCGTCGTCACGAACCCGGGACCGGCGACGGACCCGAAGCCGACGGGGACCGAGCAGATGCAGAAGCCGGAGGAGCCGCGGCAGCCGACACAGCCGACGGTGCCCGAGCCGAAGCCGGAGGAGCCGCGGCAGCCGACACAGCCGACGGTGCCCGAGCCGAAGCCGGAGGAGCCGAAGCCGGAGGAGCCGAAGCCGGAGAAGCCGAAGCCGGAGCCGAAGCCGGAGGAGCCGAAGCCGGAGGAGCCGAAGCCCGAGCCGGAGAACCCTCCGACGTCCCCTGATGCCCCGGGGACCGTTCCTCCGGCCGAACTGCCGACAGCGTCGCAGGAACCAGGCTCCGACGAGAGGCAACTGCCCACGGGAAGCGTCGCCGAGGAGCCAACGGCGGCCGAGGAGCCGCCGAGCGCGGAGAGCGACGGAGAGCTACTGGGGCTGCCGCAAGCCTGGAGCGCCGCGGGCGCATAGCGGGTCGCGCCGCGCAGGAGATTACTGCGCGGCGCGTGAGGGCTTCAAACTCAGAAGGGCGGCTCAGCCGCCCACTGGTCGTCGGCTACCGGGCGCCCTGCCGGACTGCCGGCTGGCCGCTGACCGCCGGTCCTGGTTACCTTCGCGGTCGCGTTCTTCAGGCTCACGCCAACATCTTCGACGTCGAGTTCGTACACCGTGCGCTTGACGCCTTCACGGTCCTCGTAGGAGCGCTGCTTGAGGCGCCCTTGCACGATGACGCGGGTGCCGCGGGTCAGGGACTCGGTGACGTTCTCCGCAGCCTGCCGCCAGACGGCGCAGGTCAGGAAAAGGCTCTCGCCGTCCTTCCACTCGCTGGTCTGCCGGTCGAAGGTACGCGGAGTCGAGGCGACGCGGAACTTGGCTACCGCGGCGCCGGAGGGGGTGAAGCGGAGTTCGGGGTCATCGACCAGATTTCCGATCACGGTGATGACGGTCTCGCCTGCCACAGGGGCCTCTCAGGGTGGGGGCGGCCCGCCGCAGGGCGGGCCGCCCGGAGAACAGGGTCAGGAGAACAGCAGGCGCCAGGTGAGCGGACCGGGGAGGCCGTCCGCGTCGCCCCTCAGCTCCTTGCGGGAGCGCTGGAAGTCAGCGACGGCCCGGCGATCCGCCTCCGACCACCGCGGGCCCGGCCCGGAGGCGTAGTGCCCACCGAAGCCCTTCTTCACGAGCTGCCTGCCGAGCAGGCTGATGTGGGAGTTGCTCTTGCCCGGCCCGAAGTACGAGGCACCGGGGAACGGCGGCTTCGGCTTCGGCCTGCTCGTCCCACCGGAAGTGGAGCCACCGGAGGACCCGCCGCTCACCTTCGCCTTCGCGAGAGCGAGCAGCTTGGCGAAGTCGAGATCACCCGGATCGCCGTGGGCATTTTCCGGGACATGGGCGTGGCCGCACCATCCCTTGAAGCCGTTCCAGGCCGCGAAGCTCATGCGGGCCCTCGTCTTGCCGTACGAGGACGGGTAAGCCAGCCACGTCGAGGGGCCGGTGAGCGGGATGCCGTTGTTCTTGTACTGCCAGGCCATGAAGGCTGCCAGGCTGTTCAGCGCCCAGTCAGGAGCGTCCGGCCAGTAGATGTAGTCCTTACCGGCCTTCGCACCATTCCACGTCTTCTTGTGCTGGGGGTCGCAGGTCCCGACCAGCTCGATCTGTATGCAGTTGCAGGTGTTCGTCTCGACTCCGCCAGCGAGGTTGACGAGGGCACGGGCAGAGCGGTTGAAAGCGTAGTGCTGGTAGAAGTCCAGGCGCTTCTTGGCGAAGTTCGGCCGGGCGGTGATGTTGGGAGCCTCAGCCCCCTGGCCGTACGAGGGCAGCGATGTGCCCTCGGTGGTGTGGATAACGCCGCAGTTCGGCTTGATGACGTCGCCCTGGTAGCGGGACGAGTAGTCGTACGCGCGGCTGGCGCCTGGGTAGAAGTTGACGGTCACGGTCGCTTCCTCCGGTGCTGGTGAGCAGGGAGGGAGCACCGTGGCCGTCGGTGCCGGTTAGTGTCGCGCGCTGACCGGGAGGTCCGATTTGGGGGCGCTCGAAAGGGGGTGGGCAGGGGGTGACGTAGAGGTGGAGGTCTGCCCAGGGCGGTGATGCGGAAGCGCTCAGCCGTCGACGACCTCGGCGTCCACTACGCTGCCGTCCTCCAACTCCGGCGGCTCGGGGTACTGCACGGCAAACAGCGTTTGATTCAGGCGCTCGGCGAGTGCGCTGAGATCGACGCGTTCGTCCTGAGCGGGTTCGCCACTGTCCAGTCCGGTGATGTCGATGGCCAGTGCTGCGTCCTTGCCGTAGTGGGTGCGGTGCTGCCGCTCCAGGTACCAGGCGTCGGCCCGCCAATCCGGTGCCGTGCGGTCCTCGGTGATCTCCTCCACGATCTGGCCTGTTTCTGGGTCGCGGAACTTCCGCGTCGTGACCTTGGTGACGATCCCGCCGTCGGCGACCCTTCTGATGTTGGCCATGGCGCGGGCTCCGGCCATCGCTCGTGCGGTGCGAACCTTCTCGAACAACTCGACGTAGGGGTCCTCGTCCCGGTTCGGGGCCTGCCCGTCTTCGCGAGCGGCGAGTTCAGCGCGGCCGCGGGCCATCCACCGGTGGTAGGTGGCGCTTGAGATGCCGGCGGCCTCGGCGGCCAGCTCGACGGCGATGCCGGTGCGGGACGCAGCGATGATGCGGCCTTCGACTTCTTCGGACAGCAGACTGGGGCGCCCGGCGCCTGAGCGACGCGGCTTGCGGCGGGTGGACATGGAACAGCTCCTCAGCGGCCGGGCGTGAACGCGTGACCGCAGGCCGGGCAGGTGGCCAGGCGCCCGCGTCCGTCATCGTCCGGGCTGAGGCCGTCGCTGCCCAGACCTTCGCTCTCATCTGGAAGGTGCAGCACAGGCGCCTGGTCCTCGTTGATGGCGCCGGGCAGAGTTTCGGGGTCGACCTGGCGCAGCAGCTTGTCCAGCTCGTCTGCGGAGATGGCGAGCGAGTCGTAGAGCGCAGCCTCCTCGGTCACGATGTCTTCGAGGTACGCGGCGAGGGGACGGGGCTGCCAGCCACCGTCGGCGCCGATCTTGTTGAGCTTGATGTTGAGCGCCTTGGCTTCGGCGTCGGAGCGGGAGGCCCAGCCGCGTTGAATGGGGATGAGCCATCCGCCGTCGTTGTCCAGGAGGAGCCCGGCCGGGAGCTGTTCGCCGCGGGCCTGCATCTCGATCAACGCTTCGCGACGTCCGTGTCCTCCCAGGATCGTGTGGGTGCGTTCGTCGGCGATGGGTTGATCGACGAAGCCGTGGGTGCGGATGCTTTCGATGATCCGCTCGACCTCGTGGCGCTTGGGGTTGCCCGGTGCGGGGGTGAGGTCGGCGAGCGGCACGTAGGTGGTGTAGCGGGGCGGCGCGGGCACGGTCTCGGTCACGGCAGTCCTTCCGGGGGTGTGTGGTGCCAGCGGCGGGAGCGGTCTGCGAGCCCGCGGACTTCAACCGCGGCGCCCCGCCTCGCAAGCGGGACCTGCCTTCATGGCCGGGCCGCGCCCGCCGCTGGGCCGGGGCCGCCCTCGTTCCGGATTGAGCGGCCCCGGGGTCCGCCCGCCCCAGGTGACGTCTCCAAGGGCGGTGGAACCGGCGGGAAGGTAAGAGGGGCAGCCCGCTTGTGTCGCGGTGTCCCGTCAGGCGCGGTCTCTTAGCGAGGAGTTGGGCGGGCGGCGCAACACTCGCGCCGACGCGTGCTGTACTATTTGCGCTGGCTGGGAGAGCAACCCAGCCCCCTGGGCCTTGGTGTCACAGATTTCGCCGGTCGACGTACTTACTGGCGGCACCCTCTGCGCCTTGCCCAGGACAGACCCGAAAAGCCCTGGGCCGCCACGCCTTGGGTGAGAAAGGACCCCCATGTCGTACGAAGACGCCGACCAGACGCCGGTGCCCGCCCTGTCCCTGGGCGATGCCGCTCTCCTCTCGGTCTTCGCCAAGGTGTTCAAGGAGAGCGTCGTCCCCGCGATCGACGAGAAGATCGCCGCCGTGAAGGTGCCGCTCCTGGCGGCCTACGACGACCCCGACAGCAGCACCAAGTCCGTGGACGCCAAGGTCAACGGTGTCGCCGTCGCCACGCACACGGTGGCCTTCTCCAGGGACAAGTACGACGTCAGTGATGAAGACGCCTTCACCGAGTTCGCCGAGGAGCACGGTGAGGTGGAGGTCATCATCCGGGCCCGCCCCGCGTTCCGCACCGCGATGCTCAAGCGCGCCACGTACGACAAGGCCACGGGCGGCATCGTCGACAAGCTCACCGGCGAAGTGATCCCCGGCGTCGTCCGCATCCCCGGGGGCAAGCCGAACGGCACCATCACCACGACGTGGAAGGACGGCGGCAAGGAAGCGCTGATGGAGGCGTTCTACGCGGGAGACCTCGATGGCCTCCTGCGCGGCGTGCCGATGCTTCCTGCCGCGCCCGAGAGCGGCGCCCAGCAGTAACAGCCCGCGCCCGTCGAACGACGGCCCGGCCGCCCGCACCCCCCGCCTCGCGGCCGGGCCCCCTTCCCGAAGGACCACCGCCTTGTCCTCCCAGACCATTGCTCCGGCTCTTGCCGGAGGCATATCCGACCGCGCGTTCCGCCTGTACTGCTACCTCGTCCTGAGGAGCGACGGCGGATGGGTCACCGTCCAGGACGCCGCCGACGCGTGCAACCTGACCAACCACCAAGCCCGCGAACCGCTCTCCGAACTCCGCAAGGAGGGCATGGCCGAATCCCGGCGCGTGTACGAGATGGGCCCCCACGGCCGCAAGACGTGGCACACCTACTTCCGGCTGCCGCAGGAAACGATGATCGAGGCGGCAGCGTGACCCACCGCAGCGCGGTACGCCACAACCACCGCCCCTTCTACGTCACGGTCGAGTCCGCGACCGTCCGTGACACCCGCATCAGCTATCGCGCGCTTGGTCTGCTCACGTACTGCCTGGATCAGGCAGACAGTTGGCAGGTGCGCTCCGAGCAGCTTGCGCACGGCGAGGGGCGCGAGGGGCGCGACGCCGTCCGCAAGGCGCTGCACGAACTGGCCGCGCACGGCTACTACCGGCTGGAGCGGCGCCGCTTCCTCGACGGCACGACGGCCATGGGCGCCGCAGTCAGCCGGTTCCCCGTCGAGCAGTGGGCCCAGGACTACGTCACCTTCGGCAAGAAGCTGGACGTCCCGGTCATCGAGCAGCAGGACGGATCGTTCCGCGTTCGCTACCCCAACGGGGACCTCGGCCCTGACGGGTTCACGCCTGACCCTGCCCCCACCGTGCCGGGAGACGCCCCCATGACCGTGCCGGAGCGGGAGCCGCAGCCACAGCCGCAGGCGAAGCCCAAGAAGAAGACGCGTCGCACTCCTCCGGCCGCCGCTCGCGCCGCCGCGAAGAAGAACCAGCAGACACGGGCACGGGAGAAGCCAGACGAAGGGGCCGGCGCGGCGAAAGAGAAGACCCCCGCCCAGCAGGTCGCCACCTGGTACTACGACCACGCGAAGCAGCACCTTGGCCCCTACGCGGGCAAGCAGAAGTCCGGGTGGTACTTCGGGCTCGTCAAACTCAGCCAACAGGCCCTTGACGCCGAGTACACGCAGAAGCAGGTGGCCAAAGCCTTCCAGCGCACTGGAGTCCACTTCCCCACGGCGCACCAGTTCCAGCGGGCGCTGAGCGACGAGCGGAACAACAAGCCGATGCCCGCCCAGTACGGCGGACGCCCCGCCCCCTACAGCGACGCTGCGACCTGGGGAGCGGACAGCGCGGCAACTCCAAGAGCCACCCAAGACCACGACGATGGCGCCGTCTTCGGCATCGTCCCCGCCTGACGCGAAAGGAGAACAAGCGGTGAGCACCTTGGCGGCCGCACGCGTCGCTCCCCAGCGGGAGCCGAAGCGCCTGTTCGAGATAACGGACCACATGGTCGCCACCCTGCGTCGGGGCGGAGCAGACCTTTCGCAGCTCGGAGTTCCTGCCCCGCCTGAAGAAGACCCCATCGCGCTCTGGGAGGACGTCTCCGTGCCGCAGGCCCACGCCCGCACCCTTGCCTGGACGAACAGCATGAAGGCGGCGGACCACGACGACTACCTGAAGTGGCGGTTGTCCGACCTGGACGACTACCAGCGGCCGCAGGCGCTGAAGGGGTGGCTCGACTCGCTCGTCGAGGCCAAGAGGAAGAAGGCCAGACCGGACACGATGCACTTCATCGTGTCCGGGAACATCGGGTCCGGGAAGACAACGGCTGTGTCGGCGCTCGGCAACGAAGCCAGCAGCCGGGGCCTGCTCGTGCGCTTCGTCCAGCACGCCACGTATCTCACCTGGCGTCGCCCCGACGGGGGCCCGGACGACATGAGCCGCTACCAGGTCCGCAAGCGCCACGTCGAAGACCCGGACCTGCTCATCCTCGACGAGCTGTGTGGCGAGATGGACGGAGTACAGACGGAGTTCGTCCGCCGGGAGACCACCGACCTCGTCGGCTCCCGTCTGGCGTCGGGCAGACCGACGCTGTTCTCCACCAACCTGCGCCGCGACGGCATCAAGACTGTCCTCGGCGAGCGGCTGTTGTCGCGCATTGAGGACCGGGCGTACCTGGCGAAGGTCGTCGGGCCCGACCGGCGCACGCCACGCAAGCCCCTGGAATGGTGAATTCGACATCCGAGGCCAGGGGGTGACTGGACGTAAGCGATTAGAGCAGCGCATCAGGCGGTGGGCCCTATATCGTTTGGGCAACCCGAGGACCGACGAGCATAGGTCCCTCGGGCAGACCCAAACGAAAGGGACCTGTCTTGCCTGCCTTGACGACCGTGCGCGCCATCACCCAGGGGGAGCGCGAACTGCGAGACTGGCACCGCAGTCTCCGCATCGGAGCTGCTACCGCGGGCTTCGGAATGATGCTCGCCTCCCTCTACCAACTCCACTGGGCCGGGGCGCTCATCGGCTTCCCGTCCCTCGCTGCCGCCGCCATGGCAGGCTCGCTCGAACTCCTTCTGGCGTTCAACGCGGGAGCCGTCACCAGCATCCGTAAGCGCACAGACAAGGGCACAGAGGGCGGCTACTACTGGTCGCTGTGGTGCATCTTCGCGTTCTTGCTGTGCATCTCGATCGCCGCGAACGTCGGCCACGCCATGGTCGCTCTGTCGGAGTGGTTCAGCTCCGGGGAGGCCCCGGTCGTGATGGTGGAGAACCGCGTGTACGTGTACGCCGTCGGTAGCGCCGTGGCCGCTATGGTGCCGTTGGGAGGCAGCTTCGGGCTGCACATCTCCGGCTTCGTCCGTGCGCGCGGTGCTGGCTCGGACTGGGTCGACGAGGACGGTACGGGTGCACTGCTCGATGCGGGGATGACCGCCTCCGTGGCGCCTCCGCAAAGCGCGACAGCAGCAAGGCCAGTGGCGGAGGCGTCCGCCCAAGGGGGTGCGGACCTTGCCCCCGAACAGCAGACAGAGGCCCCCGCCGTCGTCGCGAAGGGCGAGGCGTCGGAGCGGCCCGAGCCGGAGCCGGCGGCCGCCCCGGAGGGCGAGTCGGTCAAGGTGCTGCGCGAGGAGGAGCTGTACGCCATCTACAAAGCGGCCCGGGATGCCGACGAGGCTCACCGGTTCGGCCCGCGAGGTGATCTGAACCCGACCCAGCTCGGACGCCGCCTTGGGCAGAGCCCACAGAACGGCCGGAAGAACGTCGGCCCGCGCTTCGACTCCCGCTACCGAGCGGAGAAGCAGGAGGAGCGCGGCGACGGAGTGAACCTGGAGGGCCTGGAGGCTGACAACGAGGCCGCTCAGACCCCCTGAGGTTCCATACCTGCACGACTTCGCGGCGGGCGCCCCTGGCCGGGGCGCCCGCCGCTGCTGTGTTCGGTGCCGACGTGGTCCTCCGTGAGCTGGGGTCCGCATCCGAGGGGCAGGACGTTGACCTGCTGCACCGCATTGAATCTCCGCCCAGACACGCTAAAATAGTACAGCGGACGTCAGGGCGCGAAGCTAAGGCCCTGCGCGCCGCAACATCCGGGAGAGCAACCCGGAAGACCCGAAGCGAAAGGCCCCATTCCGTGGCTGGCATCACCGCGCCCCAGCGCACCCGCAAGAGCCGGAAGCCCACCGGCAAACCGAACCCACCGATCATCCTGCTCACTGGCCTGGAGAAGACCGGCAAGAGCTACGAGGCCGCGCGCGGCTCCGGGTCGGACCTGGTCGGCATGACGTACTGGATCGAGATCGGCGGCACCGAAGGCACCGCCGACTACTACGGCCGCGTGCCGGGCGCCGCCTACGAGATCGTGCCGCACGACGGCTCGTACCAGGACATCCTCGACGCGATCCGCTGGGCAAACCACCAGCCCCGCGTCGGCGACAAGCCGAACATGCTGGTCATCGACTCCATGACCTCGCTGTGGGACATGCTCAGCGACGAGATCGCCATGTACGCGCGCAACCGCGCGATCCGTAAGGCGCAGCGCAACCGCTCCCGCGTACCCTCTCTCGACGACCCGGTCGTCATCGACTCCGACCTGTGGAACCGAGCCAAGGACCGCTGGGGAGAGGTGCTGTGGCTCCTGCGCCGCCACCAAGGCCCGTGCCTGCTGCTCGCCCGCACGGAAGTCGTCACGGCATTCGAGAACGACAAGCCGACCCGCAACACCACCCGGAAGGTCAAGGCGGAAAAGAACCTCACCGCGGCCGTGGACGCGATTGTGGACCTGCACGCCGTCGGTGAAGCCTGGCTCACCGGAGTGCGCAGCCTCCACATGAAGATCCAGCCCGGCGAGACTCAGCGATTTCCCGACTTCACCGTCGATGCACTGCTGCGCCGCCTGGGCCTGCAAGACGCGGCCGACTCCCGCTCCGCCTCCGAGCTTCGCCCTGATGCCGAGTTGCAGGAGCATGGTCAGCCCCCCGTCCAGCACCCGGCGCCCGCCCGGCCCGCCCCCTCCCTGACCGGCGAGCAAGCCGCCCAGCTCATACGTGACGCTCTGATGCACCCCACCGACCCCGAGAACGCTCTGCGCGAGCTGCGCGAGGAGCACGGCCGCCGCACGCTCGCGGCCGTGCCGACGGAGACCGCGTGGGGGGTGATGAGCGCCGACGACCTGATCACCAAGTCGCTCAACCACCTCAAGGCGAAGGCCGAAGAGGCACAGCCGGGCATGGCGGGCAGCGGGCAGCCCGACGAACGGCAAGGGACGGCGGACCAAGAGGCTGGCCAGGAGGACGAGCCGACGGATGCGGGCGAGCCTGAGCCGAGCGGAGACAGCTCGCCGCCGCCCCCTGACCCGGAGGCCGAGCCGCCTTGCTCCGAGCGCCCGGAGGAGGTCAGCGAAGCCGAGGAGCCGCAGGACATCCCCCGGCCCCGGCCCACCCAGGTGAAGAAGCACAACAAGGTGATGACGGTGCTGCTCACCGAGGCGGAGATCCAGGCCCGCATCCTGGGCGTGTCGATGCAGGAGCACTTGGAATCGATCTCCGGCCCCGACGAGGGCACGCCGCCGCCGATGACGAAGCTGCGGACGTACGTGATCGAGCACCGCCCCGCCGTCATCGGCCTCCTGGAGGAGCGCGGCGAACGGGACCTTGCCAACGCCTACCGACTCGCGGGCAAGCCGGAGCTGAAGATCGCCGACATGTTCGCGACGCTCTACTCCGACCTCGCCACCGTCGGCTGAAGGACCATGAGGTGGCGCGCTTCGGATGTCCCGGGCGCGCCACTTCGCACTCCGTACCGGAAGGACGCGCCCCCCACCTGCCGGTGGCGCGCCCGCGCGTCCCTGTACCCGCGCCGGCGCGCCACCGCCCATCCGGGCGCGCGCCACGCCACCACACCGGCGCTCCTTCCCGCGCAGGCAGCGCGCCATGGCGGCAGGAGCAGGCGCGCTCCCGCGCTACCGCCCCTCGCGCATGGCGGTGACGACGCGGCGTCCGAGGCGCCACCAAAAAGAAGCGCGCCCCGCGCCACCGTGCCCCTGCTGGTGGCGCGCCGAGCCGTCCGGGCGCGCCCCCGAGGACGTGCCGGGCCCCGGCAGGATGCCACCTCCGAGCAGACACCGCGCCCGCCCGTGGGCGCGCCAGCAGGTGGCGCGCCACGCGCTGACCTGCGGCTTCACCGGCACGCCGCGACAGGGCGCGCCTGCCGCGCTACCGGAACGCGCGCCGGGGCGCTGACACGACTGGACAGGCAGTGGCGGCGCGGACGGGGGCGCGCGCGAGGCGCGCCGCGATGGCGTGGGCGCGCGCGGGCAAGAAGAAGGGCGCGCCCCATACGGAGCGCGCCCAGAGTGCGGGTGCGTCGTCAGTTCGTCGAGCGCGCCTGTGCTCGGCGCTCGACGCGCCGCTGCTGGCGCACTTCCTCGCGCGCCTTCCGCGCATCGTCGCGCACCGCATTGAGCAACGTCGAGAACTCCTCCGGGTACTTCTCGGCGAGGAGCCGCATCGCCTGGAGACGGTGGTTCGGCGCGCTCGGCATCCGTCCCCACCGCGCCACCGTGTAGTTCAGGGTGTACTGGAGGAAGCGCATCTCAGCTTCCAGCCGCGAACGGAACCGAGAGACACGCGCCTCGTGCGCCGTACGGGACTCGCCCTCCAGCTCGGGCAGGAAGCCCTCCGGATTCCGCATCATCCGTGTGGACAGAGCGTGGGTGCGCGGCGCCACCTCCATCGAGCGGAACGCCAGGCCCTGCACGTAATCGCGGCCGGTTCGCGAACTGCCGGCGACTTCTTGCACAAACGCCGACCACTCCGCGGCGAACGCCTCGTCGTCGAGCTGCGCCAGATACTTAGCCTCGTCCGCAGCGAGATCTTCCACCGCCTCCACCACGGGTTGCCGTGCGTCGCGAAGCTGCTCGCGGAAGGCGCTGATACGGGTCTGGTAGTCACGCTTCGACTCGCCGTCGTGGCGCTCGACTACCGTCTTGAACTCGCGGGCGGCGCGGTCAGCGGCGACGATCGTCCGCGTGGCCAGCTGCGGCGACCGGAACGCGGCCGCCTGCACCTCCCGCGACGCCTGCTCGTCGGTGCCGCCCAGTACGTACGTGGTCCATGCCTCGAAGAATGCCTGGTGCGACATCTTCTTCAGGCGCTCGACCTCTGCCGTGGCCTTCTTGGCAGGTGGCTGCGCGTCGGCCATGCCCGCGGTTCCTCCTGGTCGTCTCGGCTCGCTGCTCTCAAGCCGCGGTGTGCCGCGCGAGGCGGCCGGTGCGTAGTTGGCGATGGCCGCCTCGCAACCGAACCCACTCCGTGTGCCGGGTCATCGCAGGAGCAACCACTCTCCGGCCCTGGGCGCTCTGCACGCGCGCAGTGGTCTTGGGCTGTTGGTCTGCTGGCCAGACCCAGGAGGAAAAGGCGGACCTGAAACTCCCAGCCACCAGCAGCAACCCTCAACGCAGTGGGTTCGGCGGCGAAGCGGCCACCTAAATGCGGATGATACCCGCCGGCATCCCGGCGGGTTACCGGCCGCAGCGCTACCCGGCCTGTTCCGGGGCCTTCGGGCTGGTGACCGACTCGATCACCGGAGCGACCTTGCTCGGCTTCCAGATCAGGTCGTACGTGGCCTGGGAAGCGGCGAGAACCGTGGCGAGCGTGGCGAAGGTGAGAGCCCCGTGCTGGAACTGATCCCAGCCCCCGGACGCGGCCACGGTGACGACGCCCGCGACCAGGGCGAGGACCACGGCCACCGTCTTCTTCACCTCCGTCGGCCAGGCCGGGCGCTGCACGATCGCGGTGAGCAGCGGCAGGAGGGCGCCAACCTGGGCGCCGGTGGTGATCGAATCGAGCGTCGACATAGGAGTTCTGGCCTTCCATGAGCTGATGTGAAGGCCAGAGCCTGCGGGGGCCGGAGGTCTAGTGTCGCGTCCTGGCGCTACGGCGGATCATGCCGCTCGATGTCTGCGGCGATCTCGGCGGGCGGCTCAGGCGCCGGGCGGTGCAGAACATCGCGGACCAGATCCCGCAGGTCGTGGATGTACTCGACGGCGGCGGCCTTCCAACGGCGCCACTGGCGCTGCTCCTCTTGAAGGTGCTCGACACGGCGCTCAAGGGTGTCGTACTTCGCTTCGAGCGTGGCCATCCGTTCCATGGTCTGGTTCGTCGATGCGCGCTGCTGTTCGAGGAGACTGCTGAAGCCGTCGGTGAGGTTCTTGACGGCCGCGGCCTCGGTGTTCTTCTTGTTCTGCCTGTACACCAGCCACGCGCCGCCCAACGCGCCGAGCATCCCGAAAAGGGGGGCGAGTACGGGCGCCAGCGAGACGAGCCCATCCACTGGCACTCCCTGGGTTCGATGAATCACGGGTGCGCGGGAGCCGGGGCCGGCAAAGCCCGCGGCTCCCCGCAGCGCGCACACTGCATCGGGGCACCCTCTACTGTCCTGGCCTCACGACGCGACCTGTACGAGGTCGGTGATGGGCTGCTCGCAGCCCATGCAGACACCGCGGTACAGCGGCGGCTCGGGAGCGGCGTAGTAGGTGCCGGTGAACGGGATGCCGCTGACGGGGCAGACGCCGGGATCGGTGTGGCAGGTCGCGATCATGCGCTGCGCGCGGGGAGTGGGTTCCTCGTCGGTGGATGCCATCAGTCTTCTCCGATGATCTGCCAGTGGACGGTGGTCTCGTCGTTGTCCGTGCGGGTGACCCAGATGGTCATGCCCTCGCGCGACAGGCCCGTGAACCCGACGCCCAACACTCTGTTGCCGGGATAGCCGGTGTTAGCGGTGAGCTGCGCTCGGAACTTGGAGCCTGCGATGTTGCCGCCGGACAGCGTGACGGGTGTGGGGACGTTGGGGGTGGGTTTGACCTTTACGACACCCATGGCGATGTTGTCGGCTCGAAAGACGCCGTTCGCTCGGATGGCGGGGCCGCTGATCGTGGCCTGCTCCGCGGTGAGCTGGATTCGGCTGCCCACGCTCACCGCGGTGCCGTCGAGGACGCGTTCGGCGACCCATTTGTCGTTGCCCTGCCACGTTCTCCACCGCACGGCAGCTCCGTCACGGTCGCTGAACTTGCCGCTGTGGGTGACGAGGGCGGCTTCCGAGCCCTGGCCCGCCACCTGGAGATAGGCGTAATTGGTGCCGTCATCGCTGGTGAAGTACAGGAAGGGCGACGCCGAGTTGGGTTCCAGCACGATGCGCTGTGACCCGTGGCCGTACGCGGTGAGCCGCGAGGCGTCCAGCACGATGCGGCCGCCGGTGGCCGCAGTTCGCAGCGTCGCGCCGGTGATGATCTTTCCGTCGATGGCCTTCGCGTCGAGCTTGTCCGCGGTCACCGCTCCGTCCGCGATCTGCACCTTGCCGAGGACCGGCTGCACGACCGCGTTGTCGAAGGCCACGGTGCCTGCGGTGGCGTCGTACGAGCCGATCCTGATCTCTGCCTGCACCGTGCCCGGCGGGGCTTGCACGTTGCCGGACAGCTCGTTCCAGGAGCCGCGGGTTGGGTTGCTGTTGGTGACGTGCCCGAAGGTCACGTTGCCGGCGGAGTCGATCCACCGTGCGTAGATCCGCAAGGAGGAGCCCGTCCAGTCGGTGGAGGGCATGGCGTCGACCGCCAGGTGCAACTGCTGCCCGGCCAGGATCGGGAACGTGGACAGGGACAGGGTGCGGATGACCGGGGCCGCGGAGGTCGCGTTGACGAGGGCGGCCTTTGCCGAGCCGTTGCCGCCGTCCGCGATGGACCAGTACGTCTGCCCGGTGACCAGTGCGGCGCCGCCAGGCCCCTCGAAGGAGGGGTCCGGCAGCATGTTGGGGCTGCTGGCGATCGTGAGCCGGTCGGCGGTGATCGATCCGACCTTGATGTGGGTGGCGTCGATGGCTCCGGCCCGGATGTGGCTCGCGTCGATGCTGTTGACGGCGATCTTGTCGGCCGTGACTGACAACGCCGCGATCTTGTCGCTGGTGATCGCGAGACTGGCGATCTTCTCCGCGGTGACCGAGAGGCTGAGCAGCTTCTCCGTGGTGACGGACTCCGCGGCCAAGTGGATGCCGTTGACGGCCCCGAGAGCGATCTTCGCCGCGGTGACGGCCTGTGCCGTCAGCTTGTTCGTGTTGATGATGCCGTCGAGAACGTCCTGCGCGACGACCCGTCCCGGGCCGACGGGCCCCGCGGCCGCGGACGGCTGACCACCTGTGCCGGACAGGGTGCGAGCCAGGAACCGTACGTGCACGGGTACTTCGGTGGGTATCAGGAAGACGCCTCCGCGCGGCGACTCGATCGTGCCGACCTGTGTGGTCTGCGTCGGCTCGAAGATGCTGGCGGTGGAGGCGTGCACCTCGATGCGGGAGAAGTCCAGCGGTGCGGAGAGCGCGTCGGTGAACAGCCCGTCCCAGGTGGCCGCCACGCCCCCGCGGGCCTCAGCAAGAGCCGGGGGGCTGGGGGTCGGTGGCGGGGGTCCGTTGACATGGATGACGCCTGTGGTGCCATCACCCTGCTCGCCGACGACGACCTGGAGGGAGCCGTCCTCGTCGTACACCTCGATGGACCCGCCGTCGACGGACGCGTTCGTCAAGGAGTTGGACCGCTCCAGGTCTTGGATACGGCGCTCAAGCTGTGCCAGGTAGGCCGCGAAGTTCTTCGCCTGCTCGCGCTCGTCGAGTCGAAACGACGTGGTCATGTGGTAGCTCCTGTCGCCTCAGCCGTAGTGGTCAGCGCGGGTGAGGGTGAGCACGGCTGTACCGGCTGCGGGGTCGATCTCCTCGGCCGTGACCCGATGCCAGATGGCGAGTTCGCCGACCCACGGCACGTCGACCTGCACGAGAATCCGGTCGCCCAAGTGCCAGGAGCCCAAGGGGGCGTTGGGGTGCTGGCGGACGGCGATGGAGGGGATGGTGAGCTGCGCGGAGTGCTTGGCGCGCTCGGTGCGGCCGTACGCGGTCAGGGTGCGGTGGTTCTTCGTGCTCTTGCGTGTGATGACCCGGGCGCGGCGCAGCCGTCGGTCATTGGTCACCACCCGGGCCCGCGCGGTCTTTGAGCCGCTGCCCTTGCCCAGGACGTAGACCTGGTTGGCGAAGAACTCGCCTTGTCCGCCCGGCGTTGCGATCTCAACGATGTTCTCGCCGCTCGCGAAGCGGAGATCTTTACGAGCCTTGCCCAGGCGGCGTGTGCCGAGGTCCAGGAAGTGCTCGACTTTCTCCTTGTTGCCGTCCCAGCGGTGCCGTTCGCGGAAGTCGGCCTTCGCGAGGCCCATGACTTCGGTGATCGTGCTTCCGCAGTCCGGGGTCTCCCACCATTGGAGCTGCCACGGATCTTGGCCGTTGGAGGAGCCCAGCAGGTGCCCGGAGTCGTGGCGGTCGACGATCAGCCCGAGATCGCCGCCCTTGTAGGACTGCAGGTGGTCCCAGATGTGCCGGACGACGTCGTAGGCGTCCCACCGGCGACCGATCTTGTCCTTGGGGCGCGGCGGCATCTTTCTCTTCGGGTGCGAGCCGTCGACGTACCCGTCGTGGTTCTTGTCCCGCCCGTCGTACTTCCACTTCTGCTTGTGTTTGCCACCGGAGACGATCGTGGAGCCCAGGTACGGCATCCCGTTGGGGTAGGCGGTGTAGCCCGCACACTCCACGCGCATCGCCTGGCCCTGGAAGGACACCTTGGTGACCAGACCGCCCCAGCGAATGTGGCCGTTGTACTCGGCATAGAGCGTGGTCGCCCACTCCGTGATGACGGGCAGGCCGTCCGGCCGGGCCATGAGCCGCATGTACTCCGGGGCGATCGTCCCCGTCATGGCGCCAGGGCCGTTCAACTCTGCTTTGGGCACCGAGTCGGCGACGAACGGCACGTCCCAGTCCAGGAAATCGCGCGTGGTGGAGCGCTGCGCGATGTACCGCCACCCGCTCATGCGGCCACCGGAGCCTGGCTGTAGGTGATCTCCACGGCGAGGACGGTGCCGGTGTCCGCACGGAGCACCCCGGACATGCCCTCGGTGCCGATGCCCTGCACGGCTATGGGCAACACGGCGCCGCGGTCGGCCGGGGGGAGCGCGAAGGCGTGCCCGCACACCGCGGCGTGGCGTCCGGCGTGCTGGCTGACGAGAGGGAAGCTGCCACCGACCTGCTCACCTACGCTGACCCGCAGGCGCACGGAAGCCTCCGTGGCGTCAGGGTGTAGCACGCCGGTGAGGTGGGCGTGGACCGTGACGTGCGTCGCCCAGGGCGGCGCCGGCTCCTGCCAGCGCGCGCCCAGGGGGAAGTCTTCCCAGGTGTCGGTGAGGAGGCCGATGTCGTCGGGGGTGGGCCAGACGCTGTGCAGGTAGCGCCGCACCGTGTGTGAGCGTGGACGGGCCAGGTGCCGCAGGTCGGTGATCATGCCCTGGGTGATGACGGACGTGGAGGCAGGTACGTCGATGCGCGCCAGGGTGACGGCCGTTGAGGCGGCGTCGACATCCTGGAGGCTGGTGGTTCCAGGCGGAACGTCGGAGATCACGCGGGTGTGCACGTAGGGGCCGACGGCCGGGTCCTCGGGCAGCGGCCACGTCTCTCCGCCGTAGGGGTCCTCGATCCGTGCGATGACCAGGTCCGAGCGGGGCCCGTCGGCGGACGTCGGCTCGATGTCGGCTAGGTCGGGGGTGGGCAGGCGTGCCGCGTATGCCTGGCCACCTGCGCCGGAGTGGGGCCGGGAGGCGATCATCGCGCCGGTGCCCACCTGCACGGAGGCCCCGGGCACCTCCAGTGCCGTCACGACGAGGTCCGAAGGGGCGACGATGCCCTCACCGCCACCGGCGGCCGCCGCTACGACCAGGCGCAGTGTCTCCTCGCTCGTCGCCGTGCCCTCCACGAACCACGGGATGCCGTCCCACACCTTGCGTTCTCCTTCACCTCGGTTTCAGGTGAGGCGGAGGGTGAAGGGCGGCGTGGCTTTGTGTCTCGTGCTCACCACCAGGTGTGGGCGTTGCGCCACTTGATCTGCACGTTGGGGCCCGGTCCCCGCTTGTTGACACGGGTGTATGTCAGGTGGGCGCCCCAGATGCCCGGGGGGATGGTCATGTCGGCCAGGCGTGGTGAGGACCTGGTGAGTTTGTCCGCGACCGACGACTGGGAGCCGTTTTGCTTGGTGAGCAGGACTGTGCGGGAGAACGGCCGCGCGTCGATCTCGACTGACTCGCCCTGCTTGATCGTCATGTTGAGCTTCACCGCCCACAGGTTCTGGAACTCGATCCGCGGACCGGTGCACGGGCCCTTGATCACGATGACCGGCTGCGTGGCGACTCGGCCTGCGTGTTGTATGGCCACGGTCTTGCGGACCGGATGCGTCATCCACGGGGGGAGGGCATCGCCCCACCAGGGGCGGCCCGGTCGCCATGGAATGTGGAACCCGGACATGTCCCACATCTCCCGGACCTGTTCCTCGTCGTCGTAGAAGCGGTCATCGATGGCCTGGAACTCCGCGATGACCGGTATGTAGCCGCGGGAGGCGAACCGGGAATGCACGACGTCGAACTTTCGGGGTCGTCCGTACAGGCGGCGGACGCGTCCGCCGGACTTGTGCAGCAGCCACGCCACGCGCGTGGGGCGCATACGGGTTGGGTCGGCCCGCCAGACTTGGCGCAGCATGGCCACGCCTTCTTGGACCCACTCGGCGGGCGACCCCTTCTTCCTGAGCATGTTCAGGAACGGTTCGCTGTCGACCCAGTCGCCGATGCGATGGTCTTTGAGCATCCAGTACGGCACGGGGAAGTGTCGGTCGACCGGAGTATCCACCGCGTCTACGCCCAGCTCGAAGGTGACGGTGGCGGCGCGCTGGTAGTCGCGACCGAGCCGGTTGCCGTCCTCCCCGGGCAGAGGCTGGTCTCCGACTTCGGGCTCACCCAGCTTCACCTCCGGCTGGCTCAGGCAATAGATGCCGCTGGCCTGTGTGCCGAAGTGCAGGGCAGCGCCTGGCAGATGGTCGTAGGTGTAGTAGCCGAGGTACCACTCGCCGTCGCGCATCAGCCGACGCCTCCACCGAGTCGGACCTTGCGCAGCTCGTACATGGCGTCCTCCATAGCGTTGCCGACACCAGCGACCTGGCCGACGTTGATGTTCAGGTCCCCGCCGACCAGCGCCGCGGTGTTCCCCGCGGTGGCAGTCGCGCGCGGAGTGCTTGTCCGGGCGGGGCGGTACAGGGCTTGGGCGCCGGAGGGCTGGCGCAGCGCTCCGTTGGCGAGTTGCTTCAGGTCCCGTCCGTAGACGACGGTGCCGCCGAAGAACTTGGCGACGGTGCCGAGGATTTCCTCCGAGCGCCGTCGTTTGGAGGGCGCCAGCGGGATGTACGCCTCACCGGGATACGTCTCGGGCTCCGCCCACAGGCGCATCTCGCCTGCCTTCGCGATCTGTGCGATGTGCCGTTCGCTGCCGTTCGCGAAAGCCTTCACACGTCCGGCCATGGCCCGGATGCCGCCGTCGGCGTAGCGGACGATCCCACCGTCGGCATGCTCGGAGACGTATGGCTTGCCCTTCGTGGAGTACTGCACGGTGACGTGCACCGTCTTGCCGGTCAGCGAGTTGATCCTGCGCTGGATCGCCCCGACCTGCCCGGAGGCCGTGCCCGCAGGTGCGGTGATCTCGACCTTCTTCCCCTTAAGGCCCTTGATTTTGAAACCCAGGTCACGCAGTTGCTGCTGAGCGAGGCGCGTCGGGGCGTCGACCTTCACCTTTCGGTTCGCGGGCAGGTCAACGACCCTGTCCCGGACGGCCTTCAGCTCGCCCGCGGCCCTGCGGATGATGGCCTCGACCGTGACCTTCTTCTTGTTGGGCGCGGCCTTGATGTCGGCGGCCAGAGCTGCGATGTTTCCGCGCGCCGCACCGGTCGGGGCGCTGACCGCCACCTTCTTGCCGCCGGGCAGCGTCTTGACCTTGAAGCCCAGAGCCTCAAGCTGCCGGCGCGCTTCCGCGGTGGGCGCGCTGATCCGGATGGTCTCCCCGACCTTCAAGCCGTCGAGCTTGCCCCGCAGGCTCAGGAACTCGGCCATGGCCTTGTCGACGCCCGAGGTCCGCATGATCGTGGTGATGGTGTCGGGGATAAAGCCCATCTGGTCAGCGAGTTGCTGCGCTTGTTCCTTGGGAATGCCCATGTCCCGCGCGAGCTGGATGGCCTTGGACCGGGCCCGCTCCATCGCGCCCTGGCCCTTGTCCATCGCCTCAGACATGGGCATCACGCCCTGCTCCGCGGCCTCTTGCGCCTTGGTCGCGACGCCGAGCATGGAGTCCCGCAGCTCCGTGAGTTGGCTGTTGAGCGTCTGACCGTTCCGTGAGGCGGTGTTCACCAGGCCGTCGCTGTCGACGAGGGCCTTGCCCCAACCCTCGGCGCGGCTGATGTTGCCCTTCATCGTGTCGTCGATCTGCAACATCACCGAGTTGAGCTGCGCCTGAGCGTCGTGAAAGGACTGGGAGTTGCCGTTGAGGGCGTCGAGCGCACGGCGAAGGTTGTCGACCCGTTCGTCGGCGCTCTTGGTCTTGTCGCTGAAGCCCTGGACGGCGGACTGGAGCCGGTCGTACGCGGACGTGCCGGTACTCGCCGAGCCGTTGACCGCTTCGTTCAGTTCCTTCGCCTTGGACTTCGACTTGTCCAGCTCGCCGCTCATGCCCTTCAAAGCGTCGGCCGCGGCCTGGTACTTCTCGCCCTGGGGACTCAGCTTGGGGACAAAGGTGTCGGCGCCGATCCGGGCGTAGTGCTTCGTGCCTTCTGCGAGCCCCCGCAGCTTCTTCTCTAGCCCGTCGATGGAGCCGCCCTGGTCGAGGTAGGCGTCCGTGACCTGCTTGAGAGTGACATCCGCGCTGAGCAGGGTGTCGATGAGCTTGCCCTTGCCGTCCGAGAGCTTGACGTCCTGGAGATACTGCGCTGCCTGCGCCCTGACGTTCGCGTCGATCTGGCCGTTGGAGTCCGCCAGGGCCTGGGACAGAGAGCTGATGCGCTCCTCGTGCGCGGCTGCGGCGCGGGCCGCGGCCTCCTGCTTCGAGGCGAGGTACCCCAGCCCGATGGTGACGCCAGTGATGGCGATTCCGAGGGGCCCGCCGAGCGCGGACACCATGCCGCCCAGCGCGTTCGATGCCACCCTGTTTGCCGCTCCGATGCCCCGCACGGTGCCGGACAGGCGGCCGCCTTCGGTGGCAGCGCCTCGGTAGGCGGTGCGCATCTGATCCCAGACGCGAACCTGTTGCCCGGCGACCGTGGTGCCGTTGCGCAGCACTCCGACGGTGGTGTTCATCGACCGGCCCGCAGCCACGACCGACGTACCCAAGCCGCGCAGCATGCTCGTGACACCGCTGATCACCTTCAGCATGAGCAGTGTGCCGAAGAAGGCGGACAACGCGAAGTTCGCGCCGGGGAGCACATGCATGAGCGAGTTGAAGGCGTGCACCACGCCGTTGAACGCGACCAGCAAGAGGCCGAGCCCGCTGCCGGCCGCCGACAGATTGCCGATGGCGGTGGCCAGATTGGAGACCACGCTGACCAGTGCGGGACCGATCGAATGCCCGATGCCGTCGAAGAACGTGCCCAGGGCGGGCATCAACTGGGTCCTGATCTGCCGGATCAGATCGGTGACGCCGTTGTCTTTCGCAGCCCGTCCCAGACCGCGAAAAAAGTCCCCGACAAGAAGGTTCAACTCGTGGAACGTTGGAGCAGCGTCGGAGAAGAACTGCTTCATCGACGTCTGGCCCTTGGCCGAGTTCGCCCACCTCTTAAAGCGGGTCATCGAGCCCTCGAACCCGTCGAGCAGGGCGTTGCCGCTGTCCTGAGCGGCCTTTCCTACTCCTCCAAGCCCCTTGACCAGGTCCCAGGTGGAGCGCCCAAGTTGAGCCGCCTTATCGCCCGCGTGATCGAGGAACTTCGCGAGGGAGCCGGTCTCGCGTCCGGCCTGAACGGAGGCGCGCGCATACTGCGTGAAGCGTTCGATACCGCCGCTGACCCGCTCGACAAAAGGGCCGGAGGCCACCGCAAAGTCAATGCCCGCGTGGCCCAGGTTCGCGAGCCCGTCGGTCATGTGCCCGATGGCGCTGCTGTTGGTGGCCGCGATCTTCTTAAAGTCCCGGCGGAACGGGCCGCTCTGCATGAACTGCGCGCCGCGCTTGGCCAGGTCGCCCATCTGCCCAGCGGTGTCGCCGAGCGAATCCTTCAGCAGAGGCAGCACTGCGGAGGAGAGCGGCTTGACCTCATCTGCGACCTGCGAGAAGAAACGTTCCTGCACCGACTGGCGCATCTTGCGCCATGCCCCGCTCAAGCCCCCGACCGTCGTGACGGTCTTGCGAGCCGAGTTCGACAGTCCGTCGAGGGACTGCGCCAGCGCCTCCTGCTGGGCCGCGGTCAGCTTGGCCCCGGAGCCTGCCTGCTGCTGCGCCTTGAGCGTCTGCTTCAGGGCCTCGCCGAACCCGGCAAAGGCCACCTTCGTGCCGATCGCCGCGGTACCCGCCGCGACGATCAGCCCGGGTATCGCGCCGAGAACACCGACGGCTGGCGCGGCCGCTGAGACGAGCGCCGTCAGCCCGGCACCGTACTGGGTGAGCGCAGCGACGGCGGGCTGCGCCAGGGACAGCAGCGAGCCGATGCCGAGCATCCGCATCGTCCCGCGGCCCCGCGGGAGCCGCATCCGCACCGGCACGTTGACCGGAGTGCGGTCGGCTTCCCCCTGGGCTCCGCGGATCAGGCTGCGGACGCCGGAAAGCAGACCGCCACCGCGGCCGCCACTACCGGAGTCGCCGTCCGGCCGGACGGGCACACGCACGTCCGTACCGGCGATACGCCGTGCGATGCCGTCCAGCTCGGTGCGCAGCCGCTGGTCGTCGACCTTGATCTTGACCTTGGCGCTGACGCCCTTCGACGCCTCTTTGACGGCGGTGTCGAGCTTCTTGCGCAGGCCCTTGGAGTCGACCTTGACCTTGACCTTGACGGCCAGGCCCTCGGCGGCCGTCTCGATCTTGCTGCGCAGGTTGCGCGCGAACCCGGCGAGGTCGGCGACGACCGGCACGTCCAGGCGGCCAGCCTGAAGGCCCTCAGCCACTGCGGACCATTCCTCTCTGCATCGCGGCCGCGAGCATCTGCCGGTGCCCTGTGAACTTGGAGGCGGACTGCGGCTGCGGCTGCGCGCCGCGCCGCTGGTGGGCAGCGTCGGCGGGGTTGAACGGGCGAGGGATGGACTTCGGTTCGTCACGTCGCCGATCGGCGGCCAGGATGCTGACCTCTTCGATCAACTGGGCCAGAAGTTCCGTCTCCTTCGTCCACCCGCTGATCTGGGCGGACTGGAGGCGGGAGTTCTCGGGGAGGCCGTCGATCAGGACGATCAGACGCCTCAGTCCGATGAAGCCGGGCTCTCCTGGGTCTCGCCAGACTCCTCGGGCGTCGAGCCCGTGGTGGAGGCTGAGGTCGGACTCGACGTCTCCCCATCGCTCTCGGAGGAGTCGCCCAGTCCGAAGGACTTTCCCAGGTCAACTCCGTAGACCTTGATCAGGCCCATGGTGAGACGGACGTACGCAGGGAGGGAGGGCCCCAGGTCCACGAACCGCTCGTACTCCTCCTCGCCCAGGAGGATGCGGTGCACCTGGTAGATCGCCTCGACGAACCGGCGCGGCAGATGCGGACGCTTGAAGAGGAGGTCGACGACAAGGCCGACCGTGGGGTTCTCGCTGGCCTCGACGACATCGCGGAGCAGACCGACCAGGTCCAGCTCCTCCGAGAGCAGCGGGTCGAGCGCCTTGGCCGGCAGCTCGGCCGGATAGATGAACTGCTCCTCGCGGTACTTGACCGGGATGCCGTAGGGGTACTGGACTTCCCGCCGCTCGGCGGCGTCGAGGTCGATGACGAACGACATGAAGGGCTGGCCTCTCGTGTGCGCGGGCTGAGTCGCGGGGTGCGACAGCGCGCGGACACTGGCAAGCCGGGGCGGCTTGTGTCGCGCGCTGCCGCAGCGAGTGGTCAGCCGGATGCCGGAGGCGAGTCGACGGCCGCCGGTTGGAAGGCCGGATCGTCGGTGATCAGGTACCAGGCGTCCACGTCGTCACTGCCCTGGAGAGCAAGGCGAAGCGGCAGAATCGCTTCCTTGGTCTTCGCCAGTTCCTTGGAGACGCCTTCCATCTGCATCGTGCGGGGCAGCATGTAGCGGTAGTGCTTGCCGCCGTCGATGACCTCGATGCACGCGGCGATCTCGGTGCGCCCTCCGATGCGGGGAGGGACGAACCGGTAGTGCTTCTGGGTGCCTTCCTTGGGCGTGATCTCGGTGATGGCGCCGCCGCCGTACACCGCTCGGAAGTTCTCACCAGACCACTGCTGCAAGTCGACTTCGAGGGTGCCCGCGTCCTGGGTCTGGAAGGTGCGGGTCGGGTAGCTGCTCTGTGCCGAGCGCACCTGCTCGAAGTTGGGCTCCGAATTGAACTTCAGGCTGTCTTCAGTGGTGAGGCCCACTGCGCGCCAGCCCTCCGGCATGGGGGCCGTGGCGTCACCCGGAGCCTTGACCCCGATGGCTGCGAGCCACACGCGCGTGAGTGAGGGGATGACGATTTCGTTGCTGTTAGCAGTCTCGCCTGCCATGACGTTGGTTCTCCCTGGGTCCGGTGATCGGGCCCGGGAACCTTGGGGAGAGGAGGCGATTAACGTCGCGTGCTGGCCGGGGCGTCACGGCGCTTCCCAGAGGGTCCGCGCGACGTGCTCGTTTCCACGCGGTGTTCGCGGACGGCTCGCGCAATGCCAGCCTCCGCGGGGCGGGCGTCGCGCGATGACCCGCCACCCGGCCCCGCGGAGGCTCGCCCCGGATTCACCTGCCTGCGTGTACGTGATCAGCCGTGAGTAGCCCAGGGCCTGCGCTGCGCGCCAACAGGCTGCATAGAGCAGGCTGTTGGCGTTGCGGACGCCGTCCGTCGCAGTGCGGGTGACCTCCAGGGTTTCGCCGTTGTCGAGGTGGCGTGCGACGGGCCGCCCGACGATCGCGACGGCCCGCAGGACGCCGTGCTGGTCGGCAGCGCCCACGCTGAAGACGGCGCCGACCGGCGGTTGGTGGTGCCTGTGCCACTGGGCGACGAACTCTTTCGCCTGCTTCTGCCGCAGGGGCACGAGGTGCAGCCTCACTCTCTCGTCGCTCGCACGCATAACCGGGCCCTCGCCTACGGGTGCAGGGTGACCAGCAGGCCGAGGAGCCAGCGGGGTTGTCCGTCGACGAGCGGGGACCACAGCAGAGCGCCGGAGGGCCGGACTCCGCTGATGACGGGCTGACCGGGCGTGTGCGGGGCCTCGGGAAGCTCAGTGGCCGCTGCCGCGCAGGCGAGGGTGATCCGCCGCAGCTCGGCCTGCCCCGGCCAACCGCCGGGGTCGCCGTACACCTCCAGCGTCACCTCGGGCTCCGTTGCCCAGGTCAGGGAGCGCATGTCGCCGCCGGGCCCGTGGGTGACGCGTAGGTGCGGCCACGGCGCCTCGGAGATCCCGGACACGCGGCCCGGCCCGCCCAGGGCCTTGGCCACGAGCGGGTGCGGTTGGAGCCAGGCGAGTAGAGCCGAGACCGGATCGGCCTCGGCGAGTTCGTACGTCGCGGCCATCAGGTGCGGGCGACGTAACCCTGGCGGCGCAGGCGGCGGGCATAGTCGGCGGACACGCGGATCTTGTCCCCCGGCTGGTAGCTGCGGCCCTCGATGTTGAGGTGGTGCGACAGCGTGACGGTCTCCGTCCCCGGGCCAGATGAAGAGGCGGTGCGGACGTTCTTGACCTCGTCGGCCGGAGCCCCCGGCGCGGCGGTCTTGGTGAGGTTCTTGGTAGTCATGGCGCGCACTGTGGGCTGCTACTGGCGCTTGCGTCGCGTGCTCAGAGGCAGGGCTTCAGCGTCGCGAGGCCACGATCGCCGCGGCGCGGGCCATGAAATGAGTGCCGTCAGCGATCAGGTTGCCGGGGTAGACGGTGCCCACTTCGGCCTCCACGACCATCGGGCCGCGCGCGGTGACGGTCACGGTGACCTTCTTGTCGGTGATGATCGGCTGGCCGGTGCTGATGTTCCGGGCGATGCCTTCCGGGTCGATGGCCGTGGTGCAGCGGCAATTCTTCAGGTTCGCCACGGCGCGGGACGACTGGTCACGGGGCTGGCGCATGTATGTGTTGGAGCTGACACCGCGGTGGCGGCGGTCCCAGTCCATGGAGTTGACCGTGAAGCGCAGGTTGCCGGGCACGACTTGGCCATGCGCCTGTATGTGCGTGGGGCGCACCTTGTCGTCGGCCATCGTGACCCATCGCTTGGTGGGCGGAGCGAGGCGCTTAGCCTCGACCTCGACCTGGTGGGCGATGCGCTGGACGTGCGGGGCGATCATCCGCGCCAGCAGCGTCTCCAGCGCGGGGTTCGGGGTGAACTTCGCCGCCATCACGGCACCTCCGGCGGATTACGGGTGGCGGTGGCCTGGACGTAATCGACGACGGGACAGCCGGACACCTGATGCAGGCGGGCGGTGGTGACCGTCCACGTCATGCCGGTCTCGTCGCTGACGACGTCACCGGCCTCCACCGGCCAGGCGGCCGGGTCCAGACGCAGAGACCAGGGGCCGTCGGGCTGTTCCAGCGCGGAACCGGGCCAGGTCCCGCGCGGCTCTGGTCGTTGGCTCGGGTCGGGCGGTACCGGGACGCCGTTCGCGTCTCGGGCCCACGGGTGCTTGAACGCGTAGAGCGTCAACCGTCGGTTCGGCAGGACGACGGCCACCGTCTCAGCCCTTCCCCGGGGTGACCAGAGCCTGACGGATGCCCGTGGTCACCGCGGTGATGTACGCGGTGAAGGCCGGAGTGGTGTTCTTCCGGTTCGCGCGGCTCATGTCCCCCTTCTCGAAGAACTGGGCGCGCTGGGCGGTGGTGAGTTCGAGCTGCACGCCCATGCGGCGGGTGCCGCGGTTGGCGATGTTCGCCGGGTCGTTCCCGTTCAGTTCTTCAGCAGCCACGCTGACCGCGAAGCCGGCAGCGGCCAGGGCCTCGCCGATCTGGTCGCGGAGGTTGTAGTCGAGCCCGCCGAGGTAGGTCATCGTCGTGGTGCCCGCTGCGCCGTGCCAGGACACGATGTGACTCGCGTCCTTGGCCATCGTCAGGCCCTGCGGTTCATCGAAACGCGTCGAGGTGATGTGCAGCTCCGAGTTGGTGCCTGCCTCCTTGAACGCGTCGAGGGTGTAGAAATCGTGGACGTCGCCTGCGGCTGCGTCGGCCAGTTCGGTGGTGCCCTGCTCGATCCCGCCCCCATGGATGGCCAGATGCAGCAGGCTGGAGAACGCGGAGGTCCGCCATATCCGCTGGTAGTGGATACCTTCGATCTGGCCGCTCGCCAGTTCGGCGTACGACTGATAGCGGTCACCCACGGGGCTGCTCCCTTCTTCCGGTCAGCGCCAGTGGCGGCTGGATGAGTACGGCCACGGCGCGCGCGGCGGGCGAGAGAGTGGCTGGAACACCAGGCGGCGCAGGCGGTTCAGGCTGCCGATCACGGGGAGAGCGCCCGCCTGCCCCGGGGCGGGCGCGGAGTCGTACGAGATCGACTGGCCTTCAGCGCTCACCGAGGAGACTCGTCGACCTGCCCCCGGGTTCTGGCCGGGACGCTGCCGTACGGATTCGGCGGCGTGCGCGACGACGTACCGCACGACTGTTTCCTCCCGGGCGCCGTTGAGCCCGACAAGGAGATCCACGTCGTACGTCCCGTCGGGGTTGGCTCGGTAGGAGACCACTTCAGCGATGTCGTCGAGGTGAACGGGCCAAGCGTCGATGTCGTCGAGAGCATCCGCCCGGTGTGGGGTGATGCCGCGAAGGGTTGTCGCGGTCGGCACCAATGTCCGGTTGAGGTAGGCCGCGACGTCGGCTTGCGCGTTGCGGATCTCTTCCTCGTACGTGCTGCGCTGGCTGGAGGTGAGGGGAAGCGGGACGCCGAGGGCGTCGGCGACGGCTTCGGGGGAGGCGACGAGCCCCTGGCCCGTGGGGAGGTCGAGGCGCACGGACGTGTCCGTGACAGGCTGTGCCACGGCGTTGGGGGTGAAGGTGACCGCACCCCAGTAGCGGCCGGGCGCGACAACCGGCAGATCGAACCGGTACGCCCCGGGGCGGAGCCGGACGGCGGGCGCGGCTGACGCGACAACCGGCCCGTCCCGCTCGGGTGTGGCATAGAGGTCGAGGCGCGTCACCTCGCCGCCAGCCGGGGCGGGGTCGTAGTGCGCTCCGGCCCACATGGGCTTGTGGTCGTAGACCGACACCCCTGCGCTCCCTTACTGCTTGCTGCCGGTGGTCGCGGCCTGCGCGTCGAGACGTTCACGAATGCGGGCAGCGATGCTCTCGGAAACGACGGCACCCTTGGGCTGGAGGAGCCGGGTGACGGGGTTGCGGTGCGGTCCGAGGAAGGTGCGCTCGACCAGGCGGATGGTGCACTGGAGAGTGGAGCCGAACGGGGTGAGGGGTACGAACACGGTGTCCACGTCCGCGGGCGGCCGACCGGTGGCGTCGTCGAGGATGACGTCGGACAGGTTTTCCCCGTCGGGGATGACCTCGGTCGGTGTGACGTACGGGCTGGGCGCCGGAGGCTCGGGGGCCTCGTCGACGTGGGGCGGTTCCAGCGGGGCGGCGTCGGGTGCGGTGGGGGTCGAGTCGGCCCCGGCCTGCGGGGTGGTCGCCTCAGACGGGGTGTCCTCGACGGCCGCCTTCGCGGCGGACTTGCGGGTACGGGCAGTGGTGGCCATGGATGGCTCCTCAAGCGGGTCTCGGTCCGATCGCGCGCACCCTGCACGAGCAGTCCAGTTTGTGTCGCGCGGTTGCGGAGCGGAGCGATCTTCAGCGGGGAAGGTGCGACGGCGGGCTTTACGAAGCTGGACGGTTGAACCACGGGCAGGGTGCCGGGGACCGCTCGGTGTGGAGCCCCGGCACGGTGCGCTGTGGTCAGCCTTCAGCCGGGGCTTCGTAGGTGAAGCCGATGCCCGCCGAGACGGTGCCGCTGTCGTCGGCGAGTTCGACCGTGATGGCCCCGGCACCGCCTGGCGGTGTCTTCACGGTCAGCTCGGTGGCCGAACGCACGCGAAGACCGGTACCAGCGGTGTCGCCGAAACGGACAGCGGAGACGCCGTCGAGGTGATCGCCCTTGATCGTGATGGTGGTGCCGCCCGCGGCTGGGCCCTTGGTAGGGCTGATGCTGGTGACGGTCGCCGTGGTGAACAAGCGGTCGATGGCGGAGCGCAGGACGATCGTCCCGGCCTGGTAGAGCAGAAGGCGCTTGGAGCCCTCGGGCTGCCCGTCGCCGCGCCCGTACGGCTCGGACACGTAGACGTCTTCGCTGACCCTGACGGGCGGATCTGTAAGTGCGGCTGCGGGGAACGCTGCCTTCGTGATGCGGGTGCCATCCTGGCGATACAGGCCCATGGTGTCCTTCCTCCGATGCGGGATCGTGGAGGAGGATGAGGGTGGACAGGTGCTTGGGTCGCGTCCCGAGGATTTGCCCAATTGGGCAAGAATGATCTTGAGCGTCTAGAGCAGCCGTAGATGATCCCAGCCGTCCGGCCCAACGCTGAGAACGAGTAGCCCCGAAGACGAGACTTCGCCGCTGCGAGCGGTGTACCAGTCGCTGCCGTTATCGAGGGTGGGCGCTTGGAGGTGAAGGCGTCCGTTCCCGAGCTGCTGGGCGCGGAAGGTGTGGTAGTGGCCCGTGATCAAGATGGCGGCGTCGGCGATGGCCTGGCGGCCGAAGCTCTGCGCCCGCCACCAGTCCCCGGCCTTCTCCGGCCGCGGGTACTGATGCCCGTGCGCCAGGCCCACCGTGGTCCCGGCGACATCGAGGCTTATCGCCTCTCGCCACTTCTCCGGGAGGACGAAGGAGACGTGACCGTAGGCATCTACGTTCCGGGCGTACGCGTCGGCGATCTGCGACATGACCTCGATGCCCCAGTCGTCGTTGGGCGGGCCAACCGCTTCGCGGCCGCGGCGAACTCGGCCGTGGTTCGAGCCGCACGTTGCCGCGACGACGCGCCCGAAGCGCCCGGCGAGACGATCCAGCCCCTCGAAGGTGATCCTGCGGTGGACGCGGATCATCTCCGTCAGCGACAAGTCGTTGGTGTACGCCTGCTGCCCAGTGTTCTCGTAATTCTCAATGCAGTCTCCGGCGTCCAACCAGTACGCGCATGTGGGGCCTTGGCCGATGGCCTTCAGATCCCGCACGTGATCGTCGAGCTTGTCGAAGCGCTCCGCGACGCGTCCGACCAGTTCCGGCGTCCCACCGTCACGGCCGACCTTGCCCGCCTGTGCGTCGGCGTACACGACGATCAGCGCGCGCTCCGCGGCCTCGGTGGCAGCGCGAGGCTTGCGGCGCCGGCGCATCGCGTCGCGGACCAGGGCGTCGACATCGCCCGCGGAAAGCCAGGCGGGAGCGGCTGGTTCAATGACGTAACGGCAGCGCCAGACCGGTCGGGTGACCGCGTCCTCGCCTTGGGCGAAGCGGTGCCAGGCGGCCGGATCATGGCGAGCTTCGACGAGGCGAACTCTCCAGCCGTCGGGAACGGCCAGTCCGAGTTCTTCGACGCGGGCGCGCCAGTCCGCTTCGCTATTAGGGGGCTGCTCGGCGGCCGGTGCGGTGACGACCATGGTGCCGCCCGGCTCATATCGGACTCCAGCCTCCCAGCCGCGCGGCGCGGGCGCCGGGGCCCGCAGCACCTCACTCGGCTTCGACTTCCCGACGGGGGCGGGCTGGAGCAGTGCCTCCAGGTCGTTCGTGAGGCTCATCGCGCACACCGGCATCCGTTGGCTTCACCGCGGCGGCGGTGACGCGCCACGGTGTAGGCGGTGACCGCACGGCCATGCTGGCTGAGCACTTCAGCAATGGCGGTGGAGGAAACCGCAGGTGTGTTGAGGATTCGGTGCAGGGTCGCCGCAGTCTCCTCGCCGACCGACGTGAGTACGGCCCCGACACTGCACGGCGGCCCCTTGCGTGCTGCGGGGGCTTCGGTCAGCGCGTCTAGGTCGGCAGCAAGTCCGACGAGTTCCTTGTCCGTCACCGGTGTTCCTCCGTGTCAGGGCGTACAGAAGCAGCGGAGGGGAGGCACCGCCCGGTGAGGCGATGCCTCCCTCAGCGAGGTCAGCCGGTGGGCTGGGTCCAGGTGCCGATGACGAAGCTCTCGGGTCGCGGTACCTCAAGGGCTACGCGCTCATCAGCTCGGAACGTGATCAGGCCCTTCTCGAAGTTGTCCGCATTCTCGGAGGAGACGGTCACGGAGACGGACTCCCGGTCGTGGAGCTGGGCGCCGAGGCCGAAGGCGCCGATGAGGAAGTTGTCGTCTGCCATCGCGGTCGTCTCGACGACGTCCAGGCGCCAGACGCGCTTGGTCGCGCCGACGGCGATCTGGAGGGCGACGCGGAACGCTCCGGTCTTGTCCTCCTCGACCTCGACGTGCTCCCACATGGTCGGGCTCAGCACGATTCCGGTCGGGTCGTATTCGGCGAGCAGGGCCTTGGTGATGCTGCGCCGGATCTGGACGCTGTACTGGTCGGTGTTGAGTCCCTGGTACTGCTGGACTCCTGGGGTGTTGAAGATGCCGGTGAGGGACTGGCCGTCACCGACGGAGTGCAGGAGGTCCCAGTCCTCCTGGTACTTCACGCCCTCGATCATCCTGGAGTTGATGAAGGTCTTGAGGCGCGGCTCGTCGCTGAGAATGTTCTTGTGGGCGTCGAGCAGGTGGGCAATTTCGCTGACCGGGTACATCACCGGGACGAGCGAGAGCTTCGAACGCGGCGCCCGGCCCCAGGTGTCGGTGTCCGCTCCGGTGGCCGGGCTGGTGCCGTCGGCGCCGTAACGTTCCTTCACCTGCTTGGCGTTGTTGGTCCAGCCGGTCTCGCGCGCCCCGTAGAGCACGGCCTGCTTGGTGCTGCTCTTGGGGAAGAGGTCGCGGATGTGGAACTTCCGGTACTCGCGCTCGGCGATACCGAGGTTCTGCGCGGAGCCGAGGGCCTGGTGGGTGACGGTTCCGGCGGAGAGGCTGAAGATGCTCTTGCCCTCCATCTCCGCACGGACGTACGGGCGGTCGCGGAACCCGGCCTGGGCAGCGTTCTTGTAGGCGTCGCTCTCGACGAAGAGGTCACCGAGACTCTTGCCCTCCATGGCGCCCTGCGGCTTCTGGCCGTAGTGCTGGCCCGCGGCGGGTATGGAGTCGGGTGCTGAGAGGTACTGCTTGACCTCGCTCATGCCTTCGGCGTTGGCGATGAGCTGCTTGAGTTCCATGGCTTGAGCGGAGACCTGCTTGAAGGCGTTGGCCTGCTCGGTGGAGACGACGAAACCGCCGTTGTCCTCGACTTTGAAAGTCTGCGAGATCCGCTCTGCTTCAGCGGACTTCTCAGCGAGCTGGGCCCGGAGGCTCTTGATGAAGGACTTGCTCTCCGGGGTGACGGCGGTGCTCACGGTGTGCTCTCTCCACGTGCTGGGGTGCGGTTGACGTGCGTCGCTCGCCCGGCCAGCACCGGGACGACCCGACAACGCGGGGCATTTGAGAGAGTGGGGGTGGTTAACGTCGCGTGCTGCCGTTCCTCACGCGACGGGAGGACGGCAGCACACGGCTCTGACCTGCTGTTTTGTTGTTCTCGGTTGGGCGGTGACCACGAGGGTGGCTGGTAGGGGCTCCGAGGCGTGGGCGGGGCTGGATCGCGGTCGTTACTGTCCGGTCTCAGTGATAGTGGCGAACCACCCCTCGGTATGGTCCGCGCGCCGCACAATCAACTGATGTCCTACATCGAGGTCGCTTCCGCAGACGGGGTCTGGACGCGTTCGTTCCGGGTGCCAGCTGCCCCCCTTGAACAGGTTCGGCACGCGCTTACCGCGCTGGCGCACACGTGGCCGGTGGCGGCGATGCTGCCCGGCGAGGCCGCCGACCCAGTGGTTGAGGTTCTGTTGTACCGGGACCCGAGCCGTACGTACGGCACGCCGGACCTCCCGGCATGCGATGCCGCCGTACACAGACTCGCCGCAGAGACTGGCTGGATACCAGGGCCCTCTCAGGCGCTCTCCGGTGTCCTAGTCGGCCTTGGCCTGCGAGAGGGGTACGACGCCGCCGCACCGGCGCACTCACCCCAGGAAGTCGCGGACCATCTCCTCGCCGTCAGCGCTTTCGGGTGGCGCTACCGCACGGCCCGGCTCATATCGGCCAGGCTCGTCGGCCACACGATCCGCTGGTACATGGAGACCGGTGTCGTCGTGCTCGCAGAGACGCACCTGACGACCGTCATCGAGGCCGCCGCCTCCCACTGTGCCCAGGAACGATACGTCGTGACTCACTTGACGGAGGGACGCACGTACGCGCTCCAGCAACGGGGCCGCTCGCCAGGTTGAGCGGACGGTTCACCACCAGCACTAGGACAGGACAGTCACCCCTGGATTGCCGCCAGTTGCGACTTGACCTCGTCGGCGTCCAGGCGGACAGCGTCCTCGTCCTCGTCATCGCTCGGTTCGTCGGCGACGGCGGGACTGGGGTCGTGGGGCTCGTCGTACGGGTCGTCGTCCCACAGGTCGATGCCGTTGCCGGCCATCAGGGAGGGCGCGGCCGCGGGCGACTGCTGGTCGTCCTCGCCGCTGGGGCTGATGTCCAAGCCCTTGGAGGAGAGCGCGGCAAGGAGTTCACCGACGGTGGCACGCACGGGTTCGAGCTGCTGTGCGCTGTCGGCGGCCTGAACGCGCGCGGTGGCGTCCGCGAGGGCGCGGATGGTCGGTTGCGCGATCCGACTGTGCGCGGTCTCGCTGTTGTCGGCGGTACGGGCAGGGCCCTGCTCGGGGATGACCACGGTGGTCAGCTCGACAGGCTGCGGGGCGCCAAGGGATATCTCGTCGCCGGTCTTGTCGTAAGGCACGGCGTAGTTGACCGGTTCGCTGTCGTCCTGATGGACGGAGACGATGACGCGGTCAGGGTAGGTGGCTTCGACGCACGTCCAGGTATTGTCCTCCGTGACGAGGAGGCGGCGGACTGCGATGCCGAGCCGGTCTCGGATCTCTTCGTACGAGGCGGGAAGTGGCTGGATCAGCGGCACGGTGGCTCCTGGGGTGATGCGGGACTTGGCTTCGAGGACGGTGGCTCGGGCGCTGTCGTGCTCGGCGTGGGTGGGCCGGTAGACACTGCCTGCCGCCTTGGCTTCGAGGACAGCGGCGCGGGCGGTCTTCGCTTCGACGCGCGCCCGCGGCCCGATGCCCGCGCCCGGCTGCGGCCCGGTCTCCTGGACGGGTATGTCGCCGACGGCCTGTCCGGTAAGGCGGATGGGGGTGGCGTCCGGGCCGCGCACGACATGCACGGTGTCGAAGGCGACGGGAAGCGGCGGCACGACCGGGGTGTCGGTCGGTAGCGCATAGCCGAGGGTCACGTGCGGGGTGAACCCATGGTCGGTGCGCAGGGCCCCGGCCAAAGGGGACAGGGCGAGTGCGTTGATGACTCGTGTGCGGAGGTCGCTGAGGCCGGGCACGTCGACGGGGACGAACACGGGCTCACCGTCGCCCCTGTCGGGGAAGCGGCCGATGCCTCCGATCGTCCCGGCGAGCGGGGCGGCGCCGTTGAGGGCCGCGGCGACGATGCCGGCAAGGTCGTCGGGCTGGCCAGGGAGCTGATCGGTCTCGCCGAGGTAGGCCAGGGTGATGTGCAGATCGCGCGCGGCGGTGCCGTCGCGGTGGGCGATCCTTGCGGCGATGCTGGCGGGGAGATACAGCGCGACCATGACGCCGCGGCCCGCCTGTTGTTCGGCGGCCTTGACGTCGATGTGGCCGCTGGACGCCGTGGTCTTGTGCTCCAGCTCGACCGAGTCGGCCTTGACTTCCAAGGACCTCGTCATGGGATGTGCGCCGTGGAGGACCGGGGAGACCTCGTACAAGTCCAGCTTGTGGATCACGCGGACGCCGTCGGCGCGCTTTGTGGCAGCGCCCGGAGGGACGCGGTAGCCGATGGAGAACTGGGCTTCGCCGTGCTCGTGCCACTGCCGTACCTGCTCATATACGTCGCGACCCTGGGACGTGCGCAGGTTGAACTGGATGGTCGCGACGAGGGCCCCGGCTCCTGTGGGCCAGTTCGGGATGTCGGCGAACCGGGGGTCGCCGGGCTGCCACTCGGCGATCTCCAGAACGACACCGATGGGCTGCTTCCACTCGTGGTGCCACACGGTCTTGACGGGTCTGGTCGCAAGGGTGTGACCGAACGCGCCGGGGACGATCAGGTCCGCGACTTCGTCAACAACGCCCGTGACAGCGAAGATCGCCCGGCAGATGCCCTTACGGGATGCAGGGGCTCGGGACATGGGGGCGGGTGGCACGGCGAGGAACCTCCGGCGGTGGACAGTTGGTCGCCGCGGACCGTGCCGTGCTCGCCCCTCTACTGTCCTGTACTGATCTCTGCCTGGGGGTTCCTGGCTTCGGCAGCCGTGCGCGCCGCCATCCATCCCTTGGTCCAGTAGCGGGCGCCGAACTGCTGCTCCTGGTCGGCGCTGTACTGGTCGTAGGGGCAGGCGTCGGAGGGGTCCCCCTGCGCGAACGCTGTTTTGCCCTCGTTGAGGAGCGCCAGGTATCTCTGGCGGTTCAGCTCCACCGGTCTGGCTCCTAATTCTGTTTCGGCGGGAACAGCGGATCTTGCCCGCCGCGTTCAGCGTCCATTGTCCCGTCGGCGCCGCCGCTGCTGCCCTGGCTGTGGGTGCGGGTCATCTGGGCGTCATCAACGTCGATGGCCCAGATGTCCGGGTCCGTGTATCGCCACACCTGACCAGTGGCATCGCGGACCCACCCCGTCAGCGTGCCGTCCGGGGCCTGGTCGAGCCAGGCCTCTTCCCCGTCCCCGCCGTTGTAGGCGGCGAACGCGGCGGCTGGCTCGGTCTCGTCGCCCTCGTCGTACATGTCGCCGGACCATGGACGGGCGTCGTCTTCTGAGCCGGGCACCGCGCCGACGGCTGTCTCGTCTTCCGGGGACGCGGCGCCATCGGTGGGCGTCTCCTCACCCGCGGGGCCCGGTGTGGTCATCGCGTCGTCGGCCGTATCGTCCGAGGCGTCCTCCTCTGCGTCGGACTCCGGAGCCTCGTTCGGCTTCTTAGGAATCGGAGGGGCGCCGGAGCTGGTTATGTCTGCCGCGTCCTGGTCCTGATCTTCGTCTTCGTCTTCGAAAGGCTTGCCGCCTTTCGGGAGTGCCTTGATGGCGAATCCGTATCTGGTCACCAGCGGAGCATGTCGGCAAGAAGCCGCTTGCGTCTCGCTGCACTTGCCATGCTTCCTGTACACAGCAGGCTCTCGCGGTCACCCAAACCGTGGGGTATAGGTGCCAGCGGTCGGCGCGCCCCCTCCCCTCACCGAGCGGGCGCGCCCAGGCCCAGTACCGCAGTTGATCGTTGCCGGCGCCTTCGGCGTCCTGTGTTACTCCTGCTGCTCGCCGTCCAGCTCGCGCCTGCGGCGGGCTCTTTCCTTCTGCCACTCCTGAAGAAGTGCCTTGCGGTGTGCGCTGTTCTGCGGCCATACCTCGCGGATGAGGAAGCGCGCTCCGAAGAGCAGGATGGTGAGCACGATGACAGCGAAAACAGCCCCCCAGGGAGCCGTGTCGATCAGGGAGAACATGATCTGTGCCTTCCGACCTTGCTTGGTCGGCGGGTTACTCATGCAGCCAGTAGAACGCTCCCCAGCGTGCTGCGGTGGTACCCGCCCCAGTGACTCGCCACGGGGAAGGAAAGGTTGGGGCCTCTAGGCGTTATCTGGGGCGCTGTATCGATCGGGTCTGGCATCCACGTGAATGTCTCGTCGACTGTCTCTCGGCCGAGCAGCCGGGACAGCAGTGCCAGCAGCACACGGACCAGGAAGCGCAGCGAACAGACGATGAGTTGGGCGAGGGCTGCAAGGAACTCCGAAACGGCGGCGCGCCGTTCGGCCAGGGTCGCTGCGTACCGCAGTTCCTCAGCAGCCGTCTTGAAGCGTGCCCGGGCATCAGCCTCTGCATGGTCATAGAGGAGGTCCCAAAGCCCAGCAATCGGCTTTGGTGCGGTGACGCTGAGTCGCTCGCTCAGATAGCTCTGGCCATCGGGCACTGCCAGGTCGAGGAGGGATACGTAGCCTGAGCTCAGCTCGACTTCTATCCACCTGGCCTTCTTGGCCCGCTTCAGACGAGACGCGGGTTCCTGCTGTCCCATCACACCCCCTTCCAGACGGTCACCCACTCCTTACAGCCTAGTTGTTCCTTGCCCCATCGGGATGACGTTGGTGTAGCGACTCAGGACTGCGAGTACGGTTTCCTCGGCGTCCCCGGCTACAACGCGCAGCGGACCTGTCGGTGTCAGCAAGATCGACTCGTCGACGTGCAGCTCGACGAGCGCGGCCGCGCGGGCGGAGCCGATCACCGGCCGGTCCGTATCCCCAGTGACCTGCACCTGGTAGGCGGAGCCGTCGTCGAACCGGCCGGTGACGGTGTGCGGCATTTTCTTCTCCTTCATCGGGTGGCGAGCAGGCCGAGGAGGAACGAGCGCATGTCGTCGTCCAGGTACCACTCACCGGTGAACATGGCCTGCAGCGACCGGGCGAGGCTGTCACCCGTGTCGGTCTGCGTCTGCTGCTGCGCCAGGAGACGTCCCAGAGCGGTGCGGTCGAGCGTGCGGGCGCCGGGGCGGCCGGTGTGCGTGCGCGTGAACCAGAAGGCGCGCTGCGCGGCGTCAAGGTCCGGCAGGTGCGTGGCGAGGTGCTGGGCCAAGGCGTGTGCAGCCGTGCCTACTCCCGCGTCACCAAGGTCAGCGACCGTGGCACGGCCTGCCCCAGGCTCGTACCGGCCAGCATCACCGGTGACCGCGGTGAGCCGCCGCCCTTCCGGCGTGGCCAGCCAGTCCCTGGGAATGAGGCGCTGAACGTTGCGTACGGCCCGTTCGGCATCAGAGGTGGTGTCCGGGCCGAACACGATGCCCGCACTTCCCTGCGGGCCGAGGTCACGGACGTCGGCCAATGCTGCGGCGACAGCATCCGGCACCGCGGCGGCGTACCGGGCCCGGAGGTCTGCCCATGTGCGGCGGGCAGCCGCGGCCTCCCGGCGGGCGGCGGCAATCTCCACGTCGATGCCCAAGTCCAGGACGGTGCTGGCGCGTGCTGCCTGGAGGTTGAGCAGACGCCGCTCGGTGTCGGCCACGTACTCGTCCGCGTCCCGCAGGGCGCCGTGCGGGTCGCCACCGAAGTCGTCGCCGAGCGCATCGGCCAGGTGGCGAGTCACGGCACGGTCGACGTCTGCGCCCGCCGCTCGCAGCGCGGCCATGTGCCGCAGCGCGGTGGTGCCGGGGCCCCCGTCGGAGGCGCGATCTGGCACCCACCGGGTTTCCCCGACTCGGCCGGGGAGCCTGCCCGCAGCGAGCTGCGCCCATGTCGTCGGCCGCCACCAGGAGACACGACGACGCGCCAGCCCGAACCGGCCGCGGTCGGGCAGCAGGCCCGCCCACTGCGAGACCCGTGCGGCCAGCGATTCCCCGTCCACGTCCGGAAGGTCCAGGGCGGCGTTCAGCCGCGCCAGGCGGCGGGACTCCGGCCAGTTGCGTACCCGAGCCACCAACCGGTGCAGGAACGTCTTCAGGCGGGAGAGCCGGTCGCGGTTCTCCCGCCACGATTCGGCGATCTTGCGAGCGGCGGCCTTCACCAGCTCAATGAGACGACGAGCAATACGCCAGAGCAGATCGATCACGTTCGCGAGGAAGCCGGGCTGGCCGGTCCTCGTGGACGCGGTGGCGGCGCGGCGGACGATACGCCGTGCGGCGGCGTCGCGCGTTCCGTCGAGCTGCGCCGCCAGAAGCCGGGCCAGCGCGTCAGCGTCGGCGGGGTCGACCCCGGCCTCTTCGAGTTGCCGCAGCAGTGCGGCCACGGCCTCGTCGACGTGGGCGGCGGCATCGGTGGAGCCGCCGCCGTCCGGAGCGTCGCTGCGGTGCGACGGTGAGGGGGCGGCGGTGTCCCGGCCCGGGATCAGCCGCAGCAGGCCAGCCGCGCGCTGCGCCAGGTCCTCGTCGGACTCGCCAGGCAGCGGTTCCAGGTCGTTGATCGTGCGCAGCGCGGCCCGGACAGTCCGCTCGTGCGCCTTGTCGCGGGCGTGGCGGAGGGCCTGCTGTACGGCGGCGCGGTCGCGGCCGGTGATGCCCGCCGCGTCCAGGGCGGCATTCGCGTCCTGACGGGCGCTGGACCTGGCGGCTTGCAGGGCGTCGGGCGTCAGACGCTGCGCGATCTGCTCGCGCAGAGCGTGGACGTCTCCGTGCGGCTCGGTCCCGGCAACCGCCTCGTCGATGATGAGCATGGCCACCGTGAGGCTGTGGTCGTCGACGATCTGGCGCCGCATCGCGGCGATCGGCCGATTGGGGTCCCGCGGGGCGGCAGACGCGTCCGGCGCCGGGGCGCTGCTGCCCTCGCGGGTGTCCGGGGCAGGCTCGGGGAGCTGCCACACGGGCATGGCGGCGTGGACCAGGCGGCGCCTCCACTGCCGGTTCTCGTCCTCCAGGAGCAGGCTGCGTACCCCGCCGGGGCCTTCCTCCACGTCGATGACGCGGTACGTGTGGATCTCATCGCCACGGCGTTCATCGGGCATGGCGACGATGTCGCCTTCGCCGATCTGTGCCGCGTTGGACGGCCGGGGGCGGTCGAGTTCTTCCGGCGCGGTGCGGCCGACGGCGCGGTCGAGGTGGTCGGCTGCGCGTAGCGCGGCACGGCCCCCTGCGGTTGCCGGGTCCGCGTTTGCCCGAAGCTGGGCCGCCAAGGCGGTGGCCTGTTCCGGCGTGACGGGCAGATCGGCTCCGATACGGGCTGCGGCCTGCTGGGCGTCCGGGGCGTCCTCGGGGCTGTTGCCGTTATCGCTGATGGCATCGCGGTCGGCAGGCGTCAGGTCAGGGTCGACCGTCGGGCCGGTGACGGGGTCGAGCGCGGGCAGCGGCTCGTGCACGGTGAGTTCGTCGTTGGCGGCCGGCGCATCGTCTGGGCCGAGGTCTGGGGCGTCACCGGTCGGGCCTTCGGCCTTGTGGACGACGGCTGTGGCGTCCATGTCGATGGTGCCGAGTTCGCCCGTGGTGGTGTCGACGTAGTCGAGGGTGACCCGGTCCCCGTCGCGGGCAGTGTCCTGGATCTCCACGGTAGTTGGAGCGCCGTCGAGGTCGAGCACGACTACGTCGCCCTTGCCGATCTCGGCGGCAGTCGGCTCGCTGATGCCCGTGATGGGCGCAGGGTCGGGGGCGGTGTCCCTGACTTCGCCGACGACACGAAGGTCCGCGGCCCCTCGGGTGATGGTGCCCCCGGCGGTGGTGACCGTGATGCTGTCGCCGTCGATCTCGTCGACCGGGCCAAGGAGCGCACCGTGCTCGTCGGAGACGATGTGGCCGGTCCGGACACGCTGCCCGGTGGAGGTCCAGCCTGCAAGGCGCCGGTCGGTGGTGTCGTTGAGCGTGAGGGACGACGGAGCAACACCGTAGTCGGCGTCGCCATCGGCCCAACGTACGGCCACCGTGGTGTCGGTGACACCAGTGACCGTGCCTTCACGGTCACCGCCGCCAGTGACGTGACTGCCAGGGAAGAGGCCGCGGCCACGACGGTCGGTAGCGATGATGTCCGGCAGGTCGCCGTTGATGACGTCCCCCTGGGCGCCGCTTGCCGGGGCGCCGGGGACGGCGGATTCCGGCGCCTCGGCGCGGGCGGCGCTGGCGTTGAGCGGGGAGTAGACGGTGCCGCGGCTGCCGCTGCGGCCTTCGGGGCTCTCGCCGATCGTCGTTCGCCACAGGTCCTCGGTGCGGCCCCGCCTGGTGACCGTCACACGCTCCGGAGCGTTGAGGACGTATCCGGCGCGGGTCACCGCCCGGCCCCTGTGGGTCGTGCCGTCGACGCGCGCCATGTCACCGGGGTTCAACTGGTCGATGGTGACCCAGTGCGCGGGGTGACCGCCGATCGTCTCCGGCTCTCCCTGCGGCAGCTCCTTCGCGGGAGCATCCGGAAGGGAGACCGGGGTCGCGGTGACGTCCGGCTCGTGCACCGGTGTCGCGTCCGACGAGTGGCCAGCGCTGACTTGGACCTCGTCCGGGCGCGGCCGGCGCAGGACGCGGGGACGCCGTGGGTCGTCGATGAACCCGAACGCCTGGAAGTTCTGGCGGACTTCGTCGATCTGGTCACCGTCGGGGTTGTAGATGCGAGTGGAGCTTCCACGGTCGACGGCGTAGTCCCCAAGGACGCCGAAGGGGAAGTCGATACCGCCTCCCACCGAGCCGCGGGTCAGGTAGTCGGCAGTGCCGCGAGGTGCCACCGTCACGCGCGCGGAGTTCGGGGTGAGGTCACCACGCATTCCGGCGATGGCGGAGATGTCGTCGCCACCTTGCAGATCGTGAGGCGAGGCGGGGATCGTGTATCCGGCCGCTTCTTGCCCGCGCCTCCACTTGTCGTAGTGCTGGTCCAGCCAGTCCTCGTCGGCCAGGACACGAGTGGCCAGCCACTTGGTGTGGTTCTTCCAGTTCGGGTCGTCGCTGTACTCGTCTGCGATGGCCCGCGCCAGGGCAACACCCAAGGTGTCGCCGTTCCGCCCGCGGAAGGTCTGTGCTCGGCTGGGAGCATCCGCGGCATCCCAGGGGAACGGGTGGCCGTCCGCGTCACGGACGCTTTCGAGCACGTTCGCCATCCGCAGTGCGTCGTCCCGATCGCGGTAGGAGAACAGGGAGATCATGGAGCCGGGAGCGAGGATGTTCCAGCGGTTCGCATCGCGGGTGTCCTTGTAGCGGGCCAGAGCCAGACGTCCGCCCGGAGTGAGCTGAAGGGTGCGATTGGCTGCGAGCGTGTCAGCGTTCTCCCGAGCCCAGAAGTTGCTCTGCACGCCTCGGTCGTCGAACGTGCCCTCCCGCAGACGCTGCCGCAGTTCTTCGACGTCGGTGAAGCGTGGCTTGCTCACCCCCTCACCATCCGGCGCTGCCGATGCCGCCGTCTCACCGACATCAGCGGCTGTGTCGCGCTCATCCGGCTCGGACCGGATGCTGCCCGGTGTACTGGACTGAGCGTCCACGTCGCTCGGGTTGCTGGCGTCTGTAGCGGCAGCGGCGAGCTGCTGCTCCTCCTCGTACCGCTGACGCTCGATCCGCTCGTCCGCGCGGCGGCGCTGCCGGTACTGGTTGTAGGTGAGCCGCCCACCGTTGTTGTCGAACCATTCGATCAGTTCTTCGCTGGCGTAGTCCCGCCACCGGCCGAACCGGGACAGGCTGCCGCCGGAGAACAGATCACGCTCGCTGATGGGCGGGAGACGCCTGCTTGTCTTGCTGAAGAAGTAGCCGTTGGTGGCGTCGACCGCCGCGGCATACCGGGCCTCGTCGACTTCCTGGAACTCGTTCTGCAACCGCTCCTCGCGGGTCTGCGGGCGCCGCGAGACGTCGGCAGTACCGAAGCCCAGTGCGGCGTCCATGGCCTCACCGCGACGTTGAATGTCCTCGGCGTCTGCTGCCGACGTCGCGGGAATGGTGTCCCGCACGCGCTGGTCCGCGTCGTCACGCCGGTCCATCTCGGCGGCCACACGCTGCTGGTCAGCTTCGGAGAGGCCCCGCCCCCAGGCGGTGGCGAGATCGTCGTCGTCCAGGTGGGACAGGTCCTCCGGGAGCACAGCAGATGCCCGGTCCGGAGTGCTGCTGTCCGGCTCGTTGCCGTCCTGGAACAGGTCGCGCATCGCGCGCAGTGCCTCGGGCAGCGTGCGGCCCTCGCGGTCGCGCCACTGGTCGATGACCTCCCGGGTGAGCGGCTGCTGCCAGTCGAGCGGCTGCCCGTCAGCATTGGGGGTCATCTCGAAGAGGTCGGCCAAGTCGCGTGCGTCATCGGCGCTGTTGGCGACGAGCGTGATGTTGCCGAAGCGGCCGCCGTTGCGGGCCTGCCCGAACTGCCAGCGCCTCATTCCGTCGGGAGTGGTGTCGTCGGTCCAGGTGACCAACCCGCCGCCGGAGGAGAGGGCGAGCGTGGGGTTGTCGGCGAGGCGGGCCAGGAAGGCGCGCCGCTCGGGGGTCTTCTCCTCAGCGGTCAGCCCGTCGCCACGCTGCCATGCCTTTCGGAGGTCGCCCACGGTACGCGGCGGCATACGGCCGGGCGCCTCGCTGTCATCTACCGGCCCGTCGGCGGGGCCGCGGCGTCGGTGCGGCAAATCGGGCCCTGGGGCGTCGGGGCCACGGTCAGGACCGCGGCCCGCACGGCGAGGAGGTCGCTTTCGGTCGTCCTCGGCGCCCGGCCTCTGGCCTTCTGCGCCGCGCTCCTCCCGGCCGCCGCTGGTGTCCGGTGCTGAGGGGCCACCACTGGCACCTTCAGCGGCACCGTCCGGCCCGCTGGGGTCTGCGTCCGAACCTCGGTCACGGCGAGGCTGCTCGTCGTCCTGGACTTCCGACTGTTCGTCGTCGTGCGTCTCCGCTTCGGCCTGGTCCTGCTCACCGTCGTCCTTCGGCTGCTCGTCGTCCTGCGCCCCGACCTGCGGGACCGCGTCATCGTCGGTGCCGTCCTCTTGGGGAGCCGCCGCAGCGGTCCCCTCACGGTCGTGTGCCGCGTCATCGTCGCGGCGGCTCGGCATCGACTGCTCGTTGCGGGCGTCGGTGATCTCCTCGTCCGGGTACCGCAGCCGCAGTTCGGCGTCAGGCTCGTGGAACTGCTCCTCGCCGTCGCTGGTCACGATGCGAATGCGGCCCCGACCGGTGCGCTGGGGCGGCTCAGCGACCGTGTGCGTGCGGCCGTTCGCGTCGGTGTACCGGTCGCCTTCCGTCAGCTCCTCGGGAGTGCGTATCTGGGCGGGGCGCAGTCGGCTGGTGTCGCGTCCTTCAAGGGCAGCGAACATGTCCGGAGTGCCAAACGCATCGTCGGGCTGGTCGAGCGGATTGCTCGGATCGGCGGCGACGACGGGGCCCTGGGGCTTCGGCACGTCGACGTCGAAGAGGCCCCCTTCCGGCTCCGTGCGCACCGGCTTCTTCGGTGCCGGCTTTGGTGTACGCCCGGCACGACGGTCCTTCTCTGCTTCCAGTACGACCATGCGGGTGCGGTCGGCGCCGCTCAGCTCGCCGTCCGTCATCTCCCGCTCCATCAAGGCCACGATCTCGTCGGCGATTTCTTGAGTGGTCATGGCTGACGGCGCCTTGGTGCCTGCGGGGCGAATGGCGTCGAGCTGCTGGGTGACCTCGTCGCGGTCAAGGGCGACCGTATTGCCGGTGTCGGCGTCGGTCTGGGGCGCGTCCGCGGTCTCGTCGGCTCCGCTGGCCGGACGGTCCGGCTGCGGTGCATCGTCGTTGCGGGCAGGCTGCGGCCGGTCGGTGGCGGCTTCCGGGTTCTCACCGCCGGATGCCGGGACCGTCGCCGGAATGCTGCTGCTATGGCCGTTGTCTCCTGTGCCCGCGGCGGTGCCCGGCGCGTTGCTGTTGTCGTCCTTGGGATGCAGCTGGTCGAGGGTCTGGGCGACCTGCTCGGTGGAGAACCGAATCACGTCCTGCTGCGACTCCGGCTCTTCCGGCGGCGCAGGGCTTTCGGTGCGATCGGGCTGAGGGAACCTGCGGTCGAAGTCGTCGAGCTTGCGGACCGCCGCGTCTACGGCGCCCTGGAGAGGAACGCGGGCCTGGCGTCGTTCCTCAACGACTGCTCGCCGCTGGGCCTTGGTCAGCTTCTTGTCGAGTTCGTCTTCGTCGATCTCCGGCAGCTTGTCCAGGTCAGCGATCCGCCCGACCACATCGTCCAGGAGGTTCGCGCGTGCTCGCGCGTGCTCGATCTGCGGGGTGAAGTCGGCGGCGGCCTGAGCCGACTGCAAGAGCGCTATCTGCTCGTCGAGTTCGGGAAGCCGGGTACGGTCGGCCTGCTGAAGGGCGGGTGCCTTCTCCAGCGCGTTGGTGAGCCGGGTGATCATGCCCGATCCGGCGCCCCTCTTCTTCAGGTCGTCTGGGCCCCGCTCGAAGTCGGAGCGCGCCAGGTCGGGGAAGCCGACGTGTGCGAGGAGCTTTCCGTCCGGGCGCTTCTCGGTGCGCACTCCGATGTCCAGCCCGCCGAACTGACCCATGACCTTCCAGGGGCTCATGCCGTCGCGGTCGTGCTCCAAGAGCTGGGTGGTGACCTGCCGGTGCAGGGCCGCCGCGGCGTCGGCGCGCTCGGTGTACGGCAGCCCGCCGAGGCTCATGGCGAAGGCGCCGCGGACGTCACGGATACGGGGCAGGGACTCCTCGCGGCGGGCGATGCCGTCGCGGGTGGCGGCGAGTTCCTGCTGAAGGTCGGCCAGCGTCTCCTGTCGGCGGACGCGCTCGGCTGCCTCGTTGTGCTGGTCGATCTCCAGGTCTCGCAGGAGACGGCGGGCCTTCATGAGCTGGCTCATGTAAGGGTTGCCGCCGATCTCGGCTTCCATCGTCTCGTAGTCGGGGTAGTCGACGTCGAGTTCTGTGACGGTGTCGCGGGTGTCGCTGTCGGCCATCTCCGGGCGCTGGATGTCGACAAGGCCCTCTGCCTTGGAGGCGACGAAGCCCGCCTTCCAGCCGTCGAGGCTGCCCTTGGTGGCGAAGATGTCGATCTCGACTTCGGGGTTCTGGTTGCCGTAGCGCAGGATGCGTCCGTTGCGCTGCTCCATCTGTGCGGCGCCCCAGTCAAGGTCGACGTGTGTCAGCGACACCATGCGGTTCTGGGCGTTCATGCCGGTGCCGGCGACGCTGCTCGAACCGATGAGGACGGCTATCTCGCCGTCGCGAGCCTTACGGAACAGCTCGGCCAGTTCCTCGGGCTTGCCCGTCTTCTTGTGGTCTTGGACGAATGCGATCTTCTCGGCAGGGATGCCGCCCGCGACCATGAGCTGCTTGAGTTCGGCGTAGGCGTCGAAGCTGCCGCGGTTGTTGCCGCCCGGCACGCCCTCGTTCAGGAAGATCATCTGAAGGGCGCCGGGGGTGGGGTGGTCCGGGGCGGTACCGTCGCGCGAGTAGTGCGTCTTGTAGACGCGGTCCTTGTGCAGGTGGTAGCGCTCGACGTGCCTGGCGGCGACGGCGCGCAGCTTGTTGCCCGCCGGGGCCTTGGCGTCGACGAGCCGCGGGTCCAGCGCGACGGACGTGCCCTCGCCTGCGACGGCGAGCATGTTGTCCTGGGACCGGTCGACGTCCCCGTTGTGGATCGCGCGCCCGCGGGCGACGAGCTTCTTGAGCCGGGCCGTCTGGTCCTTGGTCGGATCGACCATGACCAGGTTGGGGCCGCCGCCCTTGACCTTCGGACGGGGAATGCCGACGTCATCGGCACGCTTGGTGTCGGCGACCAGGCCCCACATCGTCTTCATGGCACGGCGGTTGTGGAACTCGGCGAACCGCTCGACGATGCGCAGGCCGGAGCCGTCGGGCGCGTTCTCGACGCGGAGCGTCTTGCGGCCGAAGGTCGCGGCCCACAGGTCCGGGGCACCGGCCTTGTAGGAGTCCAGGACCCACGGGGCGGCCAGGGCGAGCATCGTGAACTGCTCGGTGATCGAGTTCGACAAAGGGGTGCCGGTGGCCAGGGTGACCGTGGCACGGCCACCGCGGCGACGGTGCAGATCGGAGAGCTTTTGGTGCAGGTCGATGCCGCGGATGGACGCGGGGTCACCGCCGCCCTCCCGGGAGCGGAAGCCCACGCCCTTGTACCGGTGGGCCTCGTCGATGACGGCGTAGTCGAGGCCGAGGTCGTCCCAGTACGTCTGGCCGGGCGTGCGCATCGGCGCCGCGTTCTTGCTGATCTTGTTCTGAACCGTCGCGATGCGCTGCTCGATCTTGGCGACGATGAACGGGTGATCCGGGTTATCCGCGTCCTCGTACTGCCGGTCGAGCTGTTCCCGCAGAGCCTCCAGCTCCCGGAACTCGTACTCCTCCTGCGCCTCCGGCGACATCTTGATCGAGCCGAAAGCGGGCTCGGTGAAGATCACCAAGTCCGGCTTGTTGGCGCGCAGCCACTCCAGCGTGCTGTCCCGCCGCCCCTCGGCCAGGTCACCGCTGGTGATCAGGTGAATCTCGGCGTTGGGGTACAGGAACCGGGCCTCGTCGTACCACTGCTGCGCGAGGTGGTCGGGGACGACGGCGAACGGCTTCTCGATCTGTCGGGACGCCTTGAGGGCCTGCGTGCCCATGACGAGCGTGGACGTCTTGCCCAGCCCCACCTCGTGGGCGAGGATCACGCTCCGCTCGAACTGCATCCGGGCCGCGCCGCTGAGCTGCCAGGGATGCGGAGTACGGCCCGGGGTGAAGCCGTCCAGGGACGGGCTCATGCCGTCGTACGAACGGACGACGTGCCCGTTCATGATCTTGTTGTAGGAGTCGGTCAGCCGCGTGAGCCGGTCGGCGTTGGCCGTCGCGTACTTCGCGAACTCCGACCGCATCTGGTCGGCCTTCTGCCGGACCAGGCGGGACGTTCCTTCGTCGACGTCGCGGCGCTTGTCGTCGCGGTAGATCGTCAGTGAGCCGTGGCCGAGGATGGAGCGGGCGATCTCGACCGCGGTCTTCCCCTTGGTCCCCTTCTCCTCGTCGGCGGCGACGCCGTGCAGGACGTTGTTGGCCTTGGGAACCTGGCCGGTGTAGAGCATCCAGCCGTAGCGGTCGTCATGGGCGACGCGCAGCGTCTTGTCGCCCAGGTACTCGCGCAGGAACCCCTGCAACAGCTCGGGCGGCGTCCAGTGCGCGCCCATCTCCGGGGTGAACTCACCGATGGTGCGGTCGACCGGCTGCACTGCTTCGAGCGCGGCAACGTTGACGGCGAACGCCGGGTCCTTCTCGGCGGCACGGCGCGCGGCTTCGAGCTTGTCGCGGACGGGGCCGGACAGATAGGCACCGGCCATATCAAGGCGGCCAGTGCGCGGGTCGGTGAAGACCTCGCTGCCCAGCGCCCGGACGGCGTCCGCCGGGGGCATGTCCAGCAGACGGGCGATCTCGCCGATGTCCACCAGGCCGGTCGCCGCAACGACGGCGGACAGCGCCGTCTTCGGGTCATCGGTCCGGTCGAGCGGCTGTCGGCGCGCGGCGGCGCGCTCCTCGAAGACGCGGCTGAGGATGGGTTCCTGCTTGTCCGCGTCCCACCGCTCCAGAGCAAGGACCGAACCGGCGTCCGGGTCCGAGCGGAAGTAGCCCCACGCGGTCGGCGTGCGCTCCTCCGTGCCGTCCTCGCGGGCGCCGGTCTTCATGCTGCGGAACTGGCCCGGCTTGGACAGGGGCCCGTACTGCTCGACGTACGAGGTGTGCAGGTCACGGAGCTGGGCGCGCAGCTTCTCGGCGCGCTCGTCTTCCGCCTGCTTGCGGTCCAGGGCCCGCAGTTCGGCGGCCACGTCCCGCAACTGCATGAGGGCGCGGAGCTGGTCGCCGCGGCCGTCGGACGGCTCGACTGCGACGGGGTTGCCGCCGTTGACGTGCTGGTAGAGCTTGCCGTCATCGCCCTGGTAGAGGCGGCCGGTCCAGTCGTTGGCGTGCTTCTCCCGAGCGGTCTGCAACAGCACAGGCGGCCGGTTGTCGCCATCGGGGTGCGGCTCATAGCCGCGGCCGTCAGCCGTCGCCTTGGCCGCGATGCCCTTGAGCGCGGCACGGAGCTGGTCGGCGGCCTTGACCGGGTCGCCCTTGACGGTCAGGCGCGGCCCGTACGGGGACGACTCGGTCGTCAGCTCGCCGAGAACGTGCTCCGGGTGCTGGGTGAAGTACGCGTTGACGTGCTCCCAGGTACCACCGACCTTGCGCTCCGGAGCGTTGAGCCACGACGTGTCACCGGGCTCGTCGCCGTCGGCACGGCGTCGCAGCACCAGAACGTCCGTGACGACGCTGGTGCCGGCGTCGTTGAAGACCCCGCTCGGCAGGCGCACGGCGCCGATCAGGTCGCCGTACTTGGCGATCTGCTTGCGGGCCTTGTCGCCCTTGGAGTCGAGGGTGTGCCGGGAGGTGATGAGCAGGGTGATGCCGCCCGGCCGGGTCAGCGCGAGTTCCTTGGTGATGAACCCGTTGTGCAGGGACTCCGCGGGGTATCGCTTGTCGCCGAACGGCACCGACGCAAACGGGACGTTGCCGATCGAGGCATCAAAGGTGCCGGGCTCGGCGTCGGTCTCCGCGAAGTTCTCGTTGAGGACGTTGGCGTCCGGGTAGATCGCCTTCGCGATCCGCGCCGTGGTCGGGTCCAGCTCAATGCCGGTGAGTTGGGCCTCCTCCGGAGCGACCCCGAAGAACGTTCCGGCGCCGGACCCCGCCTCAAGGACGTCACCGTGCTCGAACCCGAACGCCTTCAGGCCGTCCCACATCGCCTCCGCGACGGGCTGCGGCGTGTAGTGCATCGAAAGGGTGCCGCGCCGGGCCTGCTGCCATTCCAGAGGCGTCAGCTCATCGGAGAGCATGATGCGCAGGTCGCGGTACTCCGCCCAACGGGCGTGGTCCTGCGCGAACTTACCGAACCGGGCGCCGCCCTGCTGGTAGCGCGGCTCCTTCTCGTTCGGCTCCGACGCGAACATGATCGGAACCGAGCCCCACCCGGTCCAACGGGCGAGGGTGACCTTCTCCCGCTCGGTGGCCGGGCGGTTCTCCTTCTCCAGCCGCTTCAGTACCCGGATCGCCTCGACGTTCGCGGCGGCACGCTGGAGGGGGCCCTTGGTGGCGGCATCAGCCGGGTTCGGCCGGAAGCGGCGTGCTACATGTCGTACACCGCGTCCTGCATCGCCATCAGGTCCCGCATCTCCGGACTCAGCGTCGGCGCCTCCTCGACCTCCGGCTCCGGCTCCGGCAGCAGATCCCGCAGAACCATCGCGGTCGCGTCCGCTCTGATCTGCTTGATCTGACCCGCTCTCGCCTCGTACTCCTCCGCCGAAGGCACGGTCTCCTCCAGCGCCTCCTCGGCCGCCAGAATCGCCGCCTCGATCTCCCTGCCCTTGTTCAGGAAGAACGTCTGCGCGTCGTCCATCGCCGCCAGCTCCCGCGGACGGTACTTCGCCCAGTGGTCCCTGGCTGTCTGGCTGTAGATGCTCACCATCAGCCCCTTCGTCCGTTCCCAGAGCCGCGCGCAGGGCTGCCTGCTGCGCCTCGATCTCCTCGCGGGAGATGACCTTGCGGTCGTCGTCCCCGCCATCCTTGCGTACTGCGGTGCGCTGCGCGTCGATGCCGTGCAGCGCAGCGTTGATGGAGGCCAGCCGCGTGCGGGCCTTCGACCGCTCCGACGAGTCCAGCTCCCGGTCGCTGGCCCGCAGCATCATCTTGCGGGACAGTTCCTCGGTGACCCGCTGGAACTCGGAGAGCAAGCCCTCCGGCACGTCGATGTTCGCGCCCTTGCCGACCTTCCCCGTGATCGGGTTGCTGCTGTCCGACCAACCGCCATAACCGTGGCCGGCAAACAGGCCGTAGAGGGTCTGGCGTTCCTTGCTCGCCGTCGGGAAGGAGTCGGCTCGGCGCGAGGCGCGGTACAGCTCGTAGAACATCTTCGGTACCCACACACGGCGCACGGAGCCGTATAGGCGCACGGGCTCGGTCGCCGGATCGGTGTCGTAGCTGTCGACGACCGCGGCCAGAGCCTCGGTCATGCTCGGGAAGGCCCCGATGATGCCGCCGTGGCGTTCCCGCTGCGCGTTCCACCCGGCCTTGTGGCCGCCCGCGTACGGCGAGTCGTGCTCGTGGTAGCTGACCTTGCCGTAGCTGTTGCCGTCGACCCGGACGTCGATGGCGTACGGGCTGGTGAGTGGGTTCTCTTGGGTCTCTGCCCGGTTCACCTTCTGCTCGCGGCCCTCGGCGCCGCGACGGTTCTGCTCCTCGAAGAGAGCCTTCAGACGCTCCTGTAGAGCCTCCTTCTCCCGGCCGCTGGTGAGGTTCCGCTTCTTGTAGAGGTCTTTGAACGCCTTGTTCAGATCGTCGTCGTCGAGCCCGGCCGGATCGGGCCCGTTGCGGTAGACAGCCGCTTTACGGTTCTGCCGCTCTTCGGACACCGCGTGCCTGCGGGCGGAAAGGATTTCGTTCTGCTCCGCACCCAGCCGCCGCAGACGGATGGGCAGCTTCAGGAACTCCTTCTCCAAGGCGTCGTCGTCGAGATCCTGGACCGGCGGACGCTCCTGGATGGCGCGGAGACGGCGGGTCTGCTGCTCGGTCTCGGCTTCCGCTAGTCGCTCGGTTACCTGGTTCCACAGGTCCCGCTCGGGCGCAAGGTCCTCCTCCGCGTGTATCGCCCCCGAAGGCTTGTGGGCCCGCTCCTGGGCCTCCAGTTCCTTGATGAGCGCGGCAAGGTCTTCCTTGCTCAAGTCCTGCGCGTTCCGGCCCTGGTTGAGGCGTTCGGTGGTACGGCGACGCCGATCGGCGTACAGGGCCTGCTCGTCCTCATTGAGCCGGTCGCCCCGGCGGGGACCGTAGGTGCCGCGGTCCCGCTCGGAGCGGCTGATGGCCTCGGCGAGGTCTGTATCGCTCAGCGCGGCCGCGCGTTCCTGTGCGCTAGCTGTGGGGGCTTCGGACGTATCGGGGGTGTTCTCCGCCTGGCTGAAGCGGCGGCGTTCGAGTTCTGCTTCGACCTGCTGAAGGGCGGCGCGGGCACGCTGCTTGCGGGCCGGAGTCTTGGCGATCTGTACGTGGACCTCAAGGTTGTCGCGCTTCCCGCGAAGGACCTCATCGTCCATCGCCCGGAGCCTCTTTGCGTCCTCGTCGAGCTGGACCGCATCCGGAGTGCTGGCGCTGTTGCGGTCCTCGTCGGTGACGCGGACGTTGCGGCCCTGCTGGATGAACGCGGCGAGGATGTCGGCGGCCTTACGGTCGCGGGTCTCCCGCTTCCACGTAGTGCCGGTGACACGGGCCTTCTGGATCGGGGACCAGGCCAGCTTGCCCGCGGCACCCACCGCCCGGTCGTCGCGAGCGTCGTTCTTGATGGTGCCGCGCACGGCGAGGATGCGCTTGCCCTTGTGGGTGGTCCAGGCCAGGTGAACGTGGTCAGCCTGGTCCGGGTTGGTGGTGGCCAGGTGGTGGCGGGCGATGATCTGGTCAGCGATGTTCGCGTTGCTGCCAATGGGCACGTAGACGCCGTCGACTGTGGCGTGGCGGTCGCTGTAACCGCCGGCAACGGAGGCGATCTGTGTACCGTCCGGCCCGTACACGGTGACCGGACCCGGGTTCCAGGAGGTGGCCCAGTACCCGGGCACGCCGTCGACGGGCTCGGCATCCTTGGGTACGCCAGTCGGCCGACCATCGGCCTCGGGCTCAGGTGCCTCGTCCTGCTGGGAGGCCGCAGCAGGGTCGGGAGCCGGTTCCGGTTGATCACCCGGCGGGGTCCCCTTCGGCCCGCCGGGCTGCGCCCGCGCATACTCCGGGATGTCGGGTTCATCGGAGTTCTCGGCCTCTGGAGTCGGCTCCGTGGGCGTCTTCGCCTTCGGGTCCTGGTCCTCGTTGTCGCCGAAGGGGCGGCGGCGCAGCGTTTCGGCAAGGCGTTCTGTGGCGATGCTGTGCTTCGGCGGGTGCTGCTGGTCCCACAGGGCGCGAGCGGCCGTCCACTCCTGGTCGTAGTCGCGGCCCTTCGCAGAACGCCAAGAGCGGCGGTCGTCCGCAAAGTTGGGGTCGGAGAAGTCGAGGGCGTTGCCGTCCTTGTCCTTCAGGGTGCCGATGACGTGCTCGGCGAAATCCTTGGCATCGCTCTGCCGGTCGAACCACCACGGCATCCGCTGGCCGGTGCCGGTGGCATGCAGGTACCAGTCGCCTTCCTCCCGGCGGGTGACGAACTGGCCGTCGCCGACGAGCTTGAGGCGCTGCTCCTTCGCGAGGGTGTCAAGGTCGCGCGCAGTGCGTTGATCCTGCTCGGAGCCGGTCGCGCGCAGGGCCTCGGCTCGTTCGGTCCAGTTGGTGCGGGCCTGCTGGAGCGTCGTGAACCGGCCGCGGGCCTGAGCACGCGGCTTCTTGGACGCCGGAGCCTTCGGAGAGTTGCTGCCCTGGTGACTGGCGTGGAAGTCCCTGACTGCCCGCCGGATGGCCTGTTCGGCGTCTTCGCCCTTGGTGGAGCGCCAGGTCGGGAACTTGTCGGCGATCTTCGGGTCGGAGAAGTCGATCGGCTCGTTGAACTCGCCCGGCATGATGTGGCCGTTGCGGACGTGCTCGTTGATGTAGTCGGCGGCTGCTTCAGCTTCTGCGCGGGTGGAGAAGTCGCCGACGTCGAGGTACCCGCCGGTGCCGGTAGAGGTGAGGTACCAGTGGCCGTTGGCGTCGTCGCGCGTGGTGACGAGGCCGCCGGATGGCGTGATCTGCAGATCCTCGTCTCCGGCCAGGCGTCGCAGTGCCGGCGCGTTGGCGCCGGGCTGCTGGGCGAGGCTCAGGAAGTGGCGTCGTACCGCTGCGGTGTCCTTGAAACGGGCGCCGTTGCGGGCCTTACGGTTCGGCAGGCTCTCGGGGTCGACGTCGTGGTGCCCGTCCTCGGGCTCGTCTCGGTCGTCGTCTTCCGGCGCGTCACCGTCGTCGTCACCGATGTCGTTGCCCTCGTCATCGACGCCGTGCGGCTCGTCCTGGGTATCCGGGTCACCGTGGTCGTCGCGGGACAGGCCCAGGCCGCGCCGGTCATCGGCCTCGCGGCGGGCGTCCTCGGCTTCGACCTTCTGCTGGCTCGCGGTGGGGGCGCTGCCGTCGGGGCGCGCCACCATGGTGATCCAGCGGGCGCTGGTGCTGTGGCGGCGCCCGGTGTATGTGCCGTTGGCTGCGCGGTCCTGGACGAGGACCCGGTCGCGGGGCAGGGCGCGGATGACGCGGGCGAGCTTGCCCGACCAGAGTCGGGCGACACCGCCAGTCTCGATGAACCTGCCTTTGCTGTCCCGGGGGTGCAGGGCAGAGTTCCACGGCCGTCGTACGGACTTGGCCTCAAGGGTGCGACTCAGGTCGGCCGAGGAGGTGCGATTCAGCATGGGCGGACCATGCAGACCGCGAGGGGTTAGCGTCGTGTGCTGAGTTCGGGCCCTCGCGTGGAGATGAAGGGGGCAGCCTCCTTGTTCCGTCTGGTCAGGTTGCGCGACGTGTCAGGGGGCCTCCGCGGGGGACAGAGCGGTGCGGTAGTGCAGTCGGCAACGGCAGTTGACGGTGAGGTCGGCGGGTGCGAACGGATCGCCGGGGTAGCGCAGGGTGGAGCCGCGGACCGTGTAGGGCGTCCCGGCGGGGAGCGTGATGCCGCTCAACTCCTGGTGAGCGGATCGAACTCGGGCGTCTCCGCGGGTCTTCCAGGTGCGCAGGACGGCTGGACCAGCGCTTTCGGCGGCGGCGTCGGCTGCGCCGTTGACGGTGGCCACGGCGCACGACTCAGCGAGCAGAGCGATGAACTTCGCAGTCCGAGCACGGTAGAACGCGGTGACCGCGCTGGTGAGGTCGTCGAGCGTCCCTGGCTCACGTTGTGCGGTATCGAGGGCATCGGCCAGGTCGGAGAGCAGTGCGGTCACTGCGCTCCCGGCCATGGATGTGGCGGCGAGTGCTGCGGCGACCGCGCCCGCAGGCACGATGGCCGTACCGGTCATGCTCCTGCTCAGTGAGGCTGCCACTGTCGCCGCGGTCTGGTGGAGGATCGGGCCCAAGGTACTGGCCGTCTCCTCCTGCCAACGGGCTGCGCCGACGACGCGGCTTCCGTCGAGAGGCCCGTCGCCGCGGCGATGGTCGCTGTCGCCGTCTGGCTGCCAGTACCGGGTGTGCTTGCGGGTCTTCGGCGCGTGCAGGCGAGCGGTGATGACGCCCTCCTGCCGAGCGAGGAGAGCGGTGAGTGCGGCTGTGATGGCGGCGGCCGCCGTATCGAAGTCGGCGTCGGTGACTTCGTATCCGTCTTCGCGAGGCAGCTCCTTGCGTTCGGTGAGGGAGCGCGCGGCGTCGACATCGTCTGCGGCGTCTCCGGTACTGGGGTGTGCGACGACGGAGCGGGCAGCCGCAACATCGTCCGCGGCGTCGCCGGGCAAGGTGAGCGGCATGTTGCTGCGGGCCTGGTCGACGACGGCCGCGGCCGTGTCTGCGGCTGCCGGCTCGGAGGCGGAGCCACGGGCGGCGGCGACGTCCGCGGCGGCGGTTTCCTGCGCGTCCATGCCGCGCGCTTCGGCCACTGCGTCGGCCGCCGACCCACCCGTGGGAGCGGACCGTGCGTCGGCTGGCAGCGGTCCGCCGCCACCGCCGGGCAGCCCCGGCGTGCCGCCCGCCGGGTCCTGAGCGACGCCGAGGGCGGATGCGTCCTGCTCGTTGGCCGGTACGGGTGCCTTCTGCGGGCTGATCCACAGCGCACGGGTGTGGGGGACGTTGAAGGGGCGGCGCCCGGCGATCTCGCGGTACTCGTCGACCGTGATCAACCCGGCATTCCACTCCTGCCGAGCTTCCTCCCTGCGCTGGCGGCGGGGGAATTCGAGGGCTTCCACCGTGGAGGTGTTGAAGCGGAGCGACCAGCCATCGTCCAAGTCCAGATCGAAGGCGGAGGCGAGGAGCGAGAGGTGGGGCAGTTCCGTGTGCTGCCAGAAGTTCCACTCTTCACGGTCGGCGTTCGCATACGTCCGCTCGCTGGCGTTGCCGACGATGGACTCCGGGACACCAAAGGCGCTCAGGATCTCGTCCTTCGCGGTCTTGGACAGCGTCTCGTAGTTCATGTCGCGCGGGCGCGTGCTGGTGTCCACGTAGTTGAGGCCACCGGGCCCACTACCGACGACGACGGTTTCACCGGCTTGCTGCGCGCCCGGGGAGAGCCGTTGCTGAATCCGGTCGATCTCGCGCTGGTCCAGGCCATCGACGTCGATGCCGACGATGCCTGATGGGCGCGCGTCGTTGTTGATGAAGGCGATGTTGTACATCCGGGCCTTCACGTCCAGGTCCACGGACAGGCCCGCGGCCTCCAAAGGCGTGACGCCGCAGAAGGGGTCGGTCGGGTGCGGGTCACGCAGCCAGACGACACGGCTGGGGTCCAGTTCCCGGACTCGCCCGTCGTACGTCGTGAACTCGAAGTGAGACACGTAGTCGCCGTGCGGGTCGGGTATCGGCTCGACCCGGTTGGGCGGCAGCAGGTCAAGGCGGGTGATCGTGCCTGCTCGGCTGCGGGTGATCTCGACGAACGCGCCCTTCTTGGACAAGAGGAGCTGCGCCGAGAGCCGCTTCTTGAAGACGGTGGCCCGCTCCAGCGGGTTGGCCTGCACGTTCAGGACGTGCAGCAGCGGGTGGTCGGTGAGGGTTTCGGCGAACTGCCGCTCGTCGCCGCCGCGTCCGATCTCGACGGTGAGCGCGCTGGGGTGCTTGGAGATCGCTTCCACGGACTTGAAGGTCCAGATGCTCCGCTCGTACCCCTCCTCGATGACGCGGTCGAGGTCCCACCCCGCGGCGCGGTTCTCGGTGCCCCACACGGTTGTGGTGCCCGCGTAGGTCATCGAGACGTAGGGGTTGCCGACCGGCCCGGCTGACTTGTCTTCGAGGGGCGCAACCGATCGTGGGACGAGGAGGCGGCGGAGGCCGGGCAGGAACTGGCGCGGCATCAGGCCCCCTCACTGGCCAGCCATACGCCCACCGCGCTGATGCCGGCCCCGACTTCCACCCAGCCCAAGAGCGGGAAGTACGCGAGGGCACTGCCGACGGCGGCCGCGGTCGCGACGGTGCTGGTGGCGCAGGCGACGGTGCGGAAGGTCCTGCTGGTCGGCGGCACCAGGAAGCGGAAGGCCGCGAAGGCGCCGACTGAGGCCACGGTGCTGCTCAGGACTGGGTGCAAGGCGCCCAGGGCGACGAGGACGACGAGGACGCCGAGGGCAACGAGGAGCAGTCCGGCGGCTTCGCGAGCGAGGCTTCGCGGCGAGGGTGTCTCAGGCGGTGTACTCACGCCGCGCACGATGGATATTGCGCGGAGCTAGTGTCGCCCGCTCGGGTAGGCCGTGCTTTGAAAGCTTCGCTCGACCCGGAGTGTCTGGCCTGCGTGTACACCGCGATGACGGGACAACTGAGGGCTATCTTGGATAAATTGGACCACCATATGCGGGCAGGGATGATGGGTAAGAGGGCACGGAAACGGATGGCGAATCTGCGCCGGGACGCAGCGTCGGCTGCGAACCTGCCGCAGCCGATGTCGGATAGAGAAAGTCCGCGGAGTGATGAGATCCCGTCGCAAGCGGCACAGAGCGCCCGGTCGGCCGAGCCGATGCCGGTGGAGCAAGTCGTCCGCCTCCTCGAACTCGCCAATCGGCCGATCCTGCCGGCGGAGCTGGTTCGGCTCAGCGAAGAGGAACTGCTCTCCATCCATCGAGGGTTGCGGAGCTTCGCCAACGTCGTTGCAAGCGGGGGGCCATCACCGAGCTCTCGGGTGCGGTTGGGATGCTGATCAAGGTCGGGAAAGGGAAGCGATGCGTCAGCGAGGGCGGCTGACCCCGGCCATGTAGGCGCCGATGCCGCGCCGTGCAATCTTCTCGCCAGGAATGATCTTCGCGCCCCTGGGAGGCGGCGGCAGCTTACGCTTCTTCCTGGTCGACTGGTCGCCACCGATGAGGTGCCTGTTGTCGAGTTTTTCCGCGCAGTCCTGGCCCTTGACCTCCTCGTACGGGCGGCGGCAGCCCCGGCAGTACACCTCCAGCGCATCTACGCGCTGCTCGGCGGTCGTCTTGAACGAGCCGCGGAAGTCAGCGATGGACGCGATGCGCGGCCCCACCTGAATCTCTGCGGCGACGATCCATGTGTGTGACAGGTCCCGTGTCGGCTCGGGGGACTTGGGCGGGGGCGCCCCCACTTTGGTCTCCACTTTCTCCGCTGGCGTTCGTGTCCGCGCGGGCCTGGACGGAAACAAGGGTTCCTGCCAGAAGGCTCGGCCCGCTGCCGACGAGAGAGGGGCAGTCGCCGTAGTCACTCAGTCCTCCGCGCCGTGCTGTCGACGAGTTGACACAAGAGGCCAACCCTTTTCACAGCGCGGAACGTCAGCGGTCGTGGATCTGTTACAACTTCTCCGCGAGATAGACCGTCTAAGGGCACTCGACCACCTGGCAGAGATGTCTTGGGCGGTAATCCACTTCGTTTACGCCACAGAGTGTTTCACCACAGAGTCGGCGCCTCTTTGGGGCGGAGGGCTCCAGGCAGGCCGGGTGGCACTGCCGCGGCGACGAGGCGATCCCAATTGGCGTAATGGGCAGCCGTAGCGCGACCTCTACCTCCCGTCGCGCCGCAGGCCGGGTCTCCTGGCGCCGATCCGGCTTGACCCGGGCGGCTTGTCACCGCGTGATCGTCGCCGTTACGGCTTCCGCTGCGGCGGTGAAGATGGGGACAAGATTGGGGTCCATGCGGTAGCCCTCGACCCTCTTGTTCTGCGGCTTTTCCCGGCTGTAGTCCGCAGTGATGGGAGCGGGCATGCCGCTGGGCCACAGGCCGTCGACCACACCCTTGGTCAGGGTCTTCGACAGGGAGATCGAGGGGCCCGCGAGGTCGCGTCCCATGTCGCGCAGGTCGCTCGCCGCGCGGTATCCCCCTCCATTCAGCACGTCGTTGAGGAGCGTGCGGACGGGCGACGTGGTGATGCGGACGAAGTCCTTCGCGCGCTCGACGGTCCACTCCCGGTCGGCTTCGACGGTCAGCTCGTCGCGGTGCTCGGCGAAGAGCGCGAGCAGCTTCTCCTCGAAAGCAGCTGATCCGCCCTCGATGACCAATCGCATCTCGATCCTTCCAGCAGAACTCACCCGATGAACTGCGCTCAGCCTATGTCATCGGGTAGGTGTAAGGGAGCTTTCTGGGGCCTCGACGTGGTCGTGGGACCTCCACGGTCCGGTCCTGCCTCATCGCGGGTGGCGAGATGCTGCTCGACAACCGTTGTGCTCACCTCCACAGCCGCAAGAAGGCTTCGCCTCAGCTCTGGCCCCATACGGTCAGGGGCCCCAAAGCCAGCGGCTGCTACCGCTGCGGAAAGCCGCCCCCGCTCTCCCGCCGCCATCTCGGCGGAACAGGCGGAGTGGGCAAGAACATCTCGTGCGACGTACCCGTCCCCTGAGTGCAACGCGTCGACCACCAAGCGCCGGGAAACCTCCGTGCGAAGGGACGGCGGAGAGAGGTCAAGCACGGTGAGTCCGACCCGTGTGCGAAAGACCGCAAGCTCAGGACTCGTCGAGAGCTTCAGGTACTCCGCGACCATCTCCTTGGCCACGTCGTTCGTCGGCGCACTGCTGCACGCGACGCACAGGCCCGCGAGGCAGGCTGCGACGGGATACTCCCAGGCTTCTGACAGCGTGCTCTCGTTCAGCATCCGTCGGGCCGAGGTTGCCTCCCCGCTGAGGCAGCGGGCCGCGATCTCAACCTGGCGTCCATCGAGGAGACGACGGCCGACTCCCTTGTGCTGGGCAACGTGCGCTCGTACTCGGTCCCACTGGCTGTCGGCTACCAGCGCCCGCGTCCCATCACCCAGGAGCACAGCCCAGAGCCACTGGCACACCGTTCGGTGATCTTCTGCTGTGGTGGTCAGGTCCTGGAACGACACACACCGGCCGCCAACGGTCGCGTCGGCCCGATGCCGCACGGCACGGTTGAGGGTATCGAGCAGCTGGTATGCGCTGTCGCCGTCGCCGTCTCGGATGTGCAGGCGCGAGAGGTTGACGAGTGGTTCCAGCGCATAGCGGGCTTCCTGCGCGCTGAGCGGCATACGGGATAGGTACAGCTCTGTTTGGCGCCAGCACAGAGCGCGGGCGAGGTCGGGGAGGCCGCAGTCGCTGGCGATCAAAGCTGACTTGTTCAGTGCCGCGGTGGCCAGGCTGAGTCTGCCGTTGTGAGCGGCGGCCTGGCCCATGGCGCTGATCTCCTGGACCCGCTCGGTGAGCGGCGGGCAGACGGGGCGTGGACGGGCGACCAGCGGGAAACGCTGCGCTATCCGGGTGCTGTCCATCTCACTGCCGCTCGGCAATCGTGCGGCTGGGGGCAGGGCCGTTTCCACAGGTCGGGTCCGGGCCGAATATGACGGTCTTCGCGGCAGCCGCAAGGGCGGCCTGGGCGGTGAAGGGCAAGCCGATCCGGTTCCAGGCGAAGATCACGTGGTGGGCGAGGACGTCTCGCAGGCCACGGTGCAACCGACCGGCCTTCGTCAGTTCGGCCAACTCGTCGCCCGCGTCGAGGTAGGCACGCGCCCATTCGGTGGTGTGAGCGAGCGCTCCGTCCGGCCCGAGCACGTACTGCTGGTCCACGGAGATCAGACGACGTACGGCGTCGTGTAGCCGGTCAGCGCGCCTGGGCTGGGCGTCGGCGGGCAGGACGCGGTGGGCAGAGACGCGCGCCCAGACGTCGCCCTGCTCGTACCAGTCCAGCCCGGCGGAGCGCATGAGCAAGCTGCACAGAATGAGAGAGGTCTCCCGTCGATGGTTGCCGGCCTCGCGTTGGAGGAAGTCCAGGAGGTTACGGCTGTCGCGGTGGAACAGACGGTGCGCGCTGACCATGGCTTCGGCGCCCCCGAAGGCGTGGACTTCGGGCTCGTAGATGATCTCCGTCCAGCCATCGGCGTGCCCCCCAGCCACCAGGGCGTCCAGGTCCCGGCAGAGGCGGTCTCCTCCGGTGGCGGTGGGCAGGTACCGCACCCGCCAGCAGGGACGTTTGCGGACGATGAACCAAGCGGTGAGGGCACCTTCGTCTTCTGCGGTACACAGGAGCGGGGCGAGTTCGGTCAAGGCAGTGGCCTCGGACCGTTCCCAGTCACGGAACGCAACGTTGACCTGGTGCCAGGATGGGGTGTTCATCAGGGGCCTCCGGAGGCTCACGCCATGGCGAGAAAGGTGTCCCAGTGAGGTGCGGGTGCGCTGCCTGTGCCGAGGGTGTGCAGGACGAGGGCGGCCCCGGCAGCACCGTCGAGGAGTTCCGGGTCGAGGGCGTTCTTGTCGAGCGCGGCGATCAGGCGTTGGGCCAGGCCCGGCAGCTCAGCGGTGATCTCGGGGCTGCCTGTCTCAGCCGCCATGCGCCACGCGGCGTGCAGCAGTCCGGCCATGCCGTGGCACAGCCCGAGCTCGGGGAGCAGGTCGAGTTGGTGCGGGTCGCGCAACACCGCAAGGATGCCGTTCTCAGCGAGCTGGATGCGTACGGGCTCGTTGAGCGCCAGACCAGCCAACTGCTGGGCTCGGGCGGTACCGCTGATGCCGTAGCACCAAGACGGTCGCGGCCGCAGGTCCGGATGAATGTGCCCGTTCGTGGCCTGCTCGCGCGAGATGAATCCAGGCCACCACGGATTGGCCTCGTCGCCTTGGCGCCAACGGTCGGTCCACTCGCAGATTCGCGCCACTGCCTCGTGCATCTCCGGCACGTGCAGTCCACGAAGGAGCGCCAGCGACATCAGGGCCAGGGTTGAGCCGATGCCGTGCGCAAGGCCGAAGTTGCCGTGCCCTCCGGGGAAGTCCGGGGCGTGCTCGCCGCTGGGGGATACGTCGCTCCACCACGGGGGCAGGGCATCCGTGGTGGGCAGTGGTGCGGTGAGACGAACGAGGTAGGCCAGCACATCGGCGGTGATCTCGTGATGTGGTTGGTGTGCGAGGTGGTAGGCGCACAGCCCGGTGAGCCCGCGGATCACGTCGAATTCCTTCATCGCGGGGCGTTCGCCTCGGTCGATGCGCGCGTGTGCCGCCGCTAGGCGCCGACGGGTGACCGTGATGGTGGCGTCGTTCAGCTTTTCCAGCGCTGTGCGGTACCGGCGCTCCGAGCCGGCAGCGGCGTGCAGGACGAAAGCCAGAGCTGGGGCTCCGAGGTACAGGCTTGCATTGGGGGCCGCGGTCAGGTCCTGGGACACGGCCTGGGAGAGCCAGGCATGCGCAGTGCTCCAGTCGCCGTGTCCGGTGTTGGCTCGTACGACGTGCAGCAGTGCGACGCCCGCTGCGCCGCCGGCCAGAGATTGTGGCCATGCTCGTCCGCCGGGTGCTGGGGGCCAGGCAGTACGCGGGTCGGCCAGTGCCGAGGCGAGGGCGTCAGCAGCGGCCAGCGCCTGCGGTATCGGCTTCACGAGTGGTGTCCCGTCCGGGCGGCCCAGCTCAACGCTGCGGCGCGGGCCAGGTGCAGGCACTGACTTTCTGCCTCCATGTCGACCCCCGCTATGCGGGTGTGGTGCAGATGCAGCAGCTCGGGCAGCAACGTGGTGGTGCTGGTCGTGCCCGCCCTGTCGAGCACGGCCTGGTAAGCGCCCAGGGCTTCGTGTCGACGGGCCCAAGCGGCGACGATCTGCTCGCCACCGGGGTACTGGGCCAGTACGGCATGGTCGTTCGGGTTCCCCAGGGCGACGGCTTGGTCATACAGCCCGCGGTCGGGGGCTGTCCTGGTGGTCCGGGCGTGTTCGATCAGCCACTTCATCCCCGTGGAGGGGCTACCGAGCATGCTCGTCGTGATGTCGAGCATGCTGGCGGCGGCCAAGGCCCGGGTCGCAGGACCGCCGGGTGCTGCATTGGAGCGGAGCTGTGCAGTGGCGGCTTCGGAGTCTGCTTGGAAGTACGCCTCGGCGGCGTCGATCGCGCCGGGGCCCCCGAAGCGAGCAGTCTCGGGGAAGTCGGTGTCCCACTGCACCCGTGAAATCAGCCCAGCTCGGCGCAGTTTCCGACTCCAGGAGCCGATCGTCACAGCGGCTTCTCCGGCCTGCTCGCTCGGCACGGCAAAGCGCAGCCGGAGATGGTCGTCGGGATCGTGGTAGGGGAGGAACCACCACCGGGTTGCGTCACCCAGTTCGAGCAGCGCGTCCGGCACATGACGGGTGAGGATTCTGCCGTACCGGCCGGGGTGACCATAGAGCTTGACGAGGAACCGCCCCCCGCACCCGGGCAGGTGACCGTGCTCGCGCCCGACGCTTCGCCCGCCGTCCCCTGCCCACCGCGGCGCTCGTCGGGGCTCGCCGTTGAAGGCGAGCGGGATGACGACTTCATGGGCGCGCCCGTCCAGCCATCCTGTGTCAGTGCCCGTGTCCGCGCGGAGCACGGCGGCGCCGTCGCGCTGTACTTGTTGGCGCAGCATCTCCCGGTGTGCAGGCTCGGTCAGGTCCAGACGGATGCGCTGGTCGCCGTCACCGACGTAGACCACGCTCGGTGCGGAGACCTGCTTCTGCCACTGGACGAGGGAACGGTGCCACTGCGGCCCGTGTGCCTCGGCCAGGTCCGTGGTGGTGAGCAGCCAGCGTGCCGGGGACAGGATGGTTCGTCGGTAGCGCACCGCGGGGAGGAACGGCAGGCGCGATGCGGCTCCCCAGTCGAAGGCGGCGCAAGGAACGCTCATCGCCTTGGTGGCCTCGGTGAGGAACCGTACGAGCGGATGCGTGCGGCGGGTCAGCTCGACGGCATTGAGCGCCACGAAGTCCAGCGGTCGGCGTCGGGCTCGCGAGATCAGGTAGAGGTGGTGCACGTCTGCCGTGATGGCGATGTCCTCCAGGCGGATCACCTCTTGTCCGGGACGTGTCCGGCACTCGCCGAGAGGAAGGACGGTCGGCAGGACCGAAGGTGCCCGCGCGACGTTCTCGGTGTCGACGTACAGAGGGGGCGTGGAGACCTGCACGGGAAGGGTGTCGTCGGTTGCCGTTGCCGCAGTGCGGTAAGCCTGGGCCATGCGCTCGCTGTCACCGGGATGCAGGACGTGCAGGAACCTGCCGGCCATGGTCCCGGCCGCGCGCGATACACCGGTGATCGAGAGCGTGAACTCCCCGTCCGCCAGGGCCTGGGTGCTGGAGGCGTGCACCCGGGCGGCGAGTTCCGTAGTCGGTTGGACAGGCGCGCCTTGGCCTGCGACGGTGAGGTCAGCGACCATGGCGTCGTCCAAGACGATTTCGCGCTGGCGGCGTAGCGCCGCGTTCTGTGCGACCACCAGCAACTTCGTGTCCCGCTCGTCCAGTGGGCTGCTCGGTGCAGCGGGGGGCCCGCCGAGGAAGCCTGCCGGGTAGCCCAAGCCGCTATCACCGTCGACGGCTTCCAGAACTGGCACAAGGGCCCGCGGACCGTAGCGTTCGAGGAAGCGGCTGTGCCAGTTCGCCCATGCGCGGCTGAGGAAGGGGCGACGAGCCAGCCGTACCAGTGCTGTTGCGGCACCCGCGGCCTCTGTGACGACTGCGTGTGGGATCGTCACTTCGGCGTCGAGCCGGAGGTCGACCCCGAGCGCAGGCCCGGAGCAGGAGGCGACGTTCTGCATGGCGGATATGAGTCGGACGCGCTGCTCTCGTCCGCAGGCGGGTGTGGTGTTGTGCCGGGCCAGTGCCTCAGCTACATGGCGCAGTTGTGCAGTGGTAGCGCTAGCTGTTGCCAGGCCCTCGGCCTTCACCGCGCCGAGCGCATCCAGAAGATGCGTGAGGGGTTCCGCCGTCGTGAAGGGGCTGCGCAGGTCCGTGATCAGGAAGCGTTCGGCAACCATGTCCGCCAGCAGCTTGTCGATGATGTCAGCGGGCACGTGGGGGAAGTCGGCCGCGAGCTTGGAGGCCAGCACGTCCATGCAGATCGGGCGGTGCGCCGCGTGCATGGCCGCTCTGACGGGTACGGTGGCGCGGACCTGGACGCGGGCTGGAGACGAGCCGGAGCTGTCACCGCCGCGGTGCTCCAGAACCAGGTAGCCGTCCTTTTCGACGGCAAGATCGTGAGCCTGGACTGTCAACTGCCGCCGGAGTGCTGCGTCGGCTTCCAGTCGTTTGATGACTGCGTTCAGCCACTCGGCCGTTGGTTTGCCGACGGCCTGGTGAGCGGTGCCGACGTGCGCGGTCGGTGCGTCGGCGATCTGCGCCGGGGCGACTCCGGCGAAGAGGCCGAAGGGGGTGGCTCGGCTGTAGGCGCGCAGCAGATAGCGCATGACGGCGAGCCCTGCCTTCCGCACGGTGGTATCCGGCAGCGCTCTGCCGTTGATGATCTCTTGAACACGGCCAGCCAGTATCGGGCTGGCCAGCTCTAACGAGGAGGTGAAGCCGGGTATGCGCAGGGCCTGCTCCAGCCATGTTCGCCAGGACCCCGCACCCGCGGCCGGATCGGGCCAGGACTGCATCTGCTGGTCTGGCGGACAGGTCACGGCCCGCACCAGCACGGCATCTATGGACTCGTACACCGCCACTCCCATCGGCATGCGGTGTCCGGCCGGAGTCGGCCGGACACCGCGTTCAGGACTTTCGCCGACCTGCTACTACGGGCAAGTCGAACTGCAGGCCGACTCGCAGGTCTGACCGCAGCCGTCGTCGGTCATCTGGATGAGCCGGTCGGCCGACGGGCCGGACTCGACTATGGAGACGTCCAGGTCCCAGTCCTGCAAATCCTCTGCACTGCCGGTGTCCTGCGCAGCAGTCACCGTCTCTGCGTCCTCGACCACAATCAACACGGGTACCTCCCTGATGAGTTGGGTGGTGCGTAATTCCCCGTGCCCCCGCGACGATGCCGCGGGGGCACGAAGCCTATGACCAGGAAATCTCGACGGCTCCGAGCTGCTTCGCCACGATTCCCGGGGATGGTTCGGCCGTGCCCGCGGGCATCGGCCTGTACTGGATACGGGCGGCGCCGCGCCGTTGGTGCTCGGACGCCCATCGGCGCAGCAGTTCGACGTAGCGCGCCGCCACCGCTTTCGCCTCGGGGCCGTGAGCGAGGACGCCGCTCTCGAAGCCGCCTGTTTCCGCGTTCGGCCGTTTGGTGCGGTACGCGAAGCTCCCGCCGTCGACCAGTGCCGGTACACCGCGGGTCACTGAGAGGGCGAAGACGCCTTGGTCCACGAGTTGCTTGGTGCCGTGGAGCATCACCATCTCGGGCGTACTCGTCACCAGGAACAGTTCCAGCTCGTCCGGCAAGTCGAAGGCGGCTCCCGACCACACTTCCCGTCGGGACGAGCGCGCAGCCACGGCCAGAGCGGTCACGTCGAAGTCCTGCCGCTGGTCATCCACTCGCAGGGCGAAGCCGTCGTCTACCGTGACGAGCCGTTCGACGTACGCGCCGGCGCCCTGCATCGGCACGAAGCCGCACAACCGGTAGCTGTCGCTGACCAGGCCGTCACCCGAACGATCGAAGGCGATGGAGCGGGTGATCCCCCGCAAGCGCAGAGGGACGACGAGCCTTCCGCGCTCGGAAAGCTGGTCCAGCCACGCCGGGGGGATGTCCCAGGCTCCGGCTGTGACGATGATGCGGTCGAAGGGCGCGTACTGGGGCACGCCAGTGTCAGCGTCGGCCTGCACCACCTTGACCTGGTTGTACCCGGCCGCCTCCAGACAGGTACGGGCGCGCGCGGCGATCTCCGCATCGATATCCACGGAAACCACCGTCCCGGCATCGCCGACCAGTTCGGCGAGGAGTGCGGCGTTATAGCCACCGGAACCGATTTCCAGAACCCGCATGCCGGGTTCGATCTCCGCCTGTTCCAGCATGACCGCCTGGATATGCGTGGCGGAGAGAGAACTCAGGGCGTCACCGTCCTGGTTGCGCTTGATCACCAGCGCTTGGTTGGCGGCGTACGCGTTCTTCAGCGGCTCGCCCACGGCGAACAGATGTCGGGGCACGGTGGCCACCGCCTTCGCGACGGACTCGGACGTGATCGCACCCGAGTCGCGCAGCTCGTGCACCATGGCCGCCCGCAACGGGGCCGCCTCGTCATCCACGCTTTGATTTCGGACCGTAGTCATTCCGTCACCCTATCGATCGTGTTCCGTGCGGCCCTGCACTCACCGCAGGACCCCTAGTCGGCTGCCGGGGGGCGACTTAGTCGCCGCCGTCGGCGGGTTGGCCGCCTGCTCACGCAACGCACAGCGTGAATGCGGCCCGCGTGACTCCTCTTCTTTTGTGGAGCGGACAGAGCTGTCCGGGCCGGCCGCTCGCTCCCCCACAGAGCGCGGCCGGGGCGCCGGGTGAGCGCCACCTCCCCTCGGGGGCGGCCTCGGGGACTGCTCGCGCGAGCGCGGGTGTCCCATCTAGACCAAGGGAGGCCCCAAGCATGTGGTCAGGCGACTGATCTTTCGGTCTTCCACCGCGGCCGTGTGCTGGGTCTGCCCAGTGCAGCGGTAGAGGTCGGGGCAGCGCCTTCGGGGATCAGGCGGTAGACGAGGAAGGTGGCGGCGAGGTCGGTGTCCGGGTGCGAGGGGCGCCGTCGGCGCCGGACTTGGTACCCCGCGACCGTCAGGGTCTGGGCGAGGTGGGCGATGCCGCGCAGCCAGTGCGTGTACGCACCGGTTGGCGCTGTCGACTGGGCGGGGCCACGCCGGTAGGTCGGGGCCGGTTCCCACGTGACGAGCGCGCAGTCTTGCGTGCCGGGAGGCCACAGGTGCTCATCCACGGCGCACACGGTGCATCCTCCGGCGGGGAGTTCCCCCTTGCTCGGTTGTGTGTCGCGACCGTGAAGGGGCGGGTCGGCTTCTTCGAGCAGGGACTGAATCCGCCATGTGTCGGTGGCAGAGGGCGTCTTGAAGTTGGGGCGCGGAGGCTGCGCGTGGCGCAGGTCCTCTTCAGTGCGGGGGGAGGGATGTATGCCAGTGGGGAGCCGGTAGACGATCAGGGCGGCACCGCCGTGCAGGTCCGGAGTCATGGGGACGCCCCATTCCTCGACGACGAAACCGCAGTCGGCCAGCGCGTCGGCGACGGCGTCGAGCCGTTGGGTCCAGTGCTGCATGGCACCGGGCGGCAGCTGCCCTGTGCGGTCGTTGCGGCGGAAGAGAGGGTCGGGGAAGAAGTGCACGACGGCGGCGAGTTCCGCATGTTCGGGCCACAGCTCCTCGGGTAGGGCTGCGGCTCGGCACCAGCCGCGGCCCTCGGGAATGTCCCGGGGCACCTTGGAGAAGTCCAGGTGCAGCCCCCCGAGCTTCAGCCACTTCAGATGGTGCTGGATGAGGGCTGTGCCGGACTGGCCAGGGTTCGCGGGGTCGTAGAGCGGTGGTGTGCTCACCGTCATGTCCTTTGCACGAAAGCTGTCTGAGCGGTGCCGGAGAGGGAGGTGGAAGCTCATACGGCTGCTCCGGTGGCCGACTTGGCAGGAGGCGCCGCCGCCCTGCGTACACGCTTTGCGATGACCGAGGCCACGATGCCCACGGGGACGGCGATCACTATCCGGTGGGTGAAGGCGAGTGGCATGAGCGCAGCGCCGAGAAGATCAAACGCGGCGTGGCCGATGACCAGCGGAAGGACGCGTCCGGTGCGCAGGTAGAGGTGAAGGCGGCCGGCAGCGAAGAGGGCCATCGCGAGGGCGGGCACTCCGAAGTACGCGTGCAAGGCGACCTCGACGACGCAGATCGTGGTGTAGACCTGCCAGGCGGGCCGTCCTGCGGCCGTCATCAGCGCGGCGGTGGCAGCCACGATGACCACATCCTCGACGGCCACGACGACCACGAGCCCCACCGCGAAGTCGAGGAGACTTGTGACGCCGATCGTGTCCAGTTGGTCTCCCTCCATGACGGGCAGGGCGGCCACGTCGAGGAAGAGCAGCGCCTGTACGCCCAGGTATGCGAGGACTCCTCCCGCCATGCAGGCGCTGAACGCGTGTCCTGCGAAGGTCAAGGTCTGGGCCCGCCAGTGCTGCGGGTTCTCGTCGCGGGGGGTCTTCTCCAGGGTGATGCCGTGTGAGCGGCAGACCTCCCACGCGAGCCACGCGAACGTGCAGCCGGTCACGATCGTCCCGAAGTGGCCGAGGGGTCTGTCAGGGTCGGTGACGTATAAGGAGATGGCGCCGCAGCTCACTGCCGTGCAGCGCTGCAGCATCCGTTGCCGCTGGGAGACTCGGTCAATGGTCGTGCGGGCTATGACCACCCAGGCCAGCCAGAAGAAGACGACGATGCCCACGCCTACGCGGATCAGCACGGTGTAGTGGTACGTGCGCTGCGGCCAGCGCACGTCGTACAACTCGCCTAGCAGCAGGCCCGCGTTGAGCAGGGGTGTGATGGAGGCGAGCGTCAACAGTGCGCCAGCGTGGAACAGGGCTCGTCGAGCCGCGGCACCGTGCAGTTGAACGGAGGGAAGCGAGTGCGTCACGCCGTCACCATCGCGGCGGTCACGGGCCGGTGCGGGGCGATGATGCTGCCGTCGGGGAGCAGTTCACCGGTGTCCTCGAAGAGCAGGACGCCGTTGCACAGCAGGCTCCAGCCCTGCTCCGGGTGGCTCGCCGTGAGATGCGCGGCCTCCCGGTCGGGGGACTCGGCGCTCGGGCACGGCGGCTTGTGCTGGCACATCGTAAGGCCAATCTGGGTCGCGTCGGGATGGGGGAATGTGCACGGGGTGTGACAGGAATGACGGGGGTGGCCGGCCGCCGCCTCGCACCCCTGCTGAGGAGCGGCGGCCGGGGCGGCTCCCGCATTGGCCGGGCTACGGGAGCGCCGCTCCCGTCCCCGCGGTTGTCCCGGGCCGCTCCCGCACGGGGGCACGGTGGGCCAGCGAGATAGGGAGGAAGCCCAGTCTGGGAAGAGTTAGGTCTGCACGGCGGCGCCGGGGCGCGGCGCCGCCGTCAGCAGGCCGTACTGGCGGGCCCGGGTCACGAGGTGCGGTCGGGTCCGAGCGTGGAGGATCTTCATCAGCCGCTGGGTATCTCTGCGGATGTGCGACGGCGCCCTGTTCGTCTCGACGGCGATCTGTACCCTGCTCATCCCTCGCACGATGAGCGGGAGCAATTCCCTGAGCTGCGGGGGGACGTATACCGTGCGGTTCTCGGGGACGGGTGGCCGGAGCAGCCCCTGGGTGTAGGAGCCGTTGACGAGCCCTGTCTGCCCTTTCGCGCCCACCTTTTTTGAAGCCGCGGTGATGTGGTGTCGGATCGTCGCTGTCTTGCGGTTCAGACGCCGCGCGATCTCGTGGTCGGTCAGGCCCTCGGCGAGGCCCTGCACCACCTGCTTCTCGCGGCGGGTGAACGGGACGGTCACGGTGTCAGCGGACACGTCATCCCTTTCATGGAGTACCGGGTTGCGGGCCGCTCGATGAGCCGGGCGTGAAGCCTCCGGTCCACCGAGCGGCGGTCTGTGGTGGCCGCCGCGCGCTGTCACAGGTCGTCCAGATTGATGACCGTGAACGCTCGTGGAGTCCGCACGAGCTGGGAGGCCACCATCCAGTCCAGGTCGGCGTGGCCGTAGGGCACCGGGACGCCGTCGCACGCCATGACCTGGATACTGCGGTCGGGCATGTACCGGTGGGGCGTGCCGATGACGCCGTACAGGGGAGCGCTCTGCGCCAGCAGCGCGACGTACCCGTGCTTGGCGAGATGGGAGCACCGTTTCGGCGCCATGCGCGCGTGCTTATGGCAGAACGGCGGCTGGGCGGTGCGGACCGAGGCGCTGGGGTCGGGCACGCCCTCCTCAAGGCTGTGGAGGAACAAGATCCCCTCGTCCGTCCTGGCCGGCTTGCGGCAGAACTGACACAACAGCTGCGACATCGTCTCGCGCTGGCGGGCAGGGTTGATCATCCGCCAGCGCGGCGTACCGGTCGGCGCCCCGTGCTCGTCGAGTGACTGCGAGACCCGCGCCCACAGGACACCCTGCGCGTCTCGGTCCCTCCATGTTTCGTCGGTGTAGCTGATGCGGCTTCCCCCGGCGCTGCTGAAGGAAGCGCGTAAGGCGGAGAGGGATTCGTCGAACTCGCCCTCGCGGGCGGTGATGTAGGGGATCGGCGCCCGCGGCCGCGGGGTACTTCCACTGCTGCTTCTGCCGTGCGGCACAGCCGATGTGGGGCTGCTGACCTCCCGGCGGGTAGCGGGACGCCGAAGCTGCCGAAAGGCCGCGGGCCGCCGCAGCGCGAAGCGCAGCCGCGGGCGTAGCCCCTGGGGGCGGCCCCGACCGGCGTCATAGTCGGCCGTGTCGAAGTCGGCACTGGGGGGCTTGGACACAGACATACGTGCTTTTCCTCTCGGACATGCTCAGACAACGGGTCGCTCGGGCGAGAACACCGAGCAGGAGGCCGGGGACGTGGTCGGCGCCCGCATGGGCCGGGACGCTGTGTACCGGCCGATGGCGGCTTCGCTGTAGCCGTAAAAGCGCCCCAGGACCGCATCGTTGTGGCCCGGCCGCAGGGGTGGAGGGTGCGCACCCCACTCCACGACGTAGCCGTCGTCCGGGTAGACCGACCACCGCACCCGCAGGAGGGGGAAGCCGGGCTGCCCGCGCAGTGCGTCCCGGACGGCGAGCCCGAAGCACAGGCAGGGCACCGGGTAGTAGCCACCGAGCCGGCTCCGGCCGATGGGAACAGCGAGCAGCGGCATGCGGAGCATGCACACCGCCAGACTCTCCTCCAGCAGCTCCGGCTCAGCGATCCGTTGCGCGTAGTACGCGAAGTCGTACGCCTCGCGCGCCTTCATCAGGACCGCGGCCACAGGCGGATGCTCCTTGGCTTCGGGCACATGCATCATGCGGCGTCCCGGGTCGTGCTGCATGCTTCCAGCAGATCGAGGGGGGAGCGTGCCTTCATGGCGCGTCGTCTCCCATCAGGTCGAGAACGTCGACGATGGCCAGCGCGAAGCGGAGGACGTACCGGTAGGTGTGCTGGGACGGCGGTCGCTCGGCGCGCAGTCCGATGAGGCGGTACATCGCATCGACGGGGTAGGGCGTGACCGTGTACGGCACGAGCTGGATGAGGCAGAGCGTCGTCTGACGGAACCGGGCGGCGAGTTCCCCGATCTCCTCTGGAGTGGGGCGCGCATGTTCACCGAGCACGGCCTCTAAGTCGCCGTACAGCGCCGTCGCGTCCACGCTGATCTGCGACCGGCGCAGTGCGACAAGCAGGGGACCCAGCTCGTCGGGCGCGTCGGTGTACCGGCGGCGCATCAGCTCCGCGCAGGCGTTTTGCGCGGCGGTCATCGTGCCCGCCCCCCAGCGGTGGCGAGGGTGCACCACGTCGCCATGCCGTCGGGGCTCACACCCCACTTGGTCGCGAAGGTCTGCACGAGGAGCATCCCGCGGCCGCGCTCCTCCTCCGCGGATGGCTCGCGCACGCGCGGCGTACTGATCGTGCCGTCGGTCACCACGATGCCGATCGTGTCCGTGGTGATGATCAGGCGGAACCCGAGGACGGTGCCGTACCGCAGCGCGTTGGTCGCCAGCTCGCTGATCACGAGCATCGTGTTCTCGACGAGGGCGGGAGACAGGGAGAGCCCCCAGAGGTTCAGCTTGGCGGTGGCGATCCGGCGGCAGCGCCCGGCCCATGCAGCCTCGGGCCGGGGGACGTCTTCGCCCGGGGGCCGGGGGTCGAGCTGGATGGTGAAGGCCACGTCGTCGAGCACGTCGTCCGTGTCCAGGGGAAGGTATCCGTCGAGAAGGCCCTTCACGGTGCCCATCAGTTCCCGCCTCCGGTGATCTCCGCTGTTGACGACGAGGCGAGCGCCCGAGGGGTGAGGGGGCGCCTGCCTGTTCGCCGGTATCCACGACGCCTGAGGCAGCGGCTTCGTACCTTCAGCAGCGACGGCTGGGATGGGGCTCATCGGGGACCTCCCAGGTGGACGGTGGGGGGTGAGCGTGGGGGCTTCGGCGCCGTCACGCGGCGCAGCACATGGCGCCTCGCTGATCACGCGCCGTGTTCGGAAGGTGACCAGCGAACACCGCGCGGTGGAGGCTTGGGAAGGACTTTCGAGGGACGTTGACCCGTCAGTAACTCTGTTCGGGGTGCCGCCGGAGCGGGCGCTCCTGCCATGCTGGGCCGCATGGTGACTCTCGATGGAAAGCCCGTCTCTGCCGACGACTTGCTCCCCCTGGCGCTCACGAACAAAGGCCACTTCACGTCCATGCGCGTCTCTGTGGACGGCAGCATTCGCGGCCTGACGCTGCACATGGAACGCCTCGTGCGGGACTGCAAGATCGTGTGGGGCGAGGAGCTGGACCCCGAACGCGTCCGCGGCTACGTCCGCCAGTCCCTGGAGGGACAGAGCCGTCCTTGCGTCGTCCGCGTCACGGTCTATGACCCGAAGGTCGACATGGGCCGCCCCGCGGACGCCGATGACCCCCATGTCCTGGTGTCCGTGCGCAGTGCCGGCGCCCTTCCCCCGGAACCGCTGCGGGCCCAAAGCATGCTGTACGAGCGGGACTTGCCCGAGGTGAAGCACGTCGGCCTCTTCGGGGCCCTGCACGCCCGCGGCGCGGCCCAGCGAGCGGGCTTCGGCGACGCCCTGTTCGTCGGCCGCGACGGGCTCGTGTCCGAGGGCGGCACCTGGAACGTCGCCTTCGTCGACCAGGAGGGCACCGTCGTGTGGCCCGACGCCCCCGTGCTGCCCGGGGTCACCATGGCCCTGCTCCAACAGCACGCCCAATACCGCGTCGCCACCATCACCTTGGAGCAGGCCAAGGGCATGGCCGCGGCCTTTGCCACGAACACCAGCATCGGTGTCCGCCCGCTGTCCGCGATCGACGACGTCGAGTTCCCCGTCGATCACCCCGTCTTGAGACAGCTCCAGGAGGCGTACCTGGCCATCCCCGGCGAAACCCTGTAGCGCGCCGTGGCGGGGGTGACCATGTGGACCGGCCGCGAGGCCGGACTGCTGCGCAAGGCCATGCGAAAGACGGGCAAGGTGTTCGCCGACCTCGTCGGCGTGAACCCCCGCCAGATCAAACGGTGGGAAGGCCGGGGAGAGACCATCGAACTCGGACTCGACAACCAGGCGGCCCTGGACACGCTCCTTGCCCAGGCCGACCCGCTCGTGCAGCAGCGGTTCGCCGCGCTCCTCACCGAACGTGCCGCCGCCGAGCACGACGAGCGCGCCGAGGAACTGCTGCGCAACGATCCGCACACCCGCAGGCACCACGTCGACGGGAAGGTCATGACCCTCGTCGAGGAGGGCATCTACCTCTCCGGACCCGACAACCGTTCGGTGTGGCTGGACGCGTACCTCATCGACGTCTACCCGACGACCAACGGCGACTACGCGACCTTCGTGCGCGCCACCGGACACCGTCCGCCCCAGCACTGGCCCGAAGGGAACTGCCCCGTCACGCTGGCCACTCACCCCGTGGTGTGGGTGACCTGGCACGACGCCACCGCCTACGCCCGCTGGGCCGGTAAGGCACTGCCCACCGCCCGGCAGTGGGAGAAAGCCGCCCGCGGGCCCCGCGGACGCATCTACCCGTGGGGCAACGAACCGACCGCCGCGAAAGCGAACGTCGCCGAAGCCGGCATCGACGACACCACCCCCGTCTCCCGCTACCAGTCCGGCGTCAGCCCATACGGCGTCTTCGACATGTGCGGCAACGTCTGGGAGTGGTGCTCCACCGAGGAGACAGCGGGGAACAGCCGGTACGAGCTGAAGGGCTCGGCCTTCACCAGCCCGTTCGAGCGCTGCACGCCCTCCCTGCAGAACGCCGCCAACGCGAACATGAAGGACAACGACACCGGGTTCCGCTGCGTCGCTGCCGTCTAGCGCGAGGCTGGCGTGCCCGCCAGAAGTCGGGCTCCTCATCGCCTGGGCGGCGTGCTTCCGGGACACGCGGGTCCGGGTCTTGCGGGCGGTGCTCTGGCGCATTGCTGGCCTCGGCTCGTCGGAGGAACTGGAGTGCTGGCGCGGCCCGACCCCGAAACTGTCGTGGTTGGCCCGCACAGAGGTCGGGGCCGCGCATGATTACGGGGGCACGGGACCTATGCGTTCGCGCAAACGGCCTTGCCGGTCAGTGCGCTCAACTACCGTGCTGCATGTGCGATTTACTGTGCAAGGGCAATCGCAAGCGCACTCAAATTGGCACATGCCGAAACGCAGGCAAGGGGTTGTTCAAGGGGGTGCAGGGGCTGGCAGACTCAGGGGCAGCGGCCCGCTGGACACCGGACACAGAACGCGTCGAGCACCTACAGGGTTGGGGAGAGGGTTACAGAGTGGCAGCTAAGCGCGGGGCGACCTTCCGACGCAGGGAGCTTGGCAAGGAGCTGAGGAAGCTCCGAGACAAGAAGGGTGAAACTCTCCAAGAGGTGGCCAGGGCTCTCGGCTTCTCCCATACGAAACTTGCGCGGGTCGAGATCGGAGAGAACGACCTTCCGCGTGTGAGTGACCTCGAAGCCCTGATCGACCATCTCGACTCGGCTCTCCCCAAAGAGGACTTGGAGACGCTGCTCCAGTTGCACCGGGAGTCGTTGAGTAAGGAACCGTGGACGCCGTACAAGGCGTACATGCCGTCGAAGATGCCCACCTTTCGCGGTCTGGAGATGGACGCCAAGGCGATGCGAGCGTGGCAGCCAGCGTTCGTCTACGGGCTGTTCCAGACGGAGGACTACGCGCGAGCGCTCTACCAGATCGCGAAACCGGTGGACGAAACGACAACGGAGTACATCGAGCAGAACGTCCGGCTGCGTCTGGACCGGAAGGAGCTGATCACTCGCTCAGAGAACCCGCTGGAACTGCGCGTCATCATGGACGAGGCAGCCGTGCGGCGGCTGGTCGGAGGGCCGGACGTGATGTGTACCCAGTTCGACGAGATCGTGCAGTTGGGCGAGCTGGAAAACGTAACCATTCAGATCCTTCCTCACGACGTCGTGACGTACCGATCCGAAAGCAACTTCACGATCCTGGACTTCGCCGAAACCCTGGACCCTGTCGTGCAAGTCGACATGCCCAACACCATCAGCGTCACCGACGAGCGGCAGGAGGTCCAGCGGAACACCCGCCGCTTCGACGCCATGCGCGACAGTGCCCTACCCCCGGCCCGAACAGCCGGGTTCCTGAAGGACCTAGCACGAGAGTGGAAGTAGCCATCAATACCAAGATCATGGCCACCGAAGTGGCCCCAGAGTCCGCCTGGTTCAAGTCCTCGTACAGCAACGACACCGGCGGCAACTGCGTTGAGATCGCCCCGCTGATCGATCAGGTCGGCATCCGGGACTCGAAGGACAAGGCGGGCCCCGCACTCGTTGTGCCGGCTAACGCATGGACTTCGTTCGTCAGCCTCGTGCGCTCAGGCGCCGCAGACTCCGGCGTCATCCATTAGCAGCGCTGCACCAGTGGCCTGTCTCTCCCCGGAGACAGGCCACTTTCGTACAGCCGTACCAATGGGTGCCGTTGGGATGGATGCGAGCGTCAACCCTTCGCTGAGGGCCGCACTGGCACGAGCACGCATCTGCGCCGAGCACAACGCCTCCTGGGGGACGCAGCATGACGTCGGCAACCGCTTGGCTCAACCATGACGGAGACCAGCTCCTACGCAGGGGAGGTTCCATCGCTTACGGAGCCATCCAAGTCGTCTTGGTAGACGATGGCAACGGCGCGCATGCCGAGGGCTTCGTAGAAGGCACGGCCCCCTTCATTGCTGGGTGAACAGTGCACGATGAGCGGGGCGAGACCCTGCGTTCGAGCCCAGTCGCGGACGACTTCGACCAAGGCGCGCCCGGTTCCGCCACCACGGTGCTCGGGGGCGACCCACATCTCGTGAATCACGCAGCACCCGTGATCGTCCGGTCCCGCGATGACGTATCCGTGTTCATCGCGGTACTTCATTCCGGCCGAGGGGGCGGGGCGTCCGGGATCGAAAGGCATAGCTATGGGCCTTCCTGCTGCTCGGTCGTATCGGGGCGCACGCTGAGCATCTGTACCTCCGTGGCGGGGCGTGGTTCCTCTGCTGTGCCGACCGAACGTACACGTGGCGAGGGGCCGCGAGCGGATGGATGTACGTATCGCTGAGCCGCGCTGATTTCCTGCTCCCCTGATGCCTCATCTCAGCGCTGCCTGCACCGAACTGTCACGTCACGGTCCACCGCGCCGTTCCCCTAAGCAGGGCGCGGCGGTCTGCCAGACGGCGAGGAGCAGCCGCCGACTGGCAGACCGGAAGCGAATCAAGGGGTCGACTGTGCCATTCAGGGCGGCGGAGAAGGAGTTCAAGGCACTGCGGGCGCGGCGCGCAGTAGGGCGCCCCGCCGCAGCCAAGACCGTCCTGGGCGAGCCGCGCAGTCGGCGCACTGCGCTTGGGCCGCCGTCCACTCCGGAGCCGCCGGACCTGAACGGAGCCCTCGCCGGCCTCCCGGGCGCTGTGCGGTCATGGACGCTGCTCATGCCGTACGGGGATCTGTTGTCGAGCAATCAGAGGCTGCACCACATGGCGGAGTACCGGCTCAAGAAGCGGCTGCGGCAGGAGGCGGCACTGACCGCGCGGGCCCGGCGCCTGCCGCGGCTGGAGCGGGCGGCCGTGTACTACGTTCTGCACCCGCGGCCGATCAAGCGGAAGCGTGATCCGGGGAACTGGGCGCCGACGGCGAAGGCGTATGTGGACGGCCTGGTCGACGCCGGGCTTCTCCCCGACGACAACTCGGCCCACCTGCTCGGTCCGTACCCGGAGATGGGGCCAGCCGTGACGACCGGCGGGACGCGGATTTCCCTGGTGATAGTCGAGGTCGCTTGACCGGGCCGCTGACCTGGGGCGACGCGACAGGTGTAACAAATTCTCGGCTGGCACGTACATAGACGCGGAGGCCCCGCTGAGGGGCCCTCGCTACGTGTACAACTCCAATACGAGGAGATGCCCCTCCGATGACTGCTGCAACGCTCGCCCCCGCCTACCCTGCCCCGAAGACGCTCCGGGAGCTGGACGGCTTGCTGGCGAACTCCAACGGTCCTAGCGCTCACATCATCGAGCTTCACCCCCAGTTGGCCAGCCGCGTGCTGCGCCGCAACACCAAGAACCGCAACGTGCGGGCCGCCACGGTCGAGGACTACGTGCGCGACATCCAGGCGAACACCTGGCCCCTCAACGGCGAAGCCATCAAGGTCGACGTGCAGGGCAACGTCCTCGACGGTCAGCACCGGCTGCACGCCGTGGTGAAGGCGGACGAGCCGGTCACCACCTTCATCGTCGGAGGGCTGCCCCCGGAGACGCAGGCCACGATGGACTCCGGCCTGCGGCGGACCACGGCAGATGCCCTGTCCCTGGCGGATGAAGCGAATGCGACCACGGTTGCGGCCATACTCCGCCGGGTCTGGACGTGGCAGCAGGGCGACCGGAAGTTCACGCGCCGCATCAGTCCCACCACCGCGGAGTCCAAGGCCCTGCTGGCGAAGCACCCGGAGATCCGGCGCTCAGCCGAAATCGCCCTGCGCACCCGAGCTGCCTTCCCCCATATCCCCCAGTCTGCGCTGGGGACCGCGCACTTCCTCTTCAACGCCATCGACCCCAGTCAGTGCGCCTGGTTCTTCCAGCGCCTGGGCGATGGCGTCGAGCTGTCCAGCGGCCACCCGATCCTCGCTCTGCGCGCCCGTGTCACCTCCGAGCGCGCCAAGGAAGGCCAGATCTTGTGGGCGCGCCACCTGGCCTACCTGGTCTCCGCATGGAACGCCGTGCGCGAGGACCGGCCGCTGACACGCCTCGTGGTCCGTCCCGAGGCCCCCGTGCCGAACCCGAAGTAGCCCTCCCCCCTCTTTTCCCATAGGAGATGCCCCTCCCATGAGCACCACCGCAACACCCGTCACCGAGCGGGACGTCGACCGCGCCGCCGCGGTGTTCGCCCGCGGCGGCGAGCACATCGACCCCGAACTCCTGGACATGCACCTGGTCGAGGTCGCCGACAAGGCGTCCTGCTCGCTGCTGCGCGACCGCTTCCGCAACGACTTCCCGCACGCCGCGTACCACGAGCTGCTGTCCAGCGTGGCGGCGCTCCGCGCAGTTCTCGGGTTCACCCCGACCCCCACCGCTCGGGAAGTGCTGGAGTGGCAGGACCGGCAGCGCACCGTCTACGCGGAGGCCGTTCGGGGCCCGAGGACGCAGTACCCGGTGGTCTTCATCGACGGTCCGTACCGCGGCGTCGAGATGGCGCTCGACGGCCCGGCGCAGGCATACCCGAGCGCGGACGATCCCCTGGGGCACCTGGCCGACGGTTGGATCGCGGGGCCGCCCACCTCCATCCCGATGCCCATCGTGTGGGGCGACGCGAAGAAGACGGGGCACGGCACGGTCCGGTACAAGCGCGGCTACGCCCCCAACTCCGAGGGCCTGTGGCCGTTCCGAATCCGCACGGACGACCCGGCGCCGCCGACGGGCGCCCGCCCGCGCATCACCATGCCCTCCGTGCAGGAGGGCTGATGCCGGGCACATTCGTGGCCGGGGCGGTGAAGGAGATCACCGCCCCGGCCCAGGACCGGGAACAGGTCTACATCCGCCTCCAGCCCAAGGCAGCCGAGGCACTGGCGCTCACCGCCGGGTTCCCGATCTTCCCGCCGCCTCTGCCTTACACCCACGTCAAGGTCCGTAACGAGGTGCCGTGCCCGGCGTGCGGCGAGGGCCGGGTCTCGCGATCGTGGCGCATGGAGAGTCGCGCACTCGTCGCCGGGTCCGGGTGCCGGCGGCGGCACGTCTTCGTGATGGCGCCGCCGCTGCCGTATGCGTGGATGGAGGGCGAGGCGTGACCGCACTGGCCGTGGAAAGGCCAGCCCCGGCCTGGGCCGGTCGCGCCATCGTGCGCGCGGCAGGCCGGATGGAACTGCACGTCACCGTCGAGGGCGCCACAGTGCCCGCGGCCGCGATGTTCACCGTGCCCGTGGAGTGCCGCCCGGACGCCTCGTCGGCGCCGGGCGTACGACCCTGGGCAGAGCCGGTCGACGAGAGGCGGCTGTGCACAACGTGCCTGCGAGCACTCCGCGGCGAGCCCGAGCCGCAACCGGGCCAACTGGCCGCCACCGGCACCGTCAACTCGCCGCCGGAGCCCGGACCGGAGCGGCGAGGACGGCGCCTTTGGGCAATCCCGGACCTGCCGACGTACACCACACTGAGCCTGCCGACCGAGCATGACGGGCGGCCGATACGGTGGTCGGAGTGGGGCGCAGCGCCGTACGCGTCCGCATGTGACTGGTGTGGGGACCCCGGGCCGTGCGTGATGGCGGGCGGCCGCCAGGGCAACCCGTTGGCGAAGGAGAACCCGCTGCGCTGGTTCGTTGCCCACCGCTGCTCGAACTGCCAGCAGACGCGCGTCTACGAGCAGGCCGGAACAGCCTCCCTGAAACCGATCGCCCACTTCAAGCCCATGTCCCCGAAGGGAGTCCGTGCGTGAGCATCACCGATCCGTCCGCGCTGCTGGAGGAGATTGCGCTCATCGCGTGCGGTCGGCGGGCGGGCAAGACGCACTCGTGCCCGTCGTGCAAGCGCAAGGCTCCGGGGCTGCTGAACATCGCCAGCACCGGCGCCCTGGACGCGCTCGCGGCCACCATCTGCGGCGACAGCCTCACCGCCTGTCAGGACTGCCGCACCAAGGCCAAAACGATCATCAGCGAGACAACGAGCGTGGCGTACGCCGCGTGAGCACGAGATCGGCCCGCAGCCGACGCACTCGGGGGCGGAAGGAACGTACGACTGGGGGGCCAGGCAGGGGCCCACGGCCGGATCTCTCAAGTCTGCTTCCGTCCCATCGCCGGGTATGAAACGGTCGGACGAGCAACGGCGAAAGACTGGGGGCCCATGGTGAGGACCGTCGTAGACCAGCTCCGCGCATGGCAGTCCCTGGGCGGGCCGACCTTGTGGGAGCAGGCGTGGGACCGCACGCTGCGCGTGGTGGAACAGCCGTTGAACGGCTACGGCATCAACATCGACGGGGTAGTGGTAGCCGAAGGTGCTGCGGGGCTCACCACCGCCTACTACATCGTGGCTGCCGAGCGCGGAGTTACGCCGGATGCAGTGCCCGCAGAGGAGGTCGAAGCCCTCTTCGCGACCGGCTCTTCGGATGAGGATCTGCGGGCCGACTGGGAGAGGCGTCTGAACGCCCTCGGACACGACCTCACAGATCACAACGACCCGGTAGCGCGCCTTTGGTCGGTCATCTCCCACAACCACCGCACCCCACCGGGCAATTACGACGACACCGAAGACTTCTCCATGACTCGGTGGGGTCCCGGGTATCTCGCAGGGCTGAACAAACTCCGCTCTCGCTTCGCCGTCACCATCTGACCCGGACGCCAACGAGCAATGGAGCCACGTATGAAGGACGAGATGTCCGACGCTCCCCGAGCCAGCCGCATGGACGAGTTCGCCCACGACATCTGCCGTGTGCACGGATGGAACAGCGCGAGGGCCGAACAGCTCGGGGAGGACCTTGTGCGGGTCACCAACCCCAAGGCCCGCCTGTGGATCGAGTACCGCCACCGCGAAGGCCACAAGACCGGGTCCATGATCATCGGACGCCTCGACGGGAAACCCGTCTTCCAACCCGAATTCGTGCGGCCCACACCGGCCCTTGTCACCTCCGGGGCCAAGCAGTTCGTCAAGGCAGTCCGCCAATGGGACCGCCGCGCGAAACTGAGGTCAATGCACCCGCGCGAGCTGCTGTTCCAGTACCGGTTGCGCAAGGACCAGGCACGCCGAGAACACGCAACGCTCCCCAGCACATCGTGACAAGTGCCCCTCTTAACGGTCCGGCCCGACATGGCATGATCCACTCCCATGGGGAGACACACCTGGGGGAAGACCGCAGCGAGCGTGCTGCTCGCAGCCGCGGTGATGGGGACGAGCGCCTGCGGCGGTGAGGCCGCGGCACAGAAGAAGGCGCCCGCCAAGCCGAAGGCGCCGAGCGTGGCCGCCGCGACGAAGACGTTCCAGGCGGCCGTCGAGAACTTCGACGCCAGCGATGGATGCCCGAAGACCACGGGCGAGTGCTGGGGCAAGATGAAGGCCGTCGCCGAACCCGCGCGGAAGCTGCGGAAGGCCATGAACGCTGATAAGCGGACCGGCCCGGACTTCTACTCCCCGGCGTATGCCCTCATCGACAAGATGGAGGAGGGTATGGGCGTCGGCGAGGACGCGTTCACCAACCGGCCCGATGTGCTCGGCTCGGCGCACGAACTGGCGGACTGGCTAGACGAACACCCCACCCAGTAGGGCACGCCCCGAGGGCCCAGCGGCTCAAGGAGTGGAAGTACGGTCGGGGGTGATGCGCTTCGGTCAGCGGCCCCCGGCCGGCAGCGAGTTCAGGCCGCGCTCTGGCCCGCGGCGCACATCGGGCAGGCTGCCTTGACTGCATCGAGATCCGCACAGACGACGCAGTCCTGATCGCCTTCTCCGGCGGACGGCATACCGTTCAGGTCGAGGCCGCACAACGCCAGGCTGGGGTCACAGCAGTAGCTGTGGCTGATCGCCCTGACCGCCGACGTCGCGGTGGCGGGGGAGGCCCCTGGAGTCGTCCCCCGGACGCGCGCGACGACAGTTCGAGTGGCCTGCTCAAGGGCGGCGAGGAACGGGTCTGTCATAGATCGGAGGGTAGCCTGCCCGGTACTGCCAGGTGCAGGGTGTTCGATGCGCTGAGCCGCCTCCATACTGGTCTCGTGATCGAACGAGCCGAGATGATGACGGTGGAGCAGATCCGCACGCTGGTGAACGCGGCGCTCGCAAACGACGAGGTCGATCTTGCCGTGCCCCTCACGTATTCGCTCGCGCTGAATGAAGGGCTGCGCAGCAGTGTGCTGTCTACGCTCTCCCGTGGGGACTACCACCCGGCGGTCGACGACGTCCCGGGAACCCTGACCTACCTCGACGGCGACCAGATCCACGTCGTCACGCTCTCGCCCCAGTCGGAACTCCTCCTCTCCGCGTACCTTTCGCTCTGACCTACCAGCGGGGCTCCGGGTCAAGGTCGTCGCACGGCAAGGGGTGCCAACCCGACGGGAAGGGCGGTTCCGTGGAAAACCGCTGCCCGGCCAAGCCGATGTCCTGCTCTTCCGGCTCGCAGCCGCACGAGTTGCTGTGGTGCACCCGGCACTGCGGCTCGCTATCCGGCTCCGGGTACTCCGGGAAGGTCCCGACGCATTCGTTGCCATCCTCGTCGTAGGTCACTTCGATCTCAATGAGCGACTTCCTTCCCTGAGTGGTCAGGCAGCGGACGCGCCGTCGACGCGATGTTCGCCATCAGGGCAGCACCGATCGGGCTCGTGGTCAAGAGTGCGCCCGGTCGGCTCCTGCGGCGCCGGACTGCTGTTCTGCCCTGCATGCCGGGCAGATCGATTGCGCCCGGTCGCCGTACCGGGCGGTCAGGCCGTGGCAGCGAACGCACGGGCCCACCTGCCGCGGCTGGCACCCCAGGATCAACGCGGCCGAGGCCGGGTCCATCGTCGGGTCCAGGCGTCTTGGTACGTCGTTCATGTTTCCGAATGTAGCCATGCCAGGGCGTCCTTCAGTTCAGGAGTCCGCGGCGGCGCGGCTTGTACAGGGGCTCCGGCTCGTACAGGGACAAGAGGATGGCTTCGGCACGGTCCGGCGACTTCATACCGCGGGCCCGCATCGCCTTCTTCGACTCGACCTCGGTGTAGCCGTTGGTTCTCGACAAGAGCTTCGGAGTGGAGAGCTGCGCAGCTGCCTTCTTGTCGACGTGGAGGCGCAGCCGCCCGCGGCCGGAGGACGGGTCCGGCTGGAGGAGGCTCCTCGTCGCCAGCCACATCTCGTCCCGCTTTCGCCACGGCCGCATGACGGCGCCCGGGTCGTCCTGACTCGGAGACTCCGACACCATGACGCCGACGATCTGCGCGCGGTGCCGGCCTGTCTCGGCCCACCGCTCCAGCATGCTGACCACTCCATGGCCGATCCCGTTTTGGTCGACTTTGGCGCGTACGGCGTGCGGGGAGTGCAGGGCGTCGGCGAGACGCTGCGCGGCATGGATCTCCGACAGGACCACTTCGGCAACGGACACCTGGTTGTCGTTCACGGCACCGGCGGAGGCGTGCCGGAACGTTACCGTGTCGCCCACGGCCCGGAACACGGTGAACTCGTCGCCACCGTCAGCCGCCACGTCTACGCCGAGACGGACCCAGGAGCCCTCCCGCACGGTGTGCTCGGCGTTCTCGCCGTCCAGGCCGAGGTCGCACAGGCGGTGCCAGCCGTCTCCGGTGGGGTCCTCGTAGGACATGGCGGCCTCGACCCAGCTGGGCGGAATGACGATGCCGCCGCCGCCCTTGGGGAACCGGGCGTAGACCTTGGCCTGCACGTACGGGTGGTCTTCGCCGTACGACCTGATCGTGCGGTCCACCCAGTCCTGGTCGGGCATGTGGTCGGCCAGGGAGTGCCGGTCGACGCCGTCGGGGCAGTCTGTGCAGTACGGCGCGAGCTCGCCGGTGATCGCCGGGGAGTCGAGCGAGGAGATCGGGATGGTGACGGTGGTCGGCTCGCTCGGGTCGTCGCCCTCGATGCACAGCCCTTCGAACCAGGATGCCGGGTCATCCATCGCGGGGTTGCCGATGGCCAGCATCGCCGCGTGCCCGCCGGTCAGAAGGTTGTTGGTGCCGTGGCCAATCATGGGGGCGATACCGCCCGCCTCGTCGACGATGAGCAGCAGGTGGGGCATGTGGATGCCCTGCATCGCCGCCTCGTCATTGGCAGGTGCGGAGAACCCGTACGCCGCGACAAAGTCGTTGCCGTACGGGTCGGGCATCTTGTACTGCACGGTGTCGCAGGACCCCGGCAAGCCGGCGCGCGGCACCACCTTGCGGATGTGCGGCCAGAGCTGCCGCTGCACCTGGCGGAAACGGGTCGCCGTGGTGATGCAGAGAGCGGTGCCGACCGGATAGACGTTGGTGAACCAGACGGCGGCGCGGGCGGCCAGATGCGTCTTGCCCACGCCGAACCCGGCGGGCACGGCCACTCTTTTGTGGTCGACGATCGCGTCCAGGACCGCGCGCTGCTTCGACCACAGGCTTTCGCCGAGGACATCTTCGACGAACCCGGACGGCGAGTCACGCCACAGGCCGTACAGGGAGCCTGTCGCCCGCTCGACCTCCGTCATGACGACGGCGCGCTCACGGGCGGTCAGGTGCTGCTTGAAGGCGTTGCGGCGCTCGGTGGGCGGCAGCCGCAGGAGGATGTCGGCGACGTTGGCAGCGTCGCGGGAGACGACGCCGGGACGGGCATGTTGCAGCTTGGCTGCCGAGGGGGCCACGCGGGTGCGTGTCGGCTGGTCAGGCTGCGTGCGGGACATGATCGCGACGGTGCCGCTCGGGCCGGGTTTGTGTCGCGGTCTGGCCGGGGGCCCATGCCCTGACGCCCGGCCAGACCGCGGGTTCCGGCGGCTGCCTGTGCGCTGCCCGCCGGAGTCTGGCTCAAGGCCCGCGCAACCTGGGGGGGGGAGGGGTTACGCGGGCCTCAGCACCTAGTAGTACGTCAGGGGCCCGATCTTGTTACACCTGCGCCACGTCGGAATCGGCAGCGGAGCCAGAGCGGTCGACGACGCCCAAGAGGGCGGCGTGCTCGTCGTTCGCGCGGCGCACCGCTTCGAGGATGATCACTGCCTCCGTGACGGCGACAGCGCGCTCGTCCGGGGTGAGCCGGTACCAGGGGGTGACGTGCTCGCCGCCCGCGGCCAGGACTTCGCGGCGGGTCTCGTAGTAGTGGCGGGCCAGGGGCAGTGTGATGGGCATGGTGGTCATGCCGGTGGGAACGCCGGCGCGCCCACTTCTGTGACAGCGCGCCGGGTCTCGTCCTTCCGTCCCGGCTACTGGCGGGCCCCTGCCTGCTCGTCGGCGGCCGTGACCGTGGCGGGCTTTCCTGCCTGGAGCTGCTGAAGTCGCTTCAACGTCGCGGAGAGCATCGTCTGTGCGCCGGAGGGGTCACCGCCGGTGGCGCCGTCGATCTCCACGCGGATGTTGACCCGGCCGGAGCGGACGTATCCGTCAACGCCGTCCTCGCTGGCCCCCGGGTTGATCACGAGCGTGTTCTCGTCGCCCACGGGACGCTTGGGCTTCTGCTGCTTGTTCGTCTCGTCGCCCTTCCACGCCGTGTAGGCGCTGTGGGCGTCTTCGGCGGTATCGAAGAGGCAGATATCCAGGGACGCCATGTTGACCGTGGAGCCGTTGTACTCATAGTCGACGTCGGAGCCGCGGACCCACCCCTTGGGGATGGAGTCGTCGTCCGCCTCGTTGCAGTACTGCCCTTCGGTCACCGACTTGCTGCCGTGCACGGTGTACCCGGGAAGCACCTCACCATCGCCCAGCAGAGCCTGCGTCAGGTGCGCCTGGCTGAGGTTCTTCGTGATCGGCTTCGGAGCCGGAGAGGAGACCGGCTTGCCTCCGCCCGAGGCAGGGTTCGGCTTATCGCTGCTGGAGGAGGAGCAGGCGGTAAGCGCGGCCGCTCCGGCGAGGACAGTGACAAGGGCGACTCGTACACGTGACATGAACACAGCCTATCCACCTTGATCACCAACGAGCCGCGCCCGCTGGTTCGCAGTCGAGTCCCCTGTCGACGGATGCCGACGGTGCCTGAGCGGAGCGAAGGCACCGTAACTACTTAATGGTCTTACTTGATGTTCTTACTAAGGGCGCCTGATCTGCCGGGACCCGGTCCACCGGTGGCCGGTTACACCGGCGCCGGATTTTCAGGCCCCGGTACTCCCTGGTGAACCGGGGCCTGAAGACCCGGCGCCGGTGACGCTTCAGAGCCGAGCCGAGAGGGCAGCCCGCGCCCACGCGACCGGCGCTACCGCTCCGCCTCACGTCGGTGCTTCTCGCAGCGGCCACCCGTCAGCTCGGGGCGGCCGGGAACAGAGATTGGGGAAGGGTCAGTGTTCTGACCCTGCGCTATTCCACGGCCTCAACGGGGTGCACGGCTGGCCTCCAACTGGGCTAATCCAGGTGCCAAGACCGTGCAGGAGTCGAGCAACTGAACCAGCCTGGTGATGTCTGCTCACCCACGAACGAAGGAGCACCCATGGGCATCGAAGACGGACTCGGCGAAGCTGCCGAGCAGGCGAAGAAGATCGTCACCGGCTCTGATGAGGACAAACAGAACAAGAAGCAGGAGGAAGAGGACCCCCTGACGGACAGTGAGCGCGACCACGAGTCCCCCATTTCGACAAGCGGCAACATGTTCGACTGAGCCATACCGCGCTGGGCCTTCACGCTCCGTGCAGCGATGAAGTATTGGGGCCCGCTCGCGGGTATGCGAGCGGGCCCCAGTTCGCGGGTGACTCAAGATCGTTTGCGATCTCTCCGCGCCCGCTCAACGGCCTGCTCGGGAGCGGCCTTGATGGGTGTCAGCGACCGCGGCGCTTGTTCGCCGCGTTCTTCACGTCGCGCACGTACTTCGCGGTGACATCGCCCAGCTGGCCGATGCGCTCCGTGGACCAGCCGTACGGCTCCTCGGTCAGCGCCAGCGCGGCGTCCTGGAGGAACGGCATCGCGGCCTTCCTGCGGGCGGTGGCAACCGACACCGTGGCCGCGAGCGACGGCAGCCGTTCCGCGGCCTCCTCGGAGTCCAGGCGCGGCACGCCGGCCCTCTTGGCGGCCGCGATGCGCTGCTCGGGCGTCATGCGGTTGCGGAGGTCACCACCAGGGTTGATCGTCGCCTTCTTGTCGCCGGTCAGGGCGTAGCGGCGCATCTCGGAGTAGGCGTTGGGCGTGATGCCGAGGACCTTGTCCAGGCCGCGCACGCCGTCGTAGAACCACAGGGACAGAGCGGCCTGGTTGCGCTCCTCGGAGTGGGCGGCGATCTCCAGGTCGGCCTGCTGCACGATCTCGCACGCCCTCTTGAACCGGTCGTCGGGCCGGGCGATCTTACCCAGCTCCTTTTCGACCTCGGCCGTGGCCTCGTCGCGCAGCGTCTTGTGGTCGGGGACCGTGAGATTGTGGTGCACAGCGGGCATGCTGGCCTCCGTCTGGACGGGCACCGTGCCGGTGCCGGCGAAGGCTGGGGCAACCCCATGCCGAACGAACCCACAAATAGTACAGCGCCAGGCGCCCTCTTGTCATGGCGACCGCCGCGCACCCCGTCTGAGCAGCGCAAACCCGAACCGGCCGACTATCACCACCAGCCCACCGACGTCACCGTACGCACCTGGATCGCCAGCGCGTGGGGCGTCGGTGAGGGCCACCCGGCCGACCGCCGTGTGCGGAACGCCGCCGCGACGCAGCACGCCGAGCCCGACCAGCCGCCTCACCGCCACCACAGCAGCCGACGCAGACCGCGGCGAGGCGAAGGAAGGGGCTGGAACTCCTCGCTCTCCTTCGCCCACGGGTCGTTCTTCCGGGCCCTGTACTCGGCGCGGGAGTACAGGGGGAACACCGCCCACGTGCGGCGGCCGATCGTGATGGCGGGCCCGCAGATGCCGTACGGGCGCTCGCTGTTGCGGTAGGTGTAGCCGACCGCGAACCAGATGCCGGGCGTCTCGCTGCTCCAGGTGCCAGCCGTCCACCGGCCGAAGTCGACAAACGCCGCAGCCCCGCGCTTCATCGGGCCGCTCCCACGGCCGCGGTGCGCACGCCGTCCGGGGTGAGCCGGTACATCCACCCGTCGGCGTACCGGACCTCCACCTCGTCGGGGACCTGCGGGCGGCGCACCTTCCACCCCGCCTCATACGACGGCTTCGGATGATCCTCGAACCAGCCGTTGCACACCTCGCAGGCCAGCAACAGGTTGTGGGCCTGGTTGATCCAGGGCTCCCGCGCTCCGCCCATACCTCGGTTGACGCGGTGGTGGATCGTCAGCCGGTGTACCGAGCCGCAGCGTACGCAGCAGCCGCCATCGCGCTGGTAGACGAGGTCGCGGACTGTATCCGTGGGACCGGTACGTCGTCGGGCCATGATCGGCTCCCGTCCTGCCTCCGCGCGCCGGACCGCGGGGTGCGGCCCGCGAGGAAGCGGCGGGGCGAGCGGGAGAGTGGACGGCGAGGACTGCTTACGTCGCGCGCACCCCAGACCGCCCTACTCCGGCGGTGACGCGTACGCAGCCCGCGAGCAGTACGCTCACCGCTGCGTCACGTCAGCCTCATGATCGGAGAAGGCGCGTTCCAGGGCATCGAGGACCGCCACGACGTCCGGGACGGCGGCAAACGAGATGACGACCTGGCCGTGCCCGCCCGCGCCAAGAACGAACTCGAACTGCCCGCCCGAGCCCTCGCACTCATAGACATACGTGCCCGGCGGCGCCCCGCACAGCGGCCCTTCGGCATAGTCCAGGTACGGGAACCGGACCTCGTCGACGGCCCCCGCGATCACCTCGTTGGGAACCTGGTCGAACTCGACGCTGACGCGGCCCTCGTCGTCGAGGCAGACCCGACCGCCACCACGCCCGGTCTCCTCATACTCCAGACGGATGTCGTCACAGCCGACGTACCGCGGCCGGTCGCCGAGGCGGGGGAACGCAGTCTTCAGCGCGGTGACGGCCGCGGCCTGAGTCTGACGCCAGTACTGCTCCCAGGAGTCGAGGGCCTGGAGGACGGCGAGCTGCATGTGGTGCTCCGTTCGTTGTGCAACGAAGCAGCATCCGCGCGGAGGGGACTAGCGTCGCGCCGATCGGGTGACGTGAGCAGAGCAGTGCTGTTCGTGGACGACGGTCATCAGGTTTAGGAGCAAGGAGTCGGCAGCACTCTGGGCCCCGCGGTCGACCGCGTCCAGCAGCCTGGCCGCAGCCTCCCGCACGGGAGTCGCCAGTTCTTCCTCAGCCGCTTGCTGGAACGCCACCCAGCGCAGCCCCGCGACCTCTTCCGCGGACACGGCTCCCTTCCCCGTACGAGGGAAGGCGGCGCGGTGATAGCAGGCAGCGGCGATGAGCGCGCCCTGCGCCAGACCCGCACCGAACCCGGCCTTCATCGCCTCAGCCTGCCGCTGTTGGCTCCGGCGCAGACGGAAGAACGCCCCGAAGCCCGCGCCGGCGCCGCAGCCCACCGCGGCCGAGACCACGCTCGTCACCTCATGCGTGACGAGGTAGCCGAAGACGGCTCCGCAGAGCAGCCCAAGGAACGCGAGGATGGCGACGGCGAGACTTGAGTCCTTCTTCCACATGCGCCGCAGTGTTTCACCGGGTACTGACACCGCGCAGCGCCCGATACTCGGCGATCAAGGCGGCCGTGTCCTCGCCGGTGAACCCGTCGGCCTCTTCGAGGGCTGCCACGGGCAGAGGGTCACCAGAGGCGTACCCGAGCGCCGGGCGGTCGGCGAGGTGACCGCACAGGGCGTCGAGCCGGTCCAGGAGCGCGGCGCGGCGCGCCTGGTCATCGTCGAGAGAACACAGCCACGCGTGGCGGTCCTGCGCGTCGGCCGGGCGGGGCGGCAGGGACCGGCGGATCGTGTCGGCCCGCTCGACCAGCGTTTGCTGGACCGCAACGCGGAGCAGCCCGACGAGCTGCGGTATGTCCCTGGCGGTAGTGCTCATGTGCCCACTTTCGCAGGGGGCTCTGACAGCGGCCGGACTCCGGGCGCTGGGTCCGCGTTCGGGTCGAGGCCGGTGGTCAGCCTGTACGGGGGATGACGCCGGAGCCATCTTCGGCCTGGCACTCGAAGTCGTACAGCAGGCAACTCGCCTCCGCAGTCGGGGCGGCGCTCGGGGCATTCTTCGTCGCGCTGGTTGCCTGGGCGGCAGGCGGGCGGGGCGACTCGGGGTGGGGTGTCGTGCTGCCACCGAGCACGACGATGGAGATGATGCCGGCACCGACGACGAGGGCGGCGCCGACGATGAGGCCGACAGTGCGATGGGAGGGGGCGGGAGCATTCACAGCGGCGGTTCCTTACGTACACATTCGGGCAACAGACCGTGGCGGCTGCACTGCCCTTACGTCCCCCGCATGCGGCGAAGCACCCCGCGAGGGCGAGAAGATGCCGCAAAACTTCGCCCCGACGCGGGGAAAACGGTCACGCTGTCCGGGCGGCGCCACAAGGGCGCCACAAACAAGGGAGGCGTCTTCGCGGATGGAACCGTTCGTGCCGAAATTTCAGGGCCGCCAGTGGCCGGGCGGCGGCATGGGGGCCCTGCATGTGTACGTACTACCTCGCCCTGGGGTCGACGATGATCTGCTTGAGATGGCCTACACATGTCGATCGCTGATGGCCGAGTACCCGATCGATCCGCAGTGCGGCAACGACCCTCACGACGCCGGGCTGTTGCACCTGACCGGAGAAATGCTCGCCGACGTCCCGTCGGACGAGTACGACGAGGAAGCGCGGGCGGAAGTTGCGGACGCGCTACGGTCCGAGCTGGCCGACGTACCAGCGTTCACAACCGAAGTTGGGCCGCCGATCGGGAACGTCTCGGGCGCAGTACTGGACGTGTGGCCGGAAGAAGACACGCTGGTCCTCGTCGAACGGATCAGAACGGCAGTCCGCAAGACGCGCGGTGAGAAGGCGCTGCAGCACGCTGGCGGGCGGCCACACATTTCGATCGGTTACAGCTACGGCGCAGCCTCGTCCGACTCGCTCAACAGCGCACTGCGCAACAAGGTGACACCGCGTCGGGCCACCCTGCACGTCGACCGGGTGCACCTGCTGGATGTGGCCTGGATCTTCGACGAGGAACTTGGTGGATGGCGAATGACGTGGGAGCCGGTCACGGAGATCCCGCTGGGCCGTTGAGCGGACGCCTGCCCAACTGGCGTGGGCAACAGCTCAAGTGCCGTGCCAGCAGCGCTAGTCAAGGCGGGCACTGTGTGAGTCGGTAGCGTGCGGGAGCACAAGGTGTGGTTCCGCTGTCGAGAGGTGGGGTTGGTATGGAGAGCTTCTTCCTGGAGCCGCGCAGTGGCGACGGGCGGAACGTCCGGGCTGGTGGAGAGGCCGCTGGCACCGTTCCCGCGTGAGGGTTCGCACTGACCCAGGGAGTTGCATCAGGTGTTGTTCCAGCGGCCCGTCGACCAGCCCGGATCGGGGCGGTACGGGGGCGGGTGGGGAGCGGCCGGGCGTCGCTTCCGCTTGAAGGCTTGCGGCGGCCCGGGGTGAAAACAAACGTATGCTCCGGCCGCTCTCCAACTGACCCGCCGATCATGTGCGAAACATCGCGGCTTCGTCGTAGGACTGGTCCGTGCGTAGGCAGTGGTGCAGGCCGCTCAGAAGCCGGTTGGAGACATGGCGCAGCGCGGCCGCGTACCCGTCGCCTCGCTCGCGGCGCGCGTCGTACAGGGCGCGGCAGCCAGGGGAGCGGGTCAGGGAGCCGAAAGCCCACTGGTGCGCGGCCCGCTTCAGCGCGCGGTTACACACCGACCGGTGCACGACAGCGTGGCTGCGGCCCGAGGACCAGGTGATGGGGGCGGTGCCGGCGTACGCGCGCAGCCCCTTCGCGGTGAGGAACCGCGCAGGGTCGTCGCCGATCTCGCCGAACAGACGGGCGGCGATGAGCGGCCCGCACGCGGGGAACGAGCGGTAGATCGCGTAGTGCGGGTGGCGGGAGAACGCGGCATCGGTCTGGGCGGCCATCTGCTCGGCACGGAGGCACGCGGCATCCAGTTCGGCGATGTAGTGCCGGGTGCGTTCGCCCATCGCCGCTTCGGTCTGCGGCTGCTGACGAAGCTGGGGTTCGGCGAACAAGGCGCGAAGCCGCGCGGCCTCCTGGTCCAGGAGCCGTGTGCGGCCAGCCGCGGCCAGGACGTCGTACAACTTGCGCTTGGTCAGGGCGGCGGCGTGGCGCGGCGTGGGGGCGAGCGCTATCACGGCCCGAGCCTCAGCGCGGCGCAGCCCGTGCTGCATCCCGCTCCAGGCGTGGGCGGCGGCCGGGAAGTACATGCCCAAGTGGGAGCGCAACCGGACCATCGCTCTGCGCACCGTGTCGGCGTGGAACTCCTGGGCGCGGGCCAGGACGGCTATGGCCTGGGCGCGGTCGGAAGTCTCGGGGAGGGGACGGCGACGGGCAGGGTTCTGCCGGATGATGTCGGCCAGCAACTCGGCGTCGGTCCGGTCGGACTTCGAGACAGCGGCCGTGTGCCGCCCCCGGTAGCGGGCGGTGACCGCGGGCGGAACGACGATGACTGGCTGCCGGTGGCGTCGCAGCTCGGCGACCAGGAGCCGGTTCCCGTCCTCGATCGCGACGGGAACCTGACGGCGGGAGAACCGGTGCGAGGTCGGGTTGAGCCCGCGAAGCGCATTCAGGATCTGGGTGACCCCTTCGTGGCTCTCCTCCACGCGCAAGTGCAGCACGGTCGCGCCGCCCCGGTCGATGACGACGAAGTCCTGGAGCCCCCAAGACCAGTCGATCCCCGCCCACCAGTGGCCGCTCACTGCCACGCCCCCTCCACGGTCGTTGTGATGCATATATACATCACCCTGGTGAGAGGCCCCGGCTCGGGGCGGGATGCGGGATCATACGGAGGACACAGTGACCGGACGGCTTGCAGGGGACGAGATGCGCGGCGACCGAGCGCCCCTGACCTACACCACGGGCGAATGGCCGCACGCGGCTGCGCCGGACACATCGGCACCCCCGGGCGTGCACTACAGCCTCGCCCTGGCCCGCGCTCTCGACGACGCGACGAAGACCCAGAACCTTTCCCACCGCGGAGCCTCCCTGCGGGCTGGACTCAACGCCACGGCAGTCGGTCGGATCGTGCGCGGCGAGGTCTACCCGGACCTGGCGACCCTGGCCCGCCTGGAAGTGGCACTGCGCACAGACCTCCTTGCGCGCGGTCTGTTCCGTGAAGTTCTCGCCGAGCCCGAGCGAGATGTCTGACCGTCGCTCGGCGAGCAGTCAGCGCGTCTTCACCAGAGACGGCGCCTTCACGGCCGGGGCCGGAGCCTTCACGAGGGGTGCCTTCGGCAGGGCCGGAGCCTTGGGCTTCACCGGAGTCCTGTTCGAGCGGTCGGCGCCCGCGGGGCCGGCAGGCCGACCCGCGGCGCCGCCCTCGGACTGCTGGTCAGGGCCGTAGACGATGCAAGGGCGCGCCGCGCCACGAGGGACAAGGTCCCCGGCCTTGGAGCGCACGGTGGGGCACGTGCGCGTGGAGCCGTCGGAGCCGGAGCAACCGGTCAGCAGCAGCGCGACGGCGATGACGGCGGCGGTGGCCGCCGCGCGAGGGCGCAGCGAACGGAGTCGGGTGGTGAAGCTGGGCACGAGCGTGGCCTTCCCAGTTGAGGGGCAGAGGTCACGTACCGTGCGGGCCCGCCGCGCCTTGCGTCGCATGCTCCCGCAGAAGTGCCGGTGGCGAACCCCGTGGTGCGGACGCGGGCGGTGCGCACTGCACCGCGAACGCAGCCGGATACCCGGCGCGTCACACCCCCGGGTGAGTCCTAGAGTCGAAGGCATGAGCAGTATTCCCGAGCCAGAACCGGCCCGCCCTTGGCGCCCGCAGGACGGGCCACAGCCCGAGGTCTGGACGTGGTCGAACAACGACTGTCCTGCGCTTGAGGTCTTCTCCGCCGGGCGGTGGCGGTACGCGCGGGTCCTGGCTCGGCAGGACTGGGCGGACGGGTCGGTGTACTACCAGGTGGAGGTCGACCTCCGCGGTCAGCGGTCGATGACCGTCTGCCTGTACCAGTGGCCGCAACCCGGCTTGCGGCAGGTGCACGGCAGCAGTGTCGCGCCATCCAGGGGCACCGACGAGTCGCGGCAGGGAGAGATGCCGACGCCCGGCCGCGCCGCACGGGGAGGGACCTGAGCGGCTTCCGCTGCTTCGCGAGTCGGCGGGCACTGCTACGGCAGCGTTACCGCGACGCCAAGGAAGAAGACGCCCAACGCGATCTCGAAGTTCAGCCCGGCCCGCCCGGTGAGCCACACCATCGGCTTCCGCCAACGGGCGCGGTCCTCCTCCCAGCGGGCGCGCTTCGCCCAAGTCAGGTAGCTCTGCGCGAAGAAGGAGATGCCGAGCACGGTGTAGATCACACTGAATGCGTCAAGCTCACTGGCGGACACCCGCTGTCACTCCTTGCAGTCGATCGGACCAGAGCGAGTGTTGCAGAGGCGGCGCGTCCGAGCGGGCGTATCCGGGAGAAGTCAGTCGAGCGATGGTCCATGCAGAGGCAGCTGGCGCCCTGTGCTGCTCATCAGAGGCCCCGACTCGACGAGTCGGTCGATCGGGTCCCGGCCCCGCACAGGGGCCGGGGCGCCGGCCAGACCGCCAAGTCGTACCCCTCGGGCCAGGATTCCTCGGCCCATAGATCGTCGTAGTGGTACAACCCCGTGAGGTAGTCGCGGACCCGTGGCTCCCAGTCGATGCCGTGGATCGCGGCGAAGACGTACGCGGCAACGGCGGGGCAGACGACGTCCCCAGCCTGTTGGAAGGCGGATGAGCGGGAGCCCTGCCACGGGTAGGTGGCGCGGAAGGAGACGAGGGTCCCGGCCTCGGCGGGGGTCAGGCGCAGCCCGTCGCGTTCACGGACCCAGGTGCGGGTCTTGCCGGTGAGACACCAGGACGGCTTGTCGGCGGAGAAGCAGTTCCCGCCTTTGGCACGGCCCGTGGCCGGGTCGACGGGGCGCTGCCCGCGGGTATTGATCCGCTCGCCCTTCTCCCAGCCGAGAGCTTCGGCCATCGTCGTGACCGGCAGGGCCTCCACCGGCGGGGCGAGGTCGACCCACTTGTGCCGCGTGGCGATCATGAAGGTGCGCTTGCGACGGGAGGCGACGCCGAAGTCCGCGGCCTCCAGGACCGCCCAGGAGGTGCGGAACCAGTCGGCGCATCCGAACTCGATCGAGAGGTCGCCCAAGACGCGCTCCGGCAGGTTGCTGGACTGCTCCATGGCCATCCACTCGATCGGTGCGCCTGCTGCCTGGAGGCCCAGCGGCCAGATGGCGACTTCGGCCATGAGGCCGATGCGCGGGTCGGTCAGGCCGTCGAGCATGGCGCGGACCTCGTCCCAGGTGGCGCCCGAGCGGGGAGCGTAGCCCTCGTGGTAGCCGAGATCGGCGCACAGCGGGCAGTCGCCTACGAGATCGGGGAACAGCTCGTCACAGCAGACCTCGTCGAGCCGGATGAACCCGGCGGCTTCGCCGACGTACGCGATCGTCTCGCACAGAATGTCCAGGTTGGCTTTCAGGAGACCGGCGCGCTTGCCCGCCGTGGAGAAGCTGGGGCACGGAGGGCTGATGATGACGCCGTGCGTGCAGCGCAGAGCCGGATGCTCGGGGTCGAGCTTGGTGATGTCGGCGCAGATGCGGGCGTGGCCGGCGGCGCGGCCGGTTGCGCAGGCGTCCTTGTCGATGTCGACGCCGACGACGTCGAAGCGGGTGACGCCCAGGACCGTCTTCAGCCCTTCACCCCAGCCGCCCGGTCCGGCGCACAACTCGACGACGCGCTCGGGCTCCCCTTCCTCCCACGGGAGGAGCCAGCGGCCGGGCCATGGCGCGGCTATCTCGTCGAGCTGAGCCATGACGTGCGCGGGTATGGGGGCGCCGGTGGACTTGTAGGAGAGAGCGGTGGTGACGACGCTCTGTTCGGCTGCTGACAGCTCGGGCATGTGTGGGCTCATTCGCTTCGGGTCTGATTGGCGGTTGCTCTCCACCAACACCTAAATAGTACAGCACACGTCATTCGGATTGTGTCTGCGCAGCCCAAAGCGTCACGCGTGACGCCAGCCTGGGTACCGGGGTCACGATGAGTGAGGTGCCTGGCAGGGCCGCGACCGACAGTCCTGCGGCGTAGCCCTCGGGCGAGGTGCGCCCTACAGGGCCGCTACCTCGTGCGGAGTCAGATCGTCACGGACGCGGAGGTAGCGCACAGGGTGCCGGTGCCTGCCCTGATCCACTGCCGAGTCAGTGCGAACCTCCACGACCAACTCGGGCCGGACGGTGAGGAAACGCAGATACTCCCGCGACCCCCACCCCGCGCTGATCCGTACGTCCGCCCACGGATGCTCGGGCCCACCCGGCACCAGGAGCGCCCCGAGTTCTCGACGCGCGGCGGCGGTCAGCGGCGTGGTGCGGGCGACGAACCGCAACCGCCCGGCCGAGTCGTAGCGGCCCAGGAGAAGAGAGTGCGGCGCGGATACGGGGCCGGTGACCCCGACGACCACCGCTTCGGCCGACTGGAACGAGCGAACCTTCCACCAACCGCGCTGCCCCGGCCGGTACAGGCCGGATGCGGGCTTGATCACCACGCCCTCCACACCCACACGGCCATAGGCCGGGTCGAGCCATTCCGCCGCGACCTCACGGTCCCGCGTGCAGGCCACCAGCGACCACGGGGGGCGCAGCACCCCATTGGCGAACGCCGCTTCCAAGCGGGCCCAGCGCTCGCCGTACGGGCGGGAGAGCCAGGCTTCACCGTCGGCCTCCAAGAGATCGAACGCCACGAAGTGAGCCGGGGCGCCGCGAGCCGCCTCAGCCGCACTGCGCCCGGTACGGCGGGCCCGCTGCTGGAGCGCCGCGAAATCCAAGCGACCACCGGCGAACACCACCAGTTCGCCATCTACGACCAGGTCCTCGCGCACGCCGCGGGCGGCAGCGACCAGGTCAGGGAAGGCCGTTGCGAGGTTCGCGCCGCCGCGGCTCTGAAGGTGAAGGGCGCCGGAGCGGATGAACGCGAGCGCCCGGTACCCGTCGACCTTCTGCTGCCACAAGGCATCCGGCATCTGGCCCGCGGGCGGCAGCGTGTCCCGCGGACGCGCCAGCATCGGCGTGATCGGCGGAGTCAGCACCCTCCCAGCCTCGCGGGCGGACGCGAGCGGCGCCTGACAGAGGAACCAGATGGCCGACGCGGCGCCTGGCCGCAAGGCTAAGGCGCCGTGCGGCCAGGCCGCCGTCAGAGGATGGCTTCCGGCTGGGCCAAGTCGACGACGAGCCGCGCACCCTCCTCGGGGCGCAGCAGCTCGGCGAACGCGCCCAGCGCCGTCGACAACACCGCGTCGTCCAGGTCCACCACCTCGGTCGGATCGTCCTGACCGTCGGCGTACAACTCCACGCCCTGCTCGCTGAAGTCCGCGTGCCCCATGCACAGCTTCGAGTCCCTGGCCTCGAACACGACGACCGCGTACCGGTGGCCTTCGCCCGGTATGAGGAGCTGCACCCGGCGGGCCAGAGCGCGGCGCAGCTCGGCTGCCTCGGCCGCAACGGCGGCTTCCCGCAGCTCGGCGAGCAGCGTCATGCCGACACCGTCGAGGAGGCGCTGGAGCGCCGCGGTGCGCTGTTCACGGCGCTCCGCGTCGACAGCCCTCTGGGCGCAGCACTCCGCGCGCCAGCACACGCACCGACCGCAGTCCTGGCAGTCGTCAACGCGAGCGCAGCCGCACTGGCAGGCGAAGGCCCGGCAGCGGGCCTTGTGCTCCGGCTTCGGGGCCTTCGGGGTCGCGGCCAGGGAACGGGACAGCTCCATCCAGGCTCCCTCGTCTTCTACGAGGTTGGCCGCCAGCGTCTGTCCGTCGCTGTGCAACATCGCGGCCAGTTCGTCGCAGGTCTGCCGCCGCACGACAAGGCCGTACGCCTCGACCTGGGCGCCAATGAGCAAGGGGAAGGTGGACGGGTCGGCGGGGGCGTTCTCGGACATGGGCATGTTCTCCAGTTCAGGCGGTGCGCCCGACGACGTACGGGCCGGGCGCACCACGGGGTGCGTGAGGGTCAGCGGGTGAGGGCGGCGGCGAGGTGGACCAGGTGGTCGACGCCGACGGCGTGCAGCTCGGCGACCACGGGCGTGGTGTCGCGGACGCGGGCGACGGGGTCGGCGGGCGGGGCGACGTACCCGAAGGGGCCGGTCGCGGCACCGAAGCTGAGTCCTCCGTCGTCGAGCTGGTCGACGTCGGTGTACTGCACCAGGTGCGCGGCCAGTCGGCGTCCCAGCCGGGTGGTGATGGAGCGCATCGGGAACCTGGGGGTGGCGGCTGGGGGCTCGGGCAGGAACAGCGGCAGCACGCGTTCCACGGACGCGACGGGACCTGTGACGGTCAGGTCGCACGCAGGGTTCGCGCCGACGAGCGTCACCGCGTACCGCACTCCGGCATTCCCCCACACCACGACGTGACTGTTCGGCTGGTCACCGGCGCGGTACAGCGTTGCCGGGCCCTGGGCGCGCACCGCGCTGCCGACGAGGTCCAGGTGCCGCAGCCGGGCGTTCTCGGCCTCCATGGGCCGGTCGGAGTACGCGAGGGCAGCGGCGTCGTCCAGGCGCGGCAGAACAAGCCGCAGGGTCTCGCGGACCACGGGCTCCGGGGCCATCCGGTCGAGGGTCAGGTCAGGCTCGTACGGCTCGCGGTCGTCGAGCTGCCACGCGATGTCGGTGCGCCAGGGGTGCACGGCGAGGATGAGCGCGCCGGGCCGCCCGGCCTGGGTGAGGCGCGCGGCGGGGCGGGTCGTCCACCACGCCGCGTACGGGACGACCTTCCAGGCGTTGCCGTCGCGGTGCGGCAGGCGCTTGGCAACGCTGTGGGCGAGTGCCGGCGAGGCGGTCGCGGGGACGGTGGCAGTGGCCATCAGGTGGTTCCTTCGGGTCTTCCGGCGTTGCTCTCGCCGGGGAGTGGACCGGCAGGGGGCGGCTTGCGTCGCCCCCTGCCTGAGATGAGGTGTCGGCTCCGGTTGTTCTCCGGGCCGCGCGCCCCGGTCCGGTGACCGGGGCGCACGGGTGGGGTCATCAGCCCCCGTACGGCGGCGTCACGTCGTGCGCCCGCTCGAACGCGAGGATCGCGCTCAAGGTGATCGTGACGGCGACCTGGTGCTCGGCCTTGCGGTCCTTGCGCGGTGCGGCCTGGGCCGACGCGACGGCTCGGGTGGCGCGGTCGAGGTGTTGGGCGGCCAGCTCCCAGACGGGGGAGGCGGTGCGCTTCGACGCGTACTCGTGCATCGCCTTGAGGAGGTTGGTCAACTCGTCGGCGTGGGACTGGCGGCGGAGGGTGGCGTACGCGCCGTAGGCGGCGCGGGCGGCGGGGGCGAGCGGGGGGATGGTGCTGCTCATCAGGTGGAGCCTTTCGGGTCTGGGCCGGTTGCTCTCCGGCCGGAGGGATGGGGCGCACCGCGTGGTGCGCCCCGTCTCGGGGTGGTCAGTTCGTGGTGTCGCGCGGGATGGCGGGGCAGTCGTATCCGAAGCAGTCGCAGGCCATGACGTCGCCCCAGGTCTGCGTCTTGCCGCACGCGCAGACTGCCGCCTCGCGGACGGTGAAGCGGATGGTGGAGCCGCCGCACGTGATGCACTTCAGGTGCCGCTCGGCGACGCGAGTCCGGTTGCAGGGGCGGGAGTTGTCGACGCGGACGGTGCCTTCGAGCCGTTTCCACTTCGCGAGGGTGTTGAGCACCGCGCGGAACCAGCGCTCTGGGTCGGCGTCGGCCGCTGCTGTGTCGGCGTGGAGGCGGGCGAGTTCGGCGCGGAGTGCGGTCTCCTCGGCGGCGTGCTGCTCGCTCACCGGGAGAAGCCGGGGGAGGGTCGGCAACGGGACGGTGGTGAGTGGGGCGGTGATGTATTCGACCACCGTGTCCGGGAAGCGGCAGGCGGGGTGTGCGGTGATCAGGTCCAGTGCGGCGGCGAGGGAGCGCCACATCTGAACGAAGGGCTCGTTGGTGGTGCCGTCGTAGGCATCGCAGGCGGTGGCGGCGGCGTCGAAGTGCGCGGCGATCGACTGGAGTGCGCGGATCGTTCCCGGGCCTGCGAAGCGGTCGCGGGCGACGTTGGCGGCGGTACGGGCGCGGGTGGCGGCGGCGATCTGGGCCGGGTGGGCGATGGTGGTCACTGGGGTTTCCGTTCGGGTCTGGGCCGGTTGCTCTCCGGCTGGGGTGGGCGCACCGAAGTGGTGCGCCCCGGGGGGTGGTTCAGGAGCGGCAGGCGGCCGATGAGGGTGCGGTGCAGTCGGGTGGGCAGGTGGAGCGGGGAACGTTGTTCAGGAGGGCGCGGACGGCGTTGGTGCCCTTGGCTTTGCGGGCTTCTCGGGCGTCGTTGCCGTGGACGACTTCGGCGCGCAGGACCTTGCCGCTGGTCCGGCCGATGGTGATGACGCCGAATGCGCCGTGCGGGCCGTCGGCGTTGAGGTAGAGGCGGCGGGCGTTGCCGCGCGGCGGGCCCCAGGTGGGGCGCAGCTCTTTCGCTTCGGCGAGTCGGATGATGCCGATCGTGTACGCAGTGAGTCCGGTGACGTCGATGCTGGTCTCGGCGGCGCCGGGGAGGGGTTCGGGGGCGGGGGTGACGGTGGTGTTCATGCTTGTGGGCTCCAAGTCGGGGGCGGGGCCGGGGCGCGGTGGAGAACCGCGCCCCGGAGTGGGGTTACTGGGGGTTGCGGACTCGGCCGTCGCGGTAGACGAACAGCAGGGGTGTGCCCTCGTCGGTCCGTACGGCGGCGGTGTGGGCCGGGTAGCGGGATGTGTCCATGGCCTCGTGGGACCGCTTCACGATCTCCTCGCGGGGCAGATCGTCGGGCAGTTCGGTGATGGTGGCCTGGCGGACGTTGGACCAGTTCGCGTAGAGGTCGATGCGCATGGTGGTGCTCCTGTTCGGGGTGGGGCCGGGGCGCGGAGTGTGCGCCCCGGCGGGGGTGTGTGTCCGTCAGGCGGCGGCGAGGGCGGCGCGGATGGCCTTGTACTCGGCCTTGCGCGGCTTGTAGTTCGCGACGATCTGGGCGACCTGTTCGGCGGTGTAGCGGTAGACGGTTACGACGCGGCGGGCGCGGCCCCGGAGTGTGCGGCGGATGCGGGCGGCGCGGCCCCGGATGCCCGCCTTGCGGGCCTGAGTGCGAAGCGCGTCGGCGGCTCCGGCCACGACGTCGAGCGGGGCACCGGTGGCGATGATGTGGGTGGCCAGTGAGCGGGGGCCGGTACGGACGCGGCGGGCGGCGGTGATGACGGCGCGGCGGACGCGCCCCTGTTCGCGGTTGGCGCGGGCGCGGATGCGGATGAGGGCGGCGGCGCGGCGGGAGTTGGCGGAAGCCATGGGAGGCACCTTTCGGTTCGGGTCTGTGTCGGCGGTTGCTCTCCGCCAACAAGAAAAATAGTACAGCATGCGTCGCGAGAGGTCCAATCCGGAATGCTGCGCAGACGGCCAGACTGTGACCCCACTTGGCCAAATGAGCGATGTGTGCTGGGCGCGCTGTAGCGCTCGCGCCTCGACATGACGCGCGCTGTACTTGATAGCGGCCTTAGAACAGGGCGTCGGCCTGAGGTGGTTCCGCCGGTACCCGGCGGCGGGGGGCGGCCTGCTGGGCGGGCAGCTCGTCACCGAACAGTGCGGCCGTGCCGTACCGGTCCGGTACGGCTGGCACCCGGGCCCCCGCCCGTACGGCGCGCTCGTCGACGAGGGAGCGCGAAGCCCGCCGGTCGAAGTCGGCGCGCTTCATCTGCCCCCAGTCCCTCACTGCCCCTGCTCCATCCGCTCCGGGGCGTTCAGGTCGATGACGGTCAGGTGCCCGTCCTCGTCGGTGATCTCCAGCACCGGCGGCCACGCATCGGTGGCGACGTAGCTCTTCAACTGCTCGTACGCCAGGCGCGCAGCCTCCTCTGGGCTCGACGCCTCGAAGTCGGCGGACCACATCACGCCGTAGGTGCGCACCGGCGGCTCGGCCTCCTTGGCGCGCGCCACGACGTCAGCCGGTATCACGGCCACGGGCCGGTTCCGCAGGACGAGTACGCACGCCTCGCCGTCCTCGGCGGGGGTCAGGCACACGAACCTCCAGTCGACGTCTGCGACGCGGCTGTGCTCCGCGAGCGTCCAGGCGTCCATGTCGTCGCACTCCTCGCATCCCTCACATGGGCAGGCGGAGGGGGTGTGCGGGTCGGCCGGGAACGGTTCGGGGACGTGCGCGGTCGGGCGGACGCCGGTCCCGTCGGAGAACTGGGCGACCACGAGGTCACCGGCCTTCACCTTGTGGGCGCGGACGGCCACGGCATCGTCAAGGGTCAGCCCGTACGGCAGGGGCGGGAAGTCGTCGCCGTTCGGCCGGTCGGTGAGGCAGAGGGATTCGGAGTCGAGAGTCAGTGTGTGCACGGCAGGGCCTTTCGGTCAGGGGGGCGGGGGTGACGACAAGGAGTTCGTCGGCGTTGTTGAGCTGGCACGCCGGGGCCAAGCCATCGCGCGGCCAGACGGTGAGCGCGATGGGTAGGTGAGCGGGTCGGCGCCGCGCTGGCTGCACAGCTCGCCCGGACATGCCACGTCGACGGGGCACGGCCGGGCGGCGTACGGGGACACGGCCGGGCGGCAGGTAGCTGATCCCGGCGGCGTGCGCCGGGCCGTAGCCGTGTACCTCCCCGAGCGCCACGTCCCCGGGCTCCACGCAGTCCGCACGGACGATGCGAACAGTGGCGGGATCGAAGTCGTGCGGGGGGGGGTTGCCGGCCGGGCGGGCGCTCGGGCGCACCGGGCGCACCGACGGGTCAAGGTCGAAGAATGCGGGCACAGGGGCAGCAGTGCGGCTGCGCCCCGGCGACTGGTGTTCAGTGGTGGGCGGTCCACTCGGCGTCAAGGGCGCGAAGCGCGGCCGTGAATTCCGGGGTGCCGGGCTTCTCGTCCAGGCCGCGGATCTGCGCATGCCCGTCGGGAATGCCGACGCGGGAGCCGTCCGGGTTCTCCCAGTCGTACGCAGGGCGGCGAGCTACCGTCACGCACAGCTCGACAGCGACCACGCCCGCGCCCTTGCACTCGCCAGGGACGATGCGGTTGCCGCACGCGCGGTTGCCCATGGGGCGGCAGTCCCAGCCGCTCCCGGACTCACCGATCCGCCCGTTGTCGCTCCCGCGCGGGCCGGTCCCGTCGTCGTGGGCGGTGACGCTCTTCGTGCTGCTCGCTGCCTGCTCGGCCCCGCTCTCGCCGGAAAGGGCGGCGGCGAGCCCGAGGGTGGCGGTGGCCAGTCCGGCGGCCAGGAACGCCGCGAGCCGAGTGGGCCGGGCGTGGGTGTGCAGCTTGCGCATGGCGAAGTCCCTTTCTGAGCGGGTCTGTTGCCCGGTTGCTCTCCGGGCCGGTGGTGCGGTCCGAACGTTACACACGCCCAAACGAAAAGTACAGCTCACGTCGTGCGGGCGATGCGTCACTCGTTCTTTTGTGGGCCTGGCCTGCCTTTTTTGCTCTTGAGTTGCGCCGCGGTGACGTGAGCCCTACTATTTAGGTGTCGGCGGGACACCGCCACGCAGCCCGGAGAGCAACCGGGCGCAGACCCAAACCGAAAGGGACACCCATGTCCGTCACCCTGGCCAAGGCCCCGCGCTCCTTCACCGTCCTCATGCAGGGCGGCACCGTGCACGCCGTGCTCATCACGCCCGCCACCCAGGAAGACCGCGATCTCCTCTACTTCGAGGCGTACTGGGGTGAATGCCTGGACGTCTGCGAGGTGACGGCCGTCGACCGCTACGCCGCCCACATCACGGCACTCGCCAGGCAGGCCCGAGACAACGCCTTCGTCGAGTACGCCGCGTACATCGGCTGCGGCGAGGACCTGATCCGCCACATCTACACCGGATACCTGGATTGGGCGGCCGCGCTCACCCCCGAAACCCGCGCGGCCTGGCACGCCGACCTGCGCCTCCACGCCACAGCCCTCCGGCGTCACGCACTCGTCGAAGTCATGTGCGCCAACCGCGAACTCTGACCCGCCGCACCGCCCGCTATCCGGCGGGCGGTGCGCCCCGCCCTCCGTACCGGAACGCCGGTACCCGCGCAGGACACCCCGCCCGCCCCACCACGAGGAGCACTGCCATGCCCGCACAGCCATTCCCCATCAGCGCCCGCTTCGACGTACACCGCCACCCCGACGGTGAAGGCGACGGCTGGAACGAGTTCATGCGCCTCATCGGTGGCCGCCTCTACTACTTCGAACACGGCTACACCGCACAGGGCTACCAGACCTTCCGCGCCTACGTGCGCACCCCCCGCACTGACATCCCCATCGAGCCGGGCCCCGTCGTGAACTGGCGACTCGTGCACGAGCTGCACACCGACTAACGGCACCGCTCACCCGCACCCCGTCACGCCAGCCACGACAAGCTCAACGGTCTGAAACACCGACGCCCTACGCGTGCGCGCGCGTAGAGGACTCTCAAAACTCGCGAAATCCCGCCCGTTCACCCCCGGAAGGACCCCGCACACATGCATGCCTCCACGACCGCGGCCCCGCTGTCCCCGGCGCAGATCACCATCACGCTCGACCAGTGGGACCGGCCCGTCGTCGTACTGCCCGACGACGTCGCGGCCCGGTTGTCCACCTCCAGTGCAGGCATGAAGAACTACGGCTACGGCCAGTTCGAGTCCCGCCGCTTCGGTGCCGAGACGTACGAGACGCGCGCGATCCGAACCATCTTCGATGCGGTTCTTGCCACCCACCCCGACGCGCTGGGCCTTGGCCAGTACGAGCGGTACGGCACCGGCTACTTCTGCGGCTCGACCGTCGGGGCGTCCGGCTGGGACATGGACGCGCGGACCTGGAAGAACTACGCGGCGACCAAGCACCTGCGCGTGTACGACCTCCACCTGAACCACGACGGCAGCAGCCACTTCGGTCTGTGATCACCCCGGGCGCCCGCTCCCCGGCGGGCGCCCCGCCCTCCTTGCCTCCTTCTGAAAGGACCTTCGCCATGCCCATATCCCCGGACAAGGCCGTCCGCCCCTTCACCGTCATCCACCAGCGCGGGGAGGTCTTCCACGTCGTCCCGGCCCACCCCACGTTCGAGCCGGGTTATGCGCCGGGCCAGATCCCCCGCTGACTCGCCGAAGGGCGGCCCGACTCCCTGCTGGAAGTCGCGGTGCCAGCCGTCTTCCCCATTGCCCCGCACGCGGCCAGGGCCCGCCCATAGGGTCTGTGCTCTGCGTGAGGGGCCCACCCGACCGGCCTGACCACGTTTCAGGCCCGCCCATGTTGAGGTCCCCTGTGAGTACACCTGCCAGCACTCTCGCCCACCGCTCCGTGTTCGCCATCCCAGAGGCGGAGACACTGCTCGACACCGTCCGATGGGTGTCCGGGGCGTGGCTGAAGAAGAAGTACCCCCGCACCACGGTGCAACTCGGCACCGGCCACCATGCGCTCGACGAGTCGTCCCAACTCCTGTCTCAGGCCGCCTATGACGACGGAGGCACCGAGTACGCCACCCGCCTCCAGCTCCGCGAGGACAGGGTCGAGGCGACGTGGCGCACCACTGTGACGGCCGCCCGCTCCATCACCGCCCGCAGCGGCACGGTGAGCGTCGACCTGGAATGCTTCCCGAACACTGCGCAGCCCCTCCGCACCGGTAAGCCCGCCATCGTCCGCGAACTCGTGGCGGAGCTGGAGCCGTGCGACGGCATGTCGAGACTCAGCGTCAACGCGTTGCGCGTCACCCGCGACCGTGTCCACTCCCTCGTCGACGTGCTGTGTGACCCAGAGCGGCAGATGCCCACCCTCGTTGCCGCGCGGCCCACCCAGCACGATCCGCTGTGGTCGAAGCGCGTGGCCGGCACGATGCAGGACGTTGCGGGGGACGCGTCCACTTACCTGCTGTGGGACCTGGACGCGGTCGACGCGTTCCGAGAGGTGATCGGCCACGAACACCGAGTCGGCCCCGGCTGCGTCCGCACCTTCCTCCCGCTCGTCGACCCGGCGTGGCCAGCGGACGCGGCCCGGCACCGGCTCCTGGGGTCCACACGATGGACCGATGCGGCCGACCAGGCGTGGCGCGGCATCGCCCGGCGCGTCCACACCCTTGCCCTGGAGCGTCCATTGCCCCGGCAGCTCGCGGCTGTCGCGTTCCCCGACCGGATTGCCGAGCAGCACCGGCAGGAACGCCGCGAGACCCTGGACAAGGCCCGGCTCCTCACCGCGGTCCCCGCGCAGGGGGCGGGGGAGCGCGACGAGGAGCTGCGCGCCGAGGTGGTCTTGCTGAACGGCTTGCTGGAGCAAGCCGACAAGGAGCTGTCGGAACTCGGCCGGACCGTGCACCTGGCCGAGCGGACGAACACGTCCATGCGGGAGCAGTTTCAGGCCGTCATCACCGACCGGGACGGCGAGGTCGAGGACCACCTGATGACGCTGGACGCGTTGCAGCAGGCGCGGGCCGAGGCCGACCGACTCCGCCTGCTGCTGCTGCGCCAAGGACGCTCACAGGACGTCGTGGAGGCGGCCGAGAACCTGCCAGGCGTCCCCTCGTCGTTCGAGGCGCTGTGGGAGCGCTTGGGCGAGCTGGAGTATCTGGAGGTGACCGCGGACCGGCGGACTGCCTTGGGGCTCGACGAACACGCCATGTCTCGTACGTGGGCAGCAAAGGGCTGGACGGCGCTCGTGTCGCTCGACTCGTATGCCGGTGCGGCGAAGGCCGGTTTCAACGGCAACTTCTTCCAGTTCTGCAAGACCCCGCCCGCGGGCGCGAAGCCGTACCCGGTCAAGCAGGTCGCGATGACGGAAAGCGCGCCGACGATGAGTCAGTACGGGCACGAGCGGCTGTTCCCGGTGCCTGGAGGGGGGCGAGTGGAGATGCAGGCCCACCTGAAGCTCGCCGGGCGCGGCCGGATCGCCCCGCGGATGTACTTCCTGGACGACGTGAAGGGGACGCGTGACGCGAGCGCAGGTCGTCTGATCGTCGGGTACATCGGTCCCCACCTGACCAACATGATGACTAACTAAACGCGAACCCTCACTTCGTCGCAGCGCGCGGTACGCAGCATGTGGAGAGGCTGTTGTCCCAGGGCGCACCATGCCCGTCTTGACGTGTGCTGTACTATTTCTGGTGTTGGTGGAGAGCAACCGCCACAGACCCGAACCGAAAGGGGACCATCATGTCCTTGACCCTGACCCTGCCCACCGTGGAAGACCTCACGGCCATGTGCGGGCCGCTGCGTACCGTCATTGCCGACTCCGGGCCCGTCGACACCCAGCCCGAGCACCACGAGGTGTACTCCTTCGAGATCCTGGGCGGCAAGGCGCTGCGGGAATCCGTCATCAACGGAGAGGCCGGACCCCTCCTCATCATCCGGCTCGTCGAGTACATCGACCCGGTCGCCCACTCCACGCGGTACGGCGTGGAGAAGTGGAGCGTCACCGGTTACCGCACTGTCGACCACACCGTGCGGCTGGTCTCCGACGCCGAGTACGAGAGGCAGGTCCGCACCGAGTTCGCCGCGCCCACGCTCACCCTGGGCCGGTCGATGAGCAGCCCGGCGACGTTCTTCGACGCCACTGACGTCCTCTAACCAACCGCCCGCACAGGGGCGCAGGTCGAGCAGCGTCCTGCGCCCCGCCCGCCCCATACCGAAGGACGACACCATGACCACCACCCGCAAAGCCCCGGCCACCCCGACTCCCGCTCACCGCCGCGCCCTGCTCGGTGCACTCGCCCACCCCAAGGGACGCGTACAGGAGACGAACACCCGCGTCCTGGACGCCCTCTACCTCGCCCGCTGGGTGACCGAGGTGACCAACACCAGCCGGGCCGCCGCAGGCGCACGCTGGGCCGGATACGACGGGCCGACGTTCATGGTCATCAACAGCCGCGGGCGCCACGCCCTGCTCACGGAAGCGGGCCGGGCCGCACTCCGCGGCGCCGGACAGGACGGGCGCCTGCCCGGGGGTACCCCGTGGCCGACAGCGAAGACCCTGCACCGCGACGGCCTGGTCGAGTACCGCGACAGCAGCGGCGCCGTGCACCCCAACGACGGCGACGACGGCGTACGCGGCCCGCTGCACTCCCCGTACGTGACGGAACTGGGCCGCCGACTGATCACGGGATTCCCGCAGGCGCGGCGCGCCGCCTGACAGCACCGTGGGCCGCGCCACCCTCACGCGGCGCGGCCCCCCTGAACGGAGAACACCACCATGAAGACCACCGACACGAACGCCACCCTCAGCCACCTTTGCGAGTGGGCCAGCCAGCGGGAGGGGAACACCGACCGGACACGCGAGGCCGGCACCACGGACGCGTGCACCGGTGTCATCAACTGCGCAGAGGGCCCCGGCGGATGCAGCCTTTCCGGCCGTCGCCACGTCCACCCCCGCACTCGCACCAGCCATTACGGGCCCTGCCCGGAACACTCCGACGCCCCCGGCGACCTGTAGCCCCATTTCCCGGCGGAGAGCAACCGCCGACAGACCCGAATCGAGAGACCCGCATGTTCAACACCACCGTGATCGAGGCACTTGCCGCGGCCGACGTCCCCGCCTTCTACGACGAGGACCAGAGCCTTCTCATCGCGCACGCCGCGGACGTACCGCAGGACCGAGCCCCCCTCGGTGAACACGTCGTCATCCAGCCCCGCGACAAGGACGGCAGCGGCTACCTCGCCGTGGCCTGGGAGCCCGACAACCTGGGGGACTACAGGGAGATCGCCGTCGTGTACGAAACGCCCGGCACCGACGTGAACCTGTGCGCGCGAGCCGTCGCCGAGTGGTTCACCACCCCGCGGCCGTCCGCCGGGGGCGTGCTGCTCGTCGCGCTCGCCGAGTGGGGCATCACCGCGCACACCGACGGCATCGGCGTGAGCTACGCCATCCCCGTCGACCCGGCCACACCCGAGGCAGACATCCGCAACCGTCCGCACCTGTCCGTCGGCGACCGCAACCCGTCCATCGAGCACGTCCCGGCCGCACACACGGGCTGGACGCTGTTCCTCCACGACGAGAACGGGGAGCCGGTCGGCGACCCGCTGTACATCATCGGCGACGGCGGCCCGGTGGACTGCGACAGGGACTCGGCGGCCGTCGCCGAGGCCATCGCCGACTTCCTGACCTCCCCGGCCCACTGATCCACCCTCGGGGCGCGGTCACACACCGCGCCCCGGCCCTCCCGCGGGCGGCAGAGCAACCCGCCCCAGACCCACACCGGTGTCGTACGGACTCGGCGCGGATTCGACGGCGATCCTGCTGAAGTTCCTCGCCGACCCGGTCGCGTACGGCCTGGAGCCGGAGCTGTCTGACCTGATTGTTGTGCATGCTGTCACGGGCGACGTTCTCTAGCCGGTCTAACCGTGTTGCTCTGGTTGTGGTTGCCGCGCCACCGTGCGGGGAGTAGGGGGCATCATCTCCGTTTGCGGAGACTGCCGTTCGCCTTACAGACACGCGATACGCCCCCTACCGTAGGCGTCGTGTCCGCAGTGCCCGCGCCCTCGCCTAGTGGGCCTCCGCCTCCGAGTCGATGGCAGCGACTGAGGGCGCGGTGGGCCGACCGGCATACCTTGCCCCGGTTCAGGTTCTGGCTGCTTAGCCGCGGTGCCGCCGTACTGTCGGCGTGCACGCTGCTGTACGTAGTCAACGGCTTCCTCGTCGGGTGGGTGTCTGCATATGAGGTGATGACCGGCATTGCCTCGCCAGCGGCTGTCCACCCTCAGTGGAGCGCCTGGTTGCTTTCCCTGACCGGTTGGGCGGCGATCCCTGCCATCGTCGGTGCGGCCGCTGGTTACGTCATCACAGAGCAGATCCAGGCACACCACGCGCGTGAGCTGGACGACGTCCTCGCCGAATTGCGGCGCCTGGCTGAACAGACCGACACTCCCGATATTTCCGGGGGCGGCTGGTGATCACCTTGCACAAGGTGTACGAGCAGGGCAGCGACGCCGTCAAGGCGGCGGTGATGGCCTTCGGTGCCCGCCACCCGGTCGAAGGTGCCGTCCCGGACGCGGAACCCGACTGGAAAGCCGCAGAGCTCCACTTCGTCTACCTGATCGAACTGATCATGGGAGCTGCGGTGCCTGACCAGCTTGGTGCTGTGGCCACCGTGCGGCGGGCTGAGGGTAAGGCCGTCGGACTCTTGCTCGCGGTCAACAACTTTCCCGACTACCGCTGTCCCATCTGCGTCAAGCGACAACGGGGCCGGCCGTGACCCTCTGGCCTACTTTGGAGACGTGGTGACGGACACCGAACGCGACGAACACGCAGCCCGCCTGCGCGGACTGCTCTATCTCGCCTGCCCGGACGCCGACCCCGAGGCCATCACCGACACTGCGGCGGCTATCGCCGATGTCGCAGAGGACATCCCCAGCGAAGCAGTGCCTCCGGCCGGACGGCTCGCCGGGCCCGGTCAAGGGCATAACGGATCATCCAGCTTGAACCTCGCCGGTGCTGACCTGAGCGGTGCAGCCATGCATCGCGCAAACCTGGTGGCGGCCAACTTGCGCAGCGCTGACCTGACGGACGCTGACCTGACCGACGCTGACCTCACCGACGCTGACCTCACCTACGCAGCCCTGATCGGCGCGGTCCTACTCGGAGCGGATCTGACCCGCGCGAGCTTGCCCCACGCGACGCTGACCGACGCTGACCTGACCGACGCGACCCTCATCGGCGCCACTCTGAACGGCGCGGACCTCTTCGGTGCGAACCTGATTGCCGCGAACCTGCGAGGCGCGGACCTGACTGGCGTGAATCTGATCGGCGCGAACCTGAACCGCGCCAACCTCAACGGTGCCAACCTTTTCCATGCCAACTTGATCGGCGCGGACCTGACCGATGCGAATCTGATCGGCGCGAACCTGAACCGCGCCAACCTCAGCTACGCGTACCTGACCCGCGCGAACCTGGACGATGCGAACCTGAACGATGCGAACCTGGTCGGTGCGAACTTGCTCAGCGCGAAACTGGATCACCTGTAGCAACAGAGCTAGAGCGTTTCGTTTAGATCATCAGATCATTGGCGACGGCTACCCGTCGGCGACCGCGTGCTTGGCCGCCCCTGCGAAGATCGAGGACAAGCAGCGGACGGCGAAGGAGCCGGGCGCCGGGTTCGAAGCGAAGTGCACGGTCGTCACGGGACGAAGTGGGCGCCAATCCAGCTGCTCGTCGTCCCGAAGCGGGAGCGGACCGCGGGGCCCGTCCCGCTGCGCTACCTGCGGCCACAGCAGCACCCGTCGCACGTGAAGCTGACCGCTTGAGCTGGTGGCCAGATGGACACCAGTGTGACGTCTGCTGTACTATTTGGCTTGTTGGTGGAGAGCAACCGCCGACACAGACCCGAACCGAAAGGCCCAGCGCCATGACCGCGCCGTTCCTGTCCACTTTCCTGCCTGACACCCCCCGTAACCGCGACCATCTCCCCGCTGTCTGGCTGCGGGCGCGGGAACTCGGTTACACCACCCGCTCCACCCCGGTCGTCGAGCCCGACGGCTGCACCCGCACCCGGTGCGCCGGAGTGCACGAGGGCTATCCCGGCAGCGAGCACCGGTGGGCGCTGCACTGCCTGCTGTGCGCCGTCGACATCGAGGTCTTCTACAGCCACATGCGTGAGCGCAAGGGCAAGAAGCCTGCCCCGCCCCGCCGTCACAAGGGCTGCCAGTTCTCCGGGCCGCACCGCGCCAAGAAGCGCGCCGCCCGCTACGTCGAACTTGGCCTGGCGATCCCCGACTGGGACAAGGACGCACTCGCCGCACTGGCGGCCTGACCGACCCGCCGCCGGGGCGCGACGCTGCCCGCCGCGCCCCGGCACTCTCCTCCTCCCCGACACCACGCCACCAGGGACAACGCCATGAACCCCACCCACCCGGCCACCCCGTACGGCCCCCACCTTCCCGAAGCGGCCGCCTACCTCCCCGCCGACGACGAGAAGGGCTACCGGGACGTCGTCCTGCCCACGGGCACCCCACACGCGGACGGCACCATAACCGCGCTCAGCGCCCGCCTCGGCAAGCACATCCGCGTCCCCGTCAAGGACCTGCACCCCCTCCCGGAACTCCCGCTGCTTGAGGGCGAACCCACCAACTGGTGGCGCGTCACCAACAAGGCGGGCCAGACGGTCACCCAAGTCCAAGCGGACGACTACGCGGAGGCCAAGCACGCCGCCGAACAGGTCCCTGCCGCGCGCAAGACCGCCCGACGAGAAGGGGGCCTGTCCTACAGGCGCTTGCGGTCCACGGAGCTGTCGGACAGCGACCTTTAACCCGCCCGCCGGGGCGCACCCTGCGCCCCGGCCTCCCAACCGCCGTCCCCTCACCTTCCCGACGAGGTCACCGTGTCCGCTCAACTGGCCCTGTTCCCTGACACTGCCCCCGCGCCCGCGCCCGCCCCGAAGCGCGTCCGCCGCATCCACCCGTCCGTTCCCGACGCGCCGACCACTACCGTCCCGGCCGCGCTGCTGCGCCTCGCGGACTGGATTCTCCTGAACAGCAGCGGAGGGAAGGACAGCCAGGCGATGGCCTCCCACGTCTGCGCCCTCGCGGTCAAGCTCGGCCTCCTGCACCGCGTCGTGATCGTCCACGCGGACCTCGGCGATGTCGAGTGGGAGGGCACCCGCAAGCTCGCCCAAGAGCAGGCCCGCCGCCTCGGCGTGCGCTTCGAAGTCGTCAAGGCCGAAGGCGGCGACCTCCTGGCGCGCACCGTTGCACGGTTCTTCAAGCTCAAGGCGAAGGCAGAGAAGGAAGCGCGCGAGCAGGGCCTTGACCCGGCCACGACCAAGATCGCTCCAGCCTGGCCTTCAGCCTCAGCGCGATGGTGCATGTCGGACCTGAAGCGGGGCCCGATCCGAAAGCTGATGACGAGGCTCGTCGCCGAACTCGGCGAGCTCGGCCGCCCTGTGCGCATCCTGAACTGCATCGGCCAACGGGCCGCTGAGTCGCCGCCGCGCGCGAAGCTCGCCCCGGTCGAGATCGACCGCCCCGCCAGCAACGGCAAACGCCACATCACGACATGGAGGCCGATCCACGGCTGGACGGACGCCGAGGTCTGGAAGGAGATAGCCCGCTCCGGTCTGCCCTACCACGAGGCGTACGACTGGGGTATGAGCCGCCTGTCGTGCTCGTTCTGCGTCCTCGGCTGTGAAGCAGACGTCGTCCTCGCCGCGCGGCTGCGTCCGAAGAAGGCCGTCGAGTACGTCGCCGTCGAGAAGCAGGTCGGCGCCGACTTCAAGAACGGCCTGTCCATGCAGACGATCGTCGAGCGCGCCAAGGCCCTGGACGCCGAGCACGGCGAGTTGCGGCGGCCCCCGCGCGGCACGGCCCTCGCCCGGTACGCCGGCAAGAAGGACACCCGCAAGTACCTCAACCGCGTCGACCGAGGCCGCCTCGACCTGGCGGCCTGACCCCCCCGCCCGACCACGCGCGCCGGAGAGCAACCGGCGCACAGACCCGAACTGGAGACTCGCATGCCACGCACCACCCGGCCCCACACCATCGCCGGACACCTCACGGCCGGTGGCCTCACCGATCTTCGTCTGACTGAGGACGAGCAGCACCAAGGGCGCCCCGGCCGGCACGAGCACGACGGGTTCGCGACGCGTAGCTATAGGGCCGAGGACGGCACGCTGCTCACTGTCGCGGGAGCGTACGGACCGGACTGGTACATGACCTTGGCGCAGATCCGGTTCCGTCTAGAGCGGCCGTATGTGAAGTGCACCGTCACCGACGACGCACCGAGCCTGGGAGACCATGAGGTCCTGGTGCGGTGGGCGACTTCCGCGGAGCTGCGAGCCCGTAGGCAGGCCCAGGCCATCCGCCAAGCTCCACTCGTCCGGATGCTGCGCCAGCAGGACGCTGCCGCGAAGGCGGCGGCCGAACGGCAGGCCCTCGAAGACGCGGGCCAGTCTGCTCTGTGGTGACGGAGCCCTGCCGAACGGTGTCAGCACCGTCCGGCACCATGAGCACCACCGAGGGACCGAAGGGACTGGCGCTGTGAGGGCCGACGAAATCCACCTGAGCTACACCGACCCGATGACCGGACAGGCCCCGCGCAGCACGAAGTACCGGGAGACGCAGTACGCCGACATCGACGGCGTGGTGCTCGTCGTCAAGCACGCCCACCGATCGCGGAACCCGCTGTGGTCGGCGGAACCGTACATGGGCCACCTGCACGGCAGCGTCCACGCGACCTGGGCGCAGTACCTGAGCACCGAGCCGGGCGGCGGAATCATCTTCGCGCACATCCGGCGCCGCGATCTTCTGGAGCAGATCGCGCAAGCGGTCGGCACCGAGGAGTGGGTCAGGGGGCGCGACACCTGGATGAGCCTCCCCCGTGATCGCTGGTGGCCCGGCAGGCACTTCCGGGTCGTACGCCGCGGGCCGCGCCAGTGGTGGGCCCTGCCGACCGACCCGAACCGGAACGCAGAACGCGGGCCCTGGCCCAGCGAGCGAGCCGCCCACGCCGCGCTCGGTGACCAAGCCCCCTGAGATGCGACGAGACGCCCGGCCGCCGCGGTGAATGTTGCGGCGGCCGGGCGTCTCGCGAGTCAGCGGCCGTGTGTACGGGTCTGCGTGGAGTGAACGGCCAGGGCTTCGACGAGCGCGGCGGTGTCATAGTCCGGCCACATGCCGTCGTCGAAGTGCAGGGTCGCGTCCGCTGACTGCCACAGCAGGAACCCGGACAGGCGGCGCTCACCGGAAGTGCGGACGACGAGGTCCAGGCCGGGAAGCCCGGATGTCGTCAGGTACTCATCGACCGGCAGCCGCACCCTCTCGTCCCTGTCAGGGGCGGTCGCGGCCTGGTAGAAGGCACGCCGTATGTCGTCGTGCCCGTCGTAGCCGATGCCGAGGCAGACGGTCATGCCGGTGCGGTGCGCCGTCTTCCGCTCGGCACGCGCGATCGTCTCCAGCAGGAACTGGGGAGCGCGCACCGGCATGGTAGGACCGCTGGACAGAATGCGGACGGGACCGGTGGAGGCGGCGGCCTCGGCGTCGACGATGTTGGCGATGACGTCGACCAGGACGGCGACCTCGTCCGGGTTCCGGGCGAAGTTGCGATCCGACATCAAGAACACGGAGACCGCCTCGATGCCGAGGGCTCGGCAGTGCGCCAGGGTTCGGTGGACGGCAGCCGCGCCTGCACGATACCCCTCTTCCACGGTGGCGCCGCGAGCCTTGGCCCAGCGGCGGTTGCCGTCCGCGATGAACGCGATGTGCCGGGGGAGGGTGTTCCCGAGGACCGCGGGGGTGGGCAGGAGTTCAGTGGTCGTCATGGGCGTGATCTCTACGGTTGGCCAGGTCTTTGCGTCACCCGCTGACCGCAGCGAAGACGACTCCGGCGACCACGGCACCGGTGACTGCTCCGGCGATCGTCTGCGCAAGGGTGTGCGCGCGCAGCTCGACGCGGGACCAGGCGATGAAGGCGACGACCGGTGCGGCGAGCCAGACGAGCGGCCCGTAGACAGCCGCGAGGATGGCGAGGGCTCCGGCTGCGACGGAGGTATGCACGCTGATCTTCCAGAACGCGGTGATCGGCAGCAGGACGGCGAGGGTAGCGAGCATGGCCAAGACCAGCGCGAGCATGGCCCGGGGCGCGCCGAGCCAGAGCATGCCGCCGATGCCGGCACCGACGGAGGCCATGATGACGGGGATGAGCAGCAGGCGGCGCTGGCGTTGGCCTATGTGCCGGTCGGCCCACTGGCCCTTCTTGATCCCGTACGTGATGTAGGCGACGGGTATCACCGCGGCGAACACGATGGCTTCTGCGGCCCAGCCAAGGCCGGTGAGCGGGTCGTCCTGGGCGAGGCCGGTCAGGAGGCTGACCGCGATGATGACGTTCTTGGGGTCGAGCCAGTCGGTGGTGCGGCGGGCAGTGGTGTGCTGGCTGGGATCGGTGGTCTCTGCCGGGGCACGCAGGGTGGTCATGCGGTTGCCTTCTCGGTGTTCAGAACCGCCTCAATTTCGTCGAGGTGGTCGGAGCTGTAGAAGAAGCTGACACGGCTGAGCCAGGCGGCATTGGCTTCCTGGTCGTCGCGCAGCTCCAAGAGGGGATCGACGGTGGGCGGGTGCGCCAGCGCTTCACCCTCGACGGCACGTCGGCGGGCGATGCGGAGGCACAGGGCGACTGCGGCGGCCTCGGCCCAGTCACCGCGGTGGCCGTGAGCGCGTGCGGCGGCCAGCGCGCGGGCGGGCAGGGTGTCCTCGATCCAGGGCAGCAGCTCGAAGGCGGCGTCAGAGATGTCCACGATCCGCTCGTCGAGCCGGTCGTACACGCTCCGCAGGCGCCACCGGTCGGCGCGCGGGGTCGTGCCCTCCAGGAGGTAGGAGCGGATCTTGTCGGGGCCCAGAACACACGCGAGGTCGCCCCACATCGGACGGAGCCGGATGAGGGCCCGGCGGTTGCGGCGGGCGCGGGCGACGAGGTCGATGCCGCGGATGCTGGAGCCGATGACGACGGGCAGAATCGTGGCGATCTGCAGGAGATTGCCGCCCATGTCGAACTGATCTTCGGTCAGGGGGAACTCGCCGTCAACGAGGCCGTAGCCGAGGTAGACCAGGCGGTACAAGGGGTATCCCGCACCGATGACGCAGCCGACTGCCATGAGCTGCATGCACCGCCGGTAGGCGCCAGGCGGATTGCGGGTGGCGGCTGCAAGGCACAGCGCGGCGGACAGAGCCAGCGCCACACCGATCGGGACGAGGTACATCAGCAGGTAGATGGTTCCGAAGCCATCGCCGTACTGCCCGTTGATGAAGTCGGTGTCACCGTTCGGCGCGATCCTGGCGGGCGCCGCGCCGCCGAAGGCGATGACCGCAGCGACCGCGGCCGCTGCGCCGAGTATGAGCCGCGGCCTGGTGCCGGCGAGCCTGCGCCACCACGGTTCGGGGTCGCGGGGTGGGACCGCGGAGTCGACCCAGCCCACCAGGAGCAGGCACGAGATCATCACGGACAAGTGCTTGGGCAGCACGGCACCGTCGTGGACACCGGTGAGGTGAGTGACCAGGTGTTCAAGTGGTGACAGACGCAGCGTGGCGCCGATGGCGAGGGTCAGGAAGGTCCACAGCAGAGCGTCTTGGCCGGGGTTCGGCTTGCCCTGCTTGTTGCGCTGGTGGCGCGAGTAAGCCCGGAAGGCGACGACTGTCCACAGGGGGATGATCGTCAACAGGGCTATGGAGTCATCGGAGGTCAACGGCGGAGCATTTCTCGGGCGAGGGCGGGGGAGGTCAGAGGACCTTGTAGAGGCGGTCGAGAAGCGCATCACCGTGGTGACGGTTCTCTCGGGCCTGGGCCGCGGCTTTACGGCGGAGGGCGAAAGCGAACTGCTCGGCCTGGTCCTCGATCCGTGCGTACTCCGGATCGTGTGGGCCGTCCTGTGATCGGGGGCGGCCGATGAGACACCCGTCCATGAACGCGGGGCTGAGGAACTGGAAGTCCTCGACGGCGGGCGCGGCAGGTTTCGGTGTGGCGCGCAGAACCACGGGCTCGTGCCCCAGACGGAAGTGGCCGAACTCGTGGGAGAGGCTGTGCACGGCGGGTGCGCCGGTGAGTTCCGGCGCGACCCACATGGCGTCGCTGTCGGCGTTGGGGCGAGTCAGCCAGAGGCCGTTTGCTCGAAGGCCCTCGATGGGTGGCTCCCCGCGCAGCAGCTCCAAGGGTCTGGGGTACAGCTCTTGGATGGCGGCGAAGAGGGAAGCGACGGTCAGCTCGTCTGGCAGGACGATGCCGTCGAGGGCCTGTCGGATCGCATTGTCGGCATGTTTGAGCACCGGTCGTAACACCTTGCAGTGGGGGGCGGCTTCAGGCGGGTCAGCCGTCAGCTTCGTGCTCCATCTGTTCGAGTTGTTCGAGCTTGGAGACGTATCGGGCGGCGCGGGCTTGGTTGGCAGGGGAGAGGCGTCGAGCGGCGCGAGCTAGCACTGCGACATCAGGAGCCTCTTGTTCCACTTGCTCCTGTTGACGTCTGGATTCAACAAAACGTTGCGCCTCTTCCATCACTTTTTGGGCAATCTGGCTCGGTTCGCCCGTGATCTTGAAGGCGTCGAGCGGCACCATGAAGAAGTCCGCGAGGGGGGACAGGTACTTCTCGGTCGGGCTCGGGCCGTTCGGCTTACGCAGTCGCCGGATGTACTCGCTGCTGATGGTGCCGTCGCCGTGGCGGCGGTTGATTTCGTCGGCCACCTGCTGGTTGGTGTACTCGACGTAGCGGCCTGGCTTGTCGGGGTCTTCCGGGGCGCATGCTGCGAACAGCAAGTTCAGTCGTTCGGCGAACGAACCCGTCCCCTGGGTATGAGGTGAGGTCACGGTGGATGGGTCTCCTTGGCGGGTTTCGAGGCTGCCACCATAACCCGCCGCGCAACGATCGTTGGATTCGTGCGACGATGACCCATCGAGGGTCCACGGATGGTTTGACGAATGGTGATCGAACCCGTTGGATGGGCCCCGGATCAGCACGTACAGGTACAAGGTGGTCACCGCCGGTTGTGCTGCCCGCGTGACGCCCACCCTGCCTCGACGAGGAGTGTCGCTCCACCCATGCAGCCGCCGACCTCGACCAGCTCGCTGTCCTTCCTGGAAGACTCGAACTCCCCCCTCCCGCCGCAGGCGCGGACGCACATACCCGCACGCATCGAACTAACATTCGACCACGAGTCATCCGACGGGACGGATCAACCGTGACGATCTCCGAAGCCATGCCCCAGCTCTGGGCCTCCAGCCTGCGGGCGCCCGCGCCGCGGCAGGCTGCCGCGGCGCAGCACCCCGCCCGAGAGAACTCCCTTGAGTTCCGCATTGGCCCCGAACACGGGCCCGTCGAAGCCATGCGCCGTTCACGGCGATTCGCAGCGATGGTGCTGCCGGCGCTACTGACCGCGCTTCCCGGAGCTGAGGCCGCCGCGGAATCAGTACTGGCAGTGCTCGCAGAACTGGTCGATGTCACTGCCCGGCATCGAGCGAGCGTCGACATAGCGGGCCGGATCTCGTGTGACGGGGCCCACGCGTTGCTCACGGTCGGGGAGATGAAGCAGCCGCTGCCGCAGCCCGAGGAGGAGCCAGGTCTCTATCTCGTGCATCGCCTTACCGATGACATCGGGCAGTACCAGGGTGACGAGGGCGGCCGCGTGACTTGGGCGTCAGTGCCGGTCGGGCTGTGACTGGTCGCTTTAAGGCGGCCGACTTCGGAGAAACCGAATTTGCCCTCTGGGATATGGAGTCGCTGAACTCGCGTAACCAGCTCGACGGTGCTCCAGGAGCCGCTGAGATGTGGTTCCAGGGGGCGCTGCTTCTCGTGCCGGAGACGTAAATGGCTGCACGCCGGTCGCCATCGGCTAGCGCCGTTCGATGCGCAGCGATAGCTAGAAGGCGCGGTGTGTCGCAGTGACTGACTGGGGCCCTAAAATATGGAGCCGCCTCACCCGGGAATTGCATGGGCGCGGCTCGATACTCTGGAGGTCGGGTGACGCATGTCACGGCCGTTGTCCACATGTTGGACGCCCCTGGCTCGCTCCCCGCGCCTCCGTAGTGGCATCTCGCCCCAGCCTCGTGGGAGGCTGGGGCGAGACCAGACACCGGCTGGCGCTGCGCCGGTCACGGCGGCGACACTTGCGTGGGCCGCACGGCGGGAAACGTAGGTAGCCACGTAGGTAGCCACGAAGGTGGCCATCCAGGGCGTTTATGCAGGTCATAGCGTCGTGGTTACTCTCCCCGGCGTACAGCCCGACTCGTCTGCCCCACCCGCCCCGGCTCCGGCCGGGGCGGACTCCCGACCCCGGCCCGCGCCTGTGGGGCCACCACCTGCCGGGCCTTCCTCGGTACGTTCCCGGCACCTCTGCGGAAGGCTCTCCATGACTCATCAGGACGCGACCCAACAGGACGCGACGGACCGGGTCCGGACCGGCTTCGCCGGGCTGGAGCTGCCCGGCGCGCTGCTGCGCACGCTCGACGAGCTCGGGGTGCGCGAGCCCTTCCCGATCCAGGCCGCCACCGTGCCCAGCGCCCTGGAGGGCCGCGACGTCCTGGGGCGCGGGCGCACCGGCTCCGGCAAGACGCTCGCCTTCGGGCTTCCGCTGCTCGCCAGGATCGCCGGACGGCGCGCCGAGCCCAAGCAGCCCCTCGCGCTGGTCCTCGTGCCCACCCGCGAGCTGGCCCAGCAGGTCACCGAGGCGCTCACGCCGTACGCCGACGCGCTGCGGCTGCGGATGGCCGCCGTCGTCGGCGGCATCTCGATCGGCCGCCAGATCGCCGCGTTGCGCGACGGCGTCGAGGTCGTCGTCGCCACCCCCGGCCGGCTGCACGACCTCATCGAACGCAAGGCCTGCCGCCTCGGCCGGGTCCGGATCACCGTCCTCGACGAGGCCGACCAGATGTGCGACATGGGCTTCCTGCCGCAGGTCACCGAGGCGCTCGACCAGGTGCACCCGGACGGCCAGCGGATGCTGTTCTCGGCCACCCTCGACCGCGACGTCGACCAGCTGGTCAGCGGCTACCTCCACGATCCCGTCGTCCACTCTGTCGACCCCTCCGCGGGGGCGGTCACGACGATGGACCACCACGTCCTTGTCGTCCACGGCCCCGACCGGTACGCCGTCACCACGGAGATCGCCGCCCGCGACGGCCGCGTACTGCTGTTCCTCGACACCAAGCACGCCGTCGACCAGCTCACCCGGCACCTGCGCGCCAGCGGCGTGCACGCCGCCGCCCTGCACAGCGGCAAGTCCCAGCCGCAACGCTCTCGCACCCTCGCCCAGTTCAAGGCGGGCCAGGTCACCGTCCTTGTGGCCACCAACGTCGCGGCCCGCGGCCTGCACGTCGACGACCTCGACCTCGTCGTCAACGTCGACCCGCCGACCGACCCCAAGGACTACCTGCACCGCGCGGGCCGCACCGCCCGCGCCGGCGAGTCGGGGCGCGTCATCACCCTGGTCCTCTCGGGGCAACGCCGCGAGACCAGCCGCGTGCTCAGCGAGGCCGGCATCGAGCCGACGGTCACCAAGGTGCGCTCGGGCGAGGCCGAGCTGAGCCGCATCACCGGGGCCCGGCGCCCCTCCGGCACACCGCTCGACGGCGGCCCCGCCGCGGCCCGGCCCAAGAACACGAACACGCCGTTCCGGGGTCTCGGTACGAGTAAGGACACCTCACGGGGCACGGGCGGTACGGGCGGGACTGGCGGGAAGTCCCGCAAGAGCGACGAGGCCCGCAAGCTCGCCGAGGCGCGCAGGGCGGCCCGGGTGCGCCGCGGCGGCTGACCCACGGGACGTGCCGGGCGTGCCCGGGGCGACCGCGTCGCCCGAACGGAACAGGGTGGGCAGCGGCCCACCGCGGTAGGCATTCCGCGTGCAGACTTTCCTCCCTTACCCCGACTTCACGCGGTCCGCCACGGTCCTCGACCGGGCCCGCCTCGGCAAGCAGCGCGTCGAGGCGCTCCAGGTGCTGCGCGGCCTGACGGTGCCCGGCTACGGATGGCGGAACCACCCGGCGGTGCGCATGTGGACCGGCTACGAGGAGGCCCTGGTCCGCTACGGCCTCGACGTGTGTGCGGTGTGGGTGGCACAGGGGCGCCCCGACACCTGTGCCACCACCCTCGTCACCGACTTCACGCGGCATCGTCCCGGCACCGCCGTACGCGCCCAGGAGGAACTCGCCGACGACGGCGAGCTGCCTCCCTGGCTGGGGGACCCGGCCTTCCACCGCAGCCATCGGTCGGCGCTCCTTCGCAAGGCGCCGGAACTCTACGCCCCGCTCTTCCCGGACACCCCCGACGACCTGCCCTACGTCTGGCCCGCCTCCGACCGGAGCCCGTCGTAGCGCCGGGGCAGCAAAGAGAGGCTCTCAGAGCTTGCGCAGCCTGGTCGTGTAGACGTGGTCGGCGATCTTCTCGCCGAGGGTGAGTCCGTCCTCTGCGTCCCAGGGGAAGTGGACGCCGAGCCAGACCCGGCTCTGGGCGTCCTCACGGGCGGCCTGGCTGAAGCTGGTGAACGAGCGGGACCTGACCGGGGACTGCGGTTCGTCGGTGGTCATGGTGAAGGCGATGTCGTCGCTGCCGAAGTAGCGCTTCATCACCCCGGCCCAGGAGGCGCCGAAGGTGGCGTGTCCGGAGGCCCAGGCCGGGAAGCACGGCGAGACGTTCACTCCGGCCCGGGTCTTGAGCAGCGGCTTCCACTCGCGGTGGAGGCCGCTGTCGCGGATGGCGGAGACGGGCCGCCACAGGTCGATCGGGGTCAGGTACTTCACGTCCCGCACCGCGATGCCCGCGTCCGCCATCGCGATCGAGACGAGGGCGAACAGACGGGCGTTCTCGTAGGTGTTGAGTCTGCGCTGGGTCGCGACCTCGCGCGTGGCCTGGAGCAGCTGGCCCGGCGGCTTGTACGTGCCGTCCTCGTCGTTCGCCCAGAACCAGGCGACCGCCTCCTGCTCCGGGGTCCGGTCGACCTCGGGGGTATTGGCGGTGGGCTTGTCGGCGCCGGCCTTGCGCACCGCCGCCACCTGCTGCTTGTACGCGTCGCTCGCGAGGAGCTTCTCGTACGTTCCGTACAGGCCCGGAGTCGGCGGCCGGAACTGCGAGCCCGACGTCAGCGCGAAGGGTTTGACCCGTCCCCAGAACGGGGTCACGGCCTGGCCGGCCTGCGTGCAGTTGGGGTCGACCATGTCGGGGTAGCTGGTGGGCCGCCAGGCGCCGGGCTTGTTGTCGGCGACGTACACCTCGTCGTTGTCGGAGCCGTCACCGTCGCGGGCGTCCCGCATCTGCTTGACCATCGGCCCGACGACCGTGGTGTCGAGGAGGTCGAACTCGGTCGGTTCGGTGCCGAAGCGCTGCCGGAACCGTGCGTCCAGGTAGTTGGTCTGGCCCGGGTAGAGGCCGAGCAGGATGTTGTAGGCCGTGCGTCCGACGACCCGCTCCTCCTCGTCGGGGCCCTCGATCCAGCCCGTGTACTTCGTGGCGCGGATGTACGGCTCGGAAGTGATCCTGCCCTTCCATTTCAGCTGGTACGAGGACTCCGCGTCGTAGATGGAGGCGTTCAGCATCGCGGCGGATCTGGCCATCGGGCCGGGACCGCCGCCCTCTCTTCGGACGACGTCCATGAGCACGTCGTTCCAGTAGTGCACCGGGTTCGCGATGGTCTGCGGCGGCAACGCCGTCTGGGCCGCCCCGGCCGGTTGCGGCACCGCGGTCAGCGCGGTGCCCGCGGCGGCCAGCACGACGGCGACCGCCAGGGTCCGGCTCCGGCGCGCCGTCTGTCGGACCTTGCTGGTTCGGGTGTGCGCGGTCATGCTCTACCCCCTGATCACAGGCCTGTTCCCGCAGGCGTGCCACCGGAGCGGTGGCGGCGAGATCCTCGCCGCCGCGCGCCGCCCGCAGAATCCGCTTCTGCCGGAATGACCGGCCCCGGCCGGATGCTTGGCCGAAACCCGTCACGGGAGGGCAGTGGGAACAGCCGGTCCGTGGCGCGCTGTTGCACCGAGAGGCCACCGGACCGTCGTGCCTCGACGGATCCGGGCCCCCGGGCTCGCGGTATCCACGCCGCGGACCCGTATCGAGCCGTTGTTCATTTTGCGCAGGAGGACTGTTTCATGGCTGAGCGACCCTTGACACTCATGGCGGTGCACGCCCACCCCGACGACGAGGCCACCGGAACCGGAGGGATCCTCGCGCGGTACGCGGCGGAGGGCGTGCGTACGGTTCTCGTGACGTGTACCGACGGCGGTTGCGGTGACGGGCCCGGAGGTGTCAAGCCGGGTGATCCCGGACACGATCCGGCGGCCGTCGCCCTGATGCGCCGGCGGGAACTCCAGGAGAGCTGTGAGGTACTGAAGATCAGCGATCTGGAGATGCTGGACTACGCCGACTCCGGAATGATGGGCTGGCCGAGCAATGACGCCCCCGGATCCTTCTGGCGGACCCCCGTGGAGGAGGGCGCCGCCCGGCTCGCGGACCTCATGCTGCACTACCGGCCGGACGTGGTCGTCACCTACGACGAGAACGGCTTCTACGGGCACCCCGACCACATCCAGGCCCACCGCATCACGATGGCGGCGGTGGAGAAGAGCGGGCTGACGCCGAAGGTCTACTGGACGACGATGCCCCACTCGGCGATGGCGCAGTTCGGGAAGATCATGCGCGAGTTCCACGAGGACATGCCGGAGCCGGACCCTGCCGAGGCCGCCGCCCTGGCCGAGATCGGCCTCCCCGACGACGAGATCAGCACCTGGGTGGACACCACCGCGTTCAGCGGCCAGAAGTTCGACGCGCTCGCCGCGCACGCCAGTCAGGGGGAGAACATCTTCTTCCTCAAGATGGGCAAGGAGAGGTTCGGCGAGCTGATGGGCATGGAGACCTTCGTACGTGTCCAGGACGCCACCGGCGCGCCTGTGCCCGAGACCGATCTCTTCGCCGGACTGCGCTGATCGAGCCGTCCGCGGCGGCCGGTCGCCCTCGCCACCCCTACTTGGTCGTGTGCGTGGGGTAGACCTGGACGTCGGTGTAGGCGCCCTTGATCCGGCCGGCGCCCGCGGGCCACTTCAGGCTCACGGTGTGGGTCTCGTTCGGGGGCGTCACCAGGATGTTGGTGGGGGACGTCATGCTGTCGCCGGTGGTGTCGATGTCGTAGGCGAGGTTGAAGACAGCGGCGTCACCGGGCTTCAGGGTGGTGACACGCGGCTGGGCGTGGCCGCGCTCGATGGGGCTCGACGTGTGGTCGGCGTCCTTGATGTCGACGCCCGGGAAGCCCGTCGCCGAGCAGGTGGTCGAACCCCGGTTGACCATGGTGATGTCGATCCGGCCCGTGTTCGCGTCGGGCGCGGCGTCCCGGGCGTCGATGGCCAGGTCCGCCGTCTTGCAGAACGTGGACTTGGCGCCCGTCTTCGTCGAGCCGTTCGGGGCCGCCTCCGCCTTGGTGTCCTCACCGGCGCCCGACTTCGCGTCGCCCGCCTCCGACTTCGAGCCGTTGGACGAAGAGGAGGAGGAAGACGCGGAGCCCTTGGAGGACGAGTCCGTCCCGGAGTCGTCGCCGCCACAGGCGGTGAGCGAGAGGCTGGCGGCGAGGCCGAGGGCGGCGAGAGCGGCGATGCGGGTGTTCTTCACGGTTTCCCCCAGAAGGAGCGCGGTGCGTTGCGGTCGGAAGTATTTGTATCTCGCACCGAGTTACAGGCGGTCTCCCGCGACGTCTCCGTTCTGTCACAGGCGTACCGGCCTCTGGGGGGGCAGGCGGGGGGTTCGAAGGCAGGCTCTACGGGTTCTGGCAGTCCTCGCTGTGGCTGAGGTGGATCAGATGGGCCACGGTGGGCGCCGCGCGCTTGGTGCGGATCCGGCGCAGGTACGTACTCACGGTGTGCACGCTGATGCCCAGGCGCCTGGCGACCTGCTTGTGCGAGAGGCCTGCCGCGATGTGGGCCAGCACCTGACGTTCCCTGTGGGACAACGCCGGCGCGTTCTGCGGGCGGCTGTTTCCTGGCATCTTCCCTCCGTGAGGGACTGTCAACACGTACGACGGCTGTAGCCGCAACGTGATCTAACCACGGTCGTGCCGAAACACAAAGGAATCCCCGCATACCCAGGGGAAAGGGCAACTACTGACCGCCATCCACCATGTCAAGTCCCCAATTCGGGGGACTGTGGGCATAGTTCGGGGCGGGCGAATGTGAAGGCCGTCTCGGCTGGGCGCAGCCGTGCACGACCCGAATGGCAGCAGCCCGGCGCGGACCAGGGGGGATCGGTTGCGGTACTTTCGCCTGCTCGTCGTCGGCAACGCCGTCTCGGCGTACGGCAGTTACCTGAACATGGTCGCCCTCAACGTCTTCGTCTACGAGGTGACCGACAGCGCGCTGGCCGCTGGACTCTTCATGGCCGTACGCCTGTTGACCAGCGTCGCGTCCGGCTTCGTGAGTGGACGGCTGGTCTCGGCGTACGACCGCAAGGCGCTGATGGTCGGCGCCGACCTGACGCAGTGCGCCGCCATGACGGCGCTGCTGATCGCGCCGGAGGCGGGGCGCGCGGGGCTGCTGTACGCGCTGGCCGTCGTGACCGGCTTCTGCTCGACCCTGTCCGGCGTCGCCCTGCGCAGTAGCATCCCGGAGATCGTCGGCGGCGAGCTGCGGATGCGCGCCAACTCGGCTCTCGCCACGGGCCGTTCACTCGCGATGATCGCCGGGTTCGCCTCCGCCGGTGTCGTCGTCGCGCGACTGGGATACGTCGCCGCCATCTCCCTGGACGCCGCCACCTTCGCGGTCTCGGCGGGCGTGCTGCTCTCGCTGCCCATCCGTACGAGGGCGCAGGGGGAGGCGAAGACGTGCCCGGGGGGTGCGAAGGCGTCGGGCGCTGCGGCGAAGGCTGCGGGCGGTCGTGCCGGGGACGGTCATCGGCGGGGAGGCTCGCTCCTGCTGCTGCGGGCCGCCCCCGTCCTCGCCCTCATGATCGCGCTCAGGGCCGCCGACGGCCTCGGCTCCTCGTCCCACAACGTCGCCCTGCCCGTCTACTCCAGCGACCTCGACCCGTCCCATCCGGCCACTTTCGTCAGCCAGTTCTGGGCCACGTGGGCCCTCGGCAACATCGTCATGCAGCAGGTGTGCGGGCGGTGGGGCGGGCGCGGCGGGCGGCAGGGGCCGGGGGAGCGGGCGTTCGCCGTGGGGGCCTGCGTGATGTCGGCCGCGTTCATCGTCGTCTTCGCGGGGCTGCCCACGGGGGTGGCGGTCGCGGCCGCGCTGGTGGCGGGCATGGCCGACGGGCTCACCGAGATCGCGTACGTCACCCGTCTCCAGGCCGCGCCCGACGAGCAGCGCGGCAGGCTCTTCGGGCTCTCCGCGTCGGCCGAGAACACCGGATTCGGCCTGGGAATGCTGGTCAGCGGCGCGCTCCTGGACCGCTTCTCACCGTTTCACGTCGTGGCCCTGCTCCACGGTCTCGCGATCACGCTCTGCGTCGGGCTGCTCGTCGTCCTGGTGCGGCAGCGCGCGGTGGTGCGAGGCGGCGAGGGGGCCGTGGAGCGGCGGGACCGGGATGCCGGGAGACACGGGGGCTCCGTGGAGCGGGAGAGCGAGGCGCGATGAGCGAGCGGGACGCCGTAGCCGTCGTCGGGATGTCCTTCCGGCTGCCCGGGGCCGACACCAGGGAGGAGTTCTGGCGCACGATCCGCGACGGCGCCGACCGCGTCCGCCGCTTCACCGACGCCGAGCTCGCCGCCGCCGGAATCCCCGAAGAGCGGTACCGGGCCGAGGAGTTCGTCGGGGCGAGCGGAATCCTCGACGGCATCGCCGGGTTCGACGCGGGCTTCTTCGGGATGAGCGCGCACGAGGCCCGGATCACCGACCCGCAGCACCGGCTGTTCCTGGAGTGCGTGCACCACGCGCTGGAGGACGCCGGGTACGCGGGCGGCGGGAAGGGCGGCGGGCAGGGTGGCGCGGAAGCGGGCGCCGACGTCGGGGTGTACGCCAGCACCGGCTACCATCTCTACTCCCTCCAGAGCTACCTCCAGAACAACGTCCTGCGGGGCGGCATCGCGGACTGGGTCGCCGGACTGCAGGTCACCATCGGCAACTTCGCCGACTTCACCGCCAACCGGGCCGCGTACCGCCTCGGCCTGACCGGGCCCGCCGTCAACGTCCAGACGGCGTGCTCCAGTTCGCTCACCGCGGTCCAGCTGGCGGCGCAGTCGGTCGTCGGCGGTGACTGTGACATCGCTGTCGCCGGAGCCACCGCCCTCCACGTGCCGCAGGTACTCGGCTACCAGTACGTCAAGGGCTCCATCCTCTCCAAGAGCGGCTACCTGCGGCCCTTCGACGCCGACGCGGACGGCACGGTCGGCGGCACCGGCGTCGTGGCGGTCGTACTCAAGCGCCTCGACCTGGCCGTCGCCGACGGCGACCACATCCACGGCGTCATCCGGGGCTGGGGCGTCAACAACGACGGCGCGGACAAGAAGGCGTTCAGCGCGCCCAGCGCGGCCGGGCAGCGGGACGCGATCCGCCGCGCCCTGCGGCGCGCGGGCGTCGACGCGGGCACGGTCGGCTATCTGGAGACGCACGGGACCGGCACGTTCAAGGGCGACCCGATCGAGTTCGAGGGCGCCACCACCGCGTTCCGCGCCGACACCGACCGCACGGGCTACTGCGCGCTCGGCTCGGTCAAGGCCAACATCGGTCACCTCGACGTCTGTTCGGGCCTCGCGAGCCTGGTCAAGGCCCTCCTCGTCCTGCGGCACGGCGTCATCCCGCCGATGGCCAACTTCCGCCGACCCAACCCCGCCCTCGACCTCGCGGCCAGCCCCTTCTACATACCGGAATCCGCGCGGCCGTGGCCGACGGGCGAGGTGCCGCGCCGGGCCTGCGTCAGCTCCTTCGGCGTCGGCGGCACGAACGTCCACGTCGTACTTGAAGAGGCCCCCGAGCCCGCGCCCCGCCCGGCCGACGCGCCGCCGCCCCCGGGCGTCCTCGTGCTCTCCGGCCACACCGAGGCGGCCCTCGCCGACAACGCCGGTGCCCTGCGCGACCACCTGCGCGCGCACCCCGGCACCCACCCCGCGGACCTCGTGACCACGCTGGCCCTCGGCCGCGCCCACCGCAGGCACCGGCTCGCGGTACGGGGCGACACCGTCGCCGCGCTCACCGGCGCCCTCGACGACTGGCTCGCACAGCAGCCGCCCAGCCGTGCGGGCGGTGCCGGCGCCGGGTTCCTCTTCACGGGGCAGGGGAGCCTCCACCGGGGCGCGGCCCGCGCCCTCCACGAGCGCTTTTCCGTCGTACGCGAGGTTCTGGACGCCTGCGAGCGGCAGTTCGCCGAGCTGTCCGGCGGCGGCAGCCTCCTCGGCCCGCTGCTCGGCCCGCCGCACGGCCCCGGGAGCGGGGAGCCGGTGTGGGACACCGAGGTCGCGCAGCCCGCGCTCTTCGCGTTGCAGTGCGCGCTCGTCCGCCTGTGGCGCGAGGCCGGGATCGAGCCGGGCGTGGTGGCAGGGCACAGCGTGGGGGAGCTCGGCGCGCTGTACGCGGCGGGGGCGCTGTCCGCCGAGGACGGGCTTCGCCTCGCCGCCGGGCGCGGCCGGCTCATGCGGCGCCGGTGCGCGCCGGGCGCGATGGTCGCGGTGCCGACACGGGTGCGGGAGGCACAGGAGCTGGCCGCCGAGGTGCCCGGCGTGGAGCTCGCCGTCACGAACGGCGAGCGGAGTCAGGTGCTCGCGGGGCCCGCCGCCGCCATGGAGCGGCTGGACGCGCTCCTCGCCGAACGCGGCGTGCACGCGCGGGAGTTGCCGGTGCGGCACGCCTTCCACACCGCCCTCATGGACCCGGTCCTCGACGGCCTGCGGGAGCTGGTGGCCGACATCGGCCCGCGTCCGGTGCGCGTGCCGTTCGTGAGCGGTCTCGACGGGCGCACCCGGCCCGCCGGATGGGCGCCGGACGCCGACTACTTCGTACGGCAGACACGCGACCCTGTCCGCTTCGCCGACGTCCTTCACGAGGTGGGGGCGTCGTCGTACGACGGCGTGGGCGCACTGGTCGAGATCGGCCCGCACACGACGCTCAGCGGACTGGCCCGGAGGGCGGTACCGGGCCGGGCGGCCCACCCGTCACTGCGGCGCGGCGCCGGGCTCGAACCGCTGTGGGACGCGGTCGCCGGACTGTACCGGGCGGGTGCGCCGGTGGACTGGCGGCCGTTCATGGGCGGGGCGGGACGCCGTATTCCGCTGCCCGGATACCGGTTCCAGCACAAGGACTACTGGACAGGGCCGGAGAACCACCTTCCCCGGTCGGAACAACCCGTACACGTACGAGCGGCAAGGGATGGGGCGGAAGTGGCACAGGACGAGGCAGCGGTCGAGCGCGTGCTCCAGCACATCATCAAGGTCACCGCGAAGCACCTCAGCTACGACACGAGCGAGATTGCCGAGGAGGCATCCTTCTTCGATCTCGGCGCGGACTCGCTGCAAATGATCGGCGTGCTCCGGGAGCTGGAGGAGGAGCACCAGGTCAAGGTGTCGATGCGGGAACTCTTCGAGGAGGCGGGCTCGGCGAAGGGGCTGGCGCTGGTCATCGTGGGGAAGATGGGGGGTGGGGTGGCGTCGGCGGCTCCGGAGCCGGAGCCGGAGCCGGGCGCTGTGCCGACTCCCGCTGCCCCGACTCGCTCCGCCCCGGCTCCCGCTGCCCCGGCTCCCCCTGCCCCGGCTCCCCCTGCCCTGGCTCCCACTGTCCCGGCTGCCGCCCCCGCACCGCCCGCACAACCCGCGCCCGCAGTGCCACCCGCCCGGGATCCCGCGCCCGTGTACGGCGCACCGGTACCGGTGTCCGCTCAGGCCCCGACCGCCCCCGTTCCCGCCCCCGCCCCCGTCGAGTACGCGACGCGCCGCGAAGTGGAGGACCTCGTACGCCAGGTCCACCAGCTCTCGCAGATGCAGCTGCAACTGATGGGCCAGCTGAGCCAGTTGCTGGCGGCGCAGACCTCGCAGGCCACACAAGCCATACAGATCGCGCAGACCACTCAGGCCGCGTCCGCCCACCTGGCCGCCGACGTCGAGGCGGGCCGGTGACCGGCACCGAATCCGTCGGCCGCTCCCTCTCCGGGGCCGTCGACGCCGACCTCGCCGCGATGGCTGAGCTTTCACGGCGCATCACCCGGCAGCTGGGCGGGGTGGAGCAGGAGACCGCCGCGCCCCGCCCGGCCCAGCACGGGCCGCGCCTCGAAGTCTCCAGGGGCTCCGGCATGCTCCGCGGCGACGCATCCGAGACGCAGCGGGCCCACCTCGACGACCTGGTGCGCCGCTACACCGCCAAGACGCCCACCTCGAAGAGCATCGCCCAGCGCTACCGCCGCGTGCTCGCCGACAGCAGGGCCGCGGTCGGGTTCCGCAGCAGTACGAAGGAGATGCTGTACCCCGTCGCGGGGCGGCGGGCGCGCGGCTCGTCGCTCGAGGACATCGACGGCAACCGCTACGTCGACATCACCATGGGCTTCGGCGTCCTGCTCTTCGGCCACGAGCCCGCCTTCGTCACCGAGGCGGTCCGCGAGCACCTCTCGCGCGGCATCCAGCTCGGCCCGCGCACCGTGGAGACCGGCGAGGCCGCCGAGCTGCTCGCCGAGCTGACCGGCATGGAGCGGGTGGCCTTCGCCAACTCCGGTACGGAGGCGAACTCCGCGGCGATCCGGCTCGCCCGCGCCGCCACGGGCCGCTCCCGCATCATCACGTTCGAGGGCGCCTACCACGGGCACAACGACAACGTCCTCGGCCGCTCACCGCGCACCGGCGGCGAAGGACCCACCACCGTCCCGATGTCCGCGGGCATCCCGGCCAACGCCGTCGCCGACCTGCTCGTCCTGCCGTACGGCGGCGAGGAGAGCCTCGCCGTCATCGAGCAGCAGGCCGCCGACATCGCCGCGGTCGTCGTGGAGCCGGTGCAGAGCCGCCACCCGTCGCTCCGGCCGGCCGACTTCGTACGGCGGCTGCGCGAGCTGACCCGGCGCCACGGCATCGTGCTGCTCTTCGACGAGATGCTGACCGGCTTCCGCCCCGCCCCGCGCGGCGCCCAGGAGCTGTACGGCGTGACGCCCGACCTCGCCACGTACGGCAAACTGCTCGGCGGCGGCTTCCCCATCGGAGCCGTCGCGGGCCGGGCCGACATCATGGACGGCATCGACGGCGGCCACTGGAACTACGGCGACGACAGCTATCCGGCGGCCGACACCACGTTCTTCGGCGGCACCTACATCCAGCACCCGGTGTCCATGGTCGCCACCCGCGCCGTACTGTCCCACCTCAAGGAGCACAGCCCGCACCTCCAGGAGCGCCTGAACGCCCGTACGGACGAACTGGCCGCCACCCTCAACGCCTTCTTCGAGGCCGAGGGATTCGCCCTGCGCATGAGCCACTTCGGCTCGATGTTCCGCTTCGAGCACCGGGCCGACATGGAGCTGCTCTACCACCACCTCATGCTGCGCGGCGTGCACGTGTGGGAGTGGCGCAACTTCTTCCTGTCCACCGAACACTCCGACAGCGACGTGGAGTTCATCGTGGACGCGGTGAAGGACTCGCTGCGGGAGCTGCGTGCGGCGGGATTCTCCCTCGGAGCACCGAAGGCGCCGGTGAGAAGGTCGGTGAGAAGGCCGGCGAGAGCGCCGGTGAAGGCGCCGGTGAAGGCCATGGCGTGGAACGGGGCAGCGGCGGTCGCCGCCCGGACGGACCCGAAGCGGGAGCCGCGGCCCGAGCCGAAGGCCGGACCGACGCGGGAGCCGAAGGCCGGACCGACGCGGGAGCCGCAACCAGCGCCGGAGAGCCGCCGACCCACCCGTCAGGGCCCCCGCACCCTCGACTTCGGCGTCTACTTCTTCGGCGACTACCCGCAGGACGACGCGGCGCCCCGCCACGGCAAGTACGACCACCTCCTGGAGACGGCCCGGTTCGCCGACCGCAACGGCTTCCACTCCCTGTGGATCCCCGAACGGCACTTCCACTCCTTCGGCGGCCTCTTCCCCAACCCCGTCGTGCTCGCCGCCGCGCTCGCCCGCGAGACCTCCCGCATCCGCATCAACGCGGGCTCCGTGGTGCTGCCGCTGCACGACCCGATCCGCGTCGCCGAAGAGTGGTCGATGGTCGACAACCTCTCCGGCGGCCGGATCGGCATCGGCTGCGCGAGCGGCTGGAACGCCGACGACTTCGTCTTCTTCCCCGGGCGCTTCGGCTGCCACAAGGAGAAGATGTACGAACAGGTCGCCGAGGTACGGCAGTTGTGGCGGGGCGAGCCCGTGCGCCGCGCCACGGGGGACGGCGAGAGCGACCTGCGGCTGTTCCCCCGGCCCGTCCAGGACGCCCCGCCGATGTACACGGCGGTCGTCGGCAATCCCGCGTCGTACGAGCTGGCCGCACGCCACGACCTGGGCATCGTCACCAACCTCATGACCCAGGGCGTCGAACAGCTCCACGAGAACGTCGCACTCTACCGCCGCACGCGCGCCGCCTGCGGCCTGGACCCGGACGCCGGGCACGTGGCCGTGCTGCTGCACACCTACCTCGCCGAGGACCACGCGGCGGCCCGCGCCGATGCGCGCGAGCCGCTGGCCCGGTACATGCGCTCGTCCCTGTCGCTCTTCGGCAACGTCGCCAACAGCCTCGGCCACCGGGTCGACCTGTCGGCGATGACCGAGGACGACCTGGACGTGGTCTTCCGCCGCGCCTACGACCGCTACTGCGACCAGCGGGCCCTGATCGGCAGCCCCGAGAGCGTGCGGCCCGTCGTGGACGCGGTGCACGCGGCGGGCGCCGACGAGATCGTCGGCCTCGTCGACTTCGGCGTCGCCCCGGCGGCGCTGCGCGAGGGTCTGACCCACTTCGACGGACTGCGCCGCGGATACGAGCCGGAGCCGGAGCCGGAGTCGGTTCCGGCGCCGCTGCCGGTGCCGGTGCGCAGTGGGGGAGCGGAGGTGAGCGGCGCACCTCTCTCGCCGGCCCAGCAGCGCGTCTGGTTCCTGGAGCGCATGCTGCCCGGCCGCACCGCGTACAACGAGACCAAGGCCATCGAGTTCGAAGGCCCGCTGGACGTCGCCGCGCTGCGCTCGGCCCTGGACGCGCTGGCCGCCCGGCACGAGCAGCTGCGCACCGTGTTCCGTGAAGTGGCGGGTGAACCACGCCAGTTCACCCGGGCGCCGGGCCCCGTCGACTTCGAGCTTGTCGACGGCACAGGCACAGGCACAGGCGTAGACGCAGGCGCGGACCCCGGCGCAGACGGCCCCGTCGCCGACGTCCTCAGGGCCGAGAGCGAGCGCCGCTTCGACCTGGCGGAAGGCCCGCTGTTCGTCACACGCCTCGTCCGCCTCGGCGCGACCCGGCACGTCCTCGTCCTGTCCCTGCACCACATCGTGATGGACGCGGCATCGGCCGCCGTACTCGCCCGCGACATCTCCGCCCTCTACCGCGCGCGGCTGCCGGGCGCACCGGCCGCGGACCTCCCCGCCCTCACCCGTACGTACGCCGATCACGCCCGCGCCCAGCTCGGCTCGCTCGACGGCCCGAAGGCGGCCGACGACCTCGCGTACTGGAAGAAGACCCTCGCCGGCGGCCTGCCCGTCCTGGCGCTGCCCACCGACCGCCCGAGGCCCGCCGTGCTCACGTCCCACGGCCGCGCCCTGTTTCGCACCCTGGACCCCGAACTGTCCGACCGGGTGAGGCGGTTCGGCCGGGAGCGGCGCAGCACCCTCTTCATGACCCTGCTCGCCGGATACGCGGCCGCGCTGCACCGCGTCACCGGTCAGGACGACCTCGTCATCGGCACCCCGATGTCCGACCGCACGCCGGAGTACGAGGACGTGGTCGGCTTCTTCGTCAACACCCTGGCCCTGCGCGTCGACCTCTCCGGCGACCCGGACTTCGGCACGCTCCTCGACCGGGTGCGCGGGGTCGCCCTGGACGCGTACGACCATGCCGGTGTGCCCTTCGAGGCGGTCGTGCGGGAGCTCGCGCCGCCCCGTACGCTCGACCGGACGCCCGTCTTCCAGACGCTCGCCGAGTTCGAGCCGGGCGACCCCTTCCGTTTCGATCTGCCCGGCGTGCGGTCGACGCCGCTCGACTCGGGGCCCGACAAGGCGCTGACGGACCTCAGCGTGTACTTCACCGACCAGCCCGACGGCATCCGCTGCCACCTGGAGTACCACACCGACCTCTTCGACGAGGCGACGGTCGACGCGCTCTTCGGGACGTTCCGTGACGTGCTCGCGGAGGCGGTGGGGTACGTCGACGCCGCCCCGGCAGCGGTGCCGTGGGAATGGCGGCGCGGCCCGGTCCGGCAGCGGACCCGCAGCACCGTCGACGCGCTGGCGTCGCGGTGGGCCGAGGCCGCCCCGGACCGTACCGCCGTCGTCAGCGGCGAAGTGGAGCTGTCGTACGGGGAGTTGGTCGCCCGTGCCGAGCGGCTCGCGCAGGTGCTGCGTGCCGTCGGCGGCGGCGAGGGCCCGGCCGCCCTGTGGCTGCCGCGCGGCGCCGACCTGGTCGTCGCCATGCTCGCGGCTCTCAAGTCCGGGCGCGGGTACGTGCCGTTGGACCCCGCCCACGGCAGGGCGCGGGCCGAGACCGTCCTCGCCGAGAGCGGCGCCCGGGTCCTGGTGGTGGGCGACGACGCAGCCACGGACGCGCGGCCGACGCCACCGCCCGGTACCGTCGTGATCGACGTCGACGCGGCACCCACCCCAAAGGCACCCACCCCAAAGGCACCCACCGCACCGGTGGACACCCCGGCCCCCGCACCGTCCCACGGCCCCGACTCCCTCTGCTTCGCCATCTACACCTCCGGCAGCACCGGCGTCCCCAAGGGCGTCGCCGTCCCGCACCGGGCCGTCGTGGACCTCTGCCAGTGGCACCACGAGCGCTTCGGTTTCACCGCGGACGACCGCAGCGCGGCCGTCTGCAGCCAGGGCTTCGACGCCGCCGCGCTGGAGATCTGGCCCGCGCTGACCGCGGGCGGCACGGTCGTCGTGGCCGACGACACGGTCCGCAAGGACCCGGCCGCGCTGGCCCGCTGGTACGCGGATCGGCGGATCGGCTTCTCCATTCTGCCGACCGCACTCGGCGAGGCCGTCCTCACCCTCCCGGAGCGCCAACAGCCGCTGCTGCGGCACTTGTTGCTGGGCGGCGACGTCCTGCGCACCCGCCCGCGCCCCGGCACCCCGTACGAGACGGTGAACGTCTACGGCCCCACCGAGGTGACGGTGCTCTGCACGGTCGCGACCGTGGAGCCGCGCGCCACCGCGGAACCGATCCCGATCGGGCGCCCCGTGGACAACGTCACGCTGCGCGTGCTCGACGCGCGCGGGCGTGAGGTGTCCGCCGGTCAGGTCGGGGAGCTGTACGTCGGCGGTCCCGGCGTGGCCACCGGCTACCTGGGCAGGCCCGACCTGACGGCGGAGCGCTTCGTCGACGATCCGCTGGGCGCCGAGGGGCGCATGTACCGCACCGGCGACCTGGTGAGCTGGACGGCGGACGGGGCGCTGGAGTTCCGTGGCCGGGCCGACGACCAGGTCAAGATCCGGGGCCACCGCGTCGAACCGGAGGAGGTGTCGCGCGCTCTCCGCTCCCTGGCGGAGGTCCGCGAGGCGCTCGTCCTGGGCCGCCGCGACCGGCGCGGGGAAGCCGGCCTCGCCGCCTACGTCGTGCCCGCGCGGGCCGCCACCGGGCAGGGGCAGGAACTCGCCGACCGGCTGACGGCGGAGCTGGCGGCGCGGCTGCCGGACCACCTGGTGCCGCACGCCTGGACCGTACTGCCCGAGCTTCCGCTGTCCGCCAACGGCAAGGTGGACAGGAGCGCGCTCCCCGCACCTTCCCTGACCACCGCGACGTCGGCCGCCGTTACGGGAACCACGGTGCCGGTGCGCCCGGCGCGCGACATCGAGGCGCGGCTGAAGCGGTTGTGGGCCCGCGAGTTCGGGGTGGACGAGGCCGCGATCGGCTCCGGCGCCTCGTTCTTCGAGCTGGGTGGGCACTCCCTCACGGCGATCCGCCTGGCGAACGGGGTACGCGAGGAGTTCGGCACGGAGTACCCCGTCGCGCGCTTCTACGAGGAGCCGGGCCTGCGGGCGATGGCGGCACACCTCGCGAAGGACCTCGGCGAGGGCATCGACAGGGACGGAGGCGAAGGCGTCGGCAGGGACACCGACGAGGGCCGGAGCGAGACGGACGACGGCGATGTCGTCGTCGGTCGCGCCCCCGTCACCGCTCAGCAGGCCGCCTTCATCACCCGCCACCGGACGCACCCCCGCCCGCAGATCTACAACGTGGCGATGCGGCTCACCCTGACGGGAGCCCTCGACGTACCGGCCCTGCGCACCGCGCTCGGTCAACTCCTCGCGCGGCACGAGGCGTTGCGCACCCGCTTCGTGGCGGACGGTGGGGAGTGGTGGCAGGAGGCGTTGCGCCCCCGGCCGGTGGAGCTGCCGGAGGAGGATCTCGTCGCACGCCGCGGCGCGTCCGCCACCGCGGAGACGGCCGAGGAGGCGGCGGAGCGCGTGGCCGCGGAGACGGCCGCGGTCCCCTTCGACATCGAGGCCGAGCTCGCCCCGGTCCTGCGCCTGCTGCGCACGGGCCCGGACCGGTGGGTGCTGCTCTTCGTCCTGCACCACGCGTCCTGCGACGGCTGGTCGGTCAGCGTCCTGCTGCGCGAGCTGGCCGCGCTGTACCGGGCGGCGGTCACCGGCACCCCGCACGGCCTCCCGGAACACGTGCCGCAGCCCGGCGAGTACGCGCGCTGGCAGCGCGAGCAGAGCCGTACGCAGGACAAGGGGCGCCTGGTCGACCACTGGGCGCGCGAGCTGGACGGCGCCCGCTTCGACATGCCGCTGCCCCTGGACAGGACCCGTCCGGCCGAGCTGAGCGGGGCGGGCGACGTGGTGCTGTTCACCGTGGACGGGGCCACCCGCGCCGATGTGGAGGCGCTGGCGCGACGGCACCGTACGACGCCCTTCGTGGTGACGGCGGCGGCGTTCGCGCGGCTCGTCGCGGAGGTGGGCGACGAGCCGGACGTCGTGCTCGGCATCTCCCACGCCAACCGCGAGCGGCGCGCGTTCGAGGCGCTCGCGGCCTGCACGGTGTCGTCCTTCACGCTGCGGATCCGGGGCGGCGCCGCCGCGTCGTTCGGGGCGCTGGTCGACCAGGTGGCGCGTGCCGCGGTCGGGGCCATCGACCACGCCGCGCCGCTTCGCGCGGTGGCGACCGGGGTGAGCGCGCGGCTCGGCACCGAGATCCCCGACCGGCTGCCGCTCGGCTTCCAGTACCAGAGCTCGCTGGAGACGGAGGTCGAGCTGCCGGGCGTGACCACGGCGGTCGAGGACCTCGCGGTGCCGGGGGCGCGCTCCGAGTTCAACTTCGGTCTGATCCCGACGGGCGACGTGCTCTCCGGATACCTGGAGTACTCGACCGACCTGTGGGACCGCGCCACGGTCGAGGCCTGGACGGCCACGTACGTCGAACTGCTGGCGAGGGAGGTGGGGGAGGCGCTGGGACGGTAGCGGGCGAGGCCAGGGGACCAGCGGTGCCCCCGTCGCCGTACGGGGGTACGGGGGCGGCACGGGGTACGGGGGCACCACCGACCGACGCCCGCGGACCGCGCACCGCACGTCGAAACTCGCTCGCGGCCCCGGCCCGGCAGCCGCTACGGTCGCGATCATGCTGCCTGAGGTGCACACGGACGAGGAGTGGGACCGCGTCGTCGACGACGAGGGGGTGATGCGGCCCGCCGCCGAGGCCCTGTGCGCCCGGCTCGGGCTGGCCGGCGCGCCCCTGACCCGCTTCCCCGAAGGCTCCCAGCCGGTCTACGCCGTGGGCGACGAGCACGTGCTGAAGCTCTTCCCCGGCACGGCCGCCCAGGACGGCGTCGCCGAGGCCCGCGTACTGAGCCATGTCGAGGGCCGCCTCCCCGTCCCCACCCCCCGGCTGCACGGTTCGGGAACGTACGACAGCGGCTGGCACTACATCCTGATGTCCCGGCTGCCCGGCGAGGACCTCGCCGTCGCCTGGCCGCGCATCCCGCGCGCCGACCGGGAGCGGATCGTCACCGACGCCGCCGAAGCGCTCGCCGCGCTGCACGCGCTCGACCCCGGACCGCTCACCGGCGTCCTCGGGCCCGGCGACTGGGGCGCGTTCGTCGAGGCCCGCCGCGCGGCCGCGGTCGGCCGGCAGCGGGAGCGCGGCCTCGCGGAGCACTGGCTGGCGCAGATACCCGGCTTCCTGGACGCCGCCGCGCCGCCCGACGACGAGACGTTGCGCCGGCCCGTGCTCCTGCACACCGAGTTCATGCGCCAGCACCTGCTCGTCGACCCGGCCGACGGCTGGCGGCTCACCGGGCTCTTCGACTTCGAGCCCGCCATGATCGGCGACAGGGCGTACGACTTCGTGGGCGTCGGCCTCTTCGTCACCCGCGCCGAGCCGGGACTGCTCGACCGCTTCATGAAGGCGTACGGCAGGACGTTCGACCCGCGCCGACTCCTCGCGTACACCCTGCTGCACGTGTACAGCAACCTGCCCTGGTACCTGCGGGAGCTGCCCGCCCCGCCCGAGCCGACCCTCGACGCGCTCGCCGAGACGTGGTTCGGCTCTCAGCCGACCGGCACCAACGTCAGATACGCGATGCCGAGCACCCCGCGATAACCGTGCAGCCAGGACGAACGCTGGGCGTCGACGCGGGCGCGGGTCTCGGCGGCCAGCGGGTGGCCGGCGTGCGAGGCCAGCCACTCCTCGACGTCGCAGCGGTAGCCCGACTCGAACTCCTCCCACTCCTGTTCGCTCGCCGTCTCCACCCACAGCGGCCGGAAACCGGCCTCGACCGCGGCGTCCACCAGGCCGCCGAGGGGCAGGAACTCGCCTGCGTCGGCGTCCGGCCACATCGCGGCCAGCTCCTTCGCGGTGGGCTCGCGCTGCCAGAAGCCCTCGCCGAGCAGGACCCGGCCGCCCGGGTTGACCAGGCGGCGCAGCTCCCGCAGCGCCTCGACGGTCGCCTGCGGCGGTGTCGCGGTGCTGAGGGCGTGGCTGGAGCTGAGGCACAGGACGAGATCGGCGGGTCCGCGTCCGGTGTCCGTCGCCGATTCCTCGGCGAAGACGGCCCGCTCGCCGATGCCGCGCTCCCTCGCGGCCGCGCGGCCACGGTCCAGGTCCTCGGCCTTGAGGTCGACGCCGACGCCGGTGGCCGCGGGGACGGCTGCCAGGACGCGGAGCATCAACTCGCCCCAGCCGCAGCCCAGATCGAGCACCGTGCGGGGGCCGGCCGCCGCCAGCCGTCCGACGATTTTGTGCGCCCGGGCCTCGGAGAGCGGGCCGTGGAAGGTGAGGCGGGTGAGCCGCGGCGGATGATCAGAGGTGGTGGTCATGTGCGGCGACGCTATGCGGTTCACACGGCGGGCGGCAAAGGGGTTTTGGGGCGCTCGTCGACGCGGCGCAGATGGGCCGCCAGCACGTCCGCCGCGTCCGGAGTGAGCGTGCGCAGGGCGACCATGGCCGTGACGATGACGTCGCAGAGCTCGGCCTGCACGTCGTCCCAGGTGTGGCTGGTGCCCTTGCGCGGGTTCTGGCCGGTGGCGCCGATGACCGCCTGCGCGACCTCGCCGACCTCCTCGGACAGCTTCAGCATCCGCAGGAGCAGCGCCTCTTGAGGTGCCCGCCGGTTCTGGGAGTCGAGCCATGCGCAGAGGCGGTCGACGGTGTCCCACGGGTCCTGACGGGTGTCCTGCGCGCCCTGCTGATCGTCGTCCATGGGCCGCAGCCTGCCACGGCGGTCGCGCGGCGGGCGAGACGGCCGCGCGTCACTGCCCGGACGCCTCGTTCCCCCCGTCCGCCGCGCGGACGTTCTTCCTTCTGGCCGCCAGCGTCGCGAGCACCCCGACCGCCGTACCCGCGAGCGCGGCGGGCACCATCCAGCCGCGGTCGAGCCGGTGGCCGAGCGCGTGGTCGACGGAGTGGCGGCCCGGGCCCGTCACGGCGAGGGCCCCGGCGACCATGCCGAGGAACGCCGGGTACTCGTAGCCGCCGCCCTGACTGAAGAACCCGTGCGGCGTGTGCACGGCCACGGCGCCCGCCATCGCGCCCGCCGCCGCCGCGCCCGCCGCGGGTGTCGCGAGGCCGAGGGCGAGCAGCGCGCCGCCGCCGGCCTCGGCGAGCCCGGCCATGACGGCGTTCCGCTTGCCGGGCGCGTACCCGATGGACTCCATGAAGGTGCCGGTGCCCTCGATGCCGCCGCCGCCGAACCAGCCGAAGAGCTTCTGGGCGCCGTGCGCGGCGAGCACCGATCCTGTCCCCGCCCGGAGCAGCAGCAGTCCGAGGTCACGTCGGTCCGGACACGAGCAGGTGGCCATGGGGGAACTCCCGGTTTCGACCCTCGGCGGGGTGGCGGTTGCGTCGCCTCCACCGTCCACCGGACTCGCCTCCGTCACCCGGCCCGCGGGTCCGTCCGGGTGACGGGCGGCATGATCACCTCGAACCGAGAGGGGTCAGTGGCAGTTCTGGGACCCGGAGCCGAGCCGCGACCACGAGCAGGAGTCCAGCTGCGAGCCGCTCGGCCTGAGCAGGCGCGCCTTGTCGCCGGTGTTGTTCCAGACGTAGTTGCCGCGGCCCCAGTAGCGCACGCCGGAGGCGTCACGGCCCTTGCCGGTGCGGACCTTGACGGTCTTGCCCGCGCCGATCTTGTAGCTGCCGAAGGTGTACGTGTAGCCGGTGTTGTCCTTCAGCTTGTAGCCCTTGAGCTGGAGCGCCGAGCGGCTGCTGTTGTGGATGTTCACCCACTCCGCGTTCAGCGACGAGTTCGAGCGGTCGTCCCGGCCCGGGCTGTCGTACTGGATGTAGGCGAGGTGCAGTCCGCCCTGGTGGCGCACGGTCGCCGCCGAAGCGGGGGACGCGGCGAGCAGCGACACCGACAGGGCGGTGGCGGCGAGGACGGCGGGGGCGGCGTTGCGTATGCGCAAGGAGTGCTCCAAGTGTGAAGTTCTCGTGGAGAGATGCTGAGCATACGGGGGCCACTGACCTGGTCTGCCGCGGTAGCCCCAATTCCACTTGTGCAGATCTCGGCCGCCCGCACTCACCGCTCGTGGCGCCGAGCGCGCGCCACCACGCGCCACCCCTCGCCCTTCGGAACGTCAGCCGCGCCCGACGTACGGCATATTGGTCGCGAGCACCGTCGCGAACTGCACGTTCGCCTCCAGCGGCAGCTCCGCCATGTGACGCACCGTGCGTGCCACATCGGCGACGTCCATCACCGGCTCGCTCGCCAGCTGCCCGTTGGCCTGGAGGATGCCGGACTGCATGCGCTCGGTCATGTCGGTCGCGGCGTTGCCGATGTCGATCTGCCCGACGGCGATCCGGTACGGCCTGCCGTCCAGGGAGAGCGACTTCGTGAGGCCGGTCAGGGCGTGCTTCGTCGCCGTGTACGCCACCGAGTTCGGGCGCGGGGCATGGGCCGAGACGGACCCGTTGTTGATGATCCGCCCGCCCTGCGGGTCCTGCTCCTTCATCTGCCGGAAGGCGGCCTGCGCGCACAGGAACGCGCCGTTCAGGTTGGTGTCGACGACGTGCCGCCAGGCGTCGTAGGGCAGCTCCTCGACGGGCACGCCGCCGGGGCCGAACGTGCCGGCGTTGTTGAAAAGGAGGTCAAGGCGCCCGAAGCGCTCGCGCACCCGGGAGAAGAGCGCCGCCACGTCCTCGGGCTGCGACACGTCCGTACGTACGCACAGGACGGCGCCGCCCCCGGCCCCCGTCCCGGCCGAAGCGAGGGCGGCCGTCTCCTCCAGCGTCCCGGTGCGGCGGCCCGCGAGCGCCACCGACCAGCCCGCGGCGAGCAGATCGAGGGCGACGGAGCGGCCGATTCCCGAGCCGGCCCCGGTCACCACGGCGGTCCTCGGCGGTGCAGTTCGCTCAGCGTTCATGGCCCCGCAGCGTACGGGAGGGGTGGCCACGCGGACATCACCCACCCGCCATATGGGTGTTGTGTACGCGACAGGCTGGCGTCTTCCCCCGCCACTTGCATGACGTTGACACCAATAGTCAGGGGAGGGCCAACATGACATCAGCAGGCCAGCAGCACACACCCGAGCTCCGCGCCGCCGCCCGTCACCTGGGGCGCCGTCGCTTCCTCACCGTCACCGGCGCCGCCGCCGCGCTCGCCTTCGCCACCAACCTGCCCACCGCGGGCGTCGCGGGCGCGGCCGAGCTCGACGCCCGCCGCATCACCGAGAACCCCTTCACCCTCGGCGTCGCGTCCGGCGACCCGCTGCCCTCCTCGGTCCTGCTCTGGACCCGCCTGGCACCCGCCCCCTACGAGCCCGGCGGGGGCCTGCCCCAGCAGCGCGTCACCGTCCAGTGGGAGCTCGCCCACGACGCCCGGTTCCGGCACGTCGCCAGACGCGGCACGGTCACCGCGCACCCCGAGTTCAGCCACACCGTGCACGTCGAGGCGGAGCACCTCGCCGCGGGCCGCACCTACTACTTCCGCTTCAGGACGGGCACCTGGGTGAGCGAGACGGGCCGCACCCGCACCGCGCCCGCCACCGGCAGCCGCCCCGGCGCCCTCACCCTCGCCGCCGTCTCCTGCCAGGCGTACCACGACGGCTACTTCACCGCGTACAAGCACCTGGCGCAGGACGACGTCGACGTCGTCTTCCACCTCGGCGACTACCTCTACGAGTACGCCGTGAACTCCGTCGGCGGCGCCCGCAACTACACCGACCGCACGCTGCCCGCCCACTTCAACAAGGAGACGCAGAACCTGGAGGACTACCGCCTGCGGTACGCCCTCTACAAGTCCGACCCCGATCTGCGCGCCGCGCACGCCGCGCACCCCTTCGTCGTCACCTGGGACGACCACGAGGCCGAGAACAACTACGCCGACGACATCTCGGAGAACGACGACCCGCCGGCCGAGTTCCTGCTCCGCCGCGCCGCCGCCTACCGCGCGTACTGGGAGAACCAGCCGCTGCGCCGCCCGCAGCTGCCGAGCGGACCCGACGCGCAGCTCTACCGGCGCCTGTTGTGGGGCCGCCTCGCCCAGTTCGACATCCTCGACACCCGGCAGTACCGCTCCGACCAGGCGTACGGCGACGGTGCGCACGTCCCGGGGCCCGAGTCGGACGACCCGGCCCGCACCATCACCGGCGCCACCCAGGAGCGCTGGCTCATCGACGGATGGCGGCGCTCGCGCGCCCTGTGGAACGTCGTCCCGCAGCAGGTCACCTTCTCCCAGCGCAAGCTCGACCTCAACGCGCAGGCGAAGCTCTCCATGGACGCCTGGGACGGCTACCGCGCCTCCCGCCGGCGGGTCCTCGCGGGCGCGAAGGCCGCGGACCTGGACAACCTCATGGTCCTCACCGGCGACGTGCACGTCGGCTACGCCTTCGACATCAAGGCCGACTTCGACGACCCCTCGTCCAAGACCCTCGGCACCGAGATCGTCGCCACGTCCATCGCGAGCGGCAAGGACGGCGCGGACAAGCCGGCCAACTGGGAGACGTACACCAGGGCCAACCCGCACCTGAAGTTCTACAACGGCCGCCGCGGCTACGTGACGGTCGCGCTCGGCCACGACTCCGCGAGGGCCGACTTCAAGACGGTCTCGGCGGTCACGACACCGGGAGCACCGATCAAGACGGCCGCGTCGTTCGTCACGGAGGCGGGCAACCCGGGCCTGAAGCCCGCATAGCCGCTCCGGGTAGTTCCAGCCCGTCCGGCGCTTGAGGACGAACCGGCGAAGCCGGTGATCGACCGAGCCACGCGAACACCGCGTACCGGGGCGGAGCCCACAGCTGCGACGATGGAGGGGCACACGCAGCAACTGGGAGGGGCGCGATGCCTGAGCTCGGGCAGGCCACACAGGCACATCCGGAAACCAAGGCGGCGGAGCCACCCGGCCCCGCCGCCCTCCGCCGTACCGGAGCCCTCGTCACGCTCGTCCTCGGCGGCCTCACCGCCGTCCCCGCGCTCTCCATGGACATGTACCTGCCGGCCCTGCCGCAGGTCACCGACGCCCTGCACTCCCCGGCCGCCACCGTCCAGCTGACCCTGACCGCCTGCCTCATGGGCATGGCGCTCGGCCAGCTCGTCGTCGGCCCCATGAGCGACAAGTGGGGCCGCCGCCGGCCCCTCCTCACCGGCCTGCTCGTCTACGTACTCGCCACCGCGATCTGCGCCTTCGCACCCACCGCGGAGCTGCTCATCGGCTTCCGGCTGCTCCAGGGCCTCGCCGGAGCCGCCGGGATAGTGATAGCCCGCGCCGTCGTCCGCGACCTGTACGACGGCGTGGCGATGGCCCGCTTCTTCTCCACCCTGATGCTGATCTCCGGAGTCGCGCCCGTCGCCGCCCCGCTCATCGGCGGCCAGGTGCTGCGCTTCACCGACTGGCGGGGCATCTTCCTCGTCCTCACCGTCGTCGGCACCGCGCTGACCCTCCTGGTGTGGCGGCGGCTGCCCGAGACCCTCGCCCCCGGGAAGCGGCACAGCGGCGGCACCGTCGAGGCGCTGCGCACCATGAGGTCGCTCCTCGCCGACCGCGTCTTCGCCGGCTACATGATCGCGGGCGGCTTCGCGTTCGCCGCGCTCTTCGCCTACATCTCCGCCTCGCCCTTCGTGATCCAGGAGATCTACGGCGCGTCCCCGCAGACCTTCAGCCTCCTCTTCGGCGTCAACTCCGTCGGGCTGATCGCCGCGGGCCAGATCAACGGCAAGATCCTCGTCGGCCGCGTAGGCCTCGACAAGGTCCTCGCCGTCGGCCTCGCGATGATCACGGTCGCCGCGACGGCGCTCCTGCTCATGACGGCGGGCGTCTTCGGCGACGTCGGCCTCCTCCCCGTCGCCGCCGGACTCTTCGTCCTCATGTCGTCGATGGGCGTCACCATGCCCAACACGCAGTCCCTCGCGCTGATGCGCACCCCGCACGCCGCCGGTTCCGCCTCCGCGCTGCTCGGCACCTCCTCCTTCCTCGTCGGCGCGGTCGCCTCGCCGCTCGTCGGCATCGCGGGCGAGCACACGGCCGTTCCGATGGCCGTCGTCCAGCTCGTCTGCGCGGTGGCGGCCATCGTCTGCTTCCTCGGCCTGTGCCGCCCCTGGCAGCACAGGCCCGCGCAGGAGGCGGACCACTGAGCTCACCCAGACTCCTGCGCCCCGGCTCCCCGGACCGGGCGGGCCTCGACCCCGACGAGATCGGCCACCTCGTCGCCGAGGTGCGCGACCTGACCCGCGGGCCGCGCCCCTGGTGTGCGGGCGCGGTGGTCACCGTGGGCCGGGGCCCCGTCATCGCGGCGCAGGAGGCGACGGGCTGGGCGGTGCGCTACGCCTCGTACGACCCGGAGACCGGCACCGGCGTCGAGCTGCCCCACGGATGGCGCGTGCCGATGCGCCCCGCCACCCCCTTCGATCTGGCCTCGCTCACCAAGCTCTTCACCACGGTGGCCGCCGTCCAGCAGCTGGAGCGCGGCACGCTCGGCATCGACGCGCTCGTCGGGGCGTACGTCCCCGAGTTCACGGCCGTCGCCGAGCACGGCGTCACGGTCCGCCAGCTGCTCACCCACACCTCGGGGCTGCGGCCCGAGCTGCCGCTGTACGACCTCCCCGACGACGCCGCGCGCCTCGCCGCCCTGCGCGAGGAGGCCCCGGTCACCGCGCCCGGCGCGTACGTCTACTCCGACCTGAACATGCTGCTGCTCCAGCGCGTCCTTGAGCGCCTCACCCGCCGCCCCCTCGACGCCCTCGTCCGGGACGGCATCACCAGGCCGCTCGGGATGACCGCCACCGGCTTCGGGCCGCGCCCCGAGGCCGCCGCGACGGAGGACCAGCGAAGGCCCTGGGCCAAGGCCGACCGCGGGATGCTGCGGGGCACGGTCCACGACGAGAACGCCTGGGCGCTCGGCGGCGTCGCCGGGCACGCGGGCCTCTTCTCCACCGCCCGCGACCTGGCGGTGTTCTGCCGCACGCTGCTGTGCGGCGGCAGCTACGGCAGGGCCCGCATCCTCGGCCCCGACTTCGTCGAGCTGATGCTGACGGCGCCGGGCCTCGGCTTCCGCGTCGACCAGCCCTGGTTCATGGGCGATCTTGCGGGCCGCGGCGCGGCCGGACACACCGGCTTCACCGGCACCTCCCTGGTCATCGACCCGGCGACGGACACGTTCCTGGTACTGCTCGCGAACACGGTGCACCCCCGGCGCGGGGCCGCCGACAGCGGGCCCCGCGCGGCGGCGGGCACGCGGCTGGCCCGTGCGGCGCGGGGGCGGTAGGCGGGGCGGGGTGCCCCTGGCCGGTGCGTCCGGCCGGTGCGGTCCCGTGTGGTCCCGTGGGGTTGCGGGCGCCAGCCGGTGCGTCCGCCGGTGTGTCCGCCGCTGTGCGGCCTCGCGGCGGCTGCCGGCCGGCTCCGGTCGCTCGCGCGGTTCCCCGCGCCCCTTCGGGGCGCCGGGGCCGGGGCCCCACCCCCGTAGAATCGCCGGGTGAACGCCCAGATCCTTCCCGTCTCCCCGGCCGAGACCCTGCGCACCGCCCTCGCCGGGCTCCTGGACGGCCTTCCGCCCAAGCAGGCGGGGCAGGCCGTCGACCGGCTGATCGCCAACTACCGGGGGCGCACCCCGACCGACGCCCCGATCCTGCGCGACCGCGCGGACGTCGTCGCGTACGCCGCGTACCGGATGCCCGCGACCTTCGAGGCGGTACGGGCGGCGCTCGCCGCCCTCGCGGAGGCGGCCCCCGAGGGTTGGGCGCCCGGCGGGCACGTGGACGTGGGCGGCGGGACGGGCGCGGCGACCTGGGCGGTCGCGGAGACCTGGGCGGGGGAGCGGCCCGTGACGGTTCTCGACTGGGCCGAGCCCGCGCTGGCCCTGGGGCGTGAACTGGCCGCAGCGGCGCCGCAGCTGAGGGCCGCGCGCTGGCAGCGCTCCCGTATCGGTGCGGCGCTCGCCATGGAGAGCACCGATCTCGTCACGGTGTCGTACGTCCTCGGGGAGCTGACGGAGAGCGACCGCCACTCGGTCGTCGACGCGGCGGCCGACGCGGCCGCGCAGGCCGTCGTCGTCATCGAGCCCGGCACCCCCGACGGCTACGCGCGGATCATCGAGGCGCGCGAGCGGCTGATCGCGGCGGGCTTCCGGATCGCCGCGCCCTGCCCGCACAGCGCCGCCTGCCCCATCGAGCCCGGCACGGACTGGTGCCACTTCTCCGCCCGGGTCAGCAGGTCGTCCCTGCACCGCCAGGTCAAGGGCGGGTCACTGGCGTACGAGGACGAGAAGTTCAGCTATGTCGCGGCGGTCCGCTTCGAACCGCGGCCCGCGCCCTCCCGTGTCGTGCGCCGCCCGCAGATCCGCAAGGGCCAGGTCCTCCTCGACCTGTGCGGGACCGAGGAGTCCCTGCGCAGAGAGACCGTGACCAAGCGCCACGGTTCCCTCTACCGCGCGGCCCGCGACGCGGACTGGGGCGACGCGTGGCCGCCCCGGCCCGCCGAAGCGGACTGACTACGCCGGTCCCCAGGTCCCCTGGTTGACCGAGCAGTTCCAGCCGGTGCCGCGCAGGGTGAACTTCACCCCGAACGAGCGGGTGTTGAGCAGGCGCGTCTGCACCTTGAAGCCGAGCTTCGCCTTGCCCGCGAGGCTCTTGTCGTAGACCGAGACGCTCTGCGTCGTCCGGCGGGTGATCTTGCCGCCCGTCGGCGTCGCCTTCTTGAAGCGGATGTTCTTGGTGTTGGTCACCGTGAACGTGACCTTCTTGATGCTCCGCGTGGTCTTGCTCTTGATGCCGAAGTACAGGCCGCCGTTGGTGACGTTGCCGTGCGCGTCGTAGTAGAAGCGCTTCGGGTAGACGATGTCGATCGGGCAGCCGGAGACGGCGGCCCGCGGCGATGCCTGCACGGCGGACGGACCGCTCGCCGCAGAAGCGGAACCGGCGAGTCCGAGCTGGCCGGCGGCGAGTGCCCCCGCGGTGGCCAGCACTGCGGCGGACGTGCGCATGCGATTCACTGCGCTATACCTCTTCTTCCCCCAGGGCCCCCAATGGACCCAACTGTTTGGTTGTGGTGATGCGTTCGCACTGGACGGGATGCGTACCTGTGCGTCCGTATTGTTAGCACGTCCTCGGCCAGGTGGCTGAACTGCCCCCAATCTTAGAAGATTCTTAAAGTCGGGGACTATTCAGTTTCTCCATGCCCACCAAGAGCAGTTCTCCAGGCCACGCCCGCAGGCGGTCGGAGACACGTTTCCTCTCCCTGTCCATCGCGCTGGCGGTCGTCGCGGCCGGTGCCACCACCTACGCCTTCACGGCCGACGCCGGGCAACCGCACGGCAAGGAGGTCGAGTTGGCCGTCGACGGCGGCACGGCCGTCGTCGACACCGCCTCCCTCGCCGTACGCGCCCACACCCGCGAAGGCCGTGACATCACCCTCTCCGACGCCTCCGGCACCGACCTCGGCGCGCCGGGCCCGGTGACCCGCACCGGCAAGGGCGGGGCCCGCTGGAGCTACCCCGAGCGCGGCATCGACGTCACCGCCCGCACCGACCACGGCCGCCTCTCCCTCCGGCTGGAGTCGGACCACGACACCTCCGTCAGCTGGCCCGTCACCGGCACCGACGCCGCCGCCTCGGCCCTCCAGCTGCCCCGCGGGGAAGGCCTGGACATCCCCGTCGACGACGCCTTCTGGACCACCGGCGAGGGCGGCCTCGGCGGCAGCACCGTCGACGTCGGCGCCGACCTGACCCTGCCGCTGTGGGGCTACTCCCTCGGCAGGAGGACCGGCGTCAGCTACCTCACCCCCACCGACATCGGCACCACCCTCGGCTTCACCACCCCGGGAGGCCGCCTGCGCGCCACGGCGAAGCACTCCTTCGACGGCGGAGAGGGCACCCGCGACTACTCCGTCACCTTCGCGCTGACCGACGGCAACGCGGTCGCGCCCGCCGCCGACTACCGCTCCTACCTCGCCGAGCGCGGTCGCCTCGGCAGCCTGAAGCGGAAGATCGCGAAGAACCCCGCCACGGGGCGGCTCCTCGGCGCCTTCCACGCCTACACCTGGGGAGACGCCCGCAAGGCCGACGGGATCGAGCAGCTCAAGAAGCTCGGCGTCGACCGGATGTGGCTCGGCTACGACGGCAAGCCCTACCCGGACAGGGCCGCGGTGCGCGCGGCGAAGAAGGCGGGCTACCTGACCGGACCCTACGACTCCTTCGCCAACGGCCAGGACCCCAGGACCGCCGACGCCCCGAACGCGATCTGGCCCGGCACCGTCTACCCCGACTTCTGCGTCCGCGACGCCAAGGGCAAGCTGGTGACCGGCTTCGGCGGGCGCGGCTGCTACCTCAGCTCCCAGGCCTTCGAGCGGGCCGAGCCCCGCCGGCACTACCTCGCCGACCGCACTCGTTCGATGGTCGCCAACGGCGCCGACAGCTACTTCCTCGACGTCGACGCCACCGGCGAACTCTTCCGCGACCACGGCAAGGGCCACCGGATGACCAGGGCCGAGGACCGCGCGAACCGCCTCGCGCGGATGCGGCGGATCGCGGACACCGGGCTCGTCCTCGGCTCGGAGACCGCCCAGCCCTGGGCGAACGGGCCGCTCGCCTTCGACCACGGCGGGGGCACGCCGGTCGCCGACGGCATGTGGAAGCTCCAGAAGGACCGCGAGAAGTGGGGCGGCTACTACCCGGAGACCGCGCCCGGCGTCTTCTTCAAGCCGGTCGACCTCCCCGCCGGCCTGGCCAAGGCCATGTACGACCCCCGCTACCGCGTCCCGCTCTACGAGACCGCGCTGCACGGCTCCCTCGTCAACACCGAGCGCTGGGAGCTCTCGTACGAGAAGCTGCCGAAGCAGAAGACCACCCGCGCCCTGCTCGCCATGCTCTACAACACCCCCCTCAACTACGTCCTCGACGGCAAGTCGCTGAAGCAGCACGGCGCCGAACTGGCCGCCCTGCAGAACTACTTCGAGCCGCTGCACAAGGCCGCGGGCACCGAGCCCCTCACCTCCTACCGGCGGCTGAACGGCGCCAACACCGTCCAGCGCACGGTGTTCGGCGGGGGCACGCTGACCGTCACGGCCAACTTCGGCACCAAGGCGTATGACGGGCTGCCCGGCGGCTGCGTCGACGCCCGCCTCAAGGGCGACGACGCGCCGCGCAGGCTCTGCCCGGCCGAGCTGGACAAGAGCTAGACGCGCAGCTCCTGCGTGCAGCACTTCACGCTGCCGCCGCCCTTGAGCAGCTCGCTCAGATCCATGCCGATGGGTTCGTAGCCGCGGGCGCGCAGCGGCCCGAAGAGGCCCACCGCGGCCTGCGGCAGGAGCACGTGGAGTCCGTCGGATACGGCGTTGAGCCCGAGCGCCACGGCGTCGGGCTCCTCGGCGATCAGCGCGTCGGGGAACAGGCGCCGCAGGACCGACCGGCTGCCGGGCGAGAAGGCGGGCGGGTAGTAGACGACGTCGTCCGCCGCGTCGTCGAGGACGGCGAGCGCGGTGTCCAGGTGGTAGTAGCGCGGGTCGACCAGGTCGAGCCCGATCACCGGGCGGCCGAAGAACTCCTGCGCCTCGCCGTGCGAGAGCGGGCTGGCCCGGAAGCCGCGTCCCGCCAGGACGTAGGAGGCGGTGACGGCGAAGTCGCCCTCGCCCTCGTTGATGTGGACGGGTTCGTGGATCTCGGTGAAGCCGTGCGCGCGGAACCACTCCAGGTGGGCCGCGGCCTCCCGCTCGCGCTCGCGGTAGGCGAAGCGGGCGCCGAGCACGCGTCCGCCCACGACGGTCGCGCCGTTCGCCGCGTAGACCATGTCCGGCAGGTCGGGCCGGGGGACGAGCTCCTCGACGGTGTGGCCGAGGGCCCGGTACCGGTCGCGCAGGTCCTCCCACTGGGCGATGGCCAGGGGGACGTCGACCGGTTTCGCGGGGTCCATCCAGGGGTTGATGGAGTACGTGACCTTGAAGTGTGCCGGTGGGCACATCAGATAGCGCCGGGGTGTGGCGCGCCGAGGAGAGCGAGGAATACGGGACAAAGAAGGCTCCTCACGTACCGCAGTGTCAGCTGCCGTCCTTGGTGGGGCAGTTGAAGCCCATAGTGCGGGGTGAGGAGCCTTCGCGCTGTGAACCGAACGGGTGGTTACGGAGATGGTCATCACACCCGGAGTCCGTGGCGGCTCTCCACCCCGCCTCCGCCGCTCATCGCGGGCCGCGCGCACTCCGCACGAGACAACTCGTCTCGTCAAGACGGTACGTCTCGGTTCGGCCCGCTGCTACATTCGGTCGCATGGCTCAGAAGACCGTCCCAGACTCCACGCGCCGCAGCGAACGCTCGCGCCGCGCGATCTATGACGCCGCCCTCGCCCTGGTCGACGAGCTCGGTTACGCCAAACTGACGATCGAGGCCATCGCGGCCCGCGCCGGTGTCGGCAAACAGACGATCTACCGCTGGTGGCCGTCGAAGGGCGCCGTCCTGCTCGACGCCTTCCTCGACCTCGCCGAGCAGGCCGCCCGGGAGGCGAGCGAGAGCGCGGGCCTGGACGAAGTCCAGAGCGAGATCCCGGACTCCGGGGACCTGGAGGCCGACCTCAAGTACGTGATGCGGGCCACCGTCGACGAGTTCAACGACCCCAAGTACGACGCCCCCTACCGTGCGCTCGCCGCCGAGGGGCTGCTCAACCCCGAGCTGGGCGCCGAGTTCGTCGAGAAGCTCCTGGAGCCGCAGCTCCAGGTCTACGCCGACCGGGTGCGCCGGGCCCAGGAGGCGGGCCAGGTCCGGCCCGGCATCGACCCCCGCATCGCCCTGGAGATGTGGACGAGCCCCCTCGCCCAGCGCTGGATGATGCGCACGGGGCCCCTCACCCACGCCTACGCCGACGCGCTCGTCGAGTACGCCCTCTACGGCATCACGTCACGCCCGCCGGCCCCCTGAGCGGCCCCGCCGAAGGCTGCCGCGCCGCCCTGACGGCGCCGGCCGCCCCGGCCCGCTTGACCGGCGTGCGCGAGAGCAGGCCCGGGGCGTCCGTGATCACGCCGTTGCAGCCGAGCCGCAGCACCCGGTCGCGCTGCCCGGGCGTGGTCACCGTGTGCGCCCACACCCGTGGGATGCCCGAGTTCACCGCGCGCTCCAGATCGCGGTCGCGCGCCTTGTAGTCCACGTCGAGCACGTCCACGAAGGGCGCCCAGTCCGCGGGCCGGTCGGTGCTCATCTGCTTCTTGGAGCGCCACAGCTGGGCCAGCAGGCCCAGCTCGTGGGCGCGCAGGGCGACCGCTGGGCTGTTGGAGTTCACGAAGACCGAGCGGGTCAGACCCCGGGCGCGGATCAGCCGGGCCAGCGACTTGAGGCTCTTCGGGTCCTTGGCCTCCAGCATCAGCATGATCCGCCCGCCGAACCGGTCGAGGACCTCCGCCACCGTCGGCGGCCGCTCCGGGCGCCAGTGGCCGGGCAGCGTCATCTCCTGGCGCAGCCGGACCCCCAGCCACTGCCATCGGTCCAGGTCGCTCACCGGGCCCGACGAGTACGTGGTGCGGTCCAGGGTGGCGTCGTGCATGACCACCATCGTGCCGTCGCCCAGCATCCGCGTATCGAAGTCGATGACCTGTGCGGTGCCGCTCTCGAAGGCCGTGGCCAGGCCCGACATGCTGTTCTCCGGCACCTCCAGGGCGCCGCCGCGGTGCGCGGTGTAGACGACGCGGGGGAGCGCGTCCACGGTCAGGGGGCCGCCGCCCCATTCGATCGGGGTGAGGAAGCCGTTCAGTGTCGTGAGGGTCAGCGTCGTGAGGCCCGTCAGCACAGTCCTAATGACCATGACGTCCACCGTAGGGGGGAAAATCCCACCTTTCTACGTGATGCCCCCCTATGGGGACCGCAACTGGTACCGCCCCGGCCACCCCGGATGTGGGCTCCGGCCCCCCAGGGCGCAGGATGGTGGGACCATGGGTCATGCTTTCGGCACAACGGCGAGGTGAGGGGCTAGATGGGCGCGGAGTTCGGTAGCCGGTCCGGCGGGCGGAGCAGGATTTCCCAGTGGCTCCGCCGCCGTCCGAAGGACACGGCCGCGGAAGACCGGGCCCGCGAGGACCTGCTGCTGGCCGCCGCGGCGGCCGGGCTGCCGCTCGCCCCGGCCGCGTATCCGTCGGGGTACCGATGTTCGTGCGACCGCATCGGCTGCCCCACACCCGCCAGGCATCCCGTCTCCTTCGCCTGGCAGACGCAGTCCACGACCGACCGCGGCCAGATCGAGCGGTGGGCCCGCCACCAGCCGCAGGCCAACTTCATCACCGCGACCGGCATGATCCACGACGTCCTCGACGTACCGCTGGACGCCGGTCTTGAGGCCCTGGAGCGGCTCCTGGCCGCCGGCATCGACGTCGGGCCCGTCGCGGAGTCGGGCGGCAGCAACGGCCGGGGCCGCCTGCTCTTCTACACCGCGACGCGCGGCACCCCCGAGGACGAGGACGAGTGGTGGCCCTGCGAGCTGGACTGCCACCCCGAGACGATGGACGAGCACCCGGGCCTGCGCTGGCACTGCCGCGGCTCGTACGTCCTGGTGCCGCCCGCCCGGCTCCCCGGTGACCAGGAGGTGCGCTGGCTGCGCGGCCCCGAGCACCCGCTGCCTGACCCGCTGACGCTCCTCGCGACCCTCACCGACGAATGCGCGCGGGTCGCGGGAGAGCCCCAACAGGACGTCGCCGCCTGGCCGTTGAGGGGCTGACGCCGTTGCGGGTGCCCGACGGCCGCCAACGCGGAGCGTTGGCAACCGACGACAACGCCGCAGATGTGCGTGCCAGGCCCCGCGGCCCCGGACAGATCCGAAAGACAGGCCCTAGTCGCCCTTGGCGCCCGTCAGGCCCTGGATGCGGCTCAGGATCGCCACCTTGTCGCCGCTCTTGCGCTTCGGGTCGACAGCCACCTGGTTCGAGACCCGGTCGAGCAGCAGGGACTGCCGCACCTCGCCCTTGAGCAGGGCCTTCGCGTCCGCGTCGACCTTCGGGCTCAGCCCCTTGAACGCGGTCTGCTTCTCGTAGTGGCGGGTGGAGAAGAACACCATCGCGCCGCCGTCCTCGGTGCGCAGCCCCAGCGGGGCGAAGGCGCCGCCGTTCTGCGGCTCGTCGATGTACTGCACGGCCAGCCCCGCGCGCCGCGAGTTCCGCTCGCGGTACGCCTTCCAGCGCGTCGTGTGGTCGCCCGGCGCGAAGGCGTCACCTCCCGACTTCAAGTACGACGTGTACTTCTCGCCGAGGTCCTGCGGGGCCAGCGCGAGATCCTTCGCCGCCACGTCCACCGGCTCGGCGAAGCCGTCCTTGTCCTTCTTCGGCTTCGGCAGCTTCTGCGGCGACACCAGGTTCAGGTAGGTGGCCCGCCACAGCTCGTCGGGGCCGCCCTTGGTGAAGACCCACAGCCAGCGCAGGTCCGAGCGGCGGTTGGCCCGGGTGTCGGCCATGAACCAGCGGGGCCAGCCGGCCTTCTTCGGGATCGTGTACGACACGTCCGTCAGTTCCAGTGGCTGGTGGCCCGGATTGCCGCCCGGGTGCTGCACGTGCCGCGACCTCAGGCCGCCCTGGTTGATGGCGCCGAGCGGACCGGTGATGCGGGCGGCGTCCGCGGCCGGGTCGTAGGCCTTGTCGGCCTTGTTGTACGCGGCGAGGAACGCCTTGAGCGCGCGGCCCGCCTCGGCCTTCGTGGCGGAGGGCACGACCTCCCGCTCGCCGTGCACGGTCACACATCCGCTCACGGACAGCGCCAGCGCCGCCACCGCCGCCGACGCCGTGGCGGGCCGGCCGAGACCACGGACCCTGCGAACGCTGCTCATCGGAATTTCCTCACCTGCCCCTTCCCGGGGCCGAACCATATCGGGCCCGGGAAGAGGGTGCCCGAGGCGGGTCAGATCTCCTGGAGGAGCTGCGCGTTGACCCAGCCGCGCTTGCTGCTGCGCGGCAGGTCGCCGTAGTACCACTGGGTGTTGCGCTTGACCGTGTAGCAGCGGACGTAGACGTTGTCGAACCACTCCAGGCGCTTGAGCTTGCGGTAGCTCATGCCGGGACCCGAGTACGCGGTGGCGCCGACGTTGATGACCATCATGTTGTGGTTCTTGACGTTCTTGGTGCAGGCGCTGCCGCCGACCGCGGAGGCGGTGGGGGCGGTCACGAGCGAGGCGCCGAGGGCCACGGCGGTCGCCGCGGTCAGCGTGGCAAGGCTCTTCCCGAAACGGGAGGTTCGCATGGGGGGATCATCCTCAGAGATCGGCCGACTGGTGAACGACGATCATAGGCACGGCAGTTCGAGCCCTGTGCGCCAGGTCAGCCCTGTTCCGGAACGGTCGCTTTCGCCGGTTTCCGCGCCGCCCGCTGCGTGGGCCGTCCCGGCGCGAAGAAGAACGCCAGCGTCGGCACCAGATACAGCAGCCACACCACGACCTGCACCACGGTCGGGTCCGGCTGGAAGTTGAAGACGCCCTTGAGCAGCGTGCCGTACCAGCTGTCCGGCGGGATCGTCGCGCTGATGTCGAACGCCTTGTCGCGAAGGCCGCCGACGAACTCCGCCTCCTGCAGGTCGTGCACGCCGTACGCGAGGACGCCCGCCGCCACCACGACCAGCATCGCGCCGGTCCAGGTGAAGAACTTCGCGAGGTTGATGCGGACCGCACCCCGGTAGAACAGCCAGCCGAGCGCCACCGCGCTGAGCAGGCCCAGGATCACGCCGAGCAGCGGGCCGTGCGAGCCGTCGTTCGACGCGCGTACCGAGGCCCAGACGAAGAGGGCGGTCTCCAGGCCCTCCCTGCCCACCGCGAGGAACGCGGTCGCCACCAGCGCGGCCGTGCCCATCTGCAGCGCCGTGTCCAGCTTGCCGTGCAGCTCCGACTTCAGGTGCCGTGCCGTGCGCCGCATCCAGAAGACCATCCACGTCACCAGGCCCACGGCGACGATCGACAGCGAACCGCCGAGCGCCTCCTGCGCCTTGAACGTCAGCTCCTGCGAGCCGAAGGTCAGCGCGCAGCCGAAGCCGAGCGCGAGCGCCACCGCGACACCGATGCCCGTCCAGATGGGCGCCAGCGCGTCCCGCCGCCCGGTCTTCACCAGGTAGGCGATGAGGATGCAGACGACCAGGCTGGCCTCCAGACCCTCGCGCAGGCCGATCAGATAGTTGCCGAACATCGGCTCATCCCTCCCCGGTGAACAGGTCCTTGCCCCACCAGTCGCCCTTGCCGCGGACGCCCGGCGGGACCGCGAAGACCGCGGAACCCACATGCTGGATGTACTCGTTGAGCGCGTCGGAGCGCGCCAGATTGCGCTGCACCGGGATGAATCCGGTGCGCACGTCCCGCTGGTACGCGAGGAAGAAGAGGCCCGCGTCCAGGCGGCCGAGGCCGTCGGTGCCGTCCGTGAAGGAGTAGCCGCGGCGCAGGATCGTCGCCCCGCCGTTGGCATGGGGGTGCGCGAGCCGGACGTGCGCGTCGGGCTTCATCGCCTTCAGGAACGGCTCGTCGTGCTCCCTGGCCTTGCCGACCGGGGCGCCCTCGCCCTTGTCGCGGCCGAACACGTCCTCCTGCTCACCGAGCGAGGTGCGGTCCCACGTCTCGATGTTCATGCGGATGCGGCGCGCCACGAGGTAGGAGCCGCCGGTCATCCAGCGGGGCCCGTCCTTCTCACCGACCCACACGTGCCGGTCGAGCGCGGCGGTGTCGTCCCCGGAGACGTTGCGCGTGCCGTCCTTGAAGCCGAAGAGGTTACGGGGGGTCTGCGCGCCCGGCGTCGTCGACGACGTCTTGCCGAAGCCGAGCTGCGACCAGCGCACCGCGACCTTGCCGAAACCGATGCGGGCGAGGTTGCGGATGGCGTGCACGGCGACCTGCGGGTCGTCCGCGCAGGCCTGCACGCACAGGTCACCGCCGCTGCGGGCCTTGTCGAGGTTGTCGCCGGGGAACTTGGGCAGGTCGACCAGGGCCTCGGGGCGCTTGTCCGCGAGATCGAACTTCTCGAACAGGGAGGGCCCGAAGCCGATGGTCAGGGTCAGCCGGGACGGCTTGAGGCCGAGCGCCTCGCCGGTGTCGTCCGGCGGCGCCTCGGCGAGCCCGCCGTACGCGCCCTCGCCGACCGCGTGCCCCGCCGTCATCCGCGCCGCGGCCCGCGTCCAGTCCTTGAGGAGCCGCACGAACTCCGCGCGGTCGGCCGTCTTCACGTCGAACGCCGCGAAGTGCAGGCGGTCTTGGACGGCGGTGGCGATGCCCGCCTGGTGCGCGCCGTGGAAGGCGACGGCCGCCCCCGAGTCGGCGGCGGGCGCCGCTTCGTCCTCGGAGCGTGCCATCGTCACCGCGCCGCCCGCCGCGGCCGCGCCGAGCGCGAGCCCGGCGCCGCCCCAGCCGAGCAGCGAACGCCGGGACGGTGTACGGGAGGTTTCCTCAGTCATCGTTTCCCCTGCCGGTTCTGCCGGTCACTTGGCCTTGGCGACGGCCGCGGCCAGCTTCGACAGCGGCTCCGCGAGCGCGTTGACGCCGTCGGACAGTTCCTTGGTGTCCGCCTTGCCGAGCTTGTCGTACGAGGTGAACCGGTAGGAGCCGGCGCCGCCCTCGCGGTACTTGTCCAGGAGCTTGGTGAGGGCCGCGAACTGCTTGTCGAGCTCCTTGGTGAGCTGTGGGTCGTTCTCGGCGGCGACGGGCTTCAGGAGCTCGTACGACTTCTGGGCGCCCTCGACGTTGGCCTTGAAGTCGACGAGGTCGGTGTGCGAGTAGCGCTCCTCCTCGCCGGTGACCTTGCCGGTGGCGACCTCGTCGAGGAGTTCCTTGGCGCCGTTGGCCATCGAGGTCGGCGTGATGACGGCCTTGCCGACCTTCTTCTGCCAGGCGAGGAGGTCGTTGTCGAGCCGCGTGGCGAGCTGCTTCTCGCGCGCGCCGATCTTCTTGTCCTTCCACAATGCCCGCTCCAGGCGGTGCCAGCCCGTCCAGTCCTTCTCCGGGTCCTGGTCGTCCGCCAGGCCGTCCTCGCGCACGTCGACCTTGGGGTCGATGGTGCCGAAGGACTCGGCGACGGGCTCGGTGCGCTCCCAGCCGATGCGGGAGTCGGCGTACGCCTTCTTCGCGGCGGCCAGGTCGCCCTTGCGGACGGCGTCGGTGAAGACCTTCGTCTTCGGCAGCGTCGCGTCGGCCTGCTCCTGGGCGTACTCGCGGTAGGCGGCGACGGCCTTGTCGAGGCGGGGGTCGCGCTTCGCGGTCCGGCCGCCGCCGGTGACGGTGACCTTCTGGCGGATGCCGTCGCCCTTCATGCCGGGCTTGCAGGCGATGTCGTAGGAACCGGCCTTCACCTCGGCGGTGAGCTTCTGCTTGGTGCCGGGGCCGATGTTCTCGCGCTCGCTGACGATGCGGTCGTCGGGGAAGAGGAGGTAGACCTCGGTGACCTTGGAGCCCTTGTTCTCGATGGCCAGTTCGACGTGACCGGCGGAGAGCTCCTTCTTGGAGACCTCGCACTTGTCGTCGGTGGCGGTGACGCTCACGGTGTTGCCGCCGCCCTTGGCGTCGCTCTTCTCCGTGCAGCCCGTTACGGCGGTCAGGGCGGCCGCGGCGACGACGGCGGTGACGACGGGCAGACGTGCGGGGCGCACGGGACGCATAGCGGGCTCCAAGACGGTCACGGACGGCATTCGACCCCACCGCAAGCCGGTGAGGCCGACCTAACTTAACCGAGCCTTACCTCGGTAATACCCGCCCGATCCGTGATTCAGCTCTCACGCCGCACGACCGCTCACGAGCCGATCACGGCCGGTCGATGGGCAGCCCATGACCAGGCAAAGCGATGGTCAAGCCGCCGGGGTGCGGCACGGAGTGATCATGGGGACGCCTGTGCGCGGGTGCGGGTGCGGGTGCGGGTGCGGGGGCGGGAGCGGGGCCGGGCTCGGGTTCTGTGGGTGGTGCTGGTGGAGGAGGAGGGTCGGCCGGCGGCGCGGGGGCGCTGGCGGCCACCGGCTCTTCCGTACCCTCGGCGGCGCTCCTCGGCGTGGCGGGCGTGGCGCTCGCGGCGGGCACGGGCGCGGTCGTCGTGGCACGGCGGCGGCGCGGCACCGAAACGGTGTGATGTTTCAATGCGGGGATGACTGCACCGCACGACGTACTCCGTGTCTTCTGCGGGCCCGACGGTCGGCACGGCAACGAACTCGGTGTCGTGCGCGACGGAGCCCGCATGCGCGCGGCCGAGGAGCGCCGGGCGCTCGCCGCGCGGCTCGGCTTCAGCGAGACGGTCTTCGTCGACGACGCAGAGCGCGGCGTCATCGACATCTACACACCGTCCCTGCGCCTGCCCTTCGCCGGGCATCCCTGCGTCGGCACGGCCTGGCTCCTCGGCCTGCCCGAACTCGTCACGCCCGCCGGGGTGGTGGCGGCGCGTCAGGACGGCGAGTTCAGCTGGATCACGGCGCGGTCGGACTGGGCGCCGCCGAGGACGTTGCGGCGGTACGCGTCGGCGGCGGAGGTCGACGCGCTCGACGTGCCGCCGCCGGGGGAGTGGGTCTACGCCTGGGCCTGGCAGGACGAGGCCGCGGGGCGGGTGCGGGCGAGGGGCTTCCCCGGCCGGGGCGACGGCATCGACGAGGACGAGGCGACGGGCGCGGCGGCGCTCCAGCTCACACATGAGTTGGGCCGCGCCCTCAACATCACGCAGGGACGCGGCTCACAGATCCTGACGGCGCCGGGGCCGGACGGGTCGATCGAGGTAGGGGGACGGGTGAGGCCGGTGTCCTTCTGAGAGGGACTTTTCAGCCCCTCCGGCGTTTGAGGGGGAGTGGGGGCCCGGGGGAGCCCCCGAGTCGGCTCCCTCATCACGCGGTGAGCGGAAACTCTTCCCCCAGCTCACGAAAGACCGCCGTATTCAGCGCGAACGCGCGCCGGCACTCGTCGACGATCCGCTTCTTCTCCAGGTCGTCCGCGACCACCGCGTCGATCCCGTCGAGCAACTCCCGGTAGCTCCGCTTGAACGCGGCCGGATTGGCTATCCCCTCGAACACGTAGAACCGCACGCCGTCACCCTTGCGGTCGAAGCCCCAGGTCTGCTCCGCCTTGCCGCGGATGATCTGGCCGCCGGACAGGTCGCCGAGATAGCGCGTGTAGTGGTGGGCGACATAGCCGCCGGGCCAGGTGCGGGCGCACTCCTCGACCCGTGCCGCGTACGCCGCCGTGGCGGGCAGCGGCGTGACGCTCTCGCGCCAGTCCGCGCCCCGCAGATGCGTGAGGTCGCGCTCCAGCTCGCCCACGCGCTCCAGCTCGGGCCGGATGAACGGACCCGCGACGGGGTCGCCCCGCAGGGCCCGCGCGCCGTCCTCCAGGGCGCGGTACACGAACCACAGCTGCTCGGTGTAGCGCGTGTAGGCGTCGACGCCGAGCCGGCCGCCGAGCAGGTCGCTCATGAAGGCCGAAGTCTCCGCCTCGGTGTGCTGCTCGTGGGACGCGGTGCGGATGACCGTCGAGAAGGGCGTGGGCGCCGTGTCCATGAGGGGCCTCCAAGGGGAGCCGGGGGTGGCGGGATGGCGGGAACCGGTGCGACCTCCGCAGATCATGGCAAGTTAGGCTTACCTAAGTCAACTGGTTCCCGACATCCTGTCGGTAAAAAAGGTACCCGCCTTCGGCTCGCGGAACCGTACGGAACGAAGAACCCGGATATCGGCCGGCCAGTCGGCCGGCCGGTCCACCGGTCGACCGGTCAGGGCAGCGTCAGGATCTCCGCCCCCGTGTCCGTCACCACCAGCGTGTGCTCGAACTGCGCGGTCCGCTTCCTGTCCTTGGTGACGACGGTCCAGCCGTCCTCCCACATGTCGTACTCGTGCGTACCGAGCGTGAGCATCGGCTCGATCGTGAACGTCATGCCGGGCTGGATGACCGTCGTGGCGTGCGGGCTGTCGTAGTGCGGGACGATCAGGCCGGAGTGGAAGGACGAGTTGATGCCGTGGCCGGTGAAGTCGCGGACCACGCCGTAGCCGAAGCGCTTGGCGTACGACTCGATGACACGGCCGATGATGTTGATCTGCCGGCCGGGCTTGACGGCCTTGATGGCACGGTCGAGGGAGGTCCGGGTCCGCTCGACGAGCAGCCTGGACTCGTCGTCGACGTCGCCCACGAGGTACGTGGCGTTGTTGTCGCCGTGGACGCCGCCGATGTACGCGGTGACGTCGAGGTTGATGATGTCGCCGTCCTTCAGGACGGTGGAGTCGGGGATCCCGTGGCAGATGACCTCGTTGACCGAGCTGCACAGCGACTTGGGGAAGCCGCGGTAGCCGAGGGTCGAGGGGTAGGCGCCGTGGTCGCACATGTACTCGTGCGCGACGCGGTCCAGCTCATCGGTGGTCACACCGGGCGCGATGTGCTTGGCGGCCTCTTCCATGGCGCGGGCGGCGATGCGGCCCGCGGTGCGCATCAGCTCGATGGTCTCGGGGGTCTGCACTTCGGGCCCCGTGTACGGGGTCGGCGCGGGCTTCCCGACATACTCCGGGCGCCTGATGTTGCCGGGTACGGAACGGGTGGGGGAGAGCTCCCCTGGGACGAGCAGTGACTGGCCAGACATGCCGGCGAGTCTAGCCAGCCGTCCTGGGGCAGCATGGTCCCGGAGAGCATGACCGGATCGGGTACGGAAGGAGCGGGGCATGGCGCTGTTCAAGAAGAAGACCGTCGGCAAGCCGGGCGAGTGGTTCTACTGCCTGGAGCACGGAAAGGTCGAGGAGGGCCCGGACTGCCCCGGCAAGGACCGCATGGGCCCCTACGCGTCGCCCGAGGAGGCGCAGAGCGCGATGCGGACCGCTCAGGAGCGGAACCTTCAGTGGGAGACGGATCCTCGCTGGCACGATCCCGCTGCGCGGGGCGAAACCGACTGACCCCACCGCTCCGCGGCGGGACTCTACGGCGCTCCGCGCCGAGGCTTTGCGCCGCTCCGCGCCGGGGTCTGTGCCGCTCCGCGGCGGGGTTCTGCGCGCTTTGCGCGGGGTCTGCGCTGTTCCGCGCCGGGGGTTTGCGGCGCTCGGCGTCGGGCTCTGTGCCGCTCCGCGCGGGGTCTGTGCTGCTCCGCGCGGGGTTTGCGGCGCTCGGCGTCGGGCTCTGTGCCGCTCCGCGCGGGGTCTGTGCTGCTCCGCGCGGGGTCTGCGATGTTCCGCGGCGGTTCTGTGCCGCTCCGCGGGATGGCTCTGCGGCGCTTCGTGTGGGGGGTCTGTGCCGTTCCGCGCCGGGGGTTTGCGGCGCTCGGCGTCGGGCTCTGCGGCGCTCCGCGCCGGGGTTCCACGTCGCTCCGCGACGGGTTCTTCGCCGCTCCGCGGCGGGGTTCCCACCCACCCACCCGTTTGCCCCGCGACGTTGCGTTGACGTAGGTGCGGTCGGCGATGGGTTTCCCCCGCCCACCCGTTTGCTCCGCGACGTCGGGTCGCCGACGTATGGGCGGGTGGGGAGTGCAGGTTTCGGTTTGGTGAGGCCGGGCTGTGGGGGTGGCTGCTCCATGAGGGTGCGGGCTTGCCGGGTGGGGCTGGGGTTTGGGCGGGTGGGTGGGGAGTGCAGGTCCTGCTCGCAGTGAGGCTGAGCTGCGGGGAGCCGGTTCCGCGGAGGGCCGGGCCGGCAGGGCCAGCAGGGCCGGGCCGGTGAGCGTGGACTACGGGGCCGCCCGCTCCGGGGCGGGGCCAACGGGTTCGGCAGAGCCCGGGACAGGCGCCCGCTCCGCGGCCATACGGCGCCGCTCCGCATCGGGATCCGTGCCCGCGTCGTACGAGAGGAGCCGCGGCAGCACCGCCGCCAGGACGCCGACAGAGGCCACGCAGGCCAGCCCGCCGGACCAGATGGCGGACCGCGTGCCGGTCCACCCCGCCGCCGCGCCCGCGCGGACCTGCCCCAGCTGCGGGCCGACGCTGTAGGAGAGGACCTCGATCCCGGCGAGCCGCCCCCGCAGCTCGTCGGGGATGGTCTGGTTCCAGATGGTGGAGCGGCCGAGTCCGCTCGCCATGTCGCCCGCGCCCGCGAGGGCGAGACAGCCGAGTACCAGCCAGATGTTCGACAGCCACCCCGCCGCGGTGATCGCGAGTCCCCAGCCCGCCGCGCCGAAGACCACGAAGAGCCCGTGCCGCCGCACCCGCGACGTCCACCCGCTGGTGAGGCTGAACAGCAGCGAGCCGACCGCCCCGGCCGCGTACATCAGCCCGAGCGCCCACTCCGCGTCCAGGTCGTCCGCGAGGAACGGGAAGATCGTGTTGGGGAAGGCGAAGAACATCGCGGCCATGTCGATCGCGTACGTACCGAGCAGCACCGGCCGCGACCACGCGTACCGCGCGCCTTCCGCGAGGCCTCTCAGCGACGGCTTCTCCGCGTCGTGCGCGGCGGGCGCGGGCGAGAGCCGGGTGCACAGGACGACGGAGACGGCGAAGCCGGTGATCGTGACCGCGTACGCGGACGCGTGCCCGGCGTAGGCGACGACCAGGCCGGCGAGGGAGGGGCCCGCGATGGCCCCGACGTTCCAGCGCAGCGAGTTCAGCGCGGCGGCCGCCGTCAGCTGGTCGTGCGGGACGATCCGTGCCATCAGCGAGTCCAGGGCGGGCCGTTGGAGCCCGGAGAGCGCGGAGACGCCGGTCGCGACGACGTACAGCGGCCACAGCAGTGGACTTGGCAGGAGCGCGTTCACGAGCAGGACGACGGCCAGCAGGCCGAGCGCCGCCTCCGTCAGGAGGATCACCTTGCGCCGGTCCACGGCGTCGGCGAGCGCGCCGCCGTAGAGCCCGAAGACGATCAGCGGCACGAGTTCGACCGCGCCCATCGCGCCGACCGCGAACGGTGAGTCCGTCAGATCCTTGATCTGCAACGGCAGGGCGACCATCGCCATGAAACTGCCGAAGTACGTGACGAGCCCCTGAACCCACAGCAACCGGAAGTCACGGGTGGATCGCCAGGGGGAGAGGTCGGGCAGTATCGCGGAGAGGGGCACGAGAAGCCATGGTCAGCGGCGCGGGATGCGCCGGGCAACTGAATTTCCACACCGGGCGACCGGAATTCCGCCGAAGGCCGACCGAACCTCCGCTCCGGGCAACCGCACCCCGCCCAGAGCAATTGCACCCCCACCCCCCTCACCACCGCGTCGGCGGCGGCGAAGTCAGCTCGTCGGCGAGGCGGGACAACCGGTCGCGCAGCCGCCCGCGGCGACGCGTCTCGGGCCGCGCGTTCTCTCCCGCCGCCGCGCTGACCAGGTGCTGGACCGTGTCAAGATCGAGGTCGGGCGTCTCGGGGACCGTCAGCGCCTCGTGCGAGAGCGCGTCCAGGTCCCGGTCCCCTGAGCCGAGCGCCAGGACCGTCGCCCCCGCCCTACGCGCGTCGTGCACCCGCGTGAGCAGCTCGGCGTCCGGCGCGTCCGGCGCCACCACGAGCAGCGTCTCGCCGCGCCGTGCGGCCTCGATCCGGCCGAGGCCGGTCGAGAGATGGGCCGGATCCGTGGCGAGGACCTCGTGCCGCACCAGTGTCGGCGTGAGCTCCGGCGTGCCCGACCAGGCCGCCTCGTCGACCAGGTGCGCGGCCAGGTGCCACGGTTCGTACGCCGCCGTGCCCACGAGCAGCAGACCGCCGCCGTGCGGCACGACGGAGGACCGCAGCGTTCCTGCGAAGCGGCGCGTGGCGCCCAGCCACTCGGTCCCGGCGAGCACTTCGCGCAGCAGCGCGACCCGTACGGCGTCCATGGCGTCGCATCCTGCCCCAACGAGCCACTCGTCACCGGGAGTTCACGGGGAATTCCCCCGAGGTGGGGAAGGGCGGGGGATGACCGCTGAGACGTCTGTTCCCTTCCGCGCGGGCCACGAGGGATACGCGAGCTTCCGCATCCCCGCCGTCGTGGCGACCGCACCTGGTACCGTTCTCGCCTTCTGCGAGGGCCGTGTCGGCTCCCAGCAGGACTTCGGCAACATCGACATCGTCCTCAAACGCTCCGAGGACGGCGGCCGCACCTGGGGCCCCCTCCAGGCCGTCGGCAAGAACGGCACGGACCTCGCGGGCAACCCCGCCCCCGTCGTCCTCGACACCGGACGCGTCCTCCTCGTCCACGTCAGGAACGCCGCCGTGGCCACCGAGGACGCCATCCGCCGCGGCACGGTCCCCGCGGCCGACGGACGCCGCGTCTGGGTGCAGCACAGCGACGACGACGGCCTCACCTGGACGGCGCCCCGCGAGATCACCGGCCAGGTGAAGAAGGCGGAGTGGCGGTGGTACGCGACCACACCCGGGCACGCCGTGCGGCTGGCCTGCGAGCACGGGGGCCGCACCGGCCGCCTCGTGGTCCCCGCCAACCACTCGCTGCCGCCCCTCGGCACCGACAACGGCACCGAGGGGAAGTACAACGGCGGACACTGCCTGCTCAGCGACGACGCCGGCGCGACCTGGCGCATCGGCTACCTCGACGACAACACCGACGGCTACGTCAACGTCAACGAGACCACCGCCGCCGAACTCCCCGACGGCCGTCTCTACCTCAACACCCGCAACGACTCCCCGGCACCGGGCAACCGCGCCGACGCCCACTCGCAGGACGGCGGCGAGACCCTCGTCAAGCCCTTCCGCCCGCAGGCCTCCCTCACCGGACCCGTCGTCGAGGGCAGCGTCCTGCAGCTCCGCGACCCCGATCTGCTCCTCTTCTCCGGGCCCGCCGACCCCGCCTTCCGGGCCCTGATGACCGTGCGCCGCTCCACCGACGGCGGCACCACCTGGCAGGTCGCCCACACGGTCGACGGGCTGCCCGCCGCGTACTCCGATCTCGTACGCCTCGACCGGGACACCGTCGGACTCCTCTACGAGACGGGGGACTTCAGCGCGTACGAGACCATCTCCTTCCGGCGGATACCGGTCGCGGAGCTGGTCGGGGCGACCGGTGAGTAAGGTCGGCCCATGACCTCTACAGACAGTGCGCAGAACGGCTCGGGTACGGACTCCGGAACGGCTTCGGCCCCGGCCGCGAAGAAGGCTCCCGCCAAGGACCCCTGGGAGCTGCCCGACGTGTCGGGGCTCGTCGTCGGCGTCCTCGGCGGCACCGGCGACCAGGGGCGCGGCCTCGCCTACCGCCTCGCCCGCGCCGGCCAGAAGGTGATCATCGGCTCCCGCGCGGCCGAGCGCGCGCACACCGCCGCCGAGGAGCTCGGCCTCGGCGTCGAGGGCGCCGAGAACGCGGAGTGCGCGCGGCGCAGCGACATCGTGATCGTCGCCGTGCCGTGGGAAGGGCACGGCAAGACCCTCGAAGCGCTGCGCGAGGAGCTGGCCGGCAAGCTCGTCGTCGACTGTGTGAACCCGCTCGGCTTCGACAAGAAGGGCGCGTACGCCCTCAAGCCCGAGGAGGGCAGCGCCGCCGAGCAGGCCGCCGCCCTGCTGCCGGACTCCCGCGTCACCGCCGCCTTCCACCACCTGTCGGCGGTCCTGCTCCAGGACCCGGCCGTCGAGGAGATCGACACCGATGTGATGGTCCTCGGCGAGGCCCGCGCCGACACCGACCTCGTCCAGGCGCTCGCCGCCCGCATCCCCGGCATGCGCGGCGTCTTCGCGGGACGGCTCCGCAACGCCCACCAGGTCGAGTCCCTGGTCGCCAACCTGATCTCCGTCAACCGCCGCTACAAGGCACACGCGGGCCTGCGGATCACCGACGTGTAGGGACGGGTGCGGGGCGGCGGCGGGCATGGGGGACACTGGACGGCAGTACGTCCAGGTCTACGCGTACGTCTATGTGCAGGTGTACGTGTGTACCTGTGTATGTGCAGGTGTACGTGTGTACCTGTGTATGTGCAGGTGTACGTGTACGTGTACGCATCCACGCCATGACTCGACAGGAGCCCGACCCTCATGCCCCGCCTCGCCGTGTACGCCCTCGTCGTCTGCGCCCTCGCCGTCGCCGCCGCCGTGATCTCCTTCGCGCAGGGCAGCTGGCTCGGCGTCGTCTGGGTGCTGCTCGCGGGGCTCTCCTCGAACATGGCCTGGTTCTACCTGCGGCGGGCCAAGGCGGAGCGGGACGCGCGGCGGGGCGCGGCGGGCCCCGCGTCCCCCGCGGCCCCTACGAACTGAACCCCGGCACCGGCTCCGGGGCCTCCTGCGCGCCCTCCCAGAAGCGGTACAGCTGCTTGCCCCAGTAGGGGTCCCACTCCCGGACGCCGAGGCCGCGCAGGATCGCGTCGACCGCGTCGAAGAACATGTGGTTGACCTCCGGGATCCACAGGACGGCGAAGACCGCGAGGAGACCGAACGGCGCGAACGGCTCCACCTGGCGTCGGATCCGGTGCGAGAGCCAGGGTTCGAGCACGCCGTAGCCGTCCAGGCCCGGGACGGGCAGGAAGTTCAGGATCGCCGCGGTCACCTGGAGCAGCGCGAGGAACGCGAGCGCGTAGCGGAACGTGGCGGGGACGCCGTCGAGGGCGTGCAGCCAGAACGGCGCCGTGCAGATGACGGCGAACGCCGCGTTCGTCAGCGGGCCCGCCGCCGAGATCAGGCTGTGCTTCCAGCGGCCCCGGATCCGGCCCCGCTCGATGAAGACCGCGCCGCCGGGCAGGCCGATGCCGCCCATGATCACGAAGAGTACGGGCAGCACGATGCTGAGCAGGGCGTGCGTGTACTTGAGCGGGTTGAGGGTCAGATAGCCCTTCGCGCCGATGGAGATGTCGCCGCTGTGCAGGGCGGTGCGGGCGTGCGCGTACTCGTGCAGGCAGAGCGAGACGATCCAGGCGGCCGTCACGAAGAGGAAGACGGCGACTCCGGGGTTGTCCGCGAAACCGGTCCAGGCGGCCCAGCCGGAGACGGCCGTGACGGCGACGATGCCCAGGAAGACGGGGCTGATCCGCCGGTCGCTGCGGCGGCTGGGGGCGGTGGTCATGGGGCGGGGCTCCTGGAGTCGGACGGCCTGGCTGGCTCGACCGTACGGGGTCGTGTGCGGCTGCGCTTGGGCTGGGGCGCTTCGGGTGCGTCTGTGGGGCGGGGCCGCGGGGGTATGTGCGTACTCGCTATCCCTGCGTCACGCTGCCCGGACAATGGCGCTACAGGATGCTCGGTGCTCCGTTCGCACATACCCCCACGTCCCCTCCGGCCGGTTTGGCGGCTGCGGCCCGGTGGGGCGTGTCCCTACTCCGGCCGTACGTCGCAGGGTGAACGGGTGGGTGGGTGGGATACATCCGCCGCGAAGCGGCGGGCCCGTTCGTGCCCGCGGACGGAAGCCGGGGGGAGATACCCACCCACCCGCCCATCCCCGCTAGGGGAGACGGAAGGGGACCCCTGCCCCCGGGCAGGGACAATGGTCCCGTGCGATACCGCGTATTGGGCTCGGCCCAAGCCATCCGCCCCGACGGAACCCCCGCCCCCGTCGGCGGCGCCCGCCTCCGCGCCCTCCTCGCGGCCCTCGCCCTCCGCGCGGGCCGCACCGTCCCCGTCGCGGTCCTCGTCGACGAGGTGTGGGCCGCGGAACCGCCCGCCGACGCGAGCGGCGCGCTGCAGGCGCTGGTCGGCCGGCTCCGCAGGGCCATCGGCGCGGACGCCGTCGCCTCGCTGGACGGCGGCTACCGGCTGCGCGCGGACCCGGACGACGTGGACGTGTTCCGGTTCGACCGGCTGGTGGCCGACGCCGGGCGCGCGCTGGCCGACGGCGACCCGGCGAAGGCCGCCACGCTCCTGGACGACGCGCTCGCCCTGTGGACCGGCGAGCCCCTCGCCGACCTGCCCGAGCACACCGCGGAAGCCGCCCGCTGGCACGCGCGCCACCTAGACGCCCGCCGCGCCAGGATGACCGCGGCCCTTGCCCTCGGCCGGGCGGAGCAGGCCCTGCCCGAGCTCGCCGCGCTCTGCGACGCCCACCCTCTCGACGAGCCGCTGCAGGCCCTGCGGCTGCGCGCGCTGCGCGACACGGGGCGCCAGGCGGAGGCGCTCGCCGCGTACGACGGCGTACGACGGGACATAGCGGACCGGCTCGGCGTCGACCCGGGCCCCGAACTGCGCGCCCTGCACGAGGAGTTGCTGCGGGACCCGCCCGTCGCCGCGCCGCCCCGCGCCCCCGGCAACCTCCGGGCCAGGCTCACCTCCTTCGTCGGCCGCGAGGCCGACATCGACGCGCTGCGCGACGATCTCACGCGGGCCAGGCTCGTCACCCTCCTCGGACCCGGCGGCGCCGGGAAGACCCGGCTCTCGCAGGAGGCCGCCGAGGCCGTCGCCGACGGCGTCCCTGACGGCGTGTGGCTCGCCGAGCTCGCACCGGTCGAGGACCCCGCGGATGTCCCCGCCGCCGTCCTCACCGCACTCGGCGCCCGCGAGAGCGTGCTGCGCGGCGCCGGCGCCGAGGAGCTGCGCGCCATCTCGGAGCGGCACGGCGAGGACCCGCTCGCCCGGCTGGTCGACCACTGCGCCGCCCGCCGCATGCTGATCGTCCTGGACAACTGCGAGCACGTGATCGAGGCCGCCGCCCGCCTCGCCGACGAGCTGCTCGCCCGCTGCCCCGGACTGACGGTCCTCGCCACCAGCCGTGAGCCCCTGGGCGTACCGGGAGAGCTGCTGCGCCCCGTGGAGCCGCTGCCCGAGCCGGTCGCCCTGCGGCTGTTCGCCGAGCGGGGCGCCGCCGCGCGGCCCGGGTTCACCGTGGACGGGGACCCCGAGGCGGCCGCCGAGATCTGCCGCCGCCTCGACGGCCTGCCGCTCGCCATCGAACTGGCCGCGGCCCGCCTGCGGATGCTCTCCCCGCGCCAGATCGCCGACCGCCTGGACAACCGTTTCCGCCTCCTCACCAGCGGCGCCCGTACGGTCCTGCCCCGCCAGCAGACCCTGCGGGCCGTCGTCGACTGGTCCTGGGAGCTGCTCGACGAGGCCGAGCGGGCCGTGCTGCGCCGGCTCTCGGTCTTCGCCGGCGGGTGCGGCCTGAGCGCGGCGGAAGAGGTGTGCGCCGTCGACGGCGGCACCCACGACGTGGCAGGCCTGCTCGGCTCCCTCGTCGACAAGTCCCTGGTCGTCGCGGCGCCTTCGCCGGTGCCGGACGGCGGCATGCGCTACCGGCTCCTGGAGACCGTCGCGGAGTACGCGGGCGAGCGGCTCGACGAGGCGGGCGACCGGGACGTCGCCGAGCGCGCGCACCTCGTGCACTACCGCGAGCTCGCGAGGACCACCGATCCCGAACTGCGCGGCAGCGGCCAGTACGCGGCCGTGGAACGGCTGGAGACCGAGTACGAGAACCTGCGCACCGCCCTGCGCCGCGCGATCGCCGCCCGGGACGAGCACGAGGCGCTCTGCCTCGTCCTCTCCCTCTCCTGGTACTGGCAGATGCGCGGCCTGCGCACGGAGACCCGCAACTGGTCCCGCGATGTCATGGCGCTGGGCCCCGACCCCTTCGCCCCGCCCGTCACCCCCGCGCCCCCGCTGTACGAGTCGTGCACGGCCGCGCCCCCGCCGATGCGCCCCGAGGTCCTGGCGGAGGCCCGCCGCGGAGTGCACCTGCTCCATCTCGCCTGTATGGACATGGACGTGGACCTGTGGCAGACGCGGGAGGCGGAGGAGAAGCTGCGCGGCGTCCGGGAGGCGTACCGCCCCGGCCTCCCGCAGACCTGCCGGGCGCCAGGCAACCTCTGGTTCTTCGCGGTGATGCTGGGCGGCGACATGGAACTGCTGCGGGTCACCATCGACGCGACCGTCGACGCCTGCCGCGAGTTCGGTTTCGACTGGGAGCTCGCCGCCGCCCTGCAGATGCGCGCCAACATGCTCGCCAACCGCACCGACTGGGCGGGCGACGCCATCCGCGACGCGGACGAGGCACTGCGCGGGTTCCGGGAGCTGGGCGATGTGTGGGGCATCGCCGAGTCGCTCTCCGCACGCGGCGAGGCGCGGGAGCGGCGCGGCGAACTCGCCCTGGCCGCCGACGACTTCAGGGCCGCCATCGAGTACGCCGAGCAGGTCGACGCCCAGACCCAGGTGGTCCTGCTCAGGGCCCGCCTCGGCTCGCTCCTGACGGACGCGCCGGAGCGGGCGGAGGACTTCGCGCGCGGCGAGGCGATGCTGCGGGAGGTCATCGAGAACCCCGGCCGCCACCACGCGGGCGAGGCCATGCCCGCCGCCCGCCTCTTCCTCGCCATGGCGCTCGGCCGCACCGGCCGCACCGACGAGGCGCGCGAGCATCTGCGGCTGCTGCGCCAGGAGTTCAGCCCCATCGGCTACGCGGTCTTCGACAGTGCCGTGCTCGGCCTCACGGCCTGGCTCGACGCGCTGGACGGCCGGTACGCCGAGGGCGTCGCCAAGGTGGCGGCGGCCTTCGGCAAGGCCCTCGACCCGCTCTCGCGGATGGTCGCCCCGCAGATGGTCTCCGTGCATCTGTGGACCGCCGCACTCGCCCTGTCCCGGATGGCAGGCGGCGCCCGCGCGGGAGACGCCGCGCGGCTCCTCGGCGTCGCCGACCGGGAGCTGCCGCCGGCGCATGTCGCGACGACGATGGAGCGCGAGATCCGTGCGGGCGCGGAGCGGCTGTCCCGCGCCGCGCTCGGGGACGACGCCTACGAGTCGGCGTACGCGCAGGGCGGCGGCCTCACCTTCGAGGAGGCCGCCGCCCTGTGCGCCGCGTGATCCGGGGCGGTCCCCGGTGATCAGTTCTTCGTGCGGAACTTGTGGATCGCGATCGGCGCCATCACGAGCGTGAGCGCCACCGACCAGCCGACCGTCACCCACAGGTCGTGCGCGACCGGGCCGCCGACCATCAGGCCGCGCGCGGAGTCCGCGAGCGAGGAAAGCGGGTTGTAGTCGGTGAAGCCCTGGAGCCAGCCCGGCATCGACTTCGTCGGCGCGAAGATCGACGAGCCGAACTGCAGCGGCATCAGGACCAGGAAGCCCATCGCCTGCACGGACTGGGCGCTCTTCATCGTGACACCGAGCACCAGGAAGATCCACATGATGGACGTGCCGAAGAGCGCGGAGAGGCCGACGGAGGCGAAGAGGCCGCCCCAGTTGGTGATGTCGAAGCCGACGAGGACACCGACGATCATCATGATCGTCGTCGCGATGAGCAGCCGCATCAGCTCCACCACGATCTTGGCGAAGAGGACCGAGCCCTGGCCGATCGGCAGGGTGCGGAACCGGTCCATGATGCCGTTCTGGAAGTCCTGGTTGAAGCCGGTGCCGACGGCCATCGCGATGTTCATGCTCATCATCGCCATCATGCCGGGCACCACGTACTGGACGTACTGGTCCTGACCGCCGCCGAGCGCCTGCCCGATCGAGCCGCCGAAGACGTACACGAACAGCAGGGTGAAGACGATCGGCATCAGGACCGCGTCGAACATCGACTCCGGGTCCTGGCGGATCCAGAGCAGATTGCGGCGGACCAGGGCGCTGGTGTGGCGGACGTGGGCACGCAGCCCGATGTGGGCGTCCGCGTCCCCCTTCGTGAGGGGGGCCGCGAGAGTGGTGGCGCTCATACGGCGACCTCCTCGAGTTCGTTCTCGGTCGGGCGGGCGTCCTGCGGGGCACTGGCCTTCTGGCCGGTGATGGACAGGAACACCTCGTCCAGGCTGGGCAGTTCGGTGGCTATCGAGGCGATCGTGATCCCGCGCGCGGTGACCGCGCCGACCACCGCGGTCAGCTGCTCGTCGCTGAGGATCGGGACGAGGACCGTGCCGGACTCGGTGTCGATGGTCGAGGTGGCGAGGCCGGTCAGGCCCAGGTCGTCGAGGGCGTTCGCCAGCGGGCGCAGCTCCAGCGGGTCCGCGGGGCGCACGCGCAGGGTGCGGCCGCCGACCTTCGCCTTCAGCTCCTCGATGCCGCCGTTGGCGATGACCTTGCCGCGGTCGATGACCGTCAGCTCGGAGGCCAGCTGCTCGGCCTCCTCCATGTACTGGGTGGTGAGCAGCACGGTCACGCCCTCGCCGACCATGCGCTTGACCTCGCCCCACACCTCGTTGCGGGTACGCGGGTCGAGGCCGGTCGTCGGCTCGTCCAGGTAGAGGACGGCCGGGCTGCCGATCATCGACGCGGCGAGGTCGAGGCGGCGGCGCATACCGCCGGAGTACGTGCTCGCCGGGCGCTTGGCGGCCTCGGTGAGGGAGAACCGCTCAAGGAGACCGTCGGCGCGGGACCTGGACTCCTTGCGGGACAGGTCGAGCAGCCGCCCGATCATGTAGAGGTTCTCGCGCCCCGACAGCTTCTCGTCCACCGCCGCGTACTGGCCTGTCAGGCCTATCACGCGGCGGAGTTGGCGGGGCTGGTGGAACACGTCGTACCCGGCGACCGTCGCCGAGCCGGAGTCCGGGGTGACGAGTGTGGAGAGGCAGCGTACGAGGGTCGTCTTGCCGGCGCCGTTGGGTCCGAGCACGCCGAGGACGGTGCCTTCGCGCACGTCGAGGTCCACGCCGTCCAGTGCCTTGGTCTCGCCGTAGTGCTTGACCAGTCCCCTTACGGTGACCGCGCTCCCTGCGCCGCCGGGGTTCATGTCGATTCGCGTCATGCCCCACAAGATGCCAGGCCCCACCGACAAACCACCGACATCCCACCGACAGGCCTTCGGTGGGATGTCGGCGGTGTGGTCCTGCGGACGGCTGGGGGTGCGGCCGGCGCGCTGTGGGTTTCCCTGTCCCGCCGCGAAGCGGCGGCGCAGAGCACCCCCTCCCCGCCCAGGGGCGAGCGAACGCCCGCCCCACCACGTCAGTGAACCGAATGCCGCGCCTCAGGAAACGCCCCGCCCACCACGTCCTCGGCGAACGCCTTGGCCGCACCGGACATCACGCCCCGCAGATCGGCGTACTGCTTGACGAAGCGCGGCATCTTCCCGCCGGTCAGGCCCAGCATGTCCGTCCAGACGAGGACCTGCGCGTCGCACTCGGCACCCGCGCCGATCCCGACGGTCGGGATGGCCAGGGAGCGGGTGACCTCGGCGGCCAGCTCCGCGGGGACCAGCTCGAGGACCACCGCGAACGCGCCCGCGTCCTGCGCGGCCTTGGCGTCGTTCAGGAGCCGATGGGCGGCCTCGTCGCCGCGGCCCTGCACGCGGTAGCCCATGGTGTTCACGGACTGCGGCGTCAGGCCGAGGTGGGACATGACAGGGATGCCCGACTGGACCAGCAACTCGGTCTGGGCCAGGGAGCGTTCGCCGCCCTCCAGCTTGACCGCGCCGACCCCCGACTCCTTCACGAGCCGGGTCGCCGAGCGGAGCGCCTGGACAGGGCCCTCCTGGTACGAGCCGAACGGCAGGTCGCCGACGATCAGGGCGCGGCTGGTGCCCCGTACGACCGCCGCGGACAGCATGGCCATCTCGTCGAGGGTGACGGGCACGGTCGTCTCGTACCCGAGGTGGCAGTTGCCCGCCGAGTCGCCGACGAGCATGACGGGGATGCCCGCCTCGTCGAAGACGGACGCGGTCATCGCGTCGTAGGCGGTGAGCATGGGCCACTTCTCGCCGCGCTCCTTGGCGGCGGTGATGTCGCGGACGGTGATGCGCCGGGTGCCCTTGCCGCCGTACAGCGCCTTGCTGCTGTCGGGGCTCTGCGGGGTACCGGGGTTCTGCGGGATGTCGGCGCTCTTCTGGGCAGCCGAAAGCTGCGTCATCGCAACGGCTCCTTCTGTCATCTCGAGGCGCCCTGACGGCGTCCCCGGATCACCTCCATGGTGGCATCCCGTGCCGCTCCGGGCTAGTGGTCCCCCCGGGCCGGGCCGTTCGGCAAAGTCTTCCCCACCCCCGCCCCAAGGCCTTTCCAATACGAGACGGTCTCGTATCGAAATAGGTTTACGCTGATACGCATGGATTCCCTTGCCATGCCCACCACTTCGCGCGTTCCGGAAGCCGTCCACCGGCGCCGTTGGGCCATCCTCGGCGCGCTGATGCTCAGCCTCCTGATCGTGGTGCTCGACAACTCGATCCTGAACGTCGCCATCAAGACGATCTCCACCCCCGAACCGACCGGCCTCGGAGCCACCCAGAGCGAACTGGAGTGGGCGATCAACGCCTACACGCTCGTCTTCGCGGGGCTGCTCTTCACCGCGGGCCTGCTCGGCGACCGGCTCGGCCGCAAGAAGGTCCTGCTCGGCGGGCTCGTCGTCTTCGGCCTCGGTTCGGCGCTCGCCTCGATGTCAGGCTCGCCCGTGCAGCTCATCGCGTTCCGCGCGCTGATGGGCCTCGGCGCCGCCTTCGTGATGCCGGCCACACTCGCCATCCTGATGAACGTCTTCGAGCGCGACGAGCAGCCCAAGGCCATCGGCATCTGGGCAGGCGGCGTCGGCCTCGCCATCGCCATCGGGCCCATCACCGGCGGCGTGCTGCTCGACCACTTCTGGTGGGGCTCGGTCTTCCTCATCAACGTACCGATCGTGATCGTCGCCCTGGCACTGATGATCTGGCTGGTGCCCGACTCGCGCGACCCCAGGCCGGGCCGTATCGACCTCTTCGGCGTCACCCTCTCCGTCGTCGGCCTGGTACTGCTCGTCTACGGCATCATCAAGGGCGGTCAGCTCGCCGACTTCACCGACCCGGCCGTCGTCGGGACCGCTCTCGCGGGCCTCGTCGTGCTCGCCGCCTTCGTGCTGTACGAGAAGCGCAGCGACCACCCCTCCATCGACATCGCCTACTTCAAGAACCGGGTCTTCTCCGCGGCGATCTGCGCCATAGCGCTCGTCTTCTTCGCACTGATGGGTGTGACCTTCTTCTCCGTCTTCTACACCCAGAGCGTGCGCGGCTACTCGCCGCTGCAGACCGGCCTGCTGATGCTGCCGCTGGCCGTGTCCCAGCTCATCTTCGCGCCGCGCGCCCGCCTCGTCGTCGACCGCTTCGGCGTACGGGCCGTGTGCACGGGCGGACTGCTCCTGGTCACGGCGGCCCTGACGGCCTTCACGTTCCTCGAGGCGGACACGCCGATCTGGCTCCTGGAGACCGTCTTCTTCCTGATCGGCACCGGCATGGCGCACGTCATGACGCCCACCAGCGTCGTGATCATGCAGGCGCTGCCGCGCGAGAAGGCCGGCTCCGCGTCCGCGCTCAGCAACACCTTCCGGCAGGTCGGCGGCGCCCTCGGCATCGCCGTCCTCGGCTCCGTGCTCTCCACGGCGTACCGGGGCGGCATCGAGGACAAGCTCGGCATGCTGCCCGAGAGCGCCCGGCACACCGCGGGCGAGTCCATCGAGGCGACCCTCGGCGTCGCCGCGAAGCTCGGCCCCAAGGGCGAGCCCCTGGTGACCGCGGCCAACGACTCGTTCCTGCACGCCATGCATGTCACGGCGCTGTGGGGCGCGGGCGTCGCCGTCGTCGGCGCACTGGTCGTCTTCCTCTTCCTGCCGGGGCGTACGCCGACGGACGAGGGCCCGCAGGAGGAGCCGGCCGAGCCGGTGGGCGCCGCCGGGCGCAGCTGAGGGCCTGAGAGCCTGTGTCATATCCCCGGCCGGGTGGTCGCCGCCTGGCACGCACGCTCGCCGCGTTGCCGAAAAGCCCTAGTAGCTCTGCTACGAGGACTTCCCGGCGCCTTGCGATCGCACGCACCAGACGACGCCCACTGATCCGACCGGGGATATGACACAGGCTCTGAGGCAGAATCGGCGCGGCAGCCGGCGCGAGTGAGGGGAGAGGGGCGACGTGGTCCACAAGGGCGTGCGGGTCGCGGACGAGGGCGACCTCGCCAGGAGGATGCCGCAGGGCCGGGCGGGCCGGGGCAGGCCCCGGAGCGAGGCCGTGGAGCAGGCGATCATCGAGGGCGTGGTGCGCCTCATGGAGGACGGCGTCCCGCTCACCGAGCTGTCCATAGAGCGGATCGCCCGCACGGCAGGCGTCGGCAAGGCCACCATCTACCGGCGCTGGGACGGCAGGGAGGCCCTCTTCGTCGACGTCATGCGCGTCTTCGAGGAGCCGGACCCCGAGTTGCCGGGCACCTCGATGCGCGACGATCTGATCTGCCTCCTGGAGAGCCTGCGCCGCCGCGGCCTGAACATGCGGTCCTCGGCCCTGCTGCACAACGTCTTCGCGCAGATGAAGGCCCTGCCCAAACTGTGGGAGGCGTACCAGGCGACGGTCGTCGCGCCCCGTCGCCGCATGATGCTCGACGTGCTGCGGCGGGGCGTCGCCGACGGCGAACTGCGCGCCGACGTCGACGTGGAGATGGCCAACGACCTCTTCGTGGGCCCCATGCTGCTGCGCACGGTCATGCGCCAGGACGCGCCGCTCGACGACAATCTCGCGCAGAGCATCGTCGACGCGGTGCTCGCGGGCCTGCGCGGACCGAAGTGAAGTGAATGGGCACATCTGTGACCGCCATCCGGTCACAGATGTGCCCATTCCGTCACAGAAGCGGTCCGACCCGGTCGCTCAGGAACCTGCCACGCCGCCCCGTTCGTCCTGGTGCCAGTACGGCCGTCGTGGACGGCAGGGACGACACCCGATCATCGCCTAGGGTTTGAGGGGGCGGGACAGACGGTGTGCACGGCAGCAGTGAGGCGACGACAGCATGGCGCAGGCGTATATGACGGAGACGGGCAGCGGCGGCTCGGGGCCCGAGCGTCCGGGGTCCAGGCTCCGCCGCCTGCTCGACGGCTGGCGGGGCGACCCGGGCATCTGGCGGCGCGGCCTCGTCACCGCGGGGGCCGCGGTCCTCATCGCGCTGGTGATGCTCTTCCACGCGCAGATCCCCAACAACGTGGGCAACCTCGGCAGCCTGACCGAGACCTTCCTGCCCTGGCTCGGCCTCTTCATCCCGGTGCTGCTGGTCATCGCGCTGGTCCGCAAGTCCGCCACCGCGCTGATCGCCCTGCTGCTGCCCCTGGTCATCTGGATCGATTCGTTCGGCGGTCTGATCACCTCCAAGTCGGCCACCGGCGGTGACCTGACCGTGGCCACGCACAACGTGAACGCGGACAACCCCGACCCGACCGGCACCGCCCAGGACGTCGCGGCCTCCGGCGCCGACGTGATCGCCCTGGAGGAGCTCACCGCGAGCGCCGTGCCCACGTACGAGAAGGCGCTGGCCGGGGAGTACAAGTACCACTCGGTGAAGGGCACCGTGGGTCTGTGGAGCAAGTACCCGCTGACCGACACCAAGCCCGTCGACATCAAGCTGGGCTGGGTCCGCGCGATGCGCACCACGGTGAACACCCCCAAGGGCGAGGTCGCCGTGTATGTCGCGCACCTGCCGTCGGTGCGCGTGAAGCTCGACGCGGGCTTCACCGCCAACCAGCGCGACAACAGCGCCGACGCGCTCGGCGAGGCCATCGAGGACGAGAAGATCGGCAAGGTCGTCCTCCTCGGCGACCTCAACGGCACCATGAACGACCGCGCGCTGAACGCCGTCACCTCCCAGCTGCGCTCCACGCAGGGCGCGGCGGGCGACGGCTTCGGCTTCAGCTGGCCCGCGTCGTTCCCGATGGCGCGCATCGACCAGATCATGGTCAAGGGCGTCGAGCCGGTCTCCTCCTGGACGCTGCCGGAGACGAGCAGCGACCATCTGCCGATCGCGGCGCGGGTCGACCTCTCGTCGTAACGTCCTCGTCGTCCGTTTTTGATCCTACGGACGTGAGCTCACGGAATACTCGGTGGGCGCGGCTTTGTTCCGTACGTAAACTTAAGGGTTCGGCCTCTCCTGGTTCCCGCGCCGTGTCCCCACCGCACTCCCCGCTTCCGTGGAAGGTACTTCTTCATGCCCCTGGCCCTGCTCGCCCTCGCCGTGGGCGCCTTCGGCATCGGCACGACCGAGTTCGTGATGATGGGCCTGCTGCCCAACGTCGCCGACGACCTGCACATATCCATCCCCACCGCCGGTCACCTGGTCTCCGCCTACGCGCTCGGCGTGGTCATCGGCGCCCCGCTGCTCGCCGCCGTCACCGCGCGGCTGCCGCGCCGCCGCGTCCTGATCGGCCTGATGGTCCTGTTCGTGGTCGGCAACGCGCTGTCGGCGGCCGCCCCCGACTACCACCTGCTGATGGCCGCGCGCTTCGTCAGTGGCCTGCCGCACGGCGCCTTCTTCGGCGTCGGCGCGGTCGTCGCCACGGGGCTCGTCGCGCCCGAGCGCAAGGCCCGCTCCGTCTCCCTCATGTTCCTCGGCCTGACCGTCGCCAACATCGTGGGCGTGCCCGTGGCCACCGCCATGGGGCAGCAGCTCGGCTGGCGCGCCACGTTCCTCGCGGTGAGCGCGATCGGCCTCGCCGCCATCGCGGCGCTGGCCCTGCTCGTCCCCGCCGACCACGGCCACGGCGCGGCGGGCGGCCTGCGCGGCGAGCTCCGGGCGCTGCGCAGCGTCCCGGTCTGGCTGGCGCTCGGCACGACCGTCGCGGGCTTCGGGGCGCTGTTCTCCGCGTACAGCTACATCACGCCGATGCTCACCGACGCGGCGGGCTACGCCGAGTCCAGCGTCACGCTGCTCCTCGCGCTGTTCGGCGTGGGCGCGACGGCGGGCAACCTGATGGGCGGGCGCCTCGCCGACCACTCGCTGCGCGGCACGCTCTTCGGCGGGCTCACCGGGCTCGCCGTGGTCCTGGCGCTCTTCCCGCTGCTCATGAGCGCGGGATGGAGCGCGGCGATCGCCGTCTTCCTGCTCGGCATGGCGGCGTTCACGACGGGCTCGCCGCTGCAGCTCATGGTCATGGAGAAGGCGTCGGCGGCCCCCTCGCTGGCCTCGTCCGCGAACCAGGGCGCATTCAACCTCGCCAACGCGGGCGGCGCCTGGATCGGCGGCCTCGCCCTCGCGGCGGGCTTCGGGGTTACGTCCCCGGCGCTGACCGGCGCGGTCCTCGCCCTCCTCGGCCTGGCGGTCGCGGGCCTCGCGTACGTGGTGGACGTCCGTCGGGGGCCGGGCCCGGTGCCGGGCCCGGTGCCGGGTGCGGAGCGGGTGGTGGCGTCGTCGTCCCCCGCGCGGGAGCCGGTTCGCCGGTAGGTCTCCCTTGCCGGGGACGGTTGGCGGGTGTCCTGGCCCGCCGCTGCGCGGCGGGTGCGTGCGGGCTTCTCGCCGGGGGCGGTCGGGAGGGTGCTTTGGCCCGCCGTTGCGCGGCGGGTGCGTGCGGGCTTCTCGCCGGGGGGGTCGGGAGGGTGCTTTGGCCCGCCGTTGCGCGGCGGGTGCGTGCGGGCTTCTCGCCGGGGGGGTCGGGAGGGTGCTTTGGCCCGCCGTTGCGCG
>NZ_JBWKFZ010000012.1:202383-318477 GCF_056433985.1 Streptomyces sp. NPDC044106
GGCGGGTGCGTGCGGGTTCCTCGCTGGGCCGCTGGGGGTGTCCTGGCTCGCCGCTGCGTGGCGGATGTGTGCCGGATTCCCGCCGGGCGACGGCTGGGTCCTTCCTTGCCCGCCGCTTCGCGGCGGATTTTCCCCACCCGCCCACCCGTTCACCCGGCGACGTCAGGTGCGGTAGGTGCCCCTACGGTCCCATTCGGTGCGGGGCAAACGGGTGGGCGGGTGGGATAACTCCGCCGCGCAGCGGCGGGCAAGCAAGGGTCCCCACCGCCCGCAGGGCGAAAGCAGACCGCGAGGGAAACGGCCCAATCCGCCGCGCAGCGGCGGGACAGGGCACCGGCACCCACCCTCAGTCGCCGACGACCGCCTCCCGCCACCGATTCGTGATCGGCAGTCGACGGTCCTTGCCGAAGCCCTTCGCGGAGATCTTCGTCCCCGGCGGATACTGCCGCCGCTTGTACTCCGCCGTGTCCACCATCCGCAGCGTCTTGACGACCAGCTCCCGGTCGTAGCTCGCGGCCACGATCGCGTCTGCGCCCTGGTCCCGGTCGACGTAGAGCTCCAGGATCGCGTCGAGGACCGGATAGTCGGGTAGCGAGTCCGTGTCGACCTGGTCGGGGCGGAGCTCGGCGCTCGGCGGCTTGGTGATGGAGTTCTCGGGGATCGGCGGCGTCTGGCCCCGCTCCCGCGCCGCACGGTTGCGCCACTCGGCGAGCCGGAAGATCGCCGTCTTGTAGACGTCCTTGATCGGGCCGTACGCGCCGACGGAGTCGCCGTAGAGCGTCGAGTAGCCGACCGCAAGCTCGGACTTGTTGCCCGGCGCGAGCACGATGTGCCCCTCCTGGTTGGAGAGCGCCATCAGCATCGTGCCGCGCAGCCGCGACTGGAGGTTCTCCTCGGCGAGTCCGGTGAGCCCGAGGGACCCCATGTACGCGTCGAACATCGGCGCGATCGGCACGGTCCTGAAGTTGAGACCGGTGCGCCGGGCCAGCTCCTCCGCGTCGCCGATGGAGTGGTCGGAGGAGTAGCGGGAGGGCATGGCGACGCCGTACACGTTCTGCGCGCCGAGCGCGTCGCAGGCGATGGCGGCGGTGAGCGCCGAGTCGATGCCGCCGGAGAGGCCGATCAGGACGCTGCTGAAACCGTTCTTCGCGGCGTACGCGCGCAGGCCCACGACGAGCGCCGAGTACACCTCCTCGTCGTCGTCGAGCCGCTCGGCGTACCCGCCGGTGAGCTCGGCGTCGTACGCGGGGAGGGGCTCCTCGGAGAGCGTGACATGCTCGATGCGCAGCCCGTCGTCCACGACACCGGACGGCGGTACGGGGGCGGCGGCCGGCAGCTCCAGGTCCAGCACGATGCACCCCTCGGAGAACTGCGGGGCACGCGCGATGACTTCGCCGTTCTTGTCGACGACGATCGAGTCACCGTCGAAGACCAGCTCGTCCTGACCGCCGATCATCGCGAGATACGCGGTGGTGCAGCCGGCCTCCTGGGCGCGCTTGCGCACGAGCTCCAGACGCTGGTCGTCCTTGTTCTGCTCGTATGGCGAGGCGTTGATGGAGAGCAGCAGGCCCGCGCCCGCGCTGCGGGTGGCCGGCACGCGCCCGCCGTCCTGCCAGAGGTCCTCGCAGATGGCGAGCGCCACGTCGACGCCGTGCACCCGCACGACCGGCAGCGTCTCACCCGGCACGAAGTAGCGGAACTCGTCGAAGACGCCGTAGTTGGGCAGGTGGTGCTTGGAGTAGGTCAGGACGGCCTCGCCGCGGTGCAGCACGGCTCCCGCGTTGCGCGGGGCCCCCGCGGGCTGGCCGAACTTCGGCTTGGCCTCCTCGGTGTGGTCGAGATAGCCGACGACGACCGGCAACTCCCCGAACCCCTCGTCCCGCAGCCGCACGGCGAGCGCGCGCAGCGCCTCCCGCGAGGCCTGGACGAAGGACGAACGCAGAGCGAGGTCCTCGACGGGATACCCGGTCAGCACCATCTCGGGGAACGCGACGAGATGCGCCCCCTGCTCGGCGGAGTGCCGGGTCCAGTGGACGATCGCCTCGGCGTTCCCGGCGAGATCGCCGACGGTCGAGTCGATCTGATTCAGAGCGAGGCGTAGTTGAGGCACGCGCCCCAGTGTAATCGTCAGAGCGACGCGATGCCTGGGCGGGAGGGCACGGGGCGCCCCGCGCGGGGCGCCCCGTGCCCCCGGAGCGACGACTACCCGCGATAGCCGAGCACCGTCATCATCCCCGCCTCCGCGTGGTAGACGTTGTGGCAGTGGATCATCCACAGGCCGGGGTTGTCCGCCTCGAAGTCCACCGACAGCGTGCCGTTCGGCAGGACGATCGCGGTGTCCTTGCGGGGGCCGCCCCGCACGTTCGCCAGCGCGAAGGTGTGGCCGTGGAGGTGGACGGGGTGCCACATCGTGGTCGCGTTGGCGAAGGTGAGGCGGACCCGCTCGCCGGAGCGGACGGGGTGACGCCGGCCGGGGGAGTAGGGCTTCTTGTCGAAGGCCCAGTCGTACGCGGCCATGCCGCCCGTCAGGCGGAGCTCGATCGTGCGGTCCGGTTCGCGGCCGGGCAGGGCGACCGACTCGTGCGACCTGAGGCGGTCCGCGGTGAGGAGGCGGCCCGTCAGCTCCTTCGGGCGGGTCGATGCCGCCGGCGCGGAGCCGCCACCCGTGCGGAGCAGCGCGAGGGCCGCCGCCCTCTTGCCCTCGGCCAGTGCCGTCAGCGGGAAGACACCGTCCTTGGCGGTGACCAGTACGTCGTACCGCTCGCCCATGCCCAGAAGCAGCGCGTCGGTCTTCGCGTGCCGCACGGGGGAGCCGTCCGTGTGCGTCACCGTCATCTCGTGGCCGCCGAGTGCCACGCGGTAGGCCGTGTCGCCGCCGGCGTTGATGATGCGCAGGCGGATGCGGTCGCCGGGGCGGGCGCGGAACTGCGAAGGTGCCTTCGCCGTACGCCCGTTGATGAGGTGGTGGGGGTAGGCCACGTCGCCCGCGTCGCCGCCAAGGAGGTCGCTCCTGGCGCCCATCATCATCCGGGAGGGGCCGGGGGAGTCGGCGGAGGCCGCGGGGCGCTTCGGGCTCGGGGAGCGGTCCGTCCGCAGTGACATGCTCGACATGTCGTGACCGCCGTGGCCCATGTCGTGACCGCCGCCACCGCCGCCACCGCCGTGGTCGGCCATCCCCTTGCTCAGTTCCGCCAGTACGGCGTCCGGCGTCGAGCCGTCCACCCCGTCGACCCAGTCGTCCAGGACGACCACCCACTCCTTGTCGTACCGCAGGGGCTCCTTCGGGTCCTCGACGATCAGGGGCGCGTACAACCCGCGGTCCTGCTGCGTGCCGGAGTGCGGGTGGAACCAGTACGTCCCCGGGTCCGGCACCGTGAAGCGGTAGGTGAAGTCCGCTCCGGGGGCGATGGCCTTCTGGGTGAGGCCGGGGACGCCGTCCATGTCGTTGCGCAGGGCGATGCCGTGCCAGTGCAGGGATGTGGCCTGCGGGAGGTGGTTGGCGAGGGTGAGGGCGAGGGTGTCGCCCGCGGTGACACGGACCTCCTTGCCGGGGAGCCGGTCCCCGTACGCCCAGGTCCTCACCGTGGGGCCGCCCAGGTCGAGCCGGGACTCCACGGCCGTCAGCCGCACCTCGCGGACCCGGCCGCCCTTGCCGCGCCTCTTCTCGGCGGCCGCGACCTCCAGGCCCGCCGGATCCACGTAACCCCCGGGGGCGGACGCGCCGCCCCGGCCGTGGCCGCCGTGGCCGCCGTGGCCGGCGCCCGGCTCCGAGCCGGAGCACGCCGTCAGGATTCCCGTCCCGGCGACGGCCGCCGCGGCGCCGAGCACGGTGCGGCGTGAAGGGGTGTGCGGAGCTTCTTTTCGCATGACTGAGTGACACCTCGTCGTGGTGGTGTGCGTGTGAACGGGCGCATCTGCTGCTTCTGGTACACCGCTCGGCCCCCGGGGGTTCCCACCGGAAGGGCACGTATCGCGCGGGCAGCGCGAAGCAGCCGGTGCGCGGGTCTAAGAGCCTGTGTCATATCCCCGGCCGGGTGGTCGCCGCCTGGCACGCACGCTCGCCGCGTTGCCGAAAAGCCCTAGTAGCTCTGCTACGAGGACTTCCCGGCGCCTTGCGATCGCACGCACCAGACGACGCCCACTGATCCGACCGGGGATATGACACAGGCTCTAAATGCGCAGCACCGACAGACGGGCGAGAAGTATCCGAGGCGGCGGCGGATTGGGCCGCAGGGCATGCGGGAGCCGCCAGGGCGCGGGCAGCAGGGCGAGCGTCCCGCCCGGCCGGAGCAGTCCGGCCCGTACGAGCAGCAGGAGCGTGAAGGCGCCGAGCACCGCCAGGCACACGGACAGCGGATCCATGCTCATGCCGCCGTGCGGCTCCGGGGCGGACGCGGATTTCTCCATGACGGCGGCGGCACGGTCCTCCGCGGGCAGGAGCGCACCGGGGCCGACGTCGTGCGGGGCGGCGGCGGGCGCCGTACCCATGTCGTGCCGTGTCGGTGACGACATCGGTGACGACAGGGCCGACGACACCACCGACGACACCGCCGGGCCCATCGGCGCCGACGCGACGGCGGAGCCCCCGTCATGCCCGCCCCACGGATGCCCCGACGGATGCCCCGACGGACGCCCCGACGAATGCCCCGACGGACGATCCGGCGGATGCCCCGAAGGGTGCCCCAACGTATGCATCGTCACGATCCCGAAAAGCAGCGCGGCGAGCAGCAGCAACTGCCCGTGCCCCGTGCGGCCCCTCGTCCTCGCCATGCGGGAAACCCTACCGCCCCCTACCCCCGCCGGGTATACGCGCAACATGCGGACCATTCGCATTCCGACGATCATGGAGCGCATGACGAGTCAGGACGAACCGGTACAGACCGGCGAACGGGCCCTGCCCGAGCCGGACCCCGCCATCCCGCGCCAGTTCATCTCGTGGGTGACGCTCGCCCTCATGACCACCGCGTCCGTGGCCAGCCTGCGCCCCTCGCCCTCGATGGCCATCTACGGGCTGGCCGCCGTCTTCCTCTACCTCCTGCCCGCCGTCGTCTTCCTGCTCCCCACCGCCCTCGTCGGCGCCGAGCTCGCCTCCGGCTGGTCCGGCGGCATCTACCGGTGGGTCAGCGAGGCGCTGGGCAAGCCGCTCGGGTTCGTCGCCGTGTGGTGCCAGTTCGCCATGACCATCGCGTACTACCCGAGCCTGCTCGCCTACGTCGCCTCGACGTTCGCGTATGTCATCCATCCGAGCCTCGCCGAGAACGGCCTCTACGTGGCGATCGTCATCGTCGTCATCTACTGGACGGGCGTGTGGATCACGTGCCGGGGGACCAGGACGGTCGCCGGGCTCTCCTCCCTGGGGCTCGTCATCGGCACCCTCGTGCCCGGCGTCGCCCTCGTCGTCCTCGGCATCGTCTTCCTGGGACAGGGCAACGCCTCCGCCGCCCCCATGAGCCCCGACCACTGGCTGCCCCCGTGGACCGGCCTCGCCAGCCTGGTCCTCATCGTCAACAACTTCCTCTCCTACGCGGGCATGGAGATGAACGGCGTCCATGTGTCGTCGCTGCGCCGGCCCCGCACCGAGTACCCGCGTTCGATCTTCCTCGCCACCGGCCTCGTCCTGCTGATCTTCATCCTTCCGGCCCTGGCGATCAGCTGGGTGATGCCGTCCGAGGAGCTCAGCCTCACGGCCGGTCTGATGCAGGCGTTCCAGGCGTTCTTCGACCACTTCCACGTCGGCTGGCTGACGAAGGTCGTCGGGATCATGCTCGTCATGGCCGCGCTCGGCGGCATGCTCACCTGGCTCGCGGGGCCCGCCAAGGGGCTGGTGACGCTCTCCCGGCAGGAGGGCTATCTGCCGCCCTTCCTGCAGAAATTCAACAAGGCGGGCGTCCCGCGGAACATCATGGTCGCGCAGGGCGTCGTCACCACGCTGATCGGCGTCCTCTACGCCTTCAGTGACGACGTCTCCAGCGCGTACTGGATGTTCTCCGTCATCACCGTGCAGATCTACCTCATCGCGTACCTGCTGATGTTCGTGGCCGTCGTACGGCTGCGAAAGGCGCGGCCGGAGGTGGAGCGCGGCTTCGTGGTGCCCGCCGTGACGCTCGTCGCGACCGTCGGCTTCGTCGCCTCGCTCCTCGCGCTGGCCATCGGCTTCGTGCCGCCCGACCAGTTCGGCAAGGGCCCGCTGTGGCGCTACCTGCTGATCGTCGGCGGTGGCCTCCTCGCGCTCGGTGTCCTGGCGCCCGCGGCCTTCCTCAAGTTCCGCAAACCCGGCTGGATCCACCCCGAGCACCGGTCCGCACATGTGCGCCCATAGCGTCTCCGGCCACCCGGCACCACCACCTCCGACGGCAGCAGCCACCGCCCCCAGGCCCGCACAGGCCTCGCGAAGGCCGCGCGGATCGCGGGCCGCCGCCGTACGGCTCCTGGCGTCCCTGCTCCTGGCGGGCGCCCTCGCGTACAGCACCTGGGTGACCGAGGTGTTCCTGTCGACCGGGCTCTCGCCGCGTGTGGCGTACGTCAGTGAACTCGCCGCCGAGGACCAGCCCTACGGCACGTTCTTCCGCGCCGCGGACCTCCTGGCGGGCCTCCTGGTCCTCGTCGCGGCGGCGGGCGCGCTGGCGTGGCTGCCGCGCCGGGGGCGCTGGACCACGGCGGGCCTGGCCGGGATCGCGCTCTTCGCAGTGGCCACCGCGGCCGACTCGCGGCTGCCGCTGAGCTGCGCTGCGACCTCCGACACCGGCTGCCTGGCGCGCGTGCGTGCGGGCGCCGCCCCCTGGACGCACTCCGCGCACGCGGTCAGCAGCGGTGTGGCCGTCACCGGGATGCTGGCCGGCATGGTGCTGCTCACCGTCGCCGCGCGCCGCGACACCGGTACGCGACAGCCGCTCGCGGGCACCGGGGCGGCCCTCGTCGTCCTCCTCGAACTGGCCGCCACCTGCTGGACGCTGGCGGCCATCGCCGCGTTCGAGGCCGACCGGGGAACGTGGGGCCTGGGGATCGCGCAGCGCCTTCAGGTGCTGTTCATCGCGGTCTGGCTGGTGGTGCTCGCGCGTTCGACGGCGGCGGAGCGACGGTGACCTTCGTACGCGTCGGGGGAGTGCCGCACCACGTCGAGGTGGTCGGGAGCGGCCCGGTGTGCGTGCTGAGCGCCGGGCTGGGGCTCGGCTGGTTCGACTGGGACCAGGTGGTGCCGCTGCTCGCCCCGCACCGGACGGTGGTCCGTTTCGACCGTCCGGGGCTCGGACTCAGCGGCCACGCGCGCGTGGCGCCCACTTTGCGGGGCGAGGCGGAGCGGATCCGGGCGCTCCTGGACGCGGTGCGGCTCGGCGGGGCACGGGTGACGGTGGTCGGGCACTCGCTCGCCGGGTTCCACGCGGAGGCGTTCGCGCGGCTGTACCCGGAGCGTACGGAGGGGCTCGTCCTGGTCGACTCCAGTGTGGAGGAGCGGCCGCGGGTGCGCGTGCCGCGCGGGATGCGGGTGGCGGGCACGCGCGCGTGCGGGACGCTGCTGTGCGCGGCGGGGCTGCCGCGCGCGGTGGGTCCCGCACTGCGCGGGCTTGCGGCGCCGACTCCTTGGGCGTGGGTCTACGGCAGGAGCCGTGTGTGGCGGGGGACGCTCATGGAGTACGCGACGTACGGTGACGCGGCGCGTGAACTCGCCGGGCTGCGGCGGGCCCTCCCGCTGCCGCAGGGGGCGCCCGTGACGGTGCTCGCCGCGTACGCGGGCGGTTCGCGGCGGTGGGTCGACCGGCAGCGGGGGCTGGCCGCGAACCTGGGCGGGACGTGTCGCGTGGCGCGGCCGTCGGGGCATCTGGTGATGCGGGACCGCCCTGGGGACGTGGCGGCGGCGGTCCTCGCGGGGGCGCGGGGCGCCTGATGCGCGGGTGGGGCCCGTTTGCCCGCACCGAGCCGCCGAGGTAGGAGCAGGCCCCCTACCCCCGTGCCCCCCGTACCGGCCGCACGCTCTCCCGGATCACGATGTGTGTGCCAAGGACGTGGCGTTCCTGGCCCGCGAGCGGGGCGCCGGAGAGGGCGTGACGCACCGCCGTGCGGCCCATCTCCTCGGCGGGGATGTGGACCGTCGTCAGGCCGGGGGTGATGTCCCCGGCCACCGGGTCGTCGTTGTAGCCGACCACCGACATGTCCTGCGGGACCCGCAGGCCGTACTCGCGCAGGGCGATGATCGCCGCCGCTGCGGCGCGGTCGTCACCCGCGAAGACCGCGGTGAAGTCGGGCCTGCCGCCCGCCCTTTCGAGCAGTTCGCGCATCGCGCGGTAGCCGTTGTTCTGCCCGAAGCCGGACCCGTGCAGGACGGCCTCACCGCGGGGCACCCCGTGGTCGTCGAGCGCCCGGAGGTAGCCGGCGAGGCGGTCCTCGCCGGTCGTGTTGCCGGGCTCGTAGCCGAGCAGGGCGATCCGGCGGTGGCCGGCGCCCAGGAGGTGGCTGGTGACGGCGTGGGCGCCCGCTTCGTTGTCGTACTCGACGACCAGCGCGGGCATGTCGGGCGTCGGCGCGGGGCGCCCGCACAGCACGAGCCGGGAGCCCGCCGCCGCGAGCGCCTGCGCGTACCGTGCCATCCGCTGCCGGTACTCGTCGTCCTGGACGGCGCCGCCCACCAGCATCACGGCCTCGGCGGCCTGCTCCCGCATCATCTGGACCAGCGCCAGCTCGCGCGCCGGATCGCTGCCCGTCGACGCGACCAGGGTGAGCCGGCCGCGCTGGGCCGCCTCCACCTCCACGCCCTGCGCGACCTGCGCGTAGAACGCCCCGACCACGTCGTACATGAGGACCGCGATCGTCTTGCGCCCGGCACCCGCCAACGCGCGCGCGTGCGCGTTGGCGACGTAGTCCAGTTCCTTGACCGCCCGCAGCACCTTGGCGCGCGACGCCGTGGACGTCGGGTAGTTGCCCGCGAGGACCCGCGAGACGGTCGCTACCGAGACGCCCGCGCGCGCGGCCACCTCGCGGATGGTGACCCGCTCACCCACTGTGTCTCCCTCACCCGGCCACCGGCCGGTCCTTGATCGTCCGGCGGCCAACCCGCCGGTCCCGGGGAGGAGTTGCCGCACGCCGCCCCGCCCCGGACCATCATCGCGCGCCCGCCCGCCGGGTCAGTGCGCGGCCTCGTACTCCTTCAGGAACTCCTCACCGGACCGCCTGCCGCCCTGCGACAGCCACTTCTGATGAATGGCGTCCCACTCGGAGAGCTTCTTGCGTCCGGAGACGATGGCGGTCACGCCGTCCTCGATGATCTGCTGCATCGTGGCGCCCTGCCGGTTGTACGTCTGCGACATCAGGCCCCAGTGGTCGTCGGGCACGAGGAGCGGGACGACCTTCTTCTCCCAGGCGTGCAGCCGCTCGGTGAGGTCGGGGAAGCCGGGGAAGTACAGCGGCTGCGGGGCGTCCATCAGGTACGGGAACGGCAGGTTGGTCTTGGAGTCGATCAGACCGGTCTCGGTGGCGACCGGGTCGCCGTCCTTGTTGTACGTGAAGTGGGTGCCCTCGACGCCGTAGTGCATCAGCTCGTACTCCTTGGAGCCGAACGGCGAGGCCAGCCAGTCGAGCACCCGGAGCATCAGCCTGACGCGGTCCTTGGAGGCCTTCTTGATGACGGTGTAGCCGAAACAGCCGCGGTTCTGCTGGTAGACGGGCGTGACGCCGTCGACGGCGTACGGCTCGGCGACGTCCAGGGTGAACTCGTCCTTGATGCCCTGGGCGTTGGAGATGGCGGCGCCCCAGCCGTCCGTCATCGAGCGGACGGTGCCGTTGTAGAACTGGGTCTTCAGGTCGACCTGGGAGATCGATGTGGCGTCGGAGTTGTAGGAGCCGTCCTTGCGCAGCGTGGCCATGTACTCCAGGGCGGCCTTGAACGCGTCGGTCCCGTACATGTCGGTGACCTTGCCGCCCTTGATCTGCCACTGGTTGGGCGCGCCGTGCCACATCGCGTGGTAGAGGTACCCGAAGAAGCCCACCGTGGAAGCGCCGAGCGCGGACTTCTTCCCTCGTGACGCCTCTGCAGCCATCGCCCGGAAGTCGGCCGCGGACATGCCCGGCTCGTACCCGGCCTCGTCGAACGCCTCGCGGTTGATGAACATCGCGCCCTGCACCTTGGCGCGCTCGATCGGCAGCCCGTAGACGCGCCCGGCGATGCGGCCCATGCCCTCCCAGGCGTACGTGGGGATGTTGGCGAGGTTGGGGTAGTCCTTGACCGCGTCGCCGGACAGGTGGTCGCTCAGGTCGGCGCAGCGGGACTTCACGAACTGCGACTCCCGCGGGAGCACGTATCCGCCACCGAAGTTGATCATGTCGGGCAGGTCGTCGCCCGACATCAGCGTCGACATCTTCGCGCGGAAGTCCGCGTCGGGGACGACGGTGAACTCGACCTCGACGCCCAGTGCCTCGTTGACGGCCTGCCAGTACTTGTTCTCGCCGGCCGGCTTCGGCGGGGTGCCGTAGGTGATGGTCATGACCTTGATCTTCTGCTTGCCGGTGCCCGGCTTCTCGGCCGTCGCCCGCACGAGCTTCTCCGGGTACTTCGTGTACCCGGGCTGCACGCCCTCGGCGGTCGGTGCGAGGTCGGGGGCGGGGCCCTTCGCCGGGATGTACGCGGGCCAGGGCGCCGCCTCGTGGCCCGCGTTGGAGACGTCGCCGCCGCCGCTGGAGTCGGTCGAGCAGGCGGTCAGGACGGACGGGGCGGCGAGCGCGGCGCCGCCGACGGCTATGGAGCGGAGCAGCGTGCGCCGCGACATCGAGGAACCGGACACGTGAATGAGCCCTTCTGTACGACGGGTTGGGGGACGGCTCAGCTCTTGATGGCGCCGGTGAGCACGCCCTTGGTGAAGTACTTCTGCAGGAAGGGGTAGACGAGCAGGATCGGCACGGTGGCGATCACCAGGACGGCCATCTGCGTCGTCTGCGGGGCGGAGACCAGGCCGGCCTCGCTCAGACCGGTGTCGGCGATCTGGGAGCCGCCGATGACGTACGTACGCAGGACCTGCGACAGCGGCCAGTGGCCGGACTCCATGTAGATCGATGCATGGAACCAGGCGTTCCAGTAGCTCACGGCGTAGAAGAGGGAGACCACGGCCAGCGCCGCCTTGGACAGCGGGAGCACGATCCGCCACAGGATCTGCCAGTCACCGGCGCCGTCGAGCCTGGCGGCCTCGTACAGCTCCTCCGGAATGCCCTGGAAGAAGCCGCGCAGCACGATCAGATTGAAGACGTTGATGAGGACGGGCGCGACGAGAGCCGCATACGTATCCATCATCCCCATGCCCTTGACCAGCAGGAACGCGGGGATCATGCCGGGTGGGAAGAGGAACGTGAACAGGATCAGCAGCAGCACGGGCTTGCCGCCGAAGACGCCGGGGCGGGCGAGCGCGTACGCGAGGAAGGTGGTGCACGCGAGCGAGAAGAGCGTGCCCGTCACGGTGAGGCCGACGCTGACGCCGAGGGCCTTGGTGACGATGCCGCCGTCGAGGATGGTCCGGTACGCGCGCAGGGTCGGATCGCTCGGCCACAGCACCCAGCCGCCGTTGTCCACGACCTCGCGGTTGGAGGCGAGTGAGGTGGAGACGATGACGAGGAACGGAATCAGCACGAGCCCGAGAACCACGGCCACCGCCACCGCCTTGGCGGCCCTGGTCGCGAACCGCGGCTTCTCCATCCAGGCGTGCCTGGTGACCTGACCGGTACTCACTTGTAGACCCCCTGTTCGCCGAGCCGGTGGGCGATCCGGTTGGCGGTGAAGACGAGCGCCGCGCCGACGACGCCCTTGAACAGGCCCGCGGCCGCGGCGTATCCGGTGTCGCCGCCGACGATGCCCTGCCAGAAGACGAAGGTGTCGAGGACCTCGCCGACCTCAGGGCCCACCGACTGCCGCTGCAGCAGCATCTGCTCGAAGCCGACGGAGAGGATGTCGCCGAGCCGCATGATCAGCAGCAGGATGACGATGGGCCGGATGCTGGGCAGCGTGACGTGCCAGAAGCGCCGCCAGGGCCCGGCCCCGTCGATCGCAGAGGCCTCGTACAGCTGCTCGTCGACCTGCATCAGGGCGGCCAGGAAGATGATCGTCCCCCACCCTGCGTCCTTCCAGATCACCTCGATGACGACGAGCGGCTTGTAGGCGTCCGGATTGCCGATGATGTCGACGGTGTGCAGCCCGGAGTCGCTCAGGAAGGTGTTCAACAGCCCCGTGTCACTGAGCACTTGCTGGAAGAGCGCGACGACGACGACCCACGACAGGAAGTGCGGCAGGTAGATCACGGACTGCGTGAAACGACGCAGCAGGTCCGAGCTCAGGCTGTGCAGGAGCAGGGCGAGCGCCAGCGGGGCCGGAAAGAAGAACACCAGCTGAAGCACGGCGATGAACAGGGTGTTCCACGTCGCGTGCCAGAAGTCCGGGTCGCCGAACATCCGCGAGAAGTTCTCGGTGCCGACCCAGGGGCTGGCCCACAGGCCGTCGAAGGGGACGTACTCCTTGAAGGCCACCGCGTTGGCGACGAAGGCGCCGTAGTGGAAGACCAGGAAGTACACGAGCCCCGGCACCATGAGCAGGACCAGGACGCGGGTGCGCTGAAACCGCTTCCACAGCTCACCGCGCCCCTTTTTCTCACCACTTGACCCGCTATCGCGCCTGCCGGGCGGCTTCACCGCCTCGGTTTCCGCCCGGTCCTTCGTCACCGTCGGCACGGCAACCCCTCCGTCGTCGGAATAAGGTGCCCGGAATCTAAAGCGGTTACTTCGCCCGGTCAACCCCCCTTGCCTCGCTGTCTCTTGACCACTCTCCCGGATTGGTCCTAGCCTCCAGGCGCTGATTGGTAACCGGTTACTACGAGGGACGGTCACGCGTGGCAGATCAGGCAGAGCGGACGGATCGGCGAGTCCGGGCCGGCGAAGGACCGCCCGTCGCGGCCCTGGCCATGGGCAACGAGGTCGCGGAGCGCGTGTTCCCACCGGACCTGCGCGAACGCCTCGCCCGCTGCGTGCAGTTGGCGCCGCTCGTCCTGGCGGGGCCCCTCGCGGCACCCGAGGCGCGGGCCGTCCTGGCCGGGACGGAAATCCTGGTCACGGGGTGGGAGTGCCCGCCCCTGACCCCCGAGATCCTGGACCGCGCACCACGCCTGCGCGCCGTCGTCCACGCGGCGGGCTCGGTCAAACCGATGGTGACCGACGCGGTCTGGGACCGCGGCATCACCGTCTCCTCGGCGGCGGACGCCAACGCGGACCCGGTGGTGGCATTCACGCTCGCGGCGATCACGTTCGCCGCGAAGGGGGCACTGCCGACGGCGGCGGGCTACGCGGCCGGCTGGCCGCCGTTCACCGGGCGCACCGGCGCGGACGCCCGCACGATCGGCGTCATCGGCGCGTCCCGGATCGGCCGCCGGGTCATCGCGGCGCTGCGCGCCTCGGACACGGGGTGCCGCGTCCTGCTCACGGACCCCTACGTGAGCCCCGCGGAGGCGGCGTCGCTCGGGGCGGAGCTGGTGGACCTGCCCGAACTGTGCGGGCGCAGCGGCATCGTCACGGTCCACGCCCCCCAACTCCCCGAGACACGGGGCATGTTGAGCGCGGACATGCTGAAACTCATCCCGGACGGCGGAACCGTCATCAACACGGCACGGGGATCACTCGTCGATACGGAGGCGCTGGCGCGGGAGTGCGGGGGCGGGCGCCTGGACGCGTTCCTGGACGTCACGGACCCCGAACCGCTGCCGGCCGGCCACGTGCTGCTGCGCCTGCCGAACGTCCTGGTCACCCCACACATCGCGGGGGCGCAGGGGAGTGAGGTGCGCAGGCTGGGGGAGTACGCGGTGTCCGAGGTCGAACGGGTTCTGGCGGGGGCGCCTTTGCGGGGGCGGTTGTCGCGGGAGGACCTTTTCCGCCTGGCCTGATCTTTTCTGGCCCCTGGGCCTTGGGCGGGGTCGGGGTGGGGGTTTCCCCCGTCTCCCCCTGCGGGTGCGGGTGCGGGTGCGGACAGGACCGCCGCTTCGCGGCGGATGTATCCCACCCACCCACCCGTTTGCCCTGCGACGTACAGCGGGACTAGGAGCAACCCCCACCGGGGCGCAGGCGCACGCGCACCGGAGGGGACGTGGGGGTATGTGCGAACGGAGCACCGAGCATCCTGTAGCCCCGTTGTTCGTGCAGCGTGACGCAGGGATAGCGAGTACGCACATACCCCCACGGCCCCGCCCCACAGACGAACAACAGGCGCAGACCCCAGCCCAAGCGAAGCCGCTACTACGCCCCGGCCCTCACCTCACCCCTGCCCCCCGCTCCTTGAGCATCGTCGCCATCAACGAGATCTCGGACTCCTGCGACTCCACCATCCCCCGAGCCAGCCGCCGCTCCGCGGACACCTCGCACCGCTCGACGCAGCCCTGAGCCATATGCACCCCGCCCCGGTGATGCCGCGTCATCAGCTGCAGGTAAAGGATCTCCGCCTTCTTGCCGCTCAGCTTCCCGAGACGCTTGAGCTCCGCCCCCGTAGCCATCCCCGGCATCAGCGCCCCGTCCTCACCGGCCGGCATGTCCCCCATGCCCATCCACTCCATGGGCGCCCCCTCCGGCACCTTCGGCAGCTCCCACAGGTCCAGCCAGCCGAGCAGCATGCCCCGCTGGTTCGCCTGCGTCTGGGCGATGTCGTACGCGAGGCGCCGCACCTCCTCGTCGTCGGTGCGGTCCCGCACGATGTACGACATCTCCACGGCCTGCTGATGGTGGACGGACATGTCCTGCGCGAAGCCCGCGTCGGCCGACGTGCGCGCGGGCGAGCCGCCGGAGTCGGAGTCCGTGGCGGCCACCGCCGCCGTGATGCCGCCTCCGGCGACGACCGCCGCCGCGACACAGCCGACGATCCAGTTGGTACGCCGCCTCATGACGCTCCCCACCTCACTGCGCTCCGCACCACTGCGCTCCCGACCTCATGACACTCCCCACCTCACTGCGCCAGCCCGCTCGTGCAGGCCGCCCCCGGCTCCGGCGTCTGCTTCCCCTGGACGTACGTGGAGAAGAACTCCTTGACCTTCGGGTCGTCCGCGCCCGACACGGTGCGCTGGTGGGCCCATGCGGTCAGCATGACGGGGTCCTTCTGGTCCTTGACCGGGCTCATCAGCGAGTACGGCGTGGCCTTGACCTTCGCCTCGAGCTTCTTCAGGTCGGCCGGCTTCGCCTTGTCGTTGTACGTGACCCAGACGGCGCCGTGCTCCAGGGAGTGCACCGCGTTCATCTCCGGGATCGCCTTCTTGTAGACATCGCCGTTGCAGTTCATCCACACCTGATTGTGGTCCCCGCCGACCGGCGGCGTCATGGGGTAGTTCACCGTCTTCGTGACGTGCGTACGACCGAGTTTGCCCCAGACCTTCTCGCCGTCCGACGAGACCTTGTACTTCGGCCAGCCCTTCGCGTCGTCCTTGCCCGAGTCGTCGGACGCCTTGTCGAAGAGGAAGAAGCCACCCACGCCGAGCGCCGCGACGACGACCGCGCTGAGGGTGATCGTGAGGACCCGCCCCCGGCGATCACGCGCGCGCTCTGCCCGGCGCATCTCCTCTATCCGGGCCTTGCGGGAAGCGTTGCTCGTGTTCTTGGCGGAACCCATGGTGTGTCCTTCTGCGGAAAGGGACGGACGGGACGACGAACGAGTCCGCTGATCGTAATGCGAGGGAGGGGCGGTACTACAGAGCGTTCTCGAATCGATGGCTTCGCCAGGTAGGCCCGGGACGGAGAACAGGTAGGCCCGGGACGGAGAACAGGTAGGCCCGGGACGGAGAATTTGAGCCGCAGATGCGCATTACCTACGCTCGAAGGCATGCGGCTCATGCGATCGACCGACCTGGCGCTGCGCACCCTCATGCGCCTGGCCGTGGCGAAGGGGGCGGCTCCCACGACGCGTGAGGTGGCCGCCGACATGGCCGTGCCCTACACGCACGAGGCCAAGGTCGTAGCCGAACTGCAGAAGCTGGGCCTGCTGGAGGCCCGCCGGGGCAGAGGTGGCGGCCTCGCGCTGACGGAGGCGGGCCGCACCGCGTCGGTCGGCGCGCTGGTGCGGTCCTTCGAGGGCACAGGCGACGTGGTGGACTGCGAGGGCGGCGGCGCACCGTGCCCGCTGAGCTCGGCGTGCCGCCTGCGGGACGCGCTGCGCAGGGCGCAGGAGGCGTTCTACGCCTCGCTGGACCCGCTCACGGTGGCGGACATCGTGGCGGCCCCGACGGGCGGGCTGTTGCTGGACATCACGACCCGGACCGCGGACTGATCCGGGCCAGTCCTCCCAGAGACCGCACCAGCCCGACTCCCGCTCCCGTCCCCTGCCCCACTCGCACCCCCTGCCCCCAACCCCGCTACCAACCCCACCCCTACGCCCGCGCCTGCCAAAGATCGGGCCCGAACACCTCGTAGTGGATGTCGGCGGCGGCGACCCCGCGCTCGATCAGCTGGGAACGTACCGCCCGCATGAAGGGCAGCGGACCGCACAGGTACGCGCGCGTGCCCGCCGCGATCGCGGGGAGCGCGGCCAGGTCGACGCGGCCCGTCAGGGAGTCGGGGTGGCCCGCGTCCGGCCGCTCGTAGAAGAAGTGGGCGGTACCGTCCGGGAGTTTGGCGGTGTACGCCGTGTGGTCGGCGCGCAGGGCGTGCTCGGCGGGGGAGCGGTCGGCGTGCACGACGGTGACGGGCCCGCGGTGCCCGGCGCCGGCGAGCTGCTCCAGCATGGCGATCATCGGGGTGACGCCGATGCCCGCGGAGGCGAGCAGCAGCGGGACGCTGGTGTCCGCCGCGTCGAGGACGAGGTCACCGTACGGCGGGGACAGCCGCAGCACGTCGCCGTGTCGCACGCGCGCGTGGAGGTGGTTCGAGACCTCACCCTCGGGTGCCGCGTGGACCCCGGCGCCCCCGCGCACCCGCTTCACACTGATCTGCCGCACCTCATGACCCGGACCGACGCCTCCGGACAGGCTGTACTGACGTATCTGCCGTGCCCCGTCGTCGAGTTGGACCTGCACGGACACGTACTGCCCGGCGCGGAACTTGGGCGCGGGTGCCCCGTCGGCGGGCCGGAGCCGGAAAGTGGCGACGTCGGCGGTCTCCTCGACGCGGTCGACGACCTCCCACTCCCGCCAGGTGTCGTCGCCCGCGGCGACTCCGTGCCCGGCGTAGAGGCGGGCCTCGATGGCGATGAGGGCGTTGGCCATGAGCCAGTAGACGTCGTCCCAGGCGGCGGCCACCTCGGGTGTGACCGCGTCGCCGAGCACCTCGGCGATGGCGGCGAAGAGGTGGTGGTGCACGGTCTCGTACTGGCCGGGCGCCACGCCGAGCGAGGCGTGCTTGTGCGCGATGCGGCCAAGCAGCACGTCGGGCCGCTCGTCCGGGCGCTCCAGCAGGTGGGTGGCGAAGGCGGCGATCGAGCCCGCGAGAGCCTGGCGCTGGGTCCCTGCCGCCTGGTTGCCGCGGTTGAACAGGTCCTTGAGGAGCTCCGGATGGGCGGTGAAGAGCCGGTCGTAGAAGCGCTCGGTGATGTCGCCGATGGCCGCTGCGACGGCGGGAAGCGTGGCGCGGACGGTCGCGGCTGACTGCTCGGACAGCAACGTGGACTCCTCAAGGACGGAGAGGTACGGGAGGTTTGTGCCCCCCTTGTCTGTTTCGGGACTCAAATTAGCATCTGAAATGCAAGTTATAGCGAGAGGGGTGACTCCTGCGTGGACCGGCCGAGGCACCCGCCGCCGTTACGGCCGGGCCGTCGAGCAGGCACTATGGGCAGGGAGCGGCGAGCGGCACGGATCGGAACGCCGCGGTACGGCTCGGAGCGCCGCGGTACGGCATCCGCAACGTGCGCGAAACCGAGTAATGGGATGCTCGTGTGCCCGGTGCGTCCCGGGAGCCGGGTGCAGGTGGCCTGACCAGCAAGGATGGGTGGAAGCGGAAGATGGACAAGCAGCAGGAATTCGTGCTCCGTACGTTGGAGGAGCGCGACATCCGGTTCGTACGCCTGTGGTTCACGGATGTCCTCGGCTTCCTGAAGTCGGTGGCCGTGGCCCCGGCCGAGCTGGAGCAGGCGTTCGACGAGGGCATCGGCTTCGACGGCTCGGCGATCGAGGGATTCGCCCGGGTGTACGAGTCGGACATGATCGCCAAGCCGGACCCGTCGACGTTCCAGGTCCTGCCCTGGCGCGCGGAGGCGCCCGGCACGGCCCGGATGTTCTGCGACATCCTGATGCCGGACGGCTCACCGTCCTTCGCGGACCCGCGCTACGTCCTCAAGCGAGCCCTGGCCAAGACCTCCGACCTGGGCTTCACCTTCTACACCCACCCCGAGATCGAGTTCTTCCTCCTGAAGGACAAGCCGCTGGACGGCTCGCGGCCCACCCCCGCCGACAACTCCGGCTACTTCGACCACACCCCGCAGAACGTCGGGATGGACTTCCGCCGCCAGGCGATCACGATGCTCGAATCCATGGGCATCTCGGTGGAATTCAGCCACCACGAGGGCGCGCCCGGCCAGCAGGAGATCGACCTGCGCTACGCGGACGCGCTCTCCACGGCGGACAACATCATGACGTTCCGCCTGGTGATGAAGCAGGTCGCGCTGGAGCAGGGGGTCAACGCGACCTTCATGCCGAAGCCGTTCTCCGAGCACCCGGGCTCGGGCATGCACACGCACCTCTCCCTCTTCGAGGGCGACCGCAACGCGTTCTACGAGTCGGGCGCCGAGTACCAGCTCTCCAAGGTCGGCCGCTCCTTCATCGCGGGCCTGCTGCGGCACGCCGCGGAGATCTCGGCGGTCACCAACCAGTGGGTGAACTCCTACAAGCGCATCTGGGGCGGCTCCGAGCGCACGGCGGGCGCGGGCGGCGAGGCCCCCTCGTACATCTGCTGGGGCCACAACAACCGCTCCGCGCTGATCCGCGTCCCGATGTACAAGCCCGGCAAGACCGGCTCGGCCCGCGTCGAGGTCCGCTCCATCGACTCCGGCGCCAACCCCTACCTGACCTACGCGGTCCTGCTCGCCGCCGGCCTCAAGGGCATCGAGGAGGGCTACGAACTCCCGCCGGGCGCCGACGACGACGTATGGGCCCTGCGCGACGCGGAACGCCGAGCCCTCGGCATCGAGCCGCTCCCGCAGAACCTGGGCGAGGCGATCGCCCTCATGGAGAAGTCGGAACTGGTCGCGGAAACACTGGGCGAGCACGTCTACGACTTCTTCCTCCGCAACAAGAAGCAGGAGTGGGAGGAGTACAGGTCGGAAGTCACGGCCTTCGAGCTGCGGAAGAACCTGCCGGTGCTGTAGGCGCGGGCCGGGCGAGGAGGGCGCCGACACCGCGGCGTCTCTCCGGGCCCCGCCCGGCGGCGCGACCTCAAGCCTTCGGAACGATCGCCTCCCGCAGCGGCGTAGTCGCGCGGACCCGGTACTCCTGGATCGACCAGCCGTTGCCGTCCGGGTCCTTGAAGTACATGAACGTGCCGCCGTCCTGCGGGGCGTGCTGCACCGGCTCGGAGACGTCGAGTCCGCGCGCGACCAGCTCGGCGTGGGCCGCCTTCGCGTCGGCCACGCACAGCTGCAGGCCCTGGTAGGAGCCGGCGGGCGGCTTCGGGCCCGCCATCGTCTGCCAGAGCGCGTCGCCCGCCAGGGCGATGGAGCAGCCCGAGCCCGGCGGGGTCAGCTGGACGATGCGCATGCCCGGCATGACCTCCGTGTCGATGTCCACGTGGAAGCCCAGCTTGTCGCGGTAGAACTCCATCGCGCGGTCGATGTCGCTGACGGGCAGCGGGATCACCTCGAGTGTGTATTCCATGAGCCGCAGTACAGCAGGGCGCCGGGCCGCTGTCAGCGCTACGGGCAAGGTGGCGCGCCCGGCCGCGGGGGCGCCGAGTCCGTCGCTCAGGCCGTAGGCTCGGGCCGAGAGGTGATCGAACGGAGGCTCGGCATGACGGTGCCGCAAGGACGACGCAGCAGTACGTTCACCCGGCTGCTGCGGCACGGTTTCACCGACCCGTCCGCGGCGGAGCGGCTCCTGGACGATCCCGCGCTGAGCGCCGTACGCAACGACCCGCTGCTCCTGGACGCGCTCGGCGCCACCGCCGACCCCGACCTGGCGCTGCTGAGCCTCGTCCGGCTCGTGGAGGCCCAGGAGGACGACCTCGGCCGGCGGGAGCTGCTCGACACCCTCGTCACCGCCAAGCCGCTGCGCGACCGGCTCCTCGCCGTCCTCGGCGCCTCCGAGGCCCTCGCCGACCACCTGGCCCGCCACCCCCGCGACTGGCAGGCGCTCGCCACGTACGAGTCGGCCGACCTGCATCCGGGCGTGGCGGAGTTCGAGCGGGGGCTCGGTGAGGCCACCGATCCCGTCTCGCTGCGCGTCGCCTACCGCCGCTGCCTGCTCTCCATCGCGGCGCGCGACGTGTGCGGCACCACGGACGTCGCCCAGGCGGCGGCCGAGCTCGCCGACCTCGCGACGGCGACGCTGCGGGCGGCCCTCGCGATGGCCCGCGCGGCGGCCCCCGACGACGCCGCGCAGTGCAGGCTCGCCGTCATCGCGATGGGCAAGTGCGGCGGCCACGAGCTCAACTACGTCTCCGACGTCGACGTCATCTTCGTCGGCGAGGCCACCGAGGGCACCGACGAGGACAAGGCGCTGCGGGCCGCGACCCGGCTCGCCTCGCACATGATGCGCATCTGCTCCGAGACGAACGTCGAGGGCACCATCTGGCCCGTCGACGCCAACCTCCGCCCCGAGGGCAGGAACGGCCCGCTGGTGCGCACGCTCTCCAGCCACCTCGCGTACTACCAGCGCTGGGCGAAGACCTGGGAGTTCCAGGCGCTGCTCAAGGCCCGCCCGGTCGCGGGCGACCTCGCGCTCGGCGAGGAGTACGTCGCCACCCTCGCACCCCTCGTCTGGCACGCCGCCGAGCGCGAGAACTTCGTGGCCGACGTGCAGAAGATGCGCCGCAGGGTCGTCGAGAACATTCCGGCGGGCGAGGTCGACCGGGAGCTGAAGCTCGGGCCCGGCGGCCTGCGGGACGTCGAGTTCGCCGTGCAGATGCTGCAGTTGGTGCACGGGCGCAGCGACCCCTCGATCCGCAGCGGGTCGACGCTCGTGGCGTTGCAGGCGCTCGGCGTCGGCGGCTACGTGGGGCGCGTGGACGCGGCCCAGCTCGACGACGCGTACCGCTTCCTGCGGTCCCTCGAACACCGCATCCAGCTCTACAAGCTGCGCCGCACCCACCTCGTGCCGGAGGGCGACGCCGACCTGCGGCGCATCGGCCGCTCCCTGGGCATGCGAACCGAGCCGATCACCGAGCTGAGCCGCGCGTGGAAGCGGCACACCTCCGTGGTGCGCCGGCTGCACGAGAAGCTCTTCTACCGGCCGCTGCTCGACGCCGTCGCCCAACTCGCCCCGGGCGAGGCGCGGCTGAGCACCTCGGCGGCCCGCGAGCGGCTGATCGCGCTCGGCTACGCGGACCCGAGCGCCGCCCTCAGGCACCTGGAGGCGCTGGCGTCCGGGGTCTCCCGCAAGGCGGCCATCCAGCGCACCCTGCTGCCGGTCCTGCTCGGCTGGTTCGCGGACTCCGCCGACCCCGACGCGGGCCTCCTCGGCTTCCGCAAGGTCTCCGACGCGCTCGGCAAGACCCCCTGGTACCTGCGGCTCCTCAGGGACGAGGGCGCGGCGGCCGAGAACCTCGCCCGCGTCCTCTCCGCCGGCCGCCTCGCCCCCGACCTGCTGCTTCGCGCCCCCGAGGCGGTCGCCCTGCTCGGTGACGCCCGCGGCCTCGAACCGCGCGGCCGCGCCCACCTGGAGCAGGAGATACTGGCGGCGGTGCGCCGCGCGGACGGCGCCGAGCAGGCCGTGACGGCGGCGCGCGGCGTGCGGCGCCGAGAGCTGTTCCGTACCGCCGCGGGGGACCTCATCGGCTCGTACGGTACGGAGGAGAGCCCCGCCGAGGCCGACCCCGGCACGCTCGTCGACCGGGTGGGCGGTGCGATCTCGGACCTGACGGCCGCTACCCTCGCGGGCACGCTGCGCGCGGTCGTCCGAGAGGGCTGGGGCGGCCTGCTCCCCACCCGTTTCGCGGTCATCGGCATGGGCCGCTTCGGCGGCCACGAGCTGGGCTACGGCTCGGACGCGGACGTCCTGTTCGTGCACGAGCCGCGCGAGGGCGTCGACGAGCAGGAGGCGGCGAAGGCCGCGGCCAAGGTCGTCTCCGAGATGCGCCGACTGCTGCAACTTTCTTCCGCCGACCCGCCGTTGCTCATCGACGCGGACCTGCGCCCGGAGGGCAGGAGCGGTCCGCTGGTGCGCACCCTGGGCTCGTACGAGGCGTACTACCGCCGCTGGTCCCTCGTCTGGGAGTCCCAGGCGCTGCTGCGGGCCGAACCGGTCGCGGGTGACGAGGAGCTCGGCCGCGCCTTCATCGACCTCGTCGACCCCCTGCGCTATCCGGCGGAGGGTCTCGGCGAGGACGCGATCCGGGAGATCCGTCGGCTCAAGGCCCGCATGGAGGCGGAGCGGATGCCGCGCGGCTCGGACCCGACGCTGCACGCGAAGCTGGGCCGCGGCGGCCTCTCCGACGTCGAGTGGACCGTCCAGCTCCTGCAGTTGGAGCACGGCTGGGCCGAGCCGGGGCTGCGTACGACCCGCACCCGTGAAGCCCTCGCGGCGGCCCGAGCGGCGAAGCTCATCCCCACGGACGACGCGGCGATCCTCGACGAGGCGTGGGTCCTCGCCACACGCGTGCGCAACGCGGTGATGCTGGTACGCGGCAGGGCCGGGGACACCTTCCCCTCCGACGGGCGCGAACTGGCCGCCGTGGCACGCTACTTGGGGTACGACACCGGCCACGTGGGTGACATGCTGGACGACTACCGGCGGATCACGCGGCGGGCGCGGGCGGTGGTGGAGGAACGGTTCTACGGGGCCTGAGCCCCCTTCCCGGCGTGGCCGCCCGGCGCCCCGAGCCCGGCCGCCCCCTTCCCGCCGAGGTGCCGGCGTGGCCGCCCGGCGCCCCGCGCTGCCCCATCAGGCACCCAACGCTGCCCTCGCGCACCTGGCCCGATGCCGCCTCGGTGGCGTATCCAGGAAGGGTTCAGAGTCCGTGTCCCTGGAGGCCCCATGCGCGCCCGCGAAACCGCCCGATCCGCCGACGGGGAGAAGGTCGCGGGCCGCGCGCCGGCCCGCGCCGCCGCGACCCCGTCGAGCGCCGGGGGCATGTCGGCCCAGGAGATCCGCGCGCTGCAGCGCACCGCGGGGAACGCCGCCGTCGCCGAGGCCGTGCAGCGCTCCACCGTCCACGACGTGCTGCGCAGCGGCGGGCGGCCGCTCGACCCCGCCACCCGTACCGACATGGAAGCGCGCCTCGGCGCGGACTTCTCCGACGTCCGCGTCCACGACGACAGCGCGGCGAAGAGCTCCGCGGCGGAGGTCGGCGCCCGCGCCTACACCTCCGGCAGCCATGTCGTCATCGGCGACGGCGGCGCGGACCGGCATACGCTCGCCCACGAGCTGACGCACGTCATCCAGCAGCGCCAGGGGCCCGTCGCAGGCACCGATCACGGCAACGGGCTGCGGGTGTCCGACCCGTCCGACCGGTTCGAACGCGAGGCCGAGGCAAACGCCCACCGGGTCCTCTCCGGACCGGCGCCCGAGGCACACGCGCACGAGGCACACGCCCACCAAGCACACGCGCACGCCGGGACGGCGACGGCGACGGCGCAGCGCGCGACCGCCGTCCAGCGCGTCGGTGACACCCAGGTGGGCCCCCGCGTCGACTGGAACCAGCTCCTGGACATCATCGTTGGCCAGGACCGTACGCTCGGCGGATTCCAGTTCGGCCGGGAGTGCCGGAACAACGGCGGCAACAATCTCATCTCGCGGCCCGTGACGGTGAGCGTGAGCGACGGCAAGGCGACGGCCCAGCTGGCCGTCCACCTCAATGTGATGCTCACCAGCGGCGGCGAGGTCAGGGACCGCAAGACGGGCGAGTCCTCGGCGACGATCAAGGGCTCGCTCTTCCACCTGACGGCCCGCCCGGTGGCCGGCCAGAACCTGATCCATGAGGCCGGCGCCTCCAGCATCACCGCGGAGGAGTCCATCCACGTGGGCCGCAACAACGCCAAGGGCTGGAACAACCGGTCCGCCAACACCGCGCAGCTCGCCCGCACGGTCGGCGTCTCGGCGGAGGCACTGATCGCCGCACTGGAGGCGAAGTACCCGCTGAGCGGCATCCAGGGCACGATCGACCAGTTCAAGAAGGACGTCGGCCGCGCGGTGGTCCACGGCCTCGCCCCCGAGGTCGTGCACGTGAAGTGGGACGGCGACGAGTCGTTCGGCTAGGAAGGGTCGGGGGGTCAGGGGGTCGGGGGCGGCGCCCGGCGCACGCCCTACGTCCTGACCGCGACCTCGCGCGCCAGCGCGTACGGCAGCGCGCCGTACCAGAGGCGCGCCACCAGGAACCCGAAGGCCAGGCAGAGCATGCCGCCGACCGCGTCGAGCCAGAAGTGGTTGGCCGTGGCCACGATCACGACGAGCGTCGCCGTGGGGTAGAGCAGGCCGAGCACCCGCACCCACGGCACCGACGCCAGGGCGAAGATCGTCAGGCCGCACCACAGGGACCAGCCGATGTGCATCGACGGCATCGCCGCGTACTGGTTCGACATGCTCTTGAGGTCGCCCGACGCCATGGAGCCCCAGGTGTGGTGGACGATCACGGTGTCGATGAAGTGCGTGCCGTTCATCAGGCGGGGCGGCGCCAGCGGGTACAGGTAGTAGCCGACCAGGGCCACCGCCGTCGTCGCGAAGAGGACCAGGCGGGCGGCGGCGTACCGGCCGGGATGGCTGCGGAAGAGCCAGACGAGGACACCGAGCGTCACCACGAAATGCAACGTCGCGTAGTAGTAGTTCATGCCGACGATGAGCCATGTCACCGAGTCCACGGCGTGGTTGACGCTCTGCTCGACCGCTATCCCCAGGTCCTGCTCGACCCGCCAGATCCAGTCCGCGTTGCGCAGGGCCGCGGACTTCTGCTCCGGCACGGCGTTGCGGATCAGCGAGTACGTCCAGTAGCTCACCGCGATCAGCAGGATCTCGAACCACAGCCGGGGGCGGCGGGGCGTACGGAGACGGCTCAGACGACGTGCGAAGGTCCGCCCACTGCGGTCGTCCCGCTCGCCCGCGATGGGTGATGCGGCGGGCTTCTGCCCGTCCTCAAGTGTCGTCACGGTCGTCTCACCCATAGGGACAGAGTCTGCCAGATCCACACCCTTCGACCGATCATCCCCTGGTCGGGTTCGGGCCGCATTCTCTACGCCGCAGGAACGAGGCCGCCACCCGGTGCGGCCCTAGGGGCGCCTGGGCCGTCTGGGACGTCTCAGGTCGTCCACCATGCCGTCGAGTCCGGCGGGAGCACGCTCTCCGCGGCGCCGGGCCCGACCTCCGCGCTCGCGAGCAGCAACGTGCCGGGGGTGGGCAGCGCCACCGGCGACGCCGTGAGGTTCACCGTGCAGACGAAGGTGCCGTCGGCGCCGCTGCGGCGGAAGGCGAGCACGCCGTCGGGAGAGGGCAGCCACGTGATGCCGCGGCCCGCGCCGAGGGCCGGGTGGGCGCGGCGCACGGCGAGCGCGCGCCGGTAGAACTCCAGCGTCGACGCCGGGTCGCCGGTCTGCGCCGCCACCGAGAGGTCCCGCCAGGAGTCCGGCTGCGGCAGCCAGCTCGGGCCGCCCTCGACGGGCCCGAAGCCGTACGGAGCGTGCTGTCCCGACCAGGGCAGCGGCACCCGGCAGCCGTCCCGCGTGCCGTCCTGCCCCGAGCCGCGGAAGAACGCCGGGTCCTGACGCACCTCGTCCGGCAGCTCGGTGACCTCGGGCAGCCCCAGCTCCTCGCCCTGGTAGAGGTAGGCGGAGCCGGGCAGCGCCAGCATCAGCAGCGTGGCCGCCCGCGCCCGGCGCAGGCCCCGCTCCTCGTCGCCGTCGCCGAAGCGCGTGGAGTGGCGTACGACGTCGTGGTTGGAGAGCACCCACGTGGCGGGCGCGCCCACGGAGTCCATCGCGGCCAGCGAGCGGTCGATGACGGCGCGCAGCGCGGCGGCGTCCCAGCCGGTCGTCAGGTACTCGAAGTTGAACGCCTGGTGCAGCTCGTCGGGGCGCAGGTAGCGGGCGCTGCGCTCGACCGTCGGGGTCCACGCCTCGGCGACGGCGATGCGCTCCCCGCCGTACTCCTCCAGGATCCCGCGCCAGTCGCGGTAGATGGCGTGTACACCGTCCTGGTCGAAGTACGGCACGTCCTGCCGGCCGAGCAGCCTGACCTGCTCGCCGTGGCCGATGTCCGGCAGGCCCGACGCCTTGACCAGGCCGTGCGCGACGTCGATGCGGAAGCCGTCGACGCCCATGTCGAGCCAGAACCGCAGGACGGAGCGGAACTCCTCGTGGACGGCGGGGTGGTCCCAGTTGAAGTCGGGCTGCTCGGCCGCGAAGAGGTGGAGGTACCACTCGCCGTCCTCGACGCGGGTCCAGGCGGGGCCGCCGAAGACGGACTCCCAGTCGTTGGGCGGGAGTTCTCCGCCGGCGCCCTTGCCGGGGCGGAAGTGGAAGCGGTCGCGCGCCGGTGACCCGGGGCCGTCGCGCAGCGCCTGCCGGAACCACTCGTGCCGGTCCGAGCAGTGGTTGGGCACGATGTCGAAGATGACGCGCAGGCCGAGGGCGTGCGCCGTGCGGATGAGGTCGTCGGCGTCGGTGAGGGTGCCGAACACCGGGTCGACGGCGCGGTAGTCCGCCACGTCGTAGCCGGCGTCGGCCTGCGGCGACGCGTAGAAGGGGGAGAGCCAGACGGCGTCCACGCCCAGGTCGCGCAGATGGGGCAGGCGGGCCGTGATGCCGGGCAGGTCGCCCATGCCGTCGCCGTTCCCGTCGGCGAAGCTGCGCGGATAGACCTGGTAGATGACCGCGTCGCGCCACCACCGCGGTGCGGGCGCGGAGTCGGTGGCGGCGGGCGCGGCGGTGGCGTTCTGGGTCATGAAATCCCTTGTAAGTGCGGGGAATTGCGAGGGCGGGGTGGCGGCTGTGGTGGCTGGTGCCGAAGGGGCTCGATTCGGTGGGCGGTGGCGCCGGCGGCGGTCCTGACACCTGGGTGAACGCCGCGCGGAACGCGAAGGTCACGAGGTTGTCCGCCGCATCGGGCACATGCCGCACGCCTACCCGCGTCCGCGCGGGATCCACACCCCGCGGACGGCGGGTCCGAACGGGTGCCGAAAGCGCGTACGCAGTGCGTACGCGACGGTGCCCCGTCGCCGGGCGGCGCGGATCTTAACCTCATACGCGCCGTGTTCGGGAAAGGTTCCGGGATCTTCACCGGTCCCGGTCGCAGCGGCGTCATCATTCCCCGAAGCGCCCGTCGGGGCGCTAATTTGGTGATGCGGGCCCAACGGGGGTCCGCCCCACCAGCCCCAAAGGGGCCACGAGTGAGCGTCAACGACAAGGCAGGCATTACGGTCCTGGTGGTGGACGACGTCGCCGCCGGCCGATACGCACTGGGCGCGGTCCTGCGCAGGGACGGTCACCGCGTCGTTCTCGTCGCGAGCGCGCGCGAGGCCCTCATCGAGCTCGACGCGCGCAGGCGCACCGGGCAACTGCCCGACGTGGCACTCGTCGACGTCGGGCTGCCCGACATGAGCGGTTTCGAACTGTGCCGCCGGATGAAGGAGATGCCGCCCTACGCCGCTCTGCCCGTCGTGCACTTCTCGGCCGCCCGGACGGCCCCCGCCGACCGGTGCCGCGGCCTCGACGCGGGCGGCGAGGCCTACCTGACGGTCCCCGCCGAACCGGAGGAGATCCAGGCCGTCGTGCGGGCAGCCGCCCGCGGGGCGCGCCACCGCTGCGACGCCGAGACCCAGGCGGGACACCTGACCCGGCTCGCCGAGACCATCCTCGACGTCCAGTCGGCGCGCTGCCCGCGCGAACTCGCCGAGGCCGCCGCGGCCGGCACCGCCCGCCTCACCCTCGGCCCCGCCGCCGCGTTCGTCCTCGGCGACAACGGCGAGCTGCACCTGGGCCTGTCCCGGCGCAGGACCGCCGCCTCCCTGCCCGACGACGGCGCGCACACCGCGGTCGCCCGCCTCATCCAGCGCGACATGTCGGGCCGCGTGGGCGTGCGCGACACCGTCGTCCGCGCACCCCTGTGGCCGCCCGGCTTCTTCCACGCCGAACGGCCCGACGCCACCGGAGCGCCCGACGGCGCCCGGCTCGCCCTGGCCCGCGCCCGCGAGGGCTGCGCGCCGGTGTGCCTGGCCGTCCCCGCGTACGCCCAGGGGCTGCCCGCCGACACCGGGCGCCTCATGGGACGGCTCGCCCACGCCACCGCGGTCGCCGCGGAACGCCTGCTCATGTACGAGGTGGAGCGCCACATCGCCCTGACCCTCCAGCGCAGCTTCCTGCCGGCGCACGTGCCGCAGACACCCGGCACCGAAGTCGTCGTCCGCTACGAACCCGCCTCCCGCGACACGGAGATCGGCGGCGACTTCTACGCCGCGCTCGACACCTCCAAGGGCCTCCTCACCGGCATCGGCGACGTCGTCGGCCACTCCCTTGACGCCGCCACCGTGATGGTCGAGATCCGGCACGCGCTGCGCGCCTACTGCGTCGAGGACCCCGACCCCGGCACGCTCGCGAGCCGCCTCGACAAGATGCTGCAGCGCTACCACCCCGAGGTGACGGCCACCCTCTGCCTGGTCCTCACCGACCCGGCCGGCGGACACACCCGCGTCGCCAACGCCGGGCACATCCCGCCCCTCGTCGTCCGCGACGACGGCACCGCCGCCTACCTCAGGGCGAGCGGCCCGCTGCTCGGCCTCGGCCTGGACCGGCCACCGCCCACCGAGACGGTCCTGCTCCCCACCGACCGGCTCCTCATGGTCACCGACGGGCTCATCGAGACCCGCGGCACGGACCTCGCGGTCTCCATGGAGCAGCTGCGCACCGTCGCGGCCGGCGCGCCGCTCGGCGTCACCGCCCTCTGCGACACGCTGCTCGCCTGCCTCGGCCACGACCGCGACGACGACATCGCACTCCTCGCGATGCGGCTGCGCGCGGACGGCTCCTGAGAGCCTGTCTTTGAAACCCCTGTCCTTGCAGCGCTACGGGCCGAGCGGCCTCTCCAGGAGCAGCACGCCGTACGAGCCGCCGTCCGCGGCGCGCTTGTCCCGCAGTTCGCCGACGACGGTGTAGCCGGCCTCCTCGTAGTACGTGCGCAGCCGGGGGTTGGACGTCACGCAGTCCAGGCGGGCCAGCCCGCGCCCCGCCGCGGCGATCCGCCGCTCGGCGTCCCTGAGCAGCTCGCGGCCCGTCCCCGAGGGCGCGCCGCGGCGTGTCATCAGCCGGTGCACGTACCCGGCGACGGGCGGCTGGACGCCCCACGCCTGCTCGTCGGACCACCAGAGCTCGTACGCCCCGGTGGCGTTCCCCTCGTCCCCGTCGTCGGCGAGCCACACCTGTGCACAGTCGCATCCGATCAGCCGGCGGAAGTGCCGCTCGTCCTTGGCGCCCGGCTGCCACTGGGCAATGCCGCGCTCCGCCATCCAGCGGGCCGCGCCCTCGTAGAGGGAGACGAGCGTGTCGATGTCGGCGTCCGTCGCCGGGCGGACGGTCAGGCGTGCGGTGGTCATGGGGCGAGCGTAACCAGCCGCCCGATCAGTTCGGCGAACGGGCCGTCGGCGGGCTCCGAGGCGAGGACGGTGCGCAGCAGATCCGCCATCTCCTCGTCGTACGCGGCGCTCACCGCGGTCAGCGCCGCGAAGTCGTGCACCAGCTGCAACTCCAGCTCCGCACGCGGGATGCGGCGGCCGTCCAGCCAGATCAGCGCCGTCGACTCGGCAAGCGAGATCCAGGACCGCACCACCAGTTCGAGCCGGGCGGGCGGATCGGTGACGCCCAGGTGCGTGAGGATCTGGTCGTACGCCGCCTGCCGCACCGAGTCGATCAGCGCGTTCGTCGTCGAGACGGCCGCGCGTGCGTACGCACCCCCCGCGGAGACCGCCGGGCCGCCGCGCATCAGCGCCGAGAAGCCGGGGCCGTGCTCGTCGACGAAGTCGAGGAAGCGCCCCATCACCCGCAGCAGCCGCGCCCCGAGGGGGCCTTCGCGCGGCTCCACGAACCGGTCGGCCAGATCCTCCGCCGCCCGGCGCAACGCCGCCTCGTACAGGCTGAGTTTGCCGGGGAAGTAGTGGTAGACCAGCGGGCGCGAGATGCCCGCGGCCGCCGCTATCTCGTCGATGGAGACGTCGTCGGGCGAGCGGTGGCTGAACAGTTCGAGCGCGACCTTGATCAGCTGCTGCCGCCGCTCCTCGACACCCATCCTGCGGCGCACCCCGGTTGTCATGCGAACACCTTACCGAGCAGAACCCGGTGTCTCACATGTCGAGCACGAGCCGCCCCCCGCGCGCCCGCGAGACGCAGATGAGCATGGAGCCGCTCCGCTCGGCGTCCGTGAGGAGTTCGTCGCGGTGGTCGATCTCCCCTTCCACGACGCGCTGTTGGCACGTCCCGCAGAACCCCTGCTCGCAGCTGTACGCGGTGTCCGGCAGCTCGGCGCGGACCGCGGCGAGCACCGAGGTGTCCGCGGCGACCGCCACCGTGCGGCCGCTGCGCCGCAGTTCGACCTCGAAGGCGGCATTGCCCTCGCTGTCGGTGCGGGGCGTGAAACGTTCCAGGTGCAGCGAGCACCCGTCGGGCAGGGCGGCTTCGACGGCGTCGATCAGGGGCTCGGGGCCGCACACGTGGACGGCGGTGCCCCGCGGGGCGCCGTCGAGGAAGGCGGCCGGGTCGGGAAGGCCGTCCTCGTCCTCGGCGACGACGGTCACCCGCTGCCGCCCGGCGCCGCCGAGCTTCTGGACCTCTTCGAGGAACGGCATCGAGGAGCGAGAGCGCCCGCCGTACAGGAGCCGCCACGGTGCCCCGGAGGCCTCGACGGCCCGCAGCATGGGCAGGATCGGCGTGATGCCGATGCCGCCCGCCACGAAGACGTACGACGTCGCGTCGGCGAGCGGGAAGCGGTTGCGCGGCCCGCGCACCTCGACCCGGGCGCCCTCCCGGAGCCGCTCGTGCACCTCACGCGAGCCGCCCCTGCCACCCTGTCCTGCGGTGATCAGCCGGGTCGCGACGGTGTACGAGGAGGAGTCCTCGGGGTCGCCGCAGAGCGAGTACTGCCGTACGAGCCCCGAGGGCAGCACGAGGTCGAGATGGGCGCCGGGGGTCCACGGCGGCAGGTCGGCGCCCTCCAGGCGCAGTTGGACGACGCCGTCGGCGACGCTCTCGTGCCGGGTGACGAGGAGCCGCAGCGCCCGGGAGCGTGGCCGTCCGGAGACCGGCTCCTCCAGGGCGGGCAGCGGCCACAGCGGGGACGCATCGACGCGGCGGCGCAGGGCCCGCCGGGTGAGCAGGGCGGCGCCCGCGACGAGGGCGACGGTGCGGATGCGGGGCATGTCAGAGGGCCCCCTTCTCGGCCGCGAGGGCGGCGACGGCGGCGGGCGAGGAGGCGAGGTAGGCGACGGCCTGCTCGGTGCTGCCTTCCCGCGAGGGGTGGTAATCCCTGCTGAGGTAGCGGGGTATGGAGCGGATCATGTCGCCGGTGGTGGGCAGCGTCCCCGCCCTGCCGCTGCGGTAGAAGTCCTTGAAGGACGCCTTGCCGCCGGTGAGCGTCGGGTCGTTCGCCATGAAGAACCGGGCCCCGCGCTGCCAGAGGAAGACCAGCGCGCCGAACGCGGTCGCCCAGGTCCTGGCCCGGCGCCGGTAGCCGCCGTCGACGTGCATGAACACCTCGAAGGCGACGGAGCGGTGTTCGACCTCCTCCGCGCCGTGCCAGCGCAGCAGGTCGAGCATCGTCGGGTCGGCGCCCCTGCGGTCCAGCTCGTCGGCGTTCAGCACCCAGTCGCCGAGGAACGCGGTGTAGTGCTCGATGGCCGCGATCATCGCGACGCGCTCCATCAGCCACCACTTGCGGGCCCTGCCCGGCGGCAGGGTCCGGTCGCCGAGCAGCTTCTCGAAGAGCCAGTCGACCTGCGCGGTGTACGGCGTCGGGTCGAGCCCCTGCTCCTTGAGGTGCGGCAGGACCTCGTCGTGGGCCTGCGAGTGCATGGCCTCCTGGCCGATGAACCCGATGACGTCCTCGCGCAGTCTCTCGTCGCGGATGAGCGGCAGGACCTGCTTGTAGACGTGGACGAACCAGCGCTCACCCGCGGGCAGCAGCAGATGCAGCACGTTGATGGTGTGCGTGGTGAACGGGTCGTCCGGGAGCCAGTGGAGCGGGGTGTTCTCCCAGGAGAAGGAGACGTTGCGTGCCTTGAGCGGTATGCGCTCGGACGCGACGGGCTCGGGCACCCGGCTCTGCGTATTAGACATGGCGTCAATGTACTGAGCGGTAGTTCGGCGGTACAGGGGTCCGGGAGGGGAACTTCGGACAGGGCGCCCCGGCGCTACCGCAGCGGGTTCAGCTTGCCGCCGTCCGGCAGGGTGGCGGTCAGGCTGGTCTCCGCGTCCCGCTTCGTCCTCGTCGCGAGGACGTTGCCCGGCACCCGTACGCCGCCCGTCGCGACGATCGACGTGGCCTCCTTGTTGGCGGCGGCAAGGAGGTACCAGCCGCCCGCGCGGGACTTCCAGCGCACCCCCGCGAGGACCCGCGGGTCACGGCCGCCGCACGCGGGGGAGTCCTCGGCCTTCGCGGCGACGGCGCCCGTGGGCCCGTCGGCCGGCTGGAACTGGGCGAGGATCCGGGTGCCCTCGCCCCGCCACGTCTCGGCGCGGGTGCAGACCCAGTCGGCGGTGCCGTTGCCCTCGGGCAGCGGCTGACGGGCGTACGTCCAGGAGTTCACGGTGCGTACGCCGTGCGAGCTCACCGACGCCAGGGAGCAGGCCGACTTCGACCACTCGGCGGGCGTGGCCTCGCGCGGGGCCGCGGGGCGGCCCGCGGTCAGATGGGCGGGGACGAGCTCGCCGAGGTCGGTCGACATGCGGACGGCGCCGGAGTCGTCGCGCAGCCGCAGCGCGTTCCACGACGTGCACCGCCCGGTCTGCACCGGGCCGGTGAAGGGGTCGGTGACGCCGTCCTTCGAGCGGTGCAGGGCGACGGCCTTCGAGGCGGGCTTCAGCAGGTCCTGCACCGAAACGGACCTGACCCAGGGGGCGGTCAGGTAGCGGATGTTCCCGTCGGCGCGGTCGACGACGACGGCGTTCGCCTCGGTGCCGGTCGCGCCGTCCACCCGTGCGAAGTCGAGCGCGGCACCGCCGGTGCCCTCGCGCGGCTCCGCGTACCGCGCGATGCGCAGGCCGTCGTAGAGCAGCACCACGCGCGCGGAGTCGACGTCACCGGCGAAGAGCAGCTGGGCGGGTCCCGGCGGGGCGCCGGCCGGGGTGCCCGGGGTCGCCGAGACCTGCACGGACTCGCCGGGCCGCGCCCAGACGGCGAGGGCGCGCCGGAGCAGCTCCTTGTCGCCGATCAGATTGCCGCGGGCGGGCCACGTGGTGAAGTCGGTGCGCGAGGAACGTTTCCACGCCGACGCGGTGGCCACCGTCAGCTGCCCCGGATCGAGGGCGGCCTGCCCTGCCGGGTTCTGCGCGTACGGGGGCGCGGCGGCGCCGTCGGGTCCCCAGCCCTCTCCCGGCAGCCCGAGCAGCGCCCCGCACACCAGCGCGGCGACGGCGGCGACGCCCGCGGCCTTCATGTGCTGCCTGCGCCGCATCAGGTCGGTGGGCCTGGCATGCAGGGAGCAGGGGTCGAACTCCGTGGAGGCGAGCAGGTCGTACCGGTCCTCGACCTCGTCGGCCTCGTCGAGCGCGTCCTCCGGGTCGTCGCAGCCGGCGGCGGACAGCACCGCGCACACATCGGGCTCGTCGAGCTCCTCAAGACCGCGCAGGACGTAGGCGGCGCGGCCGGCGCAGGACAGGGCGGCGAGGCGCTGGTCGAGGGCGAGTTCGTCGGCGCCGCCCGAGCGCGGGAAGAGCCGCAGCCCGCGCACCTGCGGAAGGAGCGGCGGCAGCTGGGCCCGCTTGGGCCAGGCGGTCCACCGCAGCGGCAGCCCCGCGTCGAGGGCGCCGCGCAGCACCCGCAGGCGTACGTACGCGTATCCGGGGTCGCCCTGGGGCCCGTGGCCGCGCTGCGCGGGGACCACGGCCGCACCCGCGGTCCTGCGGGTGCGGGGCAGGGCGCGCTGGGTGAGGGCGTGGGCGGTCAGGACCCGGCGGTTGCGGCCGAGGCTCGGCGGCAGCACCAGGTAGGCCAGCCGGACGAGCCGCGGGTAGTGCTCCACGAGGGCGGCCTCGGCCTGCTCCACGTCGACGACGGGGGCGGGACCGCTGGCGTTCGGGGACTTCGAGTGAGACTGCACATTCGACGACACGTTCAGCAAAACGAGCGAATCCTCGGATGGTCACCTCTGGGCCGCGCCTGCGGAGAGGCCCTAGGAGCGAACGTCCTCCACGAGCGCGCGGGCGTAGTTGCCCATCGACCGCTGGTAGCGCGGGAGATGGGGCACGAGGACGCCGAGCACCAGGGCGAGTCCCTCGCGTTCGCGGCCGAGGTCCGCCAGACACAGGGCCAGGCAGGCGCGGACGGCGTCGTCCAACTCGTCGCTCGGCGCGTCGAGTTCGGGCGTCAGGAGTGCGACGCCCTCCTCGGCGCGGCCCGTGTTCCGCAGGGAGCTGGCGAGCTGGATGACGGTGCGGCGCCTGCGGTAGCCCCGCAGTCCGCGGTCCAGCGCCTCCTGGTAGAGAGGCACGGCGCGGTCGGAGTGGCCGGTGGAGTCGAAGGCGCAGGCACGCTCGAAGGCTCCGACGGGGTCGTTCTCGGGAAGCTCGGCCACCAGCCGGTCGATCAGAGCGCGGAACTCACCGCCCTCGTCCTCGCCGTAGCCGTCCAGCTCGTCCCAGGCCGCCGCGAGCCGCTTCTCCCAGTCGTCGTTCACGGCCCCACCCTCACACGCGCGCGGCTTCCCGTCACGCGATTTTTCCGGCAGGGGGGCGTCACCAACCGCCGCACCGACAGCTACGACGCCCCCCGCCGGACGAGTGCCGCTAGGCGACCTCCCACCGGCTGAACTCCACGAGGCCGCGCTCCCCGTCCCCGCCGTTCGTCGCGCTCATGAACATCCCCGCGTCCTGCGCCGCCACCGCCCCGGCCACGCTCACCGTCGCCACCGTCCGCCACGTCGCGCCGTCGTCCGTGGAGCAGGCTCCCGTGAACGACGCGCCCTCGCGGGAGAGGCGCAGCAGCACCGGCGCGTCGATGCCGGTCAGCCGCTGGTAGGTGTCGAGCGTGCCGTCGCCGTTGGTGTCGTAGGAGAGGACGACGCCGTTGGCCGGTGTGACGGCGAGGTCGACGAATCCGCGGGAGCCGGGCGTGCCGAGGGCCGCGCGGCTGATGATGCCGGCCCGCGCCCACGGCCCGGTGACCGCCTGCGTGTCGACCCGCACCGTCACCGACACGCCGTCCCGCAGCACCCCCTCCCGGTACAGCGCCCCGAACTCCGTCGTCCCCTTCCACAGGTCCGCCCCGCCGCCGTGGATCCCGTACCGCCCGTCGAGCTCCCCGAAGACGGCGCCGTTGTTCGTGTACGTCTTCCACGCGTCGCTCAGCGGCCCCGCCTCGAAGAGCGTGCCTTCGTGGACGGACCGCACCCGCGGTTCGCCCGCGGGCCCGTACTCCACGGCGAGCTCGTACGGCAGGGGCCGCAGCGGCCGGTCCAGGGGCCTGTCGGAGGGCGTGCGGGCCCGCCACGCGACCTTCCCCGTCCCCGCGGGCGCGACCCGCCACAGGGAGACGGGGCCCTTCGGCTCCGCGTCGATGCCGGTCAACGTGAAGTCGACGCGGCCCGTGGCGCGCAGCCCGTTGACGTTGCGGAAGACGGCCTCCACGCGGGCCGAGCTGCCCGGCGGGAGGGTGGCCGGCTCCGCGGTGACCGTCAGGGTGCCCTGGTAGGGCGCCCGCGCCAGGACGTCCCGCACGCGGGAGGCGGTCCGGTACGAGGAGCCGACGGGCCGCAGCGGATAGTCCTTCCGCTCCCGCGTCCACGGCTCCTCGAACGCGAACCAGTCGACCGCCCTCGGCGCCCGGCCGGCCGAGAGCGCGTCGGCCAGCTCGTCGAGCCACTTCTGCCAGCGCGGGACGTAGAAGTCACCCATGACGCCGTGCCACTCACGGTTGGCGTAGTCGTGCAGCCGGCCGCCGTCGGACGTGGCGCGGTCGCCCCAGACGGTGATCAGGACCTTCGCGGTCCGCTCGAACTCGGTGCGCTCCGCGTCGTTCGTCCCCATCTGCCGGGCGGCCGCCACCCAGGGGCCGAGCAGGAAGGCGGGGGCCGTGCCGGTCACCTCGTCGGCGAGCCGCATGAGCCGCAGCCACAGCGTTGACAGGGCGGTGAAGGTCTCCCGGTCCTTCCTCGCGTACGCCGTCCGCAGCTGCGGCAGGAGCTGGCGGCTGCGGTGCGCGAGGGCCTGGCGTGCGACGTCCACCAGGTCGTTGCGGTACGCGGCGTTCTCGCGCAGCGAGCCGCGCACGTCGAGCAGCCCGGCGAGCGCGGCGTCGAAGCGGCCCGGGTCGTAGGTCAGGGCGCGCGGCGCGTACTCGGCGGCGCGGGCGGCGGCGAGGTCGGGCCGGGCGGCGAACAGCGAGTCGTGCGCGTCGCTGCGCTCGACGGCGGTGTGCTGGTAGGCGGTGTCGTTCAGCGCCCGCCAGGCGGCCCGTGCGTCATGGTCGCGCCCGCCGTAGCGGAAGTCGGCGTACGAGGAGAACCACGCGTCCCGGTCCACCGGGTCCTCGGTCCAGGCCAGCTCGGAGAAGAGTTCGAAGGCGGCGGGGTCCCGGTCGGTGGCCTCCGGCATGAATGCGGTACCGACCAGTGCGCTGTCCGCCTTGTCGCGCCAGGCGAAGAACTTCTCGTTCCAGACGTGGGTGCGCGCCCCGATCGTCGTGCGCCCGCCGAAGTTGGGGATGGTCCCGAACGCGTACGGGGTCCCGCCCCAGTCCCGCTCCCGGTCGGTCACGCTCGCGTACCGGTCCGAGACCCCGTCGACGATCAGCATCCGCTTCTTGTCGACGGCGTCGAGCAGCGCGGGCAGCGGGTTCGCCTCCCAGCCGAGAATCACCCAGGTGGCCCCCGGCCGCGCCTTCTGCAGGGCGGCTTCCACGCCCTTGGCGGCGGCGGGCACGGGCACGTCGCCCGCGGTGCCGCCCTCGTGCAGGAGGTCCATCTTGAAGTGGTCGGCCGGGCCGAAGAGGCGCTCCTGGTGCCGGTAGAAGGAGGCGGCGACCTCCGCGAAGGCGGCGGTGCGCGGGTCGAGCCAGTCGGGCCGCCGGTACCCGTGCCAGACGCCCTGCGGCACGACGTGGGCGTCCCCGCCGTTGCGCTCGACGAACCCGGCGGGCACGTTCCCGTAGTAGCCGGGGAGGACCGGGGCGATGCCGAGCTCCCGCAGCCGCCCCACGATGCGGCGGCCCAACCCCACGCGGTCGGCGATGAGTTGCTCGGAGAGCGGGCCGCCGTACCCGTAGAGGTTCTGCAGCAGCCACCAGGGCTGGTGGGTGGGGGCGGGCAGCCAGGCCCTGGCCTCCGTGTCGGAGTAGCCGAACTCCGGCAGGACCTGGTGGTACACGGCCTCGGCGCCCGCGATGACCAGGACTTCGTTGCAGCCGTGCAGCGCGAGTACGTCGATCATCCGCTCCCAGTACGTCCAGTCGGCGTACGGCGCGGTGTACCCGTCGTTGGTGTCGTTGAGGGCGAACCGGTGGGGGAGCGAGGTGGAACGTTCCAGCGGGCGGGACGGCGCGGGCAGCCTGCGAGGCAGGTCCAACTGGCTGCCGTTCCAGGTGATATGGGCCCCGCACACGTACTTCAGGTACCAGTGGACGCCGGTGAGCTGGACGGCGGGCGTCGTGCCGGAGACCTCGATCCGGCCGGTGGATCCGGTGACCCGGAAGCGGTCCTCGCCGTCCCGCGCCGGGACGAGTCTGAGACGGATCTGCTCCGCGTGCTGCGGCAGGAGTCTGTTGAGCGCGGAGCGCGCGGAATACGTATCGAAGGCGGGGCCCCCTGCGGGTCCCGTGGGTCCTGTGGGGCCATCGGCGGCGTGGGCCGGCAGCGGAACCCCGCCGACGGCGGCGCCGATGCTGAGCGCGCCGGCGGTGCCGAGCACGGAACGTCGGGACAGTTCGGACATGTGTACCCCCTGAGGTGAAGGCTGCGGCGCACGGTATCCGTGCCGCCCCCCGTGCTCAACGGTGGAGAGGGAGATGGCGTGTTCAAGTCGCCGGGAGAGGCTGGTGTGCCGATGAGGGCAGCACGGAGCGCGTTTTCGGGCATGGCTGTGGGAGGGCTGCTGATGGGGATGGTGATGGGGTGCGGCTCGGGGAGTGACGGCACACCGGACACGGCGAGCGGCAGCCTGGAGCAGCTGGCGGCGGAGGCGGGGTGCAGGCCCGAGATCCGGAAGGACGCGGCCGAACTGCGCCAGGCCACCTGTCAGAACGGTGCCCGGCGCTACGTCCTCGTAACCTTTACAAACAGCCGTGGCCAGGCCGAATGGCTCGACGAGGCGAACGACTACGGGGGTACGTACCTCGTCGGCGGGACGTGGGTGGCGGTCGGCGGCGCCGATGACATCGCGGCGCTGCGCGGACGGCTCGGCGGGACCGTGGTGGACGCCGCGGGGAGGCACGGCGGGGGCCACCACGGTCACCGCATGGGATGAACGGTCGCAGGGCCAGGTGCGCGGTCAGGTGCAGCAGGCGCTCAGCTGCAGCGCTGTCCTGCGTTCACGCACCGCGCGACGCGCCGCATCAGGCGCTCGTCGAACACGTTGATGAAGTCGCCGTGGTCGGTGACGGGTTTGTGCAGCTGTTCGGGGAACGAGTCGACGGCGAAGCCGGGGCCCGGCGGCACGTCGTACACGATGCGCTGCACGAGCTGCGGGATGGCGCGGAAGCCCTGCGGGCAGGCGCCGGTGCGCGGGTCCGCGAAGGCGACATGGGTGCGGTGGTTGGCGCTGTCGGTGTTCTTGCCGTCCCAGCAGCTCTGGAAGGTGAACGTCCGTACGACCTTGCTGCCCGCCGGGCAGATCGGGTACTTGTCCTTCAGCTGCCGGTTCTCGAATCCGGTGCAGCTCCACGAGGCGTTGGCGTTGGCGTCGCCGTTGGTGAAGGCCTTGGCGTCCCCGGTGATGACGCGCAGGAAGCGCGGCATCGCCACGACCTTGCTCACCGGGTTCCCGGCGAACTTCAGCGTGACCGAGGCGGGGGTCTGGATCTCACCGACGTTCTGGTCCTTGCCGCCGCCGTCGGCCCCCGCGTCGTTCTCGTCCTTGCCGTTCCGCAGCCTGAGGACGGGCCAGTAGTACGTCGACCTGTCGCCCTGGTTGCGGCAGCTGGTGCGGCCCTGCGCGAGGTCGTCGTCGCCGGAGAAGGCGTCCGTGGCCTGGTTGCCCACGTAGTCGTGCATGTGGTGCGCGCCGTTGCTCACACCGGGCGCGACGATGACGTTGTCCGGGTTGAACTTGCCGTTCGCGTTCCGGCCGCAGTTCGTGGTGAAGGTGCCGCGCGAGGCGCCCCGGCCGTCGCGGGGGCGGTCGACGTTGGGCCGGACGGACCTGATCGGGACGAAGTCACCGGCCCCGGGGCCGTTGCCGCTGCGCCCCTGCTCCTGTCCCTGCTCCTGCCCCTGCTCCTGCCCCTGGCCCTGTCCGGGCTGCTGCCCCTGCCCCTGTCCGGACTGCTGGTCGTCGGCGCGCAGGGTGCACGGCGCCAGGCCGTCGATGCCGTCAGGCCGCTCACCCGCCCGGTCCATCGCGTCACCGATCCGGCCGAGCGTCCCCCGCCGCTGCTCCTCCAGCGGCGGCAGCACCGATTCCTTGTCCTGGACCTGACCGAACCGGTCGTAGGCCGAGGTGATCTGCGTGTCGAGCTCGGCCAGCCGGCGGTCGACCTCACCGCGTGCCGCCTCCGGCACCTCGGGCAGCTGGTTGCCCACGTCCGGACAGCTGATGGTGGAGACCTGCTGCGCGGCGTTCCGCGCGGGCGTCTTGTCCGTGCCCTCCCCGGCGTTCGCGTAGACGTTCACGGCGACGAGCCCGCCGCCGCCGAGCAGCAGCGCCGCGGACGCGGCGACCATGCGCCGCGTGAACTTTGATCGTTTTCGTGAGGTGCGTCCCTTGTTGCGTCCCATGGGGCTACATACGCATCAGCGGCCCGGCGCGTTCAGCGCCCCTGGTCCAGGTAGGCGATGACCGCGAGCACGCGCCGGTTGTCGTCGTCGGAGACCGCGAGGTCCAGCTTCGCGAAGATGTTGGACGTGTGCTTGGCGATGGCCCGCTCGGTGACGACGAGCTGCGCGGCGATGGCCGCGTTCGACCGGCCCTGCGCCATGAGTTCGAGGACCTCGCGCTCGCGCGGGGTGAGCGCGCCGAGCGGCTCGTCGGCGGAGCGCCGCGAGAGGAGCTGCTGGATCACCTGCGGGTCCATCGCGGTGCCGCCGGCCGCGACCCTGCGTACGGCGTCGATGAACTGCGCGGCGTCGAAGACACGGTCCTTGAGGAGGTAGCCGACGCCGCCGTTCCCGTCGGCCAGCAGCTCGCGCGCGTACAACTGCTCCACGTGCTGGGAGAGGACGAGGACGGGCAGCCCCGGCCGGGCCCTGCGGGCGGCGAGCGCGCACTGCAGGCCCTCGTCCGTGTGGGACGGCGGGAGCCGGACGTCGACCACGGCGACGTCCGGCTGCAACTCGGCGAGGGCCTTGCTCAGTTCGGGCCCGCTCTCCACGGCCGCCGCGATCTCGAAGTCGAACGCCTCCAGCATCCGCACCAGGCCGTCGCGCAGCAGGAAGAGGTCTTCGGCTAGGACAACTCGCAAGGGATCTCCATGGTCACCATGGTCGGACCGCCCGCGGGGCTGCTGACGGCCAGTACGCCGTCGAATGTACCGAGTCGCGTCTCGACACCGCTCAGCCCGGTGCCCGCCCCCAGGGAGGCGCCGCCCTTGCCGTTGTCGGTGACGGCTATGCGCAGCATGCCGTCGGCGTGGTGCATGTCCACCCAGATCCGGTCGGCGCCCGAGTGCTTGATCGCGTTGGTGAGGGTCTCGCTGACCGCGAAGTACGCGGCCGACTCGACCGATTCCCCGGCGCGCCCCGCCAGCTCCACGTCGACCTCGGTGGTGACCGGAAGGCGCAGGGCGAGGGCCTTCACCGCGTCGCCGAGGCCGCGTTCGGCGAGGACCGGCGGGTGGATGCCGCGGACCAGGTCGCGCAGCTCGGTCAGTGCTTCGCCGGAGCTCTGCCGGGCCTTGGCCAGCAGCTCCTTGGCCTTGGCCGGGTCCGCGTCGACCAGTGCCTCGATGGTGCCGAGGTCCATGCCCATGGCGACGAGGCGGGCCTGCGCGCCGTCGTGCAGGTCGCGCTCGATGCGGCGCAGCTCGGCGGCGGAGTTGTCCACGGCGTCGTGCCGCGTCTCGGTCAACCGGTCCACGCGCAGCGCCAGTTCGCGCTCGCGCATGCTCGTGGTGGGCGCGAGGAGCGTACGGGCGAGGAGGAAGTGGCCGCGGATGAGGGAGGGGTTGACGAACACGCCGAGCACCAGGAGGGCGGTGCCGAGCGCGGCGGCCTGGTTGGCCGTGGACTGCGACGTGACGTGGATGAAGCCGTACCACTCGCCGCCGCCCGCGTCGTGGATCGGCTTCCACACGCCGAGGGCGAGCACCCAGCCGTAGAGCCAGTACAGCAGCAGCGCGGGCGCGAAGATCGCGGACACCAGGCCGCCGATCATGTCGACGAGCAGCCACTGCAGATCGCGCCAGGTCGCCGGGTCCTTGAGCATCAGGGAGCAGCGCTCCACCTGCCCCGTGACGCCCGAGCGCAGGTCGGCGGGGAAGGCGCGGTAGGGGACCGGGATCGTCACGCCCGCCCACCGGCCGGCCTGGTCGCGCCGCAGCGTCGCCCAGTGCCGGAGAGCGCTCAGCACGACCGGCGTGGTGAACACGCCGACGCCGAGCAGGATGAAGGCGATCGACAGCACCGACAGGACGAAGAGGGTGATCGAGCCCGCGAGCGAGGCGATCGCCAGGTACAGCCCCCGCGCCCCGGCAACCCATGCGTTCCGTAGCCTCGTCATGACCTTGAGCCCCTCTCGATGTGTCGTCCGTCCGCTGCCCGCGACCGGCACGCCCCCCATTCTCGCTGGTGGCGCGGGCGCGGGGCATTGGGCTCCGCACCCGGGCATGGGTGTACCTGACGACACCCCACGCACTCGCCCTGCGCTCCGGCGACAGGGGGCCTCGGCGGCTGGGACGTCCGCTCCCCGATTCCTAGCGTGAGTCACGTCTTATCCGACGCATACGCAGACTTGATGGGGGCGGATCGCCATGAGGCGGAACCTCGCGGCACGACTCGGTGTGTGGAGCGCACACCACCGGAAGGCGGCCGTCCTCGGCTGGCTGGTCTTCGTGGTCCTTGCCACGGTCATCGGCGGGGGCTCCGGCATGGTCACCGCCTCCGACGACGAGATGGACGTCGGCGACTCGGCCAGGGCCGCCAAAATCCTGAAGGACGCGGACATCGACGAGCCCGCGGGCGAGCTCGTCATGGTCAGCGCGCGGACCGCCGGGGGCTGGCGGGACGCGGCGGCCGACCTGTCGAAGGCGCTGACCGCGACGGGTGACGTACGGGGCGTCCAGGCGCCGCTGCCCGCCGAGGACGGCAAGGACGCGCTGCTGCGCTTCGAGATCAAGGGTGCGTCGAAGGACGCCGCCGACCGCGTCCAGCCGGTGCTCGACGCCGTGGCGAAGGCGGGGAAGGAGGGCGCGGCGCACGGTGTCACCGTTCACCAGTTCGGCGACGCGAGCTCCGCGAAGGCGCTGTCCGACCTGCTCGCCGACGACTTCAAGAAGGCCGAGTTCACCGCGGTGCCGCTGGCGCTCGGCATCCTCCTGGTCGCCTTCGGCGCCGTGGTCGCCGCGCTGCTCCCCGTGGGCCTCGCCCTCACCGCGTGCCTGGGCGCCTTCGGACTGCTCTCGCTGGCCAGCCATCAGGTGCACCTCTTCGAGACGACGTACTCCGTGATGTTCCTGATGGGCCTCGCGGTCGGCGTCGACTACTGCCTGTTCTACCTGCGCCGCGAACGCGACGAGCGGGCCGCGGGCAGGGACGCGGAGACGGCGCTGCGGATCGCCGCGGCCACCAGCGGACGCGCCGTCCTCGTCTCGGGTCTGACGGTGATGGTCGCGATGGCGGGCATGTTCCTGTCCGGCCTGCTGCTCTTCAAGGGCTTCGCCGTCGCCACGATCCTGGTGGTCTGCGTGGCGATGCTCGGCTCGGTCACGGTGCTGCCCGCGCTGCTCTCCTGGCTCGGCGACCGGATCGACGCGGGCCGCATCCCGTTCCTGAACCGCCGCGCCAAGAACGGCGTGCACGCCGGCGGCGGCATCGCGGGCACCGTCCTCAAGCCCGTCCTGGCCCGCCCGAAGTTCTTCGCCGCCGGCGCCGCCGTCCTGCTGCTCGCCCTCGCCGCGCCCGCGCTCGGCATGAAAACTGAACAGCTCGGCCTGGAGAAGCAGTTCGGCTCCGACGCCCCGCTCTCCGTCTCGTACCGGGAGATCACCGCGAAGTTCCCCGGCGGACCCGCCCCCGCCCGGGTGGTCGTGAAGGCCGACGACATCGACTCCGCCCCGGTGCGGGCCGCCCTCGCCTCACTGACCCGCGAGGCGGGCGACGGCGCCGAACTCACCGTCCACCGGGCGGCCGACGTCGCCGAGGTCGCGGTCCCGCTGCCCGGCGACGGCACGGACGCCGAGGCGAAGAAGGCACTGCACGACCTGCGGGACGACACGGTCCCCGCGGCGTTCGACGGGGTGGACGCCGAGGCCTACGTGGGCGGCGACCTGGCCTCGTCCCAGGACTTCAGCGACCAGCTCGGCAAGGGCATCCTGCCGGTCTTCGTCTTCATCGCCGCGGTCACCTTCCTGCTGATGCTCGTCAGCTTCCGCTCGGTGGTGATCGCGGTGACGTCGATCGCGCTGAACCTGCTGTCGGTGGGCGCCGCCTACGGCGTCATGACCGCCGTCTTCCAGCACGGCTGGGGCGCGGAGCTGATCGGCTCGGAGAAGGCCGGCGCGATCGAGAACTGGATGCCGCTGTTCGTCCTGGTCGTCCTCTTCGGGCTCTCCATGGACTACCACGTGTTCGTGGTCTCCCGGATCCGCGAGTTCCGCGACCGCGGCCTGGACAACCGCTCGGCGATCCGTGAGGGCATCACGCGCACGGCGGGCGCGGTCACCGGCGCGGCCGTGATCATGGTGGCGGTCTTCGCGGTCTTCGGCACGCTGTCCATGCAGGACATGCAGCAGATGGGCGTGGGCCTGGGCGTGGCGGTCCTCCTGGACGCCACGGTGGTCCGCATGATCCTGCTGCCCTCCCTGATGACCCTCCTCGGCGAGCGCAACTGGCACACGCCGCGCTGCCTCGGGTGGCTCCCGCGGATCTCGCACGACGCGGAGGACACCCCCGCGGACCAGGGGCGGACCGGGCGGCCCGACGCCGCCGTCCCGAGCGGCCGTTGAGCGGACCCGGCCGAAAGGCCGCGGCCCCGGCGCGGAGTCCCCGCGCCGGGGCCGCGGCACGTCACGCCAGGCCCAGGGCCTTCGCCTCCTTCTCGGGGGCGAGCCCGACGACCGGGCGGTCCGGCCGCTGCGGCGCGCTCCCGCCGATGGACCGCAGCCACTCCCACGTGTCGCGCACCGTCTCGGCCACCGGCCTCGACCTGAGCCCCGCGGCGATCGCCTTCTCCGAGGACGTCCGGTGCATCGTGTCGTGCAGCTCGCCCGGGGCCAGCCACACCGGCAGCTCCATCCACTGCTCGATGCCCGCGCCGAGCACCACCTGAGGATCCGTCCACCGCAGCGACGCGTCCGGGGCGCCCGCCACCTCGAGGCACGCGTCGAGCAGTTCGCCCATCGTGGTCCGCCCCATCGGGCTGACCAGGTTGTACGCCCCGTGCAGCCCCGCAGCGCCCGCGTCGAGGATCCACTCGGCGAGGTCCCGCACATCGATGTACTGGATGTGCAGGTCGCGGGGGCCCGGGGCGAGTACGGGGCCGCCCCGCGCGACGCGGTTCAGCCACCACGGCAGCCGCCCGATGTTCTCGTACGGGCCGAGGATCAGCCCGGCCCGCGCGAGCACCGTACGCCCGGCCCCGAACCCGTCGAGCGCCGCAAGCTCGCCGCCCCGCTTGTCCTGCGCGTACGCCGTGGCCTCCGCGTCCGGATCGCCGTCCACCACGGGGAAGCCCTCGTCGGAGCCGGCCGCGCCGGGGTACGCGTAGACGGAGCTGCTGGAGACGTAGACGTACCGCCCGGCCCGCCCCGCGAGCAGCCTCGCCGACTCCCGCACCACCCGCGGCGCCGCCGACCAGGTGTCGACCACCACGTCCCACTCGCCCTCGGCGAGCGCCGAGAGGCCGCCGTCGGCCGTGCGGTCGCCGTGCACGGCACGGGCCCCCTCGGGCGCCGCGTGGTGGCCGCGGTGGAAGACGGTCACCTCCCAGCCCCGGGCGAGGGCCGCCTCGGTGACGGCGCGTCCCACGAACTCGGTTCCGCCCAGCATCAGAAGTCTCATGAGGGCGACTCTGCCCGGACGACCCGCGCCGGGGGAACCGGATTCTGCTCGCAGCAGAGCCCGGACCCATGCGACATCCCAGGTCAGCGAAGTGTGGGCGGCGCGTACTTGTAGCCGACCCGGCGCACCGTCTGGATCGTCCTGCGGTGCTCGGCGCCGAGCTTGCGCCGCAGCCGGGCGATGTGGACGTCGACGGTCCGGCCGTCGCCCACGTGCCCGTACCCCCACACCGTCGTCACCAACTGGTCGCGGGTGTGCACCCGGTGGGGGTGCGCGACGAGGTGCGCGAGCAGCTCGAACTCCAGGTACGTGAGGTCGAGGGGGCGGCCGTCGACCTCGGCGGCGCGCTGCCCGGTGTCGATGGTGACGGGTCCCGCGGCGGGAGCGGGGGCGGGGCGGGTCCCGGGCGGCGCGGGATCCGCGGTGACCGGCTCCTGGCCCGCCGGTACGAGGACGAGGTAGCCGACCATCGGCGGCTGCCCCGGCAGGGTCGGCAGGGTGTGCTGCGGCGCGGGCAGCCAGGTGGCGCCCGGCGGCAGGAAGTCGGGGATCTGCGCCACCTCGTCGGGGGCGACGGCCCGCAGACGGCCGCGGGCGGTGGGTCCGGGCACCGTGCGGGTGGCGGGCGCGGCGGGGGCGGGGAAGGAACGGGAGTTCGCCATGGTGGAGTCAGCTCTTTCGCGCGAAGGAGTCGTCGAGAACGAGACGTACGTCGTGCGCGTCAGGCGAAGGCCGGTTGCGGCGGCATCAGGCCGGGTGCAACGGCTTTACAGGGCCCGCGCGTTCATCGCGCGGCAACACACCCGGTCGAAGTCGTGATGCTGCCGGGAGGGCCAGAAGGGCTCGAGGTCATGACGACCCGTCGAGGTGTTCCGGTGGCTGCCCATGGCTCCATTGAATCAGATGAGCGGAGGTCGGGACAGCTAAGGGTGCGTTCACCGGTGCCGGTGAACGCACCCTTAGCCGTCGGATTCCGGGCGGGGGATCAGACCTGGCCGGCCTTCTCCAGGGCCGTGCAGCAGGTGTCGACGAGCAGCCGCGTCACGACGTACGGGTCGACGTTGGCGTTCGGGCGGCGGTCCTCGATGTAGCCCTTCTGCTCCACCTCGACCTGCCACGGGATGCGGACCGAGGCGCCGCGGTCGGAGACGCCGTACTTGTACTCGTCCCAGGGGGCGGTCTCGTGCAGGCCGGTCAGGCGGTCGTCGATGCCAGCGCCGTAGTTCTTGACGTGGTCCAGCGGCTTCGAGCCCTCACCGAGTGCCTCGCAGGCGGTGATGATCGGGGCGTAGCCCTGGCGCATCGCCCTGGTGGAGAAGTTGGTGTGCGCGCCCGCGCCGTTCCAGTCGCCCTTGACCGGCTTGGGGTCGAGCGTGGCGGAGACCTTGAAGTCCTCGGCGGTGCGGTAGAGCAGCCAGCGGGCGATCCACAGCTGGTCGGAGACCTCCAGCGGGGCCAGCGGGCCGACCTGGAACTCCCACTGCCCGGGCATGACCTCGGCGTTGATGCCGGAGATGCCGAGACCCGCCTTGAGGCAGTTCTCCAGGTGCGCCTCGACGACGTCACGGCCGAAGATCTCGTCCGAGCCGACGCCGCAGTAGTAGCCGCCCTGCGCGGCGGGGAAGCCGCCGACGGGGAAGCCGAGCGGCCGGTCGCCCTCGAAGAAGGTGTACTCCTGCTCGATGCCGAAGATCGGCTCCTGCGCGGCGAAGCGGGCGGCCACCTCGGCCAGTTCGGCGCGGGTGTTGGACTCGTGCGGCGTCATGTCCGTGTTGAGGACCTCGCACAGGACGAGTACGTCCGCACCGCCGCGGATCGGGTCCGGGCAGGTGAAGACCGGCTTGAGCACGCGGTCGGAGGCGTGACCCTTGGCCTGGTTCGTGCTGGATCCGTCGAAGCCCCACAGCGGCAGCTCGGCACCCTTCGCGTCGTCCGCGAGGATCTTCGTCTTGGAACGGAGCTTGGCGGTCGGGGCGGTGCCGTCGATCCAGATGTACTCGGCCTTGAAGGTCACGGGTGCCTCATCCTCTAAACGCTCGGTACGGCGCAGAACGTGCGGGTGCTGCGGTGCCGTGGTGATGTGCGGCAGCCTGGCAACCGGCGATTTCCCGGCCGTTGCTCCTGTGTGAACCCCGTGTTACCTGAATCGGGAGTGGCCGACGTCACTTGATGACCGCGTTGGCGGCCGCTGTCGCGAGCCCGATCGCCGCGTCGGCGCCGCCGATCAGGACGGCCGAGCGGCGCCGGTAGCCGGCCCGCAGCGCGGCGAAGGCGCCCCAGGCGAGGAGCAGGCCGCTGTAGGTGACCGGGGCCTCGGGCCAGCCGAAGGTGCCCGCGAGCACGAGGAGGAGCACCGTCGGCCAGCAGGCGACGAGCCGAGGGTGCGTGCCGGGCGTCGGGGCGCGGGCGGGGCTGGGCGACGGGCTCTCAGCGCGACAGCGCGTCCCGCACCGCCTCCTCCGTGCGGCCCACCACCGCCGTGCCGTCGTCGGCCGTGATGATGGGGCGCTGGATCAGCTTCGGGTGGTCGGAGAGGGCCTTGATCCAGCGGTCGCGGGCCGAGGCGTCGCGGGGCCAGGCCTCGTGGTCCGCGAGGTTCAGCTCCTTGGCCTCCGGCTCCTTGGTCCTGGTGATGTCCCAGGGTTCGAGGCCGAGGCGGTCGAGCACGGCGCGGATCTCGTCCTCGGTCGGCACGTCGTCGAGGTAGCGGCGGACGGTGTAGTCGGCGCCCTCCGCGTCGAGCAGGGTGAGGGCGCTGCGGCACTTCGAGCAGGCGGGGTTGATCCAGATCTCCATGCCCGCACGCTACCCCGCGCCCCACCCGTTCCGGGCGTTCGGCGTCGCGTCTGTTCGAATAGCCCAAAGCCCTTCTGGCCAGCGGCGATTGTCAGTGCCTCGCAGTAGAATCACAGTAGTGTTCGAGGGCGCCCGACGGGGGGTCCTGACCGCGACAGGAGGATGCGTGTGCCCGCTGCCGCACTCACATCGAAGCGTGTGTCCAAGACCGTACCGAAGCCCGTACTGATCGACCTGCCGTACGTACCGCCGGCGAAGAAGGCGCTGCCCGCCGGGCGGCCCCGCGAGTGGTATGTCAACCACAACCGCCGTCTCAAGGCGATGCGCCTGGCCATCGCCCTGCTCGACTCCGGCGTCTACCTGCCGGACCACGCGAAGAACAGCACGATACGGCGCATGGCCGAGGATGTCGGCATCCATCCGCCGTCCGACATCACCTGCCACATGGTGCGGGCGCTGATGCGGTACAGCCGCTGACGCGGGGCAGTCGCTGACGCGGAGCGGCGGCTGATCAAGTCCGGGGCCCGGGACGGCAGTTGGCCGCTCCGGGCCCCGGCCCCCGTTTACGCGCGCCCCTGTGCGCTCACGTGTGCGATGGGACATGCTGGGCCCATGACCCAGCCGGACCCCGTCGGCGACCTGCCGCTCCTGATGACCGCGGAACTCCCCGACGGCACCCGTCTCCCCGTGCGGGGCCTGCGCGCCCCCGCACCGGAACGCTTCCTTCCGTCCGGCTCGGGTCCGGCGCCGGGCCCGCCCCCGGCCCCCGCGGTGCTCATCCTGCCCGCGATGGGCACCGCGGCGCGTCACTACCGCCGCTTCGCCCGCCAACTGCACGACGAGGGCCTGACGGTGCTCACGGTCGACCTGCGCGGCCAGGGCGAGGCGGCGACCCGCGGCCGCACGGGTCCCGGGCGGCTCGGCCACGGCTACCGGGCGATCGTCGAGGAGGACCTCCCCGCGGTCGTGGCCACAGTCCGCGACGACCTCGGCCCGGAACCACCCCTGTACCTCCTGGGCCACAGCCTCGGGGGCCAACTGGGGCTGATCTACGCGGCCGTGGCGGGGCGTGGCCCTGGTGGCCCCGGCGATTCCCGCGCCCCCGGCCGCTCCGGCGGCCTGGGCGACTCCCGGGTGGACGGCGTCGCTGTCGTCGCGACCGGCTCCGTCTGGTTCCGTGCGTTCGGGCCGGTCCGCGGCCCCGGCCTGCTCCTGTTCCAGCTTCTGATCACCGTCACGTCGAGCGTGCTCGGCTGCTGGCCCGGTGCCCGGCTCGGCTTCGGCGGGGATCAGCCCAAGGGTGTCATGCGCGACTGGGCGCGGCAGGTGCGGACCGGCCGCTACAGCGCCAAGGGCTCGTCCCTCGACTACGAAGCGGCGCTCGCGGGCCTCGACCTGCCCGTGCTCGCGATCTCCGTCGACCAGGACACCTACGCCCCCGCCGCCGCCCTCGACCACCTGCTCGGCAAGGTCCCGCGGGCCAGGCTCACCCGCCGTCACTGCACGACGCAGGAGGCGGGCCGCCGCCTCGACCACTTCACCTGGACCCGCGCGGGCGGCTCGCTCGCCAAGCGGGTGGCGGCGTGGACGACCGACGAGGAGACGTCCGGCGCGACGGCGACGGCGGCGGCCACCGACCGCTGACCCGAGCGCCGTGCGACCCGGCCGGGCCGCGTCACCCGACCAGCGCGTCCACCAGCCGTCGCCGGTCCTCCGGACGGTCCCTGAGCCACGCTCCCAACGCGTGGTCCGCGCCCGGCAGTTCGAGTCGCGTGTACCGCGCCCGCGTGCTGAGCGCCGCGCCGACGGCCACCGTCACCTCGGGCGGTATCACCGCGTCGGTGCCGGGCACCACGAGCACCGCCCGGCCGGGAAAGTCCCGGTAGACATCGAGTGCGGCGGACTCGCGCCAGCGGCCCGGCGTACGGAGGATCTCCGTAAAGGGGCCGTCGCCGTCGCCGAAGGGGAGCGGCCAGGCCGCCGTCGCGTACACGGCGGGCGCGCACAGGCCGATGCCCGTGACCCGCGCGCCGAAGTGCGCCACCAGGTCCGCCACGGTCTGCCCGCTCATGCTGAACCCGACGAACACCAGCTCGTCGGAGCCGGGCACCCGCTCCTCGACCACCGCGGCCGCCTGTGCGAACCGCCGCCGCAGGCTCAACTCCCCCAGGCGGCCGGTGCTTTCGCCGTGCCCGGAGAAGTCGAGCACGAGCGCCCGGCAGCCGCGCGCCGCGAAGTCGTCCTGCAGACCGGACAGTCGCACCTTGCTGCCGGCGCCCGCGCCGTGCAGGAGGACGACGGTGACGGCGGGGTTCCGTGCGGCGCCGGGCACCACCTCCGAGCAGCTGAGTATCTCGCCGTCGCAGGCGAAGGAGAAGTCGGACGAGGGGAAGCCGGACGGGGAGAAGTCGGACGAGGGGAAGTCGGACGGGGGGAAGGCGGACACGGGAGGGGCGGGCGTGGGTTCTGTGGACGGTGTGGGTTCGGTGGCGGGCGTGGCGAGGGAGTCATGAGTCATGCCGCCTATCCTCGGGCCAACCCCCGAGTTGTGGGGCGCGTAACGGAAAGATGAGGCATATGGCGACGACCTTGTCCGTATTCACCCTCGGCGGCACCATCTCCGCACAGGGCGGCGGCGGTTCGTCCCGGCTGTCCGGTGCCGAGGTCATCGCGGCCACCGGCGCGGTTCCGCCCGGCGTCGAGGTGACCGTCCATGACGTGCGCAGGCTGCCCAGCTCCTCCCTGACCGTGGCGGACGTGGCCGCCCTCGCCGAGCGGGTCGACGAGGCGACGGCCGCGGGGCACGGCGTCGTCGTGGTCCAGGGCACCGACACCCTGGAGGAGACCGCCTTCCTCCTCGACCTCGCCTGCGCGCCCCGCACCCCCGTCGTGGTCACCGGTGCGATGCGCCGTCCGGACCTGCCGGGCGCCGACGGCCCGGCGAACCTGGCCGCCGCGGTCGCCGTCGCCGCGGACCCCGCCTGCGCGGGGCTCGGCGTCGTCGCGGTCCTCGCGGACGAGATCCACGCGGCGCGGCACGTCCGCAAGACCCACACCACGTCCGTCGCGACCTTCGCGTCACCGGGCGCGGGCCCGCTCGGCAGGGTCGTCGAGGGCAGGCCCCGCGTCCTGCTCCGCCCGGCAGGGCCCACCGTCGCCCGCCCCCTGAGCCTGCGCGGCAACGCCAACGTCGCCCTGGTCACGCTCGCCCTCGGCGACCGCGGCGAACTCCTCGAAGCCGTCGATGCCCGCTTCGACGGCCTGGTCGTGGCGGCCTTCGGCGCAGGCCACGTCCCCACCTGGCTCGTCGAACCCCTGACCGCGCTCGCCACCCGCATCCCGGTCGTCCTCGCCTCCCGCACGGGCGCGGGCCCGCTGCTCAGCGAGACGTACAAGGGCCCGGGCTCCGAGTACGACATGCTCGGGCGCGGCCTGCTCCCCGCGGGCCCGCTGGACGCCCCGAAGGCCAGGCTCCTGCTGCACGCCCTGCTGGCGGACGGCGCCGGCCGGGCACAAGTGACCGACGCCTTCCGCGAGTTGACCGCCTAGCCGATCTGGTCCGGGGTGACCGTCAGCCACCGCTTGTCGGCGGTCACCTTCTGGCCGAGCTCGCGCTGCCGCGCGGCGTTCTTCTTCTTCATCCCGTCGAGCTGCTTCATGTACGAGTCCTTGCGGTTGACCCAGACCCGCACGCCGCCGTGGTCCACGTCGGCGGAGTGGAACAGCATCGGGCCGTCGCTCACCGGGGTGTCACCGGCGGCGAGGATCGGCTTCTTCCACTCGTCGATGTAGGTGTTGATCGCGGCGGGCTTGCCCTCGTACCAGGTCAGCGGCGCCCACAGGTGCGGCGTCAGCTCGCGCTTCGCGAGCTTCGCGCGGTCCTTCCCGCCGAAGCGGCCCTCGGCGATCTCCTTGCGGGAGCTGGTGACGTCACCGGTCCTGCGGTCCTTGAGCTGCTGGGCGACGCCGATGACGTTCTGCGGCTTCACGCCGTAGCCGTACTTGGGGTCGGCGAGGACCATGCGCACCAGGTCCTCACTGGCCGCGCTCACCACGTACACGTCGATGCCGTGGTGGCGCAGCGTCCTGTAGAGCTGCCGCATGCCCCGCGAGAACTCCGGCGGCTTCACCTCGGTCTTCGTCGGTTTCCCGTCCTCGAAGTACTCGGCGGGGATCGGCTTCTTGTACGCCAGGAGCTCGTCGACGTACCCCTTGAGCTCCTTCAGCGTGAAGCCGGAGAAGATCTGCGCGGCCCACGGGTAGCAGACCTGGTCGTCCACCTCGCACAGCCGGTTGTAGTAGCTGTAGAGGCTCTCCTTGTGCGTGGCCGTGTCCTTGAAGGGGATGGTCTTCAGGGACGGGTCCATGGTCTCGCGAGTCAGGACGCCCTTCATCTCCAGGAAGGGGAGGAGGGACTCCTCCAGGTCGTTGCGGTACGTGGTGTTGTCCGCGTCGAAGACCGCGTACGCGCCCTTGTGGCCGTTCTCCGCGATGACCTCGCCGAGCTGCTTCGCGACGGGCTTCGGCCAGTGCGACAGCTCACGGGCGGTGGCCGCGGAGGTGCCGGCGGCGCTCGCCTCGTCCGTCGGCCACAGCGCGCCGCCCGCGAGGACGGCGGCGGCCAGCGCGCCCGTGGTGCCGATGAGGGCCAGCTTGCTCTTTGCCCGTACTGCCATGGTGTGACGTCCCTGCCGTTCCTGGAAGCGATGCGCGGCCCCGTCCGGAGCGGCGCGCAATGCTATGGGGCACGGCGGTCATTGCCCATGATCGAAGTCACCGTGAAGCGGGGGCATGGGGAAGGTGAACGGGGGGTAGTGGGAGGGGGCGCCGTGACCGCACGGCGCCCGGAGCTGCCGGAACCTTCAGGAGCTGCCGCGACCCGCCCGGTCCACCGCGCATACTGGTTCCCATGGGCTCCCGTGAGTTCGTCCGGGCCGTGCCGAGGCTCGACGGCCCGCTCGACGGCATGGTCGTCTCCGCGGTCGGCTACCGCACCGCGGGACAGCGCCCCGCCCTGCACCGCGGCCTGCCCTCGCCGTATCTGACGGTGATCTTCTCCCTCGACGGGCCCATCACCACCGGCGACTCCCCAGGCCGGGCGACGGGACCGGACGCGGCGCGCACCGACATCGTGGTGGGCGGCCTGCACCAGAGCCCCGCGTACGTCGTCCAGCCCGAGCACGAGGCGGGCATCCAGCTCGCCGTGCATCCCCTCGCGGCCCGCGCGCTCCTCGGCCTGCCCGCCGCCGAACTCACCGGTCAGCTGGTCATCGGCGGCACCGACGTGCTCGGCGACCACGCGGCCGACGTCCGCGAGCGGCTGTGCGAGCTGGACGACTGGACGGACCGTTTCGCCCACCTCTCCGCGTACCTGCGGCGACTCGCCTGCGTCGACCGCCCCATGGGAGCCGTACGCCCGGAGGTCGCCGAGGCCTGGGCGTGGCTGGCCCGGCACCGCGGCGCGGGCACCCTGGGCGGCCTGTCCCGGCACGTCGCGCTGAGCGAACGCAGGCTGACCGCGCTGTTCCGCGCCGAGACGGGCCTGAGCCCGAAGCAGGCCGCACGCCTGATGCGCTTCCAGCACGCCAAGGCCGTCGTGACCCGCGCCGTCGCGGCGGGCGGACCCCCGGACCTCGCCCGGGTCGCGGCCGGCACCGGCTACTACGACCACTCCCACCTCGTCCGTGACTTCCGGCAGTACACCGGAGTGAGTCCCACCCGCTGGCTGGCCGAAGAGTGCCGGAATATCCAAGCCGGGGCGCACGGTACGGGCGAAGACTCGAAGCCATGAACACCACACCGAACCCGAGCTCGAACCCGAACGTCACGTCGGCCCCGAAGCCGGACCTCACACCGGCCCCGAACCCCGCGCCGGGTGCCGCCGAGGGTGACCGCCTCACCACACCCCCTCCCGCCGTCTGGCCGGGCGTGCAGGCCCAGGACGCCCCTGCGCTGATCGACTTCCTCGTCGACACCGTCGGCTTCCTGCGCACCGCCGTGTACGAGGACGGGGGCCGCGTCGCCCACGCCCAGCTCGACTGGCCCGAGGGCGGCGGCATCATGCTCGGCTCGTACGACCCGGAGGCCGCGGCCACCTGCGGCAAACCCGGCACCGGGGGCGCCTACGTCGTCACGGCCCGGGTGGACGACCTGTACCGGCGCCTCACCGGGGCGGGCGTGAAGATCACCGCCGAGATCGAGGACAAGCCCTACGGCAGCCGCGAGTTCGGCATCGAGGACCCGGAGGGAAACCGCTGGTCGTTCGGCACCTACCGAGGCGAGCCGAGGCCCGCACCGACCACGTGAGGGCGGGTGACAGGTGCGTGATAACTTGCGCAAGCCAGTCAAACCCACACCTGGGCCAGGGAATCCGGTGCGAATCCGGAACTGACGCGCAGCGGTGAGGGGGACGGGCGGGGCCACGGCCACTGGGTGTCTCCGGACGCCCGGGAAGGCGCCCCGCCCGGTCGATCCCGAGTCCGAAGACCTGCTGGCGCCTCCGCTCGCACACCGGGCGACGGAGGTCGTGACGCAGGCCAGGCTCCGCGTATGAGCCGCGAGACCCAAGGGATCACGTGTCCTCGACAGCCCGTACCGCCGCTCTCCGTACAGCCGCCCTCCTCTGTGCCGGTCTGCTCACGCTCACCGCGTGCGGCGACGGCTCCGCACGCGACGCCGCGCACTCCGGGGGCGGGAGCGCCGACGGCTATCCGGTCACGGTCACCTCCTGCGGCAAGGAGGCGAAGGTCGAGGCGCCGCCCCGGCGGGCCGTCTCCCTCGACCAGGGGTCCACGGAGATCCTGCTCTCCCTCGGCCTCGCCGACCGGATGGCCGGCACCGGCACCTGGACCGACCCGGTCCTGAAGAACCTGGCGAAGGACAACGCGAAGGTGGAGCGGCTCGCCGACCGCTACCCGTCGCTGGAGAAGGTCCTCGCCAAGGAGCCGGACTTCGTCAGCGCCTCCTTCCTCTACACGGTCGGCAAGGGCGGCGTCGCCGACCGTACGAAGTTCACCGAGCTAGGCGTGCCCGTCTACGTCTCGCCCACCGACTGCGCGGGCAAGGACAACGACGACGGCGACGGTGACGGCAAGCGCGTCAAGACCCTCACCATGGACAGCGTCTACGCCGAGATCCGCGACCTCGCGAAGGTCTTCGACGTCGAGAAGCGCGGCGAGAAGCTGATCGCCGGACTGAAGCGGCGGGTCGCGAAGGCCACCGTGCACATCGACAAGGCCGCCGCCTCGGACACCCGCCTCATGTACTGGTTCGCCAACTCCGACGCGCCGTACATGGCGGGCTGCTGCGGCGCCCCCGGCATCATCACCCGCGAACTCGGCGCCAAGAACGTCTTCGACGACACCCGTGAGGAGTGGCCCCAGATCAACTGGGAGACCGTCGCCGACCGGGACCCCGACGCCATCGTCCTCGGCGACCTCACGCGCAAGTCCCAGTCCGCGGAGAGCGCCGCGGCGAAGATCAGGTTCCTGGAGACGAACCCGGCGACGAAGAACCTGACCGCCGTGAAGAAGAAGCGGTACGTGCTGCTCAGCGGCCAGGCCATGAACCCCACGATCCGCACGGTCGACGGCATCGAACAGGTCGCGGCCGCGCTGCGGAAGTTCGGACTCCGCAAGTGACGCAGGCGGCGGAGGGCGGGGGCGGGAGTACGGCCGCGGGAAGGGGGATCGGTACCGGCGCGGGCACGGACGCGGGCATCAGTACGGACACGGGTACCGGCACGGAGGGGCCCGCACCCGGCGCCGTACACCCGGAACCCCTGCACGGCCCGCGCCCGGGCCTGCGCGGGGGCCTGCGCCTGGCCCTGCTCTGCCTGGCCGGTCTCGCCGCGCTCGTCCTCTCCGTGTCCGTGGCCGTCACCATCGGCCCCGCCGACATCTCCGTGCCCGACGTATGGTCGACCGTCGCCGCCCACCTCGGCTGGGGCGAGACCCCGCTCACCCCGATCAGGGACGGCATCGTCTGGAACCTGCGGATGCCGCGCACGCTGCTCGCCGCGGTCTGCGGCGCGGGCCTCGCGGTCTGCGGCGCCGTGATGCAGTCGCTGCTCCGCAACCCTCTCGCCGACCCCTTCGTGCTCGGGGTGTCCTCCGGCGCGTCCACCGGAGCGGTCGCGGTCGTCGTGCTCGGCGTCGGCGGGGGAGCGGTGTCGGTGTCGGCGGGCGCGTTCGCCGGGGCGCTCTGCTCGTTCGCGCTGGTGCTGCTCCTGAGTCACACCCTGGGCGACACCACGGACCGGGTCGTGCTGTCCGGCGTCGCTGCCATGCAGCTCTTCTCCGCGCTGACCTCGTTCGTCGTCCTCACGGCGGGCGACGCCGAGACCACCCGCGGCGTGCTGTTCTGGCTCCTCGGCTCGCTCAGCGGAATCGGCTGGACGGACGTGTGGCTGTGCGCCGGGGTGCTCGCGGTGGCGCTGCTCGTCTGCCTCGGCCACGCCCGCACGCTCGACGCGTTCGCGTTCGGCCAGGAGGCAGCGGCGGCGCTGGGCGTCCGGGTGGCCCGCACCCGGCTCGTCCTGCTCTGCACGACGGCGCTCCTGACCGCGGCCCTGGTCAGCTCGGCGGGCGCCATCGGCTTCGTCGGGCTGGTCCTGCCGCACGCGGCCCGCGCCTTCGTCGGCTCGGGCCACGCCCGGCTGCTGCCCGTCACCGCGCTCGCCGGCGCGGTCTTCCTGGTCTGGGTGGACACCCTCGCCCGCACGGCCCTGGACCCGCAGGAGGTCCCGGTCGGCGTGGTGACCTCGCTCATCGGCGTACCGGCGTTCGTGGCGGTGCTGTACCGGACGCGGCGGGTGACATGACGTACGGCCTGATCCCACCGGACGCCCCGGGGCTGCGCGCGGACCACGCCGCGCCGGGACTGCGCGCGGACCGGGTGAGCCGGGAGGCGGGGGGCCGCCTCGTCGTCGACGGCGTCAGCCTCGCCCCGCCCACCGGCGCCACCGTCGGCCTCCTCGGCCCCAACGGCTCCGGCAAGTCCACGCTCCTGCGCATCCTCGCGGGCGTCCTCGCCCCGGCCTCCGGCGTCGTCACCCTGGACGGCCGCACGCTGGCCGACACGGGCCGCAGGGAGGTGGCGCGCCGGGTCGCCGTGGTCCAGCAACACGCCTCGACGCAGGTCGAGTTGACCGTACGCGATGTCGTACGCCTCGGCCGCATCCCGCACCGCCGCGCATGGTCGGCGCCCACGCCGCACGACGAGCGGGCCGTGCGCGACGCACTGGCGCGCACCGGACTCACCGAACGCGCCGCCCAGGCCTGGCACACCCTCTCCGGCGGCGAGCGCCAGCGCGTCCAGATCGCCCGCGCCCTCGCCCAGGAGCCCCGCGAACTCCTCCTCGACGAGCCCACCAACCACCTCGACATCCAGCACCAGCTCGACCTGCTCGCCCTGGTGGCGGAGCTCCCGGTCACCAGCGTGATCGCGCTGCACGACCTCAACCTGGCGGCGATGTTCTGCGACCACCTGCTCGTCCTGCGGGAGGGCACGGCGTACGCGGCCGGGCCGCCGGCCGAGGTGATCACCGAGGAGCTGATCGCCGAGGTGTACGGGGTGCGGGCGGTGGTGACGCCGGGGGAGCCGGACGGCGGCGCGGAAGGGCGGCCTTCGGTGCGCTTCCTTCGCAGGTGAGGCGGGGCACGCCCGGGGGTGGGGCGGGGGGCGGGCCTCGCCAGGACGTTCCGGGCATAAGGGGTGAGAATAACCAAACGGACAGGGGGTACCGCAGGGAGCGACGAACCACCCGACCTGTCCCCGAAAGGACAACCGCCATGCTGATGGCCGAGCCCGTGCTGCGAAACCTGGTCGAGAACCACGAGATGCTCACCGCGCGCCTCTCCGCGGAACCCGACAACCACGAAGTGCGCCGCCGCATAGAGAACGTCACGTACACCCTGTGCGTCTCCACCGGAACGCGCGACATCCAGAGCGCGCTCGCCGTGGCCAGGGAGAAGCTCCGCGACTACCGCCCGACGCGGACGAAGGTGCAGCTTCAGGCCTGAGGGCGACGGGGCGGAGGGCCCGGCACGCGGGATGCGGGCCGCCGGACGCAGGTGGCGGCGCGGTCAACTCCGGTTGCCCGTCCTGGACTACGTTGGATGTCATGCGTTTCGCGGACCGGCACGGTTCGGCACCGTACGGCACGGTCGATCGTGCCGGTCCGCGGGGGCGTGGTGGGTGCGTCCGCGTAGGTGGGCGGGGGGACAGGCGGCGGGTGCCTCGGGAAACCGGGTCATCCCCCGTCGCTGCCACGTCGTGCCACGTCGCGCCGCGGCGACTCGGCGCGCACGCGGCTCCCGGCCCCCTCCCGCCCACTCCCACACAACGGAAGAAGATCCCGCAGCGATGATCGTGATAGCCCACCTGAGCGACATCCACATCGACACCCGCGACGAGGACGGCGGACGCAGTGCCGCCCGCACCCGAGCCGTCATGACGTACCTGAACGACCTCCCGTACGACCTGGACGCGGTCATCGCCACCGGCGACATCGCCGACCACGCCACCCCGGCCGAGTACGAGGCCGCACGCAAGCTACTGGCCTCACGCCACCCGCTGCTGGCCTGCCCCGGCAACCACGACGAGCGCGCCGCGTACCGAGAGCACCTGCTCGGCGAAGCCCCGAGCACGGCGCCGGTCAACCACTCCTACACGACGGACCGCTTCGTCCTGGCCCTCTGCGACACCTCGGTACCCGGCGAGGACCACGGCAGGATGGCGGACGAGACGCTGACGTTCCTGGCCGGCCTCCTCGCCGACACCCCGCCCACGCGCCCGGTCCTGATCGCCTTCCACCACCCGCCGGTCCCGCTGAACACGCCGTACGTGGACGTCATCCGCCAGTTCGACGAGGGCCGCCTGGCCGAGCTGACGTCACGCCACCCGAACGTGACGGCGTTCCTGGCGGGCCACGCCCACACCCCCGCGGCGACGACGTTCGCGGGCCGCCCCCTGCTCGTGGCCCCCGGCGTGGTCTCCACGCTCCGCCTCCCCTGGGAGCGTCAGACGGACCCCTCCCACCACGTCCACCGGGATCTGCCACCGGCCGTCGCCTTCCACGTCCTGGACGACGAGGGCCGCTTGACGACGCACTTCCGCCCGGTGCCGCTGCCGCCGGCGTGAGCGGAACGGCACCTGCTCAACTGCTCCTGGTTACCGGAACTTCGCGACCCAGGGCTTTTGTCGGAGGTGGGCGGCGTCAGCTCCATCTCGCCGCCCGCACCGTCATAAAGCCCGGTCCCGCCCGTGACGACCCCCGTGGCAGACGGCTTTCTGCCATCGGGCCGATCGGGCCGATCAGGCCTACTGGCCACGGCCCTGGACGCCTGAAAAGCGATCTTCCCCTTGCCCGAGATCTCGATGATCCCGGAGCAGTAGGCGGTGAGTTCACGCGCGCCGACCACTTCCTTGGCACAGGACTCGAAGGCGCCGCCGACCGTGGCGCCCGCGCGGTCCCGTACGGTGAACCGGTTGGCGACCGGAGTACGGGACTCGCCGGACGCGCCCGAGACATGCCCCCGCTCCTGCTGGAGGTAGAGCGTAGGAATCGGCGGCTCGCCCTCCCCTTGCGTGGCCGCGGCGGGCCCCATGGCGACATACCCACACGCGCCCCCCAGGAGAACGAGCCCCCCGGCGGCGGCCCACACCCGAACCACAGCCCCTCCAAGAAATCCAATGCAATGCAAAATGCAATGCTGACTGGAGGGCAAAATATCAGCCGCGAATCCGGACCAGAAACAACAATAATCCGAATATCCAATATCCGAACGACGATTATCGGAAAATGACTGAACGGCGGCGGGTCCGGATCAAGGGGCGGCCGTGGCGCGAATCGCGGAGATGTCGAACTGCAGCCGAACCTTCTCGCTGACCATCGTGCCGCCCGCCGCCAGCCGCTGGTTGTAGACGAGCCCCCAGTCGGTGCGGTCGATGGTGGTGGTGCCGTCGAAGCCGACCCGCTCGAACCCGAAAGGGTCCACGACCGAGCCCAGGTAGTCGAGTTGCAGCTCGACGGGCCGGGTGACGTCGCGAATGGTCAGATCCCCGGCCATCCGGAAGCTCTCCCCGCCCTCATGGGCGGTGGCGGTGCTGCGGAAGACCATCTCCGGGTAGCGGCGCGCGTCGAAGAAGTCGGTACCGATGAGATGCGCGTCGCGTTGTTCCACGCCGGTGTCGACGCTGGCGATCCGGATGACGATCTCGGCCCTCGACTCGGAGGGCCGGTCACCGTCGAAGTGGAGCGTGCTGTCGTAATCCGCGAAAGCGCCCCGGACGGTCGTGACCATCGCATGCCGCACGGAGAACCCGATGCGGCTGTGCGGCCGGTCGATCGTCCACTGCCCGTCCAGCGCCCGCAGCGCCGGATCAAGTGCGACACCACCGGCCCCACCCTGCCGAACGAGCGTGCCGAGCCCACCGCCCTGCGACGGCTCGGCGGTGCCGGTCTGGCGGCGGCTGAAGATGCCCATGAGGCCGTACCTTCCCTCGGAAGCAATCACTCCGTGTCATCAATGTCATCACGACGGTCCCAGGCACCACGCAGCGAGATGGGCACCCTCGTCCGGCTTCCATGACGCCGACGGCAAAGATGCACAGGATCGACATGATGTGAATGCACGGTGGGCGGCACGCCGATCACGGACGGTCACGCCGCCGCAGTCGGCACCCTCCCTCCGGCGGTGCGCGGTCAAGTGGGTGAAGCGTGTGATCAATCGAGTTCTCTCAACGCTGCGACCAGATGGCGCCCCTTGCCGGGGGACCGGCACACGACGACGCCTGCCACAGTGTGCAGCTCGCTCCACGCATGGGGCCGACCGACGTCCGCAGCGTCCCGGACGATGGCCGTGGCGACGGTGAGAGCTTGGGCGGTCTCCCCGGCGCCCGCGAGCGCGTGCGCGAGGCAGGCGCGGAACCACGTCTTGTCACGCCGGTATTCATCGGGCATCGCGGCGAGTCCGTCCGTGAGCTGATCCACGGCTGTCCGGAAGTCCCGCAGATGCAGCGTCGCCATCCCGCGTTCGCTGGCCATACACCCCGCGTCCTCCTCGCCGAAGTGGCCGCCAGCCGGGAACTCGACACAGCCGAACGCCCAGCCGAGGTCCTCAACTGGCGCATCACCACACAACCCAACAAGCGAGCGCGGGCAGCGCGACAGCCCAGCACCTTCTTGGGCCCGGCAGTGGCGCCTCCCGCTGTCCAGCCTCCGGCTCCGACGACGAGCCCGATGCACGAGAAGCGTCGTCAGCACCGGTAGTTGCACGTACCGCGGTGCCTGCGAGTCGCGAGGCCCCGGCAGGTTCTGCGCCATGCTTACGGGGCTTCGCGACTCGCAGGCGAGGCCGCTGGCATAGGCGATGCGATGTCTCCGCTCAGCCCTCTCGCCCACGCTGTGATCTGAGTGAGGTGCTCGGGTTGCAGACCCAGATGGGCGTCCGGCTGCACGAGGAGGGTGGGGAAGCCCGCAGCGGTGCGGTGCACGGCCCACTTGTGGTCGAGCGCGGTGAAGTCGTCATCGATCCAGACTGCGGGTTCGTCGCCGAGCCACGCGTCGACGTAGTCGCGCTTCCAGAGGTAGCCGTTGGGGTGGGACGTCGTGATCTTGGGGTGCGGGAGATCGACGTACGTGAGGGCCGGGAGGCCGAGGAGCGGGCCGATCAGCGTCGTGGCGTCCCGGCGCCAGCTCGTGCACCAGACCGGGGCGAGCGGAACGCTCCGGAACATGTTGGTGAGCATTGGCCCGTGCGCCGGGTTGAGCCAGACGGTGACTGGATCCTCCGGGGTCCGGCCGTCCGGTACGACCTCGTAGCGGACGTGCGTGGCCGGGATGCTGCCGTCGCCTTGAGGGAAGGGTATGAGGACACCGTCGATGTCCAGCAGCAGGTAGGGCACGTTCATGGGTGCCTCCATGGGGTGTGGCGGTCGGCAGCGTCAGAGCTTGCGGGCCTTTATCAGCAAGGTCGTGGGCCAGTGGCCGAGCCGGGCATCGTGGAACTCGTGGGCGGCGGTGAGCCATAGACCGGCGTCGGCAAGATGCCGCTGCCACTGCTCGGCGCTGAAGTCCCAGCGGGCGACGGGCAGTCGGGTGCGGTCGGGCAGAACGACGTAGTCCCGGCGGGGGCGGTCGCCCGTGGCCGGGCGGCGTCCTCCGCGCTGAGGGTGCGGGGTGGAGAAGGCGAGGGTGCGACCGGGCCTGAGGCGCTGAGCGATGGCGGGCAGCAGCAGTTCAGGGGCTACGAGGCCGACGGCGCCGAACACGGAGTAGATGGCATCGAACTGCTCGTCTGACGCCTGGAGATAGTGCAGGGCGTGGCCGGCGACGAAGCTGAGGTTGCTCAGCCGTCCGTAGTGCGAACGGGCCCGCCGGACCTGGAGGCCGACCAGGTCGACGCCGGTGACATGGGCGCCGTGGCGGATGGCGAGGTGGGCGGCGTTGTGGCCGGGGCCGCAGCCGAGCTCCAACATCCGCTTGCCGCTCAAGTCGTGGCCGAGGATCTCAGCGCCCGGTCCGCGCCCTGGTCTCGTCGTCCACTCCATCCGCGCCGGTACGGCCAGTGGCTCGGCGGGGCCGGTCGCGGTGCGCTGGAGGGCGTGGGCGTACCAGGGGGACGCCTGGGTGGTGAGCACCTAGACCTCCAGCAGTTGGAGGACGTCGGTGAGGTGGCGGCGTACGACCTTGATGTACGTGTGGTCGGTGGCCGGGTCGTTGATCCAGCGGATCGACTGCTCCATGAACCACTCGACCGCCCACATGCGGTGCCACCCCAGCGCCCACTGCTCAGCGGGCAGGCCACCCCGCTCGGCGAGGGCGTCAGGGGCCCCGCCGGTGGCGACGTACTGGTCGAGGAAGGCCCGCATCTGTACCGGGTCTGGGGTCTCGAGGGTGCCGTGCCAGCTGGCGAGGTCGAGCAGGCCGGGTCCGGTGAAAGCACGGGCGAAGTCGAGCAGACGCCAGCCGTGATCCCCGATGTGGAGGCTGGTGGGGTGGAACTCGGAGTGCACCCAGCCGAACGGGGCGAGCGTGGTGCCGGTGGCCCTGGGGCCGGCGGCCTTCGCGATCTGATCGAGGGCACCTGCGATGTCGTCGGTGTCCGACCAGCGGTCGGCCGCGTGGAGCTCATCGAGGTGCAGGGCTGCACGCACGGGCAGGCCGCTCAGGCGCTCCTCATCGAGTAGCGCCAGGGCCGGCGCGGTGCGGGTGCCGTGGAGGACCACGGCCGCAGCGACACCGTCGAGGTTATCCGCCTCGCGGGCGGGGACGCCGAGGTCTTCGAGGAGCATGCCGAGGCAGTTGTCCAGGATCGCCGTCGCGTGTAGTTCGGGGACGGGGACGCCGAGGGTGTGGGCCAGGCGCAGGGCTTGGGCTTCGCTGTCGAAGGGCTGCTTGGCGTACTTGAAGATGGCGGTGGTCCGGTCGGGGAAGGTGAGGCGTTCGACGCCGGACATCGACCACACCCGCACCTCGGTGCGCTCGGGCAGGGGCAGCCCCCTGACCGCGCACAGGTGGGTGAGGAGTTCGGCGGTCAGCTTCTCGTCCATGAGAGGGCTCCGTGGGTTGGTGGCGTCCGGGGCGGGCGAGGTGGCCTGCCCGCCCCGGAGCCTTGCGGGTGGGCTACTCGGCGGGGCCGGTCACGCGGTGGGCGTAGACCTGCTCGATCCATCCGGCCTTGAACTCGGCAAGGTCATTACGGAAGTTGGCCATCGAGGCACCGTAGGGCGCGACGACGCCGCCGGACTGGTCCGGCACGGACTGGCAGCCGTGCACGAGGCGTCCGCCGAGGGCGGCGTGGGCCTTGATGGACTCGATGCGGCGGTGCTCGTTGAACCAGCCGCCGTGGTAGACCTCGTCGAGCATGCCGCCGGTCTCGTCGTCGAGGTCGAAGACGACGGAGGTGGCGGCGGGGAAGAACCAGCACGGGCCGACGTTGGAGATGTGTCCGTCCAGCTCGACCTTGTTCAGTGCCATCAGCGTGGCCGCCTCGCGCAGCATCCGCAGATGCTCGGTGGTGATCTGCGGCAGTCCGAGCGAGGCGAGATGTTCCTCGCGGAACAGGTAGGCGTACACCTCGTACGCCGTGCCCAAGACGTGTGCGGCGTCCGAGGTAGAGCGCGCGTGCTCCTTGATGAAGTCGAGCGCGAGCTGCTCGACCGCGCTCTCGATCGTCTCGTCCACGTCCAGCAGCTGCTCCTTGACCAGCTCCCAGTCGGCGACGAGCCAGGTGTTGGACTCGAAGCGGAAGAAGTACTCGGCCGGATCGATGGTGATGCGCCGGCCGTCGACCTGGACGCCGGGCAGGCGGCTCCAGCGCTCGTCGAACGCCTCGGGCAGTACGACCGTGATGGCCGCGGTATCGATGGTGGTCACGGTGTCTCCGTTTCTCATCGGCCGGGTTCGGGCACAGGAATGCCCGAACCCGAAGCGGGCGTACGGAACTTGAGGCAGCCCGGACCAGGAAGGGGGGAGCCTGGATCACGGTCGATCGGAACTTGGAACCGTTCCGGGCGGCTGATGATTAGTGAACCGGTCGTCACGCACAGTGGGTACGGTGTGAGGCGGCGGAAGCGGTATACGCGGTTTACAGCTCCTGATCGGGGGAGGTCGTGCCAACGCCCAATCAGCCCAACTCACGCTTGCGTGACGTGATCTCTGCCAGCGGCTGCACCTTCGACGCCCTAGCGAAGGACGTGCGCCGCATCGCCGCTGAGAACGGCGAGGTCCTCCAGACCAACAAGTCTGCGATCTCCCACTGGGTCAACGGCGCACGTGAGCCGAGCGGCCGCATGGGCCAGTACTTGGCCGAAGCACTGTCCCGTCGCCTGGCACGCACAGTCACATCCACGGAGATCGGCCTGCGCGGCCAGGTGGAGACGCCGACGGCCACGGCGAACCCCGATCCAGTCGTCGCCGCAACGGAGCTGGGCCGCGCCGACGTCGACCGCCGACGCTTCCTGGCGATCGCGGCCTTCACCACCGCCGGGGTCGCGATGCCACTCGCCTACGATCACGAGGCGACCTCCCGCATGCTCCGCGCCCGTACCGGGGGAGTCCTGGTCGGTACTGAGGACGTCGACGTCGTACGCCAGATCACCACCGCGTTCAGCTCCGCCGACGAACGCCTCGGCGGCGGCCACGGCCTGACGACTGTCACGGCCTACCTAGCCGACACAGCTGCCCCCATGCTCCGCGCCCGCTTCCCGAACGAAGCCTTACGTCAGGCAGCCTTCGGCGCGGTCGCCGAACTCGCCTACCTGGCAGGCTGGAAGCACCACGACCTCGGCCAGGAAGGTGCCGCCCAGCGCTACTACCAGGTTGGCTACCAACTTGCATGCGAAGCCGACCCGAACGGTCACGCCGCCTGGATGATGCGCGCCCTCGCCCATCAGGCCCTCAGCCTCAAACAACCCCACCACTGCGTCGACCTCGTCGAAGGCGCGCTCACCCGCGGACTCGGCCGCGTCGACGGCCAGACTGAAGCCCTTCTCCACATCACCCACGCCCGCGCGTACGCCGCCATCGGCGAGAAGCCTGCCGCCGCCCGCGCCCTCCTCGCCGCCGAGGACGCACTCCTCCGTGAGGACAACCCGCAGCCCAGCTACTCCCGCGTCAGCGGCCCAGCGGCCGGCACCGTTGCCAGCCACACCGCCCGCACCCTCACCGATCTGGCCGACCACCCCGGCACGGAGGTCCAACACCGAGCTGCACTCACCCGCTGGGACCCGGTCCAGTACAAGCGCGTCCACGCCCTCACATACGCCGACCTGGGCGACAGCCTTGCTGCCCAAACCCGCGCCGACGAGGCAATCGCCGCATGGTCGCAGTCCCTGACCCTGATGGAAGGCATGACGTCGGACCGCACTCGCAAGGCCATCTCGTCCTTGCGCTCGCCCCTCGCGATCTACCAGCGCCGCAAGGTGCCAGGCGCGGCCGAGCTTGCCCGCCGAGCCCGCGAGGTGCTCGCCTAACATGCCCAACAACCAGGCCGACGAAGGGAACCCTGTGGCTGAGCCGACTACCGACGCGCGCCCCCAAGCTCTCAAGCCCGCACTTGACTCGATGACCCTGCTGGTCGCGGCCGTCATCGTCCACGACAAGGCCACCAACCGTGTCGTGCTGCTACAGCGCAGCGAGAACGCTAAGTTCGCCCAGGGCATGTGGGACTTGCCGGTTGGCAAGAGCGAGCCGGGGGAGCCGATTACGGAAACGGCGGTGCGTGAGCTGTACGAGGAGACGGGCCTCACCGTGAAGCCCGAGTCTCTCAAGGTCGCGCACATCATCCACGGTGCCCGGGGCGTCGAGGCGCCCAACGGCTTCCTCACCGTGGTCTTCGCCGCCCACGAGTGGACGGGTGAGCCCGAGAACCGCGAGCCCCGCAAGCACGCCCAAGTTTGCTGGATCGATGCCGACGCCATCCCTGCGGAGTTCGTGAACACCACCGCGAGTGCCCTCCACCGCTATCTCGTGGGTGGTCCAGAAGTCTCCCTCGACGGCTGGGGGTAGCGGCTCGCCCTCGATGAGTCGAAACGGTCACCGAAGGGCCTACCGGCGAAGCGCAAGTACTCCGGACATCAGGCCACGGTCACACATATGGTGAAGAGGCAGAGTCCGTACAGGGCGATTGCGAGGTGAAGAATTACCCACAGGCGATGAAGACGAATGCGATGCAGCCGAGGGAAAAGAAGGTAGTGGGCAGCCCTCGCGCGTACTAGTCCTTCGTCGGACCCCAGCGCACCCAGCTCCACCAAATCCTTGGTTAGGGCTCGCGCCTGAGAAAGATGGTAGGACGCCCGTTCGAAGTACTTGGAGACCGCCAGCGCCCCGTATCCTCCAGTCACTGCCACGAAAAGGCACAGGGGTATGACGTACGTCGAGAACTTCTGTTGGACGATGAGAGCACTCAGGGCAGCCGTGATAACGAGAAGGAGGCTGCTTAGTGTCGAGCGTTGCGTCTCGCACTGCCGTAACTGCTCCCGGTGCTCCTTCCAGTAGGCGCGTATTGCCTCTTCCGAGACTTCAGGCATCAGGCAACCCCCCATGTGCCAGGCACTCGTTGGCCGTTCGGTTCGTTTCAACGAACCCTTCAGCAATGGAGATACCGTAGCGTGAGAATCTTCATCAGTAGCGTCCGCAGGGGACTGGAAGAGGAGCGCGACGCGCTGCCTGGTCTCATCCGTGCAGTTGGACACATCCCCGTCCTGTTCGAGGACTTCTCCGCGCAGACCACACCCAGCAGGCAGGCGTGCCTAGCCGCCCTCGACTCCGCGGACGTCTGCGTCTTCCTGCTCGGGCCGTCCTACGGTCACGTCTTCCCCGAGACAGGGCAATCAGCAACACACGATGAGTGGGTCGCGGCCAAGGCGGCGGGCAAGCCGCGCTGGGTCTATCGGAAGCTGGATGTCACCTTCGAGGACGCCCAGCAGGAATTCGCCCGAACCGTGGAGGCTTACGCCACTGGCGGGTTCCGCGACTCGTTCCACAACACCGCTGAGCTGATGACTAAAGTCGTAGCCAAGGTCAAGGAAGCGGAGTCGGACCGGTCCTCGTTGTCCTTTGCCCCCTTGGCGCAGCCCACTTCTCTACGCTGGAGTCTCGACCAGGCTGGCGTCGACCGTGGCGCCAGTCTTCCTCTGCTGGAACTACATGTGCTTCCGCTGGGATTCCTGGGCTACTCAGCAAGGGAACTGGAAGAGTCCGGCACTTCTCTGGCGGACCGGATCCGCCAGGTCGGGGTAGTCGAGAACGACGTTGCCTTGACGTCTTCGAGTTCCCGCGAGTATGCAAACGTCAGCGTCTCCATTGGTAGATCTCGTACCTTCGACGCTCCTCGGCATGGGGAACTGGTAGAGGTTCGCTTGCATAAGTCGGGCCAAGTCTCGCTGCGGGCGACGCTACCCCGGGACAATATGGGGTCAATCCTCGATCGCGAAGCGCTGCCACAGCAAGTCTCCTCCCTGCTGAGATGCATCGGCGCGCTGGACCTGATTCAAAGTGAGCGCGTCGTCGTGGCAATCGGCGTATCTGATCCCAAAATTACCCAAGTCGACAGATTTGACCCGCATCAGTCGCGTACTCGTGCCGATCTCAGCGCCTACACCCGTTCGTTCGCGCTGCAAACCGAGCCGGACGAGTCCATCAGCCGGGCCGCATTGGACGCGGGAGCCGAGGAGGTGGCTGGCATTCTGTCGCGAGCCCTGATCAGACAGCACCCTTCAGGTTCCTGACAGTGCATCTCTAGAGTCAGACAGGCGACTTCTGCGGGGGCGCCACTCTCTGCCAACCGTGGGCCAGCCCACAGCACTCTCAATCGCACCCGCCTCACCTCACTAGCCAACAGCGGACGGCCAAGACGGCTGCCCACGAGGGAAGATTCCCGCAGTCCACGAGCCGGCCCATCGCTAGGAGACGAAAAGGGCTGTCGCCGTCCAGAGCCCGGACAAGCAGCGAGGGCCGCTACCCCAAAACTGGGGTAGCGGCCCTCGCTGTCTTTCCTGACGCTAAATCAGAGGCTTGGCCGTCCGGTGCACACACGGTGCACAAGGGGGTGGAAAGCAAGTAGTGACGAAGAGAACTGCTGAGTAGAGTTCCCGCAGGTCACGGCATACTTCCAAGGCTCCGCCGAGGTCAGTCGATCGTGCTTTCTAGATGTCGAAGTAAAGCTCGAACTCGTGCGGGTGCGGGCGCAGTTGGATCGGGGCGATTTCGTTCGTGCGCTTGTAGTCGATCCACGTCTCGATCAGGTCGGACGTGAAGACGCCGCCCGCCTGCAGGTACTCGTTGTCCGCCTCGAGGGCGTCGAGGACCGCGGGGAGGGAGGTCGGGACCTGGGCGACGCCCGCGTGCTCCTCGGGGGCCAGCTCGTAGAGGTCCTTGTCGATCGGCTCCGGGGGCTCGATCTTGTTCTTGACGCCGTCCAGGCCGGCCATCAGGAGCGCCGAGAACGCCAGGTACGGGTTCGAGGACGGGTCCGGCGCGCGGAACTCCACGCGCTTGGCCTTCGGGTTGGAGCCCGTGATCGGGATACGCATCGCGGCCGAGCGGTTGCGCTGCGAGTAGACCATGTTGACCGGGGCCTCGAAGCCGGGGACCAGGCGGTGGTAGGAGTTCACCGTGGGGTTGGTGAAGGCGAGCAGCGACGGGGCGTGCTTGAGGATGCCGCCGATGTAGTAGCGGGCGGTGTCCGAGAGGCCCGCGTAGCCCTGCTCGTCGTAGAAGAGCGGCTGGCCGCCCGACCACAGCGACTGGTGGACGTGCATGCCCGAGCCGTTGTCGCCGAAGATCGGCTTCGGCATGAAGGTCGCGGTCTTCTCGTTGCGCCAGGCGACGTTCTTCACGATGTACTTGAAGAGCATCAGGTCGTCGGCCGCGGCCAGCAGCGTGTTGAACTTGTAGTTGATCTCCGCCTGGCCGGCCGTGCCGACCTCGTGGTGCTGGCGCTCGACCTGGAGGCCGTTCTTGTCCAGTTCGAGGGAGATCTCCGCGCGCAGGTCGGCGAAGTGGTCGACCGGCGGGGCCGGGAAGTAGCCGCCCTTGTAGCGGACCTTGTAGCCGCGGTTGTTCTCGACCGCACCGGTGTTCCAGGCGCCCGCCTCGGAGTCGATGTGGTAGAAGCTCTCGTTCGCCGACGTCTGGAAGCGGACGTTGTCGAAGACGTAGAACTCGGCCTCGGGACCGAAGTACGCGGTGTCCGCGATGCCGGTCGACGCGAGGTAGGCCTCGGCCTTCTTGGCGATGTTGCGCGGGTCACGGCTGTACTGCTCGCCCGTGATCGGGTCGTGGATGAAGAAGTTGATGTTGACGGTCTTGTCGCGGCGGAACGGGTCGACCCGGGCGGTCGACAGGTCCGCGCGCAGCGCCATGTCGGACTCGTGGATGGCCTGGAAGCCGCGGATCGACGAACCGTCGAAGGCAAGCTCCTCGTCCGGGTCGAACGCCGCCGCCGGGATCGTGAAGTGCTGCATGACACCGGGCAGGTCGCAGAATCGGACGTCGACGAACTTGACGTCCTCGTCCGCGATGTACTTCTTCGCGTCGTCGGCGTTCTGGAACAACATCCAACTCCTCCTACTCCCGCCCGGGGCCGGACGGGGTTGCAGCTCGTGGTGCAGCCAGTGCGGTGGCACACGCTGGGACCCGACCATAGGGACGGGGCATTTCTCAAGCGTGACCCATTTGTTTCACCGAAGTTAACCGACGCGGCCGGGTGACGGGCATCACGGGGGTGGTCCGGCACCCCGCCCGCCCGTGCGCGACAAGGGGCGCAGTACCTTTGACGGGTGGACAAGAGGCAAGCAATCGGATCGTGGCTGTCCGGCCCGCGCGCGGCCGCCGAGGACGCCGGCGTCGACTTCGGGTACCGGGGTCAGCAACTGGGCCTGCCGGAGGAGGGGCCGGGAGCGATCGCGCGCCCCGGCCGCCGCATCGGCGCACTCGCCGTCGACTGGGCCCTGTGCATGCTGATCGCATACGGTCTGTTCGCGGGCGGTGACCAGCAGGCGATGGGCAATTGGGCCCTCGGGATCTTCTTCGTCATGAGCGTGCTGACCGTCGGCACGGTCGGCTGCACGCCGGGCAAGGCCCTCCTGCGGCTGCGCGTCATCGCCGAGGGCGGCGGCCGGCTCGCCCCCGGGTGGGTCCTGGTCCGCAGCATCCTGCTCTGCCTTGTCATCCCCGCCCTGATCTGGGACCGCGACGGCCGCGGCCTGCACGACCGGCTGTCCCGGGCGGTGCAGGTCCGGATCTGAGACGCTGCCGCTTCTCGCCTCGCGTTACGACGATCTCGCCTCGCGTTACGACAATGAGGGCCCGGAACCACTCGGTTCAGGGCCCTCGTCGTTGCGCGGCGGCCGCAGTTCGGACCCGCGGCCCAGGAGCTGGGTGTGGCGGCGCTCTTCTCATGGCCGTGCGCATGGGGCCCCGGCGGAAACAATTGTGGGCGCCCACCAAGGGCGCCCACAAAGCACGGCTTCGGCGGTCTCCACCGCATCCGCCGTATTACATCTTCGGGCCGCCGCGAGGCATGCGCATGCCCTTCGGCATCGGCCCCTTCGGCAACGGCATGTTCGACATGAGGTCACCCATCGCCCGCAGACGGTCGTTGGTCGCGGTGACCTGCGGGCCCGTGAGTACGCGGGGGAGCTTCAGGAGCGTCGTGCGGAGCTTCTTCAGGGAGACCGTGTCGTCGGTCGTGCCGACGATGACGTCGTGCACCGGGACGTCCGCCACGATGCGCGCCATCTTCCGCTTCTCGGCGGCCAGCAGGCCTTTCACGCGGTTCGGGTTGCCCTCGGCGACCAGGACGATGCCCGCCTTGCCGACGGTGCGGTGCACCACGTCCTGGCTGCGGTTCATCGCGACCGCGGGGGTCGTCGTCCAGCCGCGGCCGATCTTGTCGAGCACCGCGGCCGCCGCACCGGGCTGGCCCTCCATCTGCCCGAAGGCGGCGCGCTCGGCCCTGCGTCCGAAGACGATCGCCATCGCGAGGAAGGCGAGCAGGAAGCCAAGAATGCCCAGGTAGACCGGGTGGCCGATCAAGAAGCCGATCGCGAGGAAGACACCGAAGGTGACAATTCCCACCGCCGCGATGATCAGGCCGATCTTGGAGTCGGCCCGCCGGGTCATCTTGTAGGTCAGAGCGATCTGCTTGAGTCGCCCTGGCTCCGCGGCCGCATCCGCCGCGGTGGATTCCTTCCTCGCCATGCCGTGAAGTCTACGTGCCCCCGGAGCCGACTACGACGTGCGGGTGGTCACGGCCTCTTCGAGGACGCGCAGCGCCTCGACCCGGTCCTTGGCGCGGCGCCGGTCCTCAAGGACGGAAGTCCAGGCGTTGCGCCGTGCCGTGCGCTGGCCGCCGCTCATCAGCAGCGACTCGACGGCGCGCAGGGCGACGGTGACGGACGGGATGGCGGTGGCGCGAACGGGCGCGGCCTGCATGATGGTGCCCTCCTGGGGAGCGGCTCGGGGGAGCGGCTATGGGTAAGGCTGCACGTGCGGTGATACCAGGGTCACTGATTGGTGTTACCAGGGCGTGACCAGGCGGTCAAACCCCGATGAAACCCTGACGCCGGGCCCCGAAATGCTGACGCGGCCCGTACGCCCCCGTCACCTGCGGGATCGTGCGGACCGCGTCGTTGCGGCTTCTACCAGTGGGTAGTGTCTTGTGCGCCGATTCACACGGGGCGTGCGTGCCCGGCATGTGCCGCCGTCACGAAAGGAGCGGCGAAGGGAGCGGCAGCGCCCGTCACAGCGCCTGCGAAGCCACGTACGCGCCCCGCTTCTCGATCGCCATCTGGTACAGGCGGCCCGCGCGGTACGAGGAGCGGACCAGCGGGCCCGACATGACGCCCGAGAAGCCGATCTGCTCGGCCTCCTCCTTCAGCTCCACGAACTCCGCGGGCTTCACCCAGCGCTCGACGGGGTGGTGGCGCGGCGTGGGGCGCAGGTACTGGGTGATCGTGACCAGTTCCGTGCCCGCCTCGTGCAGCTGGCGCAGCGCCTCGCTGACCTCTTCGCGGGTCTCGCCCATGCCCAGGATCAGGTTGGACTTGGTGACCAGGCCGGCCTCGCGGGCCTTCGTGATGACCTCGAGGGAGCGCTCGTAACGGAAGCCGGGGCGGATCCGCTTGAAGATGCGCGGCACCGTCTCGACGTTGTGACCGAGGACCTCGGGGCGGGACGAGAAGACCTCGGCCAGCTGGTCGGGGTCGGCGTTGAAGTCGGGGATGAGCAGCTCGACCTTGGTGTAGCCCTCGGCACGCTCCGCCGTCATCGCGTGGATCTGGCGCACCGTCTCGGCGTACAGCCAGGCGCCGCCGTCCGCCAGGTCGTCGCGGGCGACGCCGGTGATCGTGGCGTAGTTCAGGTCCATCGTGACGACGGACTCGCCGACGCGGCGTGGCTCGTCGCGGTCGAGGGCCTGCGGCTTGCCGGTGTCGATCTGGCAGAAGTCACAGCGCCGCGTGCACTGGTCGCCACCGATGAGGAACGTCGCCTCGCGGTCTTCCCAGCACTCGTAGATGTTCGGACAGCCCGCCTCCTGGCAGACCGTGTGCAGCCCCTCGCTCTTCACGAGTTTCTGCAGGGCGTTGTACTCGGGGCCCATCTTCGCCCGGGTCTTGATCCACTCGGGCTTGCGCTCGATGGGGGTCTGGGCGTTCCGGACCTCCAGGCGCAGCATCTTGCGTCCGTCGGGTGCGACTGCGGACACATCGGCTCCTGTAGCTTCGATTCTTCGGCGCACACCAGGGTACGCCCGTCATGTCGGTGGGCTTACTTCTGGCCAACCTCTGGCCAAGGGGGTCCATTCCCCCTCCAGCCCCGGTGTCGCTACGCGGAGGCCTTCTCGGGCGCGGGCGCCGCCTCGGGCGCTGCCTCGGGCTCCGCCCGCTTCTCGACCACCCGCGGCTTGAGCTCCGCGTTCTCCAGTACGTCGCGCAGGTGCCGCTCGGCGACGGGCAGCACGTCGGCGATGGTGATGTCGCGGCCGAGCTCGTACGCGAGCGACGTGACGCCCGCGTCGCGGATGCCGCACGGGATGATCCGGTCGAACCAGGTGTTGTCCGGGTTCACGTTCAGCGCGAAGCCGTGCATCGTCACGCCCTTGGCGACGCGGATGCCGATCGCGGCGATCTTCCGGTCCTCGCGGCGCTGGCCCGCGTTGGACGGCGCGTACTCCGGACCGTTGAACCGGGCGTCGAACTCGTCGTCCTGGAGCCGCGGGTCGAAGTCGAGGGAGAGGCCGCCGAGCGCCGGACGCTGCTCCACGGGGTCACCGAGGACCCAGACACCGCTGCGGCCCTCGACACGGGTGGTCTCCAGGCCGAACTCCGCACACGTACGGATAAGAGCCTCTTCCAGACGGCGTACGTGTGCTACGACATCGACCGGGCGGGGCAGCTTCTGGATCGGGTAGCCCACCAGCTGGCCGGGGCCGTGCCAGGTGATCTTGCCGCCGCGGTCCACGTCGACGACGGGGGTGCCGTCCAGCGGGCGCTCGCTGTCCGCGGTGCGGCGGCCCGCCGTGTAGACCGGCGGGTGCTCGAGCAGCAGACAGGTGTCCGGGACCTCGTCGGCGAAGCGGGCGGCGTGCACACGGCGCTGCTCGTCCCACGCCTCCCGGTACTCCACGGAGTCCGGGCCGAAGCCCAGCCGGACGAACCGAAACTCACTCACGGCAGGTGCCTCCCTGAACGTTCACCGTGCACATATCGCGCCCCTGCCACTGTACGGGCCCGCTCCTTCGGCAACCTCGGCCCGGGTTCCTCACACGATCGGATGAATGCCGGGGGAAGGTGCGTCCGAGCGCTGTGATGGCCGTTACATTCACGCCGTTCATGAGGCCATAAGGGCTGCTCAAGGCAGACCCGAAAGGCAGGAGACCGCACAGCCGATGACGGAACGACCCCCGCAGCGCACCCCAAACCGCCAGCTAGCCGCGCTCATCTCGGAAGCCGGGTTCTCCAATGCGGGCCTCGCGCGCCGCGTCGACCAGCTCGGTCTTGAGCACGGCCTCGACCTGCGGTACGACAAGACATCGGTGACCCGGTGGCTGCGCGGCCAGCAGCCCAGAGGCACCACACCCGCGCTGATCGCGGAGGTCTTCACCAGACGGCTCGGGCGGCGCCTGTCCGCCCAGGACCTCGGGCTCGACGCGTGCGCGCCGGTCTACGCGGGCCTCGAGTTCGCGGCCAGCCCCGAGGAGGCCGTCGACATCGTCGGCGGCCTGTGGCGCAAGGACTCCGGCAGCCACGCCGAGCTGCGGAAGATCGCGTTCACCCCGGCCGGGCTCGTGGTGCCGAGCAGGGACTGGCTGATCGGCCGCGCCGACGAACGCGTGGGGCGCGGGGACATCGACCCGTCCCACGCGCGCGTGCCGCTCCAGGGGCGCCCCGCGGTGCCCCGGCAGCGGCAGGGCCCCGAACGCGGCCCCGGGCAGCGGGTCAGCAGCGGCGACATCGCGGCGCTGCGCTCCGTCGGCGAGCTGTTCCGCGCACTCGACCACGCGTACGGCGGCGGGCACGCGCGGCAGGCGCTGGTCCGCTATCTGGAGCACGAGGCCGAGCCGATGCTGCGCGGGGTCTACGGCGAGCAGGCCGGGCGGCGGCTCTTCGGCGCCGTCGCCGACCTGACCCGCCTCGCGGGCTGGACCTCGTACGACATCGCCGCACACGGCCTCGCCCAGCGGTACTACGTCCAGGCCCTGCGCCTCGCCCAGGCGGCGGGCGACCGGGCGTACGGCTCGTACGTCCTGGTCACGATGAGCCGCCAGGCCGTCTACCTCGGCCATGGACGCGAGGCCGTGCAGCTCGCGCGGGTCGCCCAGCAGGGCGTCGGCTCCGCGGCGCCGCACATCGTGCAGTCCCTGCTGTACGCGGCCGAGGCGCGCGGGCACGGGGTGCTGGGCGAGGTGCGGGCCTGCACGGCGGCCCTGGCGCGGGCCGAGCGCTCACTGGAGGCGGCGCGGCCCGGCGACGAAGTGCCGCACTGGGCGCGGTTCTTCGACGAGGCGCAGCTGGCCGACGAGTTCGGGCACAGCTACCGCGACCTGCAGCAGTACCGGGCCGCCGCCCAGTACGCCGAGCGGTCGCTCCAGCTGCGCGCCCCCGCCTTCGCGCGCTCCCGGCTCTTCTGCCGGGTGGTCCTCGCCACCGCGCGGCTCGGTCTCGGCGAGCTGGAACACGCGTGCCAGCTGGGTGCGGAGGCCGCGCAGGCGGCGGGGGAGATGCGGTCCGCGCGGGCCCACGAGTACGTACGCGATTTCGAGCGCCGCCTTGAGCCGTACCGGGACGCGGGGCCGGTGCGGGGGTACCGCGACAAGGTCGCGGCGCTCGGATGACGTGCCGTCGCGGCGGGAGGGGACCGGCCCCCCGCCCCCTCGTCGACGCCTCGTCCCCCCGGACCCGCACCGACACCGTCCACGGCTCGAAGTCGCGGAGGCCGGTGGGGGGTCAGGGAGTGCGGTCGCGGGCGGCCTGACAGGGGGAAGCCCCCGCGTGGGGGTACGGGGGCTTCCGGGGGAGTTGGTCGCCAGGTCGGAGGGGTCGGGCCGGTCAAGCCGCCGTGGGCAGTGCTTCCTGGGCGTACGAGGGGGTGATGCCGAAGTCCGTGAGGGCGGCGTGGGCGGCGCGGCGCCCCGAGTGCAGGGCGCCCTGGACGGTGCTGGTGTCCCGGTGGTCGCCGCAGACGTAGAGCCCCGAGAGCAGGCGCACGGGGCGCCGCGCGTCGTGCGGGGGTGGCATCGCGGGGACGGCCTCGCGGGTGTGGTGGACGGCGAGCGGCTCCCAGCGGTGGGTCGGGGTGCCGTACAGCGCGGCGAGGTGCGTGCGGACGGCGCGCTCGTCCGGCGGCGGTCCGAGGACCGTCGAGGAGACCAGGACGCGGCCGGCGGGCGCACGCGAGGGGTCGACGTGGCTGACGACCGAGGTGTGGGCGACCGGACCCGCACGGTCGGCGTCCAGGAGCAGCGCGGGCCCGTCGAGCGGCGGCTCGGGCGCGGTGTGGTGGAAGACCGTCACCTCGTGGAACGGCGGCACGCGCAGGCCGGGCAGGAGCTCCGCTGCGGCGCGCGCGTCGGTGGCGAGGAGGACGGCGCGGCACGGGAACTCCCCGTGCTCGGCGGTCCCGACGCGGCTCGTCGAGACGGAGGTGACGCGGACACCGGTACGTACGGTGCCCGGCGGCAGGGCGGCGGCGAGGAGGTCGGGCAGGACGTCGGCGCCGCCCTCGGGCAGGCAGAGGCGGCCGCGCGCGAAGGCGTGCAGGGCGAGGTCCGCGCACCGGCTCGACGTGGTCAGGCCGGGGTCGCAGAGCAGCGCGGAGAGCAGCGGGCGCAGGAATCCGTCGATGGTGCGGGCGGGCAGTCCGCGGGCGAAGAGGGCGTCCCTGGCCGGGAGTTCGGGCCGGGTCAGGAGGCGCTCGACGGGTGTCGCGGCGATCCGGGCCAGGGCGGCGCCAAGCCGGGCCTGGTCGAGCGGGCCGCCGAGGGGGGCCGGGCGGGGCGTCGTGCCGGGGGTGGCCCTCGCGGGGGTCAGGGCGGCCCGCGCCGGTCCGAGGGGGGCGCTCGCGAGGGCGCGCGCCGTGGTGAGTGCGCCCCACGCGCTCCGTCCGGGCTTGGGCTCGGCGGCGCGGTGGTGGCGTCCTTCGCTGTGGACCAGGAGGCCGGGGGCGAACGGGCGCAGCACGAGGGAGTCGAGCCCCGGGGTGCGGCGCAGTTCCGGGTACGACGTGGTGAGGAGCTGGCCGATCCGGTCGAGCCGGAACCCGTCGACCTTCTCGGTCGACATCCGGCCGCCGACGTAAGGGGCGGCCTCCAGGACCACGGTCGTTACACCGGCACTGGTCAGCCGATGCGCTGCCGAGAGCCCCGCGGCCCCGGCTCCCACGATGACGACATCCGCATGGTGCGCAGGCTCTGGCACGTGCCCCTCCCGAGGTCGCGCGGCTTGTGAGGGGCTGATGCCCCCGACAGCGCTCTGGAATACCCGAGTTCGGCACGAGGGTAGGAGCGGTTCCGGTCCGCGGCAGTCGCGCACGCACCGGGCACGGTCGCACGCGGGTCGCACACGAGGCGGGCAGGGGGCGGGCAGGGGGGGGCGTGCGGCGCGGTACGGAGCCCTGCCCCGGTCACCCCACCCCTGCCCCGGTCACCCCACCCCCGCCCCGGTCACCGCAGCGCCGCCCGGATCGCCTCCTCGATGCCGGGATACCGGAAGGCGAAGCCGGACTCCAGGAGACGGGTCGGGAGCACCCGCTGGCTGCCGAGGACGTCCCCGGCCATCTCCCCGAGCACCACGCGCAGCGCGGGCGCGGGCGCGGGGAAGAGCGTGGGCCTGCGCAGCACCCGCCCCATCGCGGCCGTCACCTCGCGGTTGGTGAGCGGATCGGGGGCCGTGAGGTTGACCGGGCCCGACAGCGTCCGGGTGTCGATGAGATGTCGCAGCGCGGCCACCTCGTCGTGCAGGGCGATATAGCTCCAGAACTGCCGGCCGTTGCCCAGGCGGCCCCCGAGCCCCGCCTTGAACAGCGGGAAGAGGCGGCCCCAGGCCCCGCCCTCGCGGCCGATCACGAGGCCGTTGCGGACGATGACCGTACGGATGCCCGCGTCCCGCGCGGGCGCCGTCGCCTCCTCCCACTCCACGCACAGCGACGGCAGGAACCCGGTCCCCGCGGGGGCGCTCTCGTCCACCGCGCGCCGGCCGGTGTCCCCGTAGTAGCCGATCGCGCTCGCGTTCACGAAGACCCGCGGCGGCTCGTCGAGGGAGGCCGCGGCGGTGGCGAGCGCGGCGGTGCCGAGGACCCTGCTGTCCCGCAGCTCCCGCTTGTACGCGGCCGTCCAGCGGTGGTCGCCGATGCCCGCGCCCGCGAGGTTGACGACGGCGGAGCAGCCGGCGAGCCCGGCCGTGTCCACGTACCCCTCCTTGGGACTCCAGCGCACCTCGTCCCGGCCGCGGGGCGCCCCGCGCACCAGGCGCACCACGGTGTGCCCGTCGGCGGCGAGGGAGCGGGTGAGCGCCGTCCCGATGAGCCCGGAGGAGCCGGCCACGGCGACGCGTGACTGTGTGGTTTCCATGAGTCCCATCCTGCCCCGGCAGGCCCGGACGGCGCCCGCCCCGTGCACCCGACGTGGCGCGTCCCCGCCGCCGTACAGTGGCGCCATGCCGGACATGCACATACGCATCGCACGCCCCGAGGACGACGACGAGCTCGCCCGTCTCGACCGCGCCACCTGGTCCACCCTGCACGCGGTCCAGCCCCGCCCCGAGCCGCCGTACGAGCCGTTCTTCAACGACCGCTTCGGACCCCGCGACCACCTGATCGCCGAGGTGGCGGGACGGATCGTCGGCTACGTGAAGATCGGCTTCCCCACGCCGCTGCTGGTCAACGCGCACGTGCGCCAGATCCAGGGCTTCGTCGTCGCCGAGGAGGTGCGCGGCCGCGGCATCGGAACGCGGCTGATCCGGGCGGCCATGGACGAGGCCCGCCGCCAGGGCGCACGCCGCATCACCCTGCGCGTCCTCGGGCACAACACCCCCGCCCGCAAGCTCTACGAGGCCGAGGGGTTCGTCATCGAGGGCGTGCTGCCCGGCGAGTTCCTGCTGGCAGGCGAGTATGTCGACGACATCCTCATGGGCCGCCCCCTCTGAGGGGAGTGTTCCGCACCTGACGGACCGGCCCGGCGTGCGGGCGCGCCGAGCGCGTAGGAGCGTGAAGAGATGATCAGGGCGGAGGCCAGACGGCGCGAGGCGGAGCAGCGCGACTGGTTACTGCGCGGGACGCCGCCCCCACCCTGGGTGCGCTGGCCCCCGCCGCTGCTGCTGCTCGCGATCCTGCTGGTCCAGCTGGTCACCCCCAAGACGATCGACCTGAGCTTCCTGGTCGCGGCCGTCCCGCCGCTGGCCGCCCTCTCGTACGGCCCCGCCGCCACCGCCCTGCTCGGCGGCGTCGTCATCCTGCTGCTCTCCCTCCCGGACCTGGGCCTTGGCCATCCCGGCAACAGTGACCAGCTCACGATCACCTTCATCGCCCTGCTCAGCGTGGCCTTCGCCTGGGTGCGCAGCCGCCGTGAGGCCCAGCTCGTGACGGTCCGCACGGTCGCGGAGGCGGCCCAGTTCGCCGTCCTTCCGCCGCTGCGGGAGTGGGTCGGCAGGGTCCGGTGCGCGGGCCTGTACGAGGCCGCGCAGCACGAGTCGCTGGTCGGCGGCGACTTCTTCGACGTACGCAGGGGACCCCACGGAGTGCGCGCCCTGATCGGCGACGTGCAGGGCCACGGGCTCGCCGCGGTCGGCACGGTCGCCGCGCTGCTCGGCGCGTTCCGCGAGGCGGTCCTCGACAGGCCGGACCTGGTGGGTGTCGCCACCCAGCTCGACCGCAGGCTCGTGGTGGACTCGGCCGGGCAGGAGCACGCGGAGCTGTTCGCGACGGCGGTGCTCCTGGAGTTCCCCGACGACGACTCCGTGGTGCGCGTGGTCTCGTGCGGGCATCCGCCGCCCCTGCTGCTGCGCGGCTCGGAGGTCACCGAGCTCGAGGTGCGGGCCGGCCCGCCGCTCGGCCTCGGCATCGCGGGCCTCGCCCCGCCCGCGGAGCTGACGGTGCCGCTGCTCGCCGGGGACCGGCTGCTCGGTCTGACCGACGGCGTGAGCGAGGCGCGGGACACGGGTGGCGTGTTCTACCCGCTGGTCGACAGGATCGCCGCGATGCTCAAGGCGGACGCGGCGCTCCTTAACGACCCGGGAGGGCTCGTGGAGCGGGTCTGGGCCGACGTGGTCGGCCACGCGGGGCGCGTACGGGACGATGTGACGCTGATGATCTTCGCGCCGGGACCGTGCGTGGGGGCGGAGGGGGAGCAGGAGGGGGAGGGGAAGCGGGAGTCGCGGGCGGGCCGGGAGTCGCGGGCGGACGGCACTGGGGGCCCGGACGCCGCGTAAGCCTGCCACCGGCCCAGCCCGGTCCACCTCAGCCCGGTCCACCTCAGCCCGGCCCGACGCACGCGTGGGAGGCCACTCCTCACGCCCTCGCCCGCCCAAGCACTCCCCTCCCGCCCCTCAGCTCATCCAGGCACCGCAGTAGGCGTGATGGGTCGATATGGCACAATGTGCCACGCAGGCATAACGTGTAACGCGAAAGTGAAGCGCTCGCGCGCGACCGTTGTGAAAGTGGGAGAACACCATGCAGAGCCCCGGACAGACCCCCATACAGAGCCCCGTGCAGACCCTGAACCGTTACGAGGGGCGCCGCGCCCTGGTGACCGGTGGCGGCTCCGGCATCGGCCAGGCGACCGTGCTGCGCATGCTGGCCGAGGGCGGCGCGGTGGTCGCCGCCGACGTCAGCGAGGACGGCCTGAAGGACACCGTGGTGAAGGCGGGCGACGGCGCGGCACGTCTGACCACCCTGGTCGTGAACATCGCCGACGAGGCCTCGGTCCGCGCGGGCGTCGCGGCGGCCACCGCCGCGCTCGGCGGCCTTGACGTCCTGGTGAACGCGGCGGGCATCCTGCGCTCCTCGCACACCCACGAGACGACCCTTGACGCCTTCAACCAGGTCATCGCCGTCAACCTCACCGGCACGTTCCTGATGATCCGCGAGGCGATCCCGGCGCTCCTCGAAGGCGAAGGACCCGCCGTCGTCAACTTCAGCTCCACCTCGGCGATGTTCGCCCACCCGTACATGGCGGCGTACGCGGCCAGCAAGGGTGGCATCCAGTCCATGACGCACGCGCTGGCCAGCGAGTACGGCAAGCAGGGCATCCGCTTCACCGCCGTGCAGCCCGGCTCCATCTCGTCCGGCATGACCGACGGCTCCGGCGCCAGCAGGCAGAGCGTCGGCCCCGGCCTGCCCGAGGACGCCGACATGAGCCTCTTCGTGAAGCTCGCGCCCGCGCTCGGCCAGGGCTTCGCGGGTCCCGAAACCGTCGCCTCGGTCGTCGCGATGCTCGCCTCGCAGGACGGCCGCTTCATCACCGGCACGGAGGTACGCGTCGACGGCGGCACCCACTTCTGAGAGCCCGGCCGCCCCAAAGAATCAGTCCTGGAATCAGTCCGCCATGAAGCGGTCCCACAGCTTCGGGTAGCGCTGCGCGAGCGCCGCCTCGTCCTCGAAGTCGACCGGCGTGCCCTCCGGCTCCGGCGGGGCCGGCGCGATCCCGAGGTCGGGGGCGACGTCCCCGGTGAGCTGCTCGTACGCCTCGTCCGCCGCGTAGCCGAGCTCCTCGCCGTCCCCGTCGAACTCCTCGTCGAAGTCGTCGAGGAGGTCGGCGAGCGCGTCCGGATCGTGCACCGCGCCCTCGAAGACCTCCCGGCCCTGGCCGATCAGCCAGCAGCGGAAGTAGTCGAAGGCGTCGTCGCTCGCGCCGCCGAGCAGCACCGATGCCGCGCCCCAGAGGTCCCAGCGGTAGGCGCGGTTGTAGCGGGCCTCGAAGTGACGGGCGAAGTCGAGGACGGCGTCCGGGTCGGACCCCACCAGTCTTTCGACGAGCAGCTCGGCGTGGTCCTCGGGGTCGCCGTCGGCGGCCTCGCGGGTGCTGTCCACGATCTCCCAGAACTCCGTCTCGTCCATCACGGGTCCAGCATCGGTCCTGGAGAGTGGGGGCGCACGCGGAGTGCGCCGGAATGCGGCTGTCTCGTTATCCGCGCACATGCCCGTGGAAAAGGCGACAGGCGTTGTCGGGTTTTGGTGGAAGCCTCAAGGGTATGGAGACCACGCAGAAACTGAACGGAAAGATCGCCCTCGTCGCGGGCGCCACCCGTGGCGCGGGCCGCGCCATGGCCGTGGAGCTCGGCCGCGCGGGAGCCACCGTGTACGTGACGGGCCGCACCACGCGCGAGCACATCAGCGAGACCGGCCGCGCCACCGAGACCATCGAGGAGACCGCCGAACTGGTCGACGCCGCCGGCGGCAAGGGCATCGCCGTGCCCACCGACCACCTGGAGCCCGAGCAGGTCCGGGCCCTCGTCGAGCGCATCGACCGCGAGCAGGGCCGCCTGGACATCCTCGTCAACGACATCTGGGGCGGCGACGCCCACGTCGAGTGGGACAAGAAGATGTGGGAGCACGACCTCGACAAGGGGCTGCGCATCCTGCGCCTCGGCATCGAGACCCACATCGTCACCAGCCACCACGCGCTGCCGCTGCTCACCAGGAACCCCGGCGGCCTCGTCGTCGAGGTCACCGACGGCACCGCCGAGTACAACGGCGCCAACTACCGCAAGCCCTTCTACTACGACCTCGCCAAGGCGGCCCCGTTGCGGATGGCGCGCGGCCTCGCCGAGGAGCTCGCGGAGTACGGCTGCACGGCGCTCTGCCTGACCCCCGGCTGGCTGCGCTCCGAGGCCATGCTCGACACCCACTTCAAGGTGACCGAGGAGAACTGGCTCGCGGGCACCGCGCAGAACCCGCACTTCGCGATCTCCGAGACGCCCGCGTTCGTGGGCCGCGCACTCGTCGCCCTCGCGAGCGACCCCGACGTGGCGCGCCACAACGGCGCCTCCCTCTCCAGCGGCGGACTCGCCAAGGAGTACGGCTTCACCGACGTCGACGGTTCGGCGCCGGACGCCTGGCGCTACCTGACGGAGGTCGACCAGGAGAGCGGGACCGCGGACGTCACCGGCTACCGGTAGAGCGCGGCCGCCCTGGCGGTGGCCTCCGCGAAGCGTGCGCGCAGACTCGGCGGCCCCAGGACCTCCGCCTCCGGGCCGAGGGCCAGGAGCTGCGCGTACGCCACGTCCTCGTTCTCGACGGGCAGCGTGACCGTCACCCGGCCCGCCGCGTCCGGCTCGCCCGCCGTCCCCATCGCCTCCCGTGCGACGGCGCGGTCGGTGGCGTACGGCAGCTGACGCACGCCCGCCTCCGAGAGCCGCACCACGGCCTCGGACCGCAGGATCGCCCGCGCGAACTGCTCGGCCCGCTCCTCCCAGAACCTCGGCAGGTCGAACTCCTCGTCCCGCGCGAACCGCTCGTCGCCCGCATCGACCGCGGTGAACCGGTCGATGCGGTACACGCGGAACACCCCCGATTCGGGCACCCGCGCGCACAGATACCAGACCCCGGCCTTCAGCACGAGCCCGTACGGTTCCAGCTCCCGCTCCACCTCGGCCTCCTGGCGGCGGTAGCGGGCGCTCAGCCGCCGGTCGTCCCAGACCGCGTCCGCCACGGCGGGCAGCAGCTCGGGGGCGGGCGTCTCCCTGAACCAGCCCGGCGCGTCCAGATGGAACCGTTGCGACGCGTTCTGCGAGGCGTCCCGCAGCGACGGCATGAGCGCCGCCGACACCTTCAGGCGGGCCGCCGACGCCGCGTCCGCGAGCCCCATCTCCCGCAGCGCGCCCGGCACCCCGGACAGGAACAGCGCCTCCGCCTCGCTGCGGCCGAGCCCCGTGAGGCGGGTGCGGTAACCGCCGACCAGCCGGTATCCGCCGGTGCGGCCCCGGTCGGCGTATACGGGTACGCCCGCCTCGGACAGCGCCTGCGCGTCGCGCGTGATCGTCCGCTCGGACACCTCAAGCTCCTCTGCCAGTTCGGCGGCGGTCATGGAGGGCCGGGCCTGGAGCAGCAGGACCATCTTGATGAGGCGGGCGGCGCGCATGGCTCCATGATGCCGCCGCCGACATACGGATGCGGCCCCCGCCGTCAGGCAGGGGCCGCACCCATACGTCGAGCCGAGGGGCTACAGGCCGTACTTGGCCCGCGCCTCCTTCACCGCGGAGGCCGGCACCTCGCCACGCCGGGCGAGCTGCGCAAGGGCCGCGACGACGATCGACTCCGCGTCGATGCCGAAGTGGCGGCGCGCGGCGTCACGCGTGTCGGACAGACCGAAGCCGTCCGCGCCGAGCGAGGAGTAGTCCTGCTCGACCCACTGCGCGATCTGGTCGGGAACCTGGCGCATGTAGTCGGAGACCGCGAGCACCGGACCCTGCGCACCCTCAAGTGCCGTACGGATGAACGGAGTCCGCTCCTCGCCGCGCAGGATGGCCTCGTCCGCCTCCAGCGCGTCGCGGCGCAGCTCGGTCCAGGACGTCGCGGACCACACGTCGGCGGCCACGCCCCACTCCTCGGCGAGCAGCTGTTGCGCCTTGAGCGTCCAGTGGATGGCCGTGCCCGAGCCGAGCAACTGGATGCGCGCGGCGTTGGCCGCGGGGGAGAGTCCCGCCGACTCGGCCGTGTTGAAGCGGTACAGGCCGCGCACGATGCCCTCGTCGACGCCCGCAGGCTTCGCGGGCTGCGGCATCGGCTCGTTGTAGACGGTGAGGTAGTAGAAGACGTTCTGGTCCTCACCGGGGGCCGCCTCGCCGTACATGCGGCGCAGACCGTCCTTGACGATCGCGGCGATCTCGTACGCGAACGCCGGGTCGTAGGAGAGCGCGGCCGGGTTCGTCGCGGCGATCACCGGCGAGTGACCGTCGGCGTGCTGGAGGCCCTCACCCGTCAGCGTCGTACGACCGGCGGTGGCGCCGACGAGGAAGCCGCGGCCGAGCTGGTCGCCGAGCTGCCACATCTGGTCGGCGGTGCGCTGCCAGCCGAACATCGAGTAGAAGATGTAGAAGGGGATCATCGCTTCGCCGTGCGTGGCGTACGCGGTGGACGCGGCGATGAAGTCCGCCATGGAGCCGGCCTCGGTGATCCCCTCGTTGAGGATCTGGCCGTCCTTGGCCTCCTTGTAGTACATCAGCTGGTCGCGGTCGACCGGCTCGTACGTCTGGCCCTTCGGCGAGTAGATGCCGAGGGAGGGGAAGAGCGACTCCATGCCGAAGGTGCGCGCCTCGTCGGGGACGATCGGCACCCAGCGCTTGCCGGTCTGCTTGTCGCGTACGAGGTCCTTGACCAGCCGTACGAACGCCATGGTCGTCGCCACCGACTGCGAGCCCGAGCCCTTGTCGAAGGAGGCGAAGGTCTTGTCCGCGGCGGCGGGCAGCGGCGCGAGCGGCTGCGTGCGGCGGGCCGGGGCCGGGCCGCCGAGGGCCGCGCGGCGCTCCTGGAGGTAGCGGACCTCGGGGGAGTCGGCGCCGGGGTGGCCGTAGGGCACCTGGCCGTCGACGAACGCGCTGTCAGGGATCGGCAGACCGAGCAGGTCGCGCATGTCCTTGAACTCGTCCACCGTCAGCTTCTTCATCTGGTGGTTGGCGTTCTTGGACTCGAAGCCCTTGCCGAGCGTGAAGCCCTTGACCGTCTGCGCGAGGATCACGGTCGGCGCGCCCTTGTGGGTGAGCGCCGCACGGTAGGCCGCGTAGACCTTGCGGGCCTCGTGGCCGCCGCGCGAGAGGTGGAAGCACTCGCTGATCTTGTCGTCGCTCAGCAGCTTGCCCAGCTCGACGAGGGCGGGCTCGGAGCCGAAGAAGTGCTCGCGGATGTAGGCGGCGTCGCGCGTCGCGTACGTCTGGAACTGCGCGTCCGGCACCTCGCGCAGGCGACGGACCAGGGCGCCGGTGGTGTCGAGCTGGAACAGCTCGTCCCAGGCGTTGCCCCACAGGACCTTGATGACGTTCCAGCCGGCGCCGCGGAACTGGGCCTCGAGCTCCTGCACCACGCGGAAGTTGGCGCGGACCGGGCCGTCGAGGCGCTGCAGGTTGCAGTTGATGACGTACGTGAGGTTGTCGAGCCCCTCACGCGCGGCCAGTGCGAGGGCCGCCGTCGACTCGGGCTCGTCCATCTCACCGTCACCGAGGAACGCCCACACGTGCGAGGCGGAGACGTCCTTGATGCCGCGGTTGGTGAGGTACCGGTTGAAGCGCGCCTGGTAGATGGCGGAGAGCGGGCCCAGACCCATCGAGACGGTCGGGAACTCCCACAGCCAGGGCAGGCGGCGCGGGTGCGGGTAGGAGGGCAGGCCGTTGCCGCCCGCTTCCTGGCGGAAGTTGTCGAGCTGCGCCTCGTTCAGGCGGCCGTCGAGGAAGGCGCGGGCGTAGATGCCGGGGGAGGCGTGGCCCTGGATGTAGAGCTGGTCACCGGAGCCGGGAGCCTCCTGGGACTCCTTGCCCTTGAAGAAGTGGTTGAAGCCCGTCTCGTACAGCCAGGCCGCGGACGCGAAGGTCGCGATGTGGCCGCCGACGCCGTGCTTGGAACCCCGGGTGACCATCGCGGCCGCGTTCCAGCGGTTCCACGCGGTGATCTTCCGCTCCATCTCCTCGTCGCCGTCGATGGCCGGCTCGGCGGAGGTGGGGATCGTGTTGACGTAATCAGTCTCGAGCAGCTTGGGCAGCGCCAGGCCCGCGCCCTCGGCGCGCTCCAGCGTGCGGCGCATCAGGTACGCGGCACGGTGCGGCCCGGCCGCCTGAGTAACGGCGTCCAGGGAGGCCTGCCATTCGGCGGTCTCCTCGGGGTCGCGGTCCGGGAGCTGGTCGAGCTCGCTCGGCTGGATTGCGGAGGGGTCGGTCATGTCGCCGCCTTCCTGAGTCGGAGGGGGTCCCCTGTTCGGTAAGGGGTGGGGGTGCCCGGTGTCTTGGCAGGACAGGGCGTGCGGCTCTGGTGCGGAATCGTTTGTGTGACTGCGCCACAGGGCCGTCGACGACTGTAAGCCCGTGATCGATGATCGATCAAAGCGTTGAGGGAAAAACTTCTCCAGATCGCGAAAGTCGGCATCCGGTGCCATCAAAACGGGCACGCGGTGCCTTCGATTTGAAGGGTTTATGCAGGTGAGGGCAGGTTCGAGGGCACGTCTGCGGACCGTACGGCACGGATGAGCGCCCCTTCAGGCGCGCGGCGCGCAGCCGAGGACGTGCGCCTTGACCAGCTCCGCGATGGCGGGGTCGCGGCGGCGGAAGGCGGAGACGAGGGCCTCGTGCTCCTCCGCGTACGACTGCTGGACCGTGCCCAGCCAGCGGATGGAGAGCGCCGTGAAGACCTCGATGCCGAGCCCCTCCCAGGTGTGCAGGAGGACGGAATTGTCCGCGGCCCGCACCAGCTCCCGGTGGAAGGCGACGGTGTGCCGCACCTGCGCGGTGCCGTCCGCGGCCCGGTCCGCCTCGTAGAGGGCCGCCACATGGGGCTCAAGGGCCGTGCAGTCCTCGGCGAGACGCGCGGACGCCAGCTCGGCGGCGATCGCCTCGAGACCGGCCCGCACGGGGTAGCTCTCCTCCAGATCGGCGGCCGAGAGATTGCGAACGCGTACGCCCTTGTTGGGCGCCGACTCGATCAGCCGCAGCGTCTCGAGCTCCCGCAGCGCCTCCCGCACCGGGGTCTGCGAGACCTCCAGCTCCACGGCGATCCGGCGCTCCACGATGCGCTCGCCCGGCTTCCAGCGCCCGCTGACGATCCCCTCCACGATGTGCTCGCGGATCTGTTCGCGCAACGAGTGAACAACGGGCGCGGTCATGTGAGCTCCTCCGGCAGGGGCTGGCAGGTCCCCAGGGCGTAGTGACCCCTAGACAATACGGCGACGCCCCCGTCCGGAAACCTCCGGACGGGGGCGTACGCGCTGATGAGACGAGTGTTACAGACGCCAGGGGGCGGCCGTCACTACAGGCCGAGCTCGACCTCGAACTCGCCCGCCTCCAGGATCGCCTTGACCGCGGTCAGGTAACGGGCGGCGTCCGCGCCGTCCACCAGACGGTGGTCGTAGGAGAGCGACAGGTACGTCATGTCCCGCACCGCGATGGTCTCGCCGAGGTCGGGGTGGTTGATGACGACCGGGCGCTTGACCGTGGCACCGATGCCGAGGATCGCGGCCTGGTTCGGCGGCACGATGACCGTGTCGAACAGGGCGCCGCGCGAACCGGTGTTGGAGATCGTGAAGGTGGCGCCGGACATGTCGTCCGGGGTGAGGCCACCGCCACGGGCCTTGCCGGCCAGCTCGGCGGTCTTCTTCGAGATGCCCGCGATGTTCAGGTCGCCCGCGCCCTTGATGACCGGCGTCATCAGACCCTTCTCGGCGTCCACGGCGATGCCGATGTTCTCCGAGTCGAAGTACGTGATGGTGCCTTCGTCGTCGTTGATCCGGGCGTTGATGACCGGGTGGGCCTTCAGCGCCTGGGCGGCGGCCTTCACGAAGAACGGCATCGGCGAGAGCTTGACGCCCTCGCGGGCCGCGAAGGAGTCCTTCGCCTTGGCGCGCAGCTTCATCAGCTTGGTGATGTCGACCTCGACGACCGAGGTCAGCTGGGCCTGCGAGTGCAGGGCCTTCATCATGTTGTCGCCGATGACCTTGCGCATGCGGGTCATCTTGACCGTCTGGCCGCGCAGCGGGGAGGCCTCCAGGGCCGGAGCCTTGGACGCGGCGGCAGGAGCTGCGGCGGCCGGGGCCGGGGCGGACTTCTTGGCCTCGGCGGCGGCGATGACGTCCTGCTTGCGGATACGACCGCCGACGCCGGAACCCTTGACCTCGGAGAGGTTCACACCGTTCTCGGACGCGAGCTTACGGACCAGCGGGGTCACATAGGCACCGTCGTCGGCCGGGGTGGCCTGCGCCGGGGCGGCCGGGGCGGCCGGGGCGGCGGGAGCCGGCTGGGCCGGGGCCGCGGGCTGCGCCGGAGCCGGGGCGGCAGCGGCGGGCTTGGCCGGGGCGGCGGGAGCGGCGGCCGGAGCGGCGGGCTGCGCGGGGGCCGGGGCGGCCTCCTGCTTCGGCGCCTCCTGCTTGGGGGCCTCCTGCGCGGGGGCGGCCGGGGCCTCCTCCTTGGCCGGGGCCGGAGCGGCACCGGGCGCACCGATGACGGCGAGCTTGGCGCCGACCTCGGCGGTCTCGTCCTCGCCCACGACGATCTCGAGCAGCACGCCCGCGGCCGGGGAGGGGATCTCGGTGTCGACCTTGTCCGTCGAGACCTCCAGGAGGGGCTCGTCGGCCGCGACCTCCTCGCCGACCTCCTTCAGCCAGCGGGTGACGGTGCCCTCGGTGACGGACTCACCGAGCGCGGGCAGGGTGACGTCGGTGCCCTCGGCGGAACCACCGGAGGACGGGGCGGGGGCGGCGGGCGCCTCGGCCTGGGCGGGGGCCTCCTGCTGCGGGGCCTCCTCCTGGGCGGGGGCGGCCGGGGCCTCCTCCTGGGCCGGGGCGGCCGAGCCGCCCGCGTCGCCCGAACCGTCGTCGATGACGGCGAGCTCGGCGCCGACCTCGACGGTCTCGTCCTCGGCGACCTTGATGGAGGCCAGGATGCCGGCGGCCGGGGAGGGGATCTCGGTGTCGACCTTGTCGGTCGAGACCTCGAGCAGCGGCTCGTCGGCCTCGACGCGCTCGCCCTCGGCCTTCAGCCAACGGGTGACAGTGCCCTCGGTGACGCTCTCGCCGAGCGCCGGAAGGGATACGGAAACCGCCATGGTTTCAGTTGCTCCTTACGAAAATGGGGTCTCCCCTGCTCGAGCGAAGCCGAGAGCTTGGGGAAGGAAGTCTGGGTCGCGACAGGGTCAGTCGTGGGAGTGCAGCGGCTTGCCCGCAAGGGCCAGGTGGGCCTCGCCGAGCGCTTCGTTCTGCGTCGGGTGGGCGTGGATGAGCTGGGCGACCTCGGCCGGCAGCGCTTCCCAGTTGTAGATCAGCTGGGCCTCGCCGACCTGCTCGCCCATGCGGTCGCCCACCATGTGGACGCCCACGACGGCGCCGTCCTTGACCTGGACGAGCTTGATCTCGCCCGCGGTCTTCAGGATCTTGCTCTTGCCGTTGCCCGCGAGGTTGTACTTCAGGGCGACGACCTTGTCCGCGCCGTAGATCTCCTTGGCCTTGGCCTCGGTGATGCCCACGGAGGCGACCTCGGGGTGGCAGTACGTCACCCGGGGCACGCCGTCGTAGTCGACCGGGACGGGCTTCTGACCGGCCAGGCGCTCCGCCACCAGCATGCCCTCGGCGAAGCCGACGTGCGCGAGCTGGAGGGTCGGCACCAGGTCGCCCACGGCCGAGATCGTCGGGACGTTGGTCTGCATGTACTCGTCGACGAGGACGTAGCCGCGGTCCATCGCGACGCCCTGCTCCTCGTAGCCGAGGCCCTGCGAGACCGGGCCGCGGCCGATGGCGACCAGGAGGACCTCGGCCTCGAAGGTCTTGCCGTCGGCGAGCGTCACGCGGACGCCGTCCTGCGTGTACTCGGCCTTGTCGAAGAACGTGCCGAGGTTGAACTTGATGCCGCGCTTGCGGAACGCGCGCTCAAGGAGCTTGGAGCTGTTCTCGTCCTCCACGGGCACGAGGTGCTTCAGGCCCTCGATGACCGTGACGTCGGCCCCGAAGGACTTCCACGCCGAGGCGAACTCGACGCCGATGACGCCGCCGCCCAGGATGATCGCGGACTTCGGTACGCGGTCCAGGGTCAGGCCGTGGTCCGAGGAGATGATGCGGTTGCCGTCGATCTCCAGGCCCGGCAGCGACTTCGGCACGGAGCCGGTCGCGAGGAGCACGTGGCGGCCCTGGACACGCTGACCGTTCACGTCCACCGAGGTCGGCGACGAGAGCTTGCCCTCACCCTCGATGTACGTCACCTTGCGGGAGGCCACGAGGCCCTGCAGGCCCTTGTAGAGGCCCGAGATCACGTCGTCCTTGTACTTGTGGACGGCCGCCATGTCGATGCCCTCGAAGGTGGCCTTCACGCCGAACTGGTCGGCCTCGCGCGCCTGGTCGGCGATCTCGCCGGCGTGCAGCAGCGCCTTCGTGGGGATGCAGCCGTTGTGCAGGCAGGTGCCGCCGAGCTTGTTCTTCTCGATCAGGGCGACGTCCAGGCCCAACTGCGCTCCGCGCAGCGCCGCGGCGTAACCGCCGCTACCGCCGCCGAGGATCACTAGGTCGAAAACGGTGCTGGCGTCGTTCGCCACGTCACGTCCTCCATGCATGTGCGCCGTACGCCGGACCCCTTTTCGCGGGGGACGACCGGTCGGTCGGCTGGTATTCGGCCGCTCTTGTTTCGGCCCTGTGGTGGGGGCCCTGTCCTGCCGAGAACCCATCTTCGCACTTGTCGGCGGGAGACGGGACGCCGGGCCGGGCTGTGAGACGTCTGATACGCCGTCCCGACGGGTTACCGCCGCGTTCACGCGTACGGATTTCGTCGAGGGCGAAACCGGGCGGGGCCCCGGACGCGACCGCGCCCGGGGCCCCGCCCCGACGTGCTCGGATCAGCCCAGGTCGCCCGCGGCGGTGTGCTCGGCGAGACGGACCAGGGTGCGGACCGCGGTACCGGTGCCGCCCTTCGGGGTGTAGCCGAAGGGCGCGCCCTCGTGGAAGGCCGGGCCCGCGATGTCCAGGTGCGCCCAGGTGATGCCCTCGCCCACGAACTCCTGGAGGAAGAGACCGGCGACCAGGCCGCCGCCCATCCGCTCGCCCATGTTGGCGATGTCGGCGGTGGGGGAGTCCATGCCCTTGCGCAGGTCGGCGGGGAGCGGCATCGGCCACGACGGCTCACCGACCTCCTCGGCGATCTCGTGGACCGACGTACGGAAGGCGTCGTCGTTGGCCATGATGCCGAAGGTGCGGTTGCCGAGCGCCATCATCATGGCGCCGGTCAGCGTCGCCACGTCGACGATCGCGTCGGGAGCGTCCTCGGAAGCCCTGGCGATCGCGTCGGCCAGGACCAGACGGCCCTCGGCGTCGGTGTTGAGCACCTCGACGGTCTTGCCGCTGTACATCCGCAGGACGTCGCCGGGGCGGGTCGCGGAGCCGGAGGGCATGTTCTCGGCGAGCGCCAGCCAGCCGGTGACGTTCACCTCCAGGCCCAGGCGCGCGGCGGTGACCACGGCGGCGAAGACCGCGGCGGCACCGGCCATGTCGCACTTCATGGTCTCGTTGTGGCCCGCGGGCTTCAGCGAGATGCCGCCCGAGTCGTACGTGATGCCCTTGCCCACGAAGGCGAGGTGCTTCTTCGCCTTGGAGCTCGTGTACGAGAGCTTCACCAGCCGCGGCGGGGCGTCGGAGCCTGCGCCGACGCCGAGGATGCCGCCGTAGCCGCCCTTGGCGAGCGCCTTCTCGTCCAGGACCTGGACCTTGATGCCGTGCTCCTTGGCCGCGGTCTGGGCGACGGCGGCGAAGGCCTCGGGGTTGAGGTCGTTGGGCGGGGTGTTGACGAGGTCGCGGGCGCGGTTGAGCTCCTCGGCCAGGGCGGTGGCGCGCTCGACCGCGGCCTTGTGCGCCTTGTCGCGGGGCTTGGCGCCGAGCACGGTGACCTCGGCGAGCGGCGCCTTGGCGCCCCTGCCGTTCTTCTTCGCGGGCTTGGCGTCGCCCTGGTCCTTGTAGGCGTCGAAGGTGTACGCGCCGAGCAGGGCACCCTCCGCGATGGCACCGAGGCCTTCGGCGTCCTCGACGGGCAGCGCGAACGCGGCCTTCTTCGAGCCGGACAGGGCGCGCGCGGCGACGCCCGCGGCGCGGCGCAGCGTCTCCGTGCCGTACGTCTCGTCCTTCTCAGCGACCTCGCCGAGACCGATCGCCACGACGACCGGCGCCTTGAACCCGGACGGCGCGGGAAGCTTCGTCACCTCGCCCTCACCGCCCGCGGCGCCGAGGGTCTCCAGGACGGACGCGAGCTTGCCGTCGTACGCCTTGTCCACGGCCTCGGCGCCGGGGGCGACGACCAGGCCTCCCTTGGATCCAGCGCCCTTGGCGACACCGACGACGATCGCGTCGGCACGCAGGCCGGTCGCGGCGGCGGTGCTGAGAGTCAGAGCAGTCACGGTGGTGAGGTCCTCTTTCAGTGAGTATCGGCGGGCTGTTGGGGTGGTGAGCCCGTCGCGAGCCTACGCCCGTGAGCGCTGCGGTGCGCCTCACTGTGTGTGTCCGGCGCGGTGGCGGTATGCCGGGGTTCCGCCGCAGCCGGGGCCGGGACCGGCCCGTCAGCCGAGCGCGAGCACCACGAGCGCGGCGGTCGCCGCCGTCTCCGCGAGGCCGCCGAACACGTCCCCGGTGACCCCGCCGAACCGCCGCACGCAGTGCCGCAGCAGCAACTCCGCGGTGCCCACGGCGAGGACGACGGCCGCCGCGCCCCGCACGGCCCAGGCCGCCCCCAGCAGTGCGCCCGCCGCCGCGGCCCCGCACACCACGAGCGCCGCGACGCCCAGCGCGCGGCCTCGCGGGACCACTCCGGCGACGGCGGCGCCGAGCCCCTCAGGGCGGGCCGGCGGCACCCCGGTGCGGGCGGCCAGGGTGAGGGCGAGGCGCGCCGCGGTCGCCGAGACGACGGCGGCGAGTGCGCCGCGCAGCAAGGACGCCTCGTACAGCTGGCAGAAGACAGCCACTTGGGCGACGAGTACGAAGAGCAGGGTGATGACGCCGAAGGGGCCGATGTCGGACTGCTTCATGATGCGCAGCGCGTCCTCGGCGGGCCTGGCGCTGCCGAGACCGTCGGCGGTGTCGGCGAGGCCGTCCAGGTGCAGGCCCCTGGTGAGGGCGGCGGGGACGGCGGCGGTCGCGACGGCGGCGAGGAACGGGCCCGCGCCGAGCGCCGTGAGGAGGGCGCCCGCGCCGGCCGCGCAGAGACCGATCACCAGGCCGGCGAGCGGGGCGCACTGCATGCCGCCGCGTGCGGCCCCCCGGTCCCAGCGGGTGACTTCGACGGGGAGCGCGGTGAGGGTGCCGAAGGCGAAACGTATGCCGTCGGCGGGGGAGGTTCTGGACACCGCGGCAGGCTACCCCGGGGGAACGCCCCGCCCTGCGGACCACTCTTCACGGACGGAGGATGGCCGCATGGACGACTGGTGGGCCGCATGAACGACTGGTGGTACCGGAACATCGTGGAGCCGGGGAAGCTGCCCCTGCTGCTCGCGCTGCTCTCCTTCGTCGGGTCGTTCGTGGTCACCCGGACCATCACGCGGCTGATCCGGGCGGGGCGGGGGCCGTTCAGGAACATCAGGACGGGTGAGGTGCACATCCACCACGTCGTGCCGGGGATCTTCCTGATGCTGGTCGGCGGGTTCTGGGCGGTGGCGGCGGGGCGGCACGGCGCGGGCCCCCTGTACGCCGCCGTCATCTTCGGGATCGGCGCGGGTCTCGTGCTCGACGAGTTCGCGCTGATCCTCCACCTCGACGACGTCTACTGGAGCGAGCAGGGGCGCAAGAGCGTCGAGGTCGTGATGCTCACGGCCGCCCTGGTGGTGCTCGTGCTCACCGGCTTCACACCGCTCGGCGTGAACGACCTGACCCCGATGGAGCGCCAGAACCGCGCCGCGTTCGCGCTGAACATCGGCGTCAACTGCGGCTTCGCGGTGATCGCGCTGGTCAAGGGCAAGCTGCGGACGGCCCTGATCGGCATGGTGATCCCGTTCGTGGCGCTGGTCGGCGCGGTCCGGCTCGCCCGGCCGGGGTCGGCGTGGGCGCGGCGGTTCTACCGCGGCCGACCGCGGGCCCGCGCGCGTGCGGGGCTGCGGGCGTTCCGGCACGACCGCCGCTGGTCGGGCCCGCGCCGCAGGCTTCAGGACTGGGTCGGCGGCTTCGTACCGGACCCGAAACCGGCGCCCGGTCCCGGCCCGTCGGAGCCGGATCCGTCGGACCCGTCGGACGCCGGGTCCGAGCGGGTGCCGCCGCGCCGGTGACGCGGCGCCGTGAGCGCGTACAGCACCAGCACCACGACGATGGCGGCCAGGTGCTCCCAGCCCGCGAGGTTGTCCTTGACGAGCACCTCGAGGGCCATCAGGGCGGAGACCAGGGCGGCGGTGAAGTACGCCCGGTGGCGCAGGCACACGAACACGGCGAGGCCGACGACGGCGGCCGAAGGGCCGGTGTCGACGACCTGCGCGTCGGACCCGGGGAGCCCGAGGGGGCTCCCGGGCCCCAGCGCGATGCCCACGCGCGCGTACAGCGTGCCGGCGAGGGTGGCGGCGTACCCGATGAGGAGCGTGCGCCACCACCCCAGGCAGATCTCCGCGATCCCGAAGACGAGCAGGATCTGCACGAGCGCGCCCCACACCGGCAGGTCGAGGGCGGGCACGAAGAGGGAGAGCGGCGTGCGCAGCAGCGAGAGCCAGAGCGGGTCCTCGGCGCGCACGCAGCCGATGTTCTGGACGAACTGATAGCCCCAGGACTGGTTCTGCGCGTACTGGCAGAGCGCGGTGAGACAGACCGCGGTCAGTGTCATGGGGACGGCCCGCCACCGTCGGGCGACGAGTGCGCGCCGCACCGTGGAGAAGAGGGCTCCCCACTCGGCGCGTGCGTAGCGGGCCGGCGGTCTCATCGTCTGGACTCCAGGTGTTTGCGGTGCAGCCACTTCGGCAGTCCCGGCGCTTCGAGGAAGCCCTCCGCGCGGGCGGACGCGATGCCGATGCGCGGCAGATCGACGCTCTTCTCGAAGAGAAGGAAGCGCGGTTCCCAGATCGGCCGGTACTTGGCGTTGGCCCGGTAGAGGGACTCGATCTGCCACCACCGCGAGAAGAAGCTGAGCAGCGACCGCCACAGGCGCAGGACCGGGCCCGCGCCGAGCCGTGAGCCACGTTCGAAGACCGACCTGAACATCGCGAAGTTGAGCGAGACCTGCGTGATCTCGATCTCGGGGGCGCGCTGCAGGAGTTCGATGACCATGAACTCCATCAGGCCGTTCTCAGAGTCGCGGTCACGCCGCATCAGGTCGAGGGAGAGCCCGTGCGGCCCCCACGGCACGAAGGAGAGCACCGCCCGCAACGCGCCCTCGCCGTCCGTGCATTCGAGCATCACGCACCGGCCGTCCGCCGGGTCCCCGAGCCGTCCGAGTGCCATCGAGAAGCCGCGCTCGGTCGCTCCGTCGCGCCAGTCGTCGGCGCGCCGCAGCAACTCGGCCATCTCCTCGTGCGGGATCTCCTCGTGCCGGCGGATGCGGACCGTGTACCCGGCGCGCTTCACCCGGTTGTAGGCCTGGCGGACGGTACGCATGGCCCGCCCCTCCAGCGTGAAGTCGGCGATCTCCACGATGGCCTCGTCACCCAGCTCCAGGGCGTCGAGGCCGTGCCTGGCGTAGATCGTGCCCGCCTCCTCGCTCGCGCCCATCACCGCCGGGATCCAGCCGTGCTCACGGGCCTCGGCGAGCCAGGGCTCGATCGCGCCGGGCCACGCCTCCGGGTCCCCGATGGGGTCGCCGGAGGCCAGCGAGACCCCGCCGACGACGCGGTAGGCGACGGCCGCCTTGCCGGTGGGCGACCAGACGACGCTCTTCTCGCGGCGCAGCGCGAAGTAGCCGAGCGAGTCGCGGTCGCCGTGCCGGTCGAGCAGCACGCGCAGCCGTTCCTCGTCCCCCTCGGTGAGCGGGTCGACGGCGCGGCGGGAGCGGAAGGCGGCGTACAAGACGGCGCAGAGCAGCAGCGCGCTCAGGACGTTGATGGTGACGTTGACCCAGCCGGGCGTCGCGATGCCCTCGAAGCGCTTGTCGTCGGCGGCCAGCGAGACCAGCCGCATGACGCCGTAGCGCCAGCGGTCCAGGAAGGTCGAGCGGTAGTCGTCGTGGGCGTGGTTGGTGACGGTGACGAGCAGCGTGGCGAGCAGCGAGGTCACCAGGAGCCCGCCGACCGCGACGGCCGACGCCAGCTTGGGGTTGGCGCGGTCGCCCTTGGCGTAGAACTCCCTGCGCCCGGCGATCAGCGCCGCGACGAACGCGGCGGTCAGCCCGAGCGAGATCCAGTTCTGCGCGTACGCACGGATCTCCGGGAAGATCATCGCGAAGGCGAAGAGCAGCAGGAAGAGCCCGCCGAGCACGAGGTTGAGGATCCATGCGGCACGCTTGCGGCGCCGCATGGTGATCGCCAGGAAGAGCGTGAACGCCCCCGAGGCGAAGCCCGCGGTCAGCAGGTACGGCGTGAAGAGGTTCTCCGTGTTGTGCTGGCGCAGATCCTGCCCGAGGGAGACCCAGACCGCGCTCAGGAAGTTGATGAACGTGACGGCCCGGAGGTACCAGACGGCGAATCCGGCGGCACGGCGCTGTATGACGGTGTGTTCTCTCGGTCGCCCGGCGACGAGCTGCTCATCTCCCATGAAAAGGGATCATATGGGCAACGGGAGGTGCCCCTGTCGCGGGCGGGTGTCCCGTCGGCGGAACGAACGGGCAGTGCCTACTCGGCGGGCGGTACCGAAGCCTCCGTTTCCGGCGCCGAAGGCTCCAGCTCCAGCTCCAGCTCCCGCTCCGGCAACTCCGCCGACAACGCCGCAGCGGCCCGCACCAACGGCAGCGCCAGCAACGCGCCCGCCCCCTCGCCGACCTTCACGCCGTGCGCGAGCAGCGGGTCGAGCGCCATCCGGTCGAGCGCCTTGGCCTGCGCGGGCTCCCCGCTGTCGTGGCCCGCAAGCCACCAGTCCGGCGCCCGGAAGGCGACCCGCTGGGCCACCAGCGCGGCCGCCGACGCCACGACGCCGTCGAGGATCACCGGCGTACGCCGTACCGCGCACTGCAGCAGGAACCCGGTCATCGCGGCCAGATCGGCGCCGCCCACCGCCGCGAGCAGCTCCAGCTGATCGCCCAGCACGGGCCGGGCCCGCCGCAGCGCGTCCCGCACGGCCGCGCACTTGCGCATCCACGCCAGGTCGTCGATGGGCTCACCGCCCCGCCCGGTCACCACGGACGCGTCGGTCCCGCACAACGCGGCGACCAGCGTCGCGGCGGCCGTCGTGCCGCCCACGCTGATGTCGCCGAGCACGACCAGATCAGTGCCGGAGTCCGCCTCCTCGTCGGCGACGGCCATGCCCGCGCGGACCGCCCGCTCCGCCTCCTCCGAGGTCAGCGCGTCCTCGATGTCGATACGCCCGGAGCCGCGCCGCACCCGGTGCCCCGCCACCTCGGCGGGCAGCTCGGCCGGATCGCAGTCCAGAGCCATGTCGACGACCCGTACGGGGACGTCGAGGCGGCGTGCGAGGACGGCCGCGGGGCTCTCACCGGCGAGTACGGACCGCACGAGAGTGGCGGCGCTTCCCGCGGGCCGCGCCGAGACGCCGAGCTCGCAGACGCCGTGGTCGCCCGCGAACAGCACCGCGCGCGGTCGCTCCACCGGCCGCACCGGCACGGCCGACTGGGCCGCCGAGAGCCATTCGCCGAGTTCGTCGAGGCGGCCGAGCGAACCGGGCGGCACGCTCTGCCGCGCCCTGCGTTCCTCGGCGTCGCGGCGCACCCCGCCGTCGGGCCGCTCGATCAGGTCGGTGAAGTCGTCGAGATTCAGCGAGCTCATTCGGCGAACAGTACCGAAAGCGGTGGCGATGCCGCTCGAACGGTGCATGGCGGCCCCATCTGGGCGGGAATGCTCCCTTGGGTCGCCTTAGATCCCCTTAGATCCTTTGCTGTAGAGGATTGTCGTACTAGACAACGTTTCACCTGATTCCCAGGCTCCTACGCTCCAGGAGTACGACCATGACCACGGACGCCGCCCGACGGGTCGCCGCCCGGCGCCCCGCCTACCTCGCCGAACTCGCCCGGGGAACCGAGCGCTTCCACGAACCCCGCCGCACCGACTGCCCCTGGTGCGGCTCCGAGCGGCTGCGGGTGCGGCTGCGCACCACCGACCTGATCCAGCACAAGCCGGGCAGCTTCACCCTCGTCCGGTGCGGCGACTGCGCCCACACCTTCCAGAACCCGCGCCTGACCCCGGCGGGCCTGGACTTCTACCACCGGGACCCCCGGGACGGGATCGGTGGCAGGGAACCGGTGCGGCCGTTCGGCGCCGGGTCCGGCACGAAGCGCCGCCTCGCCGCCGCCCGCGCCCTCGCCGCGTTCGACGAACCCGAGTGCTGGCTGGACGTCGACACCGGCGCAGGGCACTTCCCCGCAGTGGCCGCGCAGGTCCTGCCGTACACCTCGTTCGACGGCCTCGACCGCGGCGTGGGCATCGAGAAGGCGGTGCGGACCGGCCGCGTCGAGGAGGGGCACCAGGGGTCCCTGACGGACCTCGCGGGGCTGCTCGCGGGCCGCTACGACGCGTTGAGCATGTTCCACAGCCTGCAGCGCAGCCCGGACCCACGCGCGGAACTCAAGGCCGCGAGAACCGTGCTGCGCCCCGGCGGCCACCTCCTGATCGAGGCCCCCGACCCCGAGTGCCGCTTCGCCGGGCTGCTCGGCAAGTGGTGGGCGTCGTACCACCAGCCGCGCCACCTGCACCTCGTGCCGCTCGCCAACCTCCGCGCGGAGCTCACGGAGCTGGGCTTCACGGTCGTCGCCGTCGAACGCCGCACGCCGCACGCCCCCGCCGACCTGAGCGCGGCGGTGGCGCTCTTCCTCAACTGCCGCATGCCGAAGCCCGACGTCCCGTGGCGGGCCAGGCCCGCGCCCCCGCTCCAGCTGAGGCTGCGCCGGGCCGCGCGGTGGGCCGCCGTGCCGGTGGTGGCGCTGGCCCGCGCCCTGGACACGGTCCTCTCACCGCTGCTCACCCGCGTGGGCTTCGCCAACACCTACCGGGTCATCGCGCGCAGGGGCGACGAGTCGACGTATGCCCAATAGCCCCCGGCCACCAGCCCCCACGTATCAGCCGCGCAACAGCACGGCCTGCCCCGCCACGAGGAGCAGCACATGCTCGCACTCGGCGGCGAACGTGGCGTTCAGGCGGCCCAGTTCGTCGCGGTAGCGGCGGCCCGACGCGGTCGCGGGGACGATTCCTGAGCCGACCTCGTTCGAGACGGCGACGACCGTGCGCCGGGTGGCACGCACCGCGTCCGCGAGCTCGGCGACCCGCCCCCGCAGCGCCCGCTCGCCGCCGCCCGCCCACTCGGCGTCGTCCCACGCCCTCACCTCGTCCATGACGTGGGTCAGCCACAGCGACAGGCAGTCGATGAGCAGCGGCGGCCCGTCCTGCGCGAGCAGCGGCACCAGGTCGCAGGTCTCAGCGGTCCGCCAGGAGCCGGGGCGCCGCTCGCGGTGCACGCTCACCCGCCGGGCCCACTCCGTGTCACCGCTCCTGGTCCCGCCGGTCGCCACGTACAGGACGTCGGGAAAGGCCTCCAGGCGCCGCTCGGCCTCCAGCGACTTGCCCGAACGGGCGCCGCCGAGGACGAGGGTGCGGCGCGGTACGTCCGGTACGTCCTCGTAGGCCCCGACCACGAGCGTCGACCCGTCCGGCACGGCCCGCGCCCCCGCCGCGGCCAGTCGGCGCGTCAGCTCCGCGCCGGGCGGCGCCTCGTGGCCGATGTGCACCGCGATCACGTCGGTGGTGGCGCCGATGGCCCCGGCCGTGCGCAGCCGGGCGAGCCCGTCGGGGCGCCCGACGACATCGGCGAGCACCATCTCGTACGGTGTCTGCCCGCCGTTGCCCGGGGCGGCGCCGTTCCCCTCGGTGATCCCCGCGGCGGCGCCGCCGGGCGGCAGGTAGAGCAGCCGTTCGCCGTCGGGCCCCGTCACCTCGTACCCGGAGCCGGGCGCGTCGAGGGCCACCGCGCGCACCCGGTGGCCGGTGAGCAGTGCCAGCTCACGCCCGTCGGCGACCCGGCCCGGCTGCGGGAGGCCCGCGGGGACCTCGACGGCGGGTCCGTCGTGCGGATGGGAGAGCAGGACCTGGCGCACTCCGCCGAGCGAGTGCCCGGCGCGGGCCGCCGCGAGGGCCGCGCCGGGGGTGAGGTCGAGCAGCAGGACGCCGTCCACCAGGAGGGCGGTCGCGGCCCGTGCCGCACCGCCCAGCGCGGTCGCGCAGGCCGCGCAGGGGCAGTCGGGCAGGGGCAGACCACCGGGGGCGCCGGTGCCGAGCAGAGTCAGTTCCACACGAAGATCCTCCCGCGTCGGGTCCAGCGCCGCGCGCCCGGCTACGCTTCAAGCGCATGCAGGCGGTTCTCATACCGCACACGGGACCTTCGGGAGGCTGACATGGCGGCATGGACGTGGCGGTTCGAGAAGGCGGACGGGACGGAGGTCCAGCCCGCGGTGCAGCCCGAGGAGTTCACCACGCAGGGGGACGCCGAGTCCTGGGTCGGTGAGTACTGGAAGGAACTGTCCGAGGGCGGCGCCGACCAGGTGTCCCTCTTCGAGGACGCGAACAAGATCTACGGGCCGATGAGCCTGCAGGCGGACGACGCGCAGGACACGGAGGACGCTTCGGCGTAAGCCGTCACGCGGCGCTCCGCGCAGCACACGCCCCGAGGGAGGCGGCAGCCGAATCCGGCGGCCGCCTCTCGCGCGTCGCGTGCCCTGGCCTCCTCCCCGGCCCTCACATCTCCCCGAGCGTGACCTCGGCCGTCTTCTCGGAGCCGTCACGCACGTACGTGACCTTCGTCTTCTGGCCGGGCTCGGCCGCGGCGAGTGCCTCGGAGAGGGAGTTGATCGTGGTGATGTCCGTGCCGCCGAGCCCCGTGATGATGTCCCCGGCCCGCAGACCCGCCCCGGCCGCGGCGCCGCCCTGCCGCGTCTCGGCCACGGCGACCCCGGCGGGCCGGTAGTCGTCGTCGAGGACGGTGCGGCCGGTGATGCCGAGCGCGGCCCGCCCCGAGTCGGTGACCTTGCCGTCCTTGACGATCTGGTCGGCGACGGTGCGCACCATCGAGGACGGGATGGCGAAGCCGATGCCGGGCGCCGCGCCGTTCCCCATCTCGGGATCGCTCGCGGCGAGCGTGGGGATGCCGATGACCTTCCCGTCGAGACCGACGAGCGCGCCGCCGCTGTTGCCCGGGTTGATCGCGGCCGACGTCTGCACCATGTTGGCGATGGTGGCCCCCGTGCCGCCGCCGGTGCGGCCCTCGCTGACGGTGCGTCCGGTGGCCGAGACGATGCCCTGGGTCACGCTGGAGGAGAGGCCGAGCGGGGAGCCCATGGCGAGGACGATCTGCCCGACCTCGGCCTTGGCCGAGTCACCGAACTCCGCGGCCTTCAGCCCCTTCGGCACGTCGCCCACCTTGATGACGGCGAGGTCCTGCTCGGGGTAGCTCGCGACGAGCGTGGCGCTCAGGGCCTGCTCGCCGGTGGCTGTGGTCACCTTGAAGCGCTTCTCCTTGCCCACCACATGGGCGTTGGTGACGATGTGCCCCTTGCCGTCGTAGACGACCCCGGAGCCGAGGCTGTCACCGGCGTCCACCTGGACGACCGACGGCAGGACGTCCTTGATCACCTTCTGGTAGTCGTCCTGAAGATCGCTCGCGGCGGCCGGCGCGGCCTGCGTGGTGGACCTGCCGGAGCCGCCGGAATCGGAGGAGGAGCAGCCGCCCACGAGGGCGAGAGCGGCGACGCACGCCAAGGTGGCAGTGGGGATACGTGAGGCAGCAGGGATACGTGAGGCAGTCATGCCCCGAGTGTCGGATTCGTCGTCCCGAGGCGCCCAGACTTAGGGGGCCGAACAGGCGTCACCGGCCCGGTCGCCCCCCCAGGACCCGCTAGTCCCGCACTCCGCACAGGTGCAGCAGCGCGGCCACCCGCCGGTAGGGATCGGTCCGTCCCGCCCGCTCCTCCGCGGCGAGCAGCGCCTCGAGCTCCCACTCCGGGGGCAGCGGCGTCCCGTCGGCCACGGTGTCCGTGAAGACCCGCACGCCGTACCAGACCTGCAGCGGCGCCGCGATCCCCGCCAGCGTGGAGGTCAGCGCGTCGAGCCGGTCCGCGCGGGCGTCGATCCCCAGCCTGTTGCGGTACGTGGTGGAGTCGAAGGCGGCGAGCGCCCCCGCCCAGTCCCCGGCGATGCCGGGACGCATGGCCAGCGCCTCCGCGTTGCGCACGAGCAGCGAGAGCAGCCCGCCGGGCGCCAGCATCCGGGCGAGTCCGGCGAGGAGCGCGTCGGGCTCCTCGACGTACATCAGTACGCCGTGGCAGAGCACCACGTCGAAGCTGCCGGGCAGGAAGTGCACTCCGGTCTGGTGTCCGTCGCCCTCGACGATCCGCACCCGCCCCCGGATGCCCTCGGGCTCCGCGGCGAGCGCCGTACGCGCACTGGCGATCATGGCCGGGTCCTGCTCGACGCCCGTGACCTTGTGACCGGCGCGGGCGAGCCGCAGCGCCTGCGTGCCCTGGCCCATGCCGACGTCGAGTATCCGCAGTCGCTGCCCCACGGGGAAGCGCGCGACTATCTGCTCGTCGAGCTGGCGGGCCACCAGCTCCTGCCGGACGGCGTTGCGCAGGCCGCCCAGCTTCTCCAGCCAGGCGCCGGCCCCGCCGGTGAATCCGCTCAGGGCCGCTCTCCGCGCTTGACCTGCGGCTTGGGCAGCCGCAGCCGACGCATCTGGAGCGTGCGCATGAGGGCGTACGCGACGGCGCCCTTCCGGTTCTCGTCCGGGAAGCGCTCGGCGAGACGCTTCTTCAGGCGGAACGCGGTGACGACCGAGTCGACGATGATCAGGACGATCACGAAGAGCCAGAGCAGCAGCGCGATGTTCTGCAGCTGGGGCACGCGGACGATGCTCAGGACGAGGATGATCACCGCGAGCGGCAGGAAGTACTCGGCGATGCAGAAGCGCGAGTCCACGAAGTCGCGCGCGAACTTGCGCACGGGACCCTTGTCACGGGCGGGCAGGAACCGCTCGTCACCGCTGGCAAGCGCCTCGCGCTGCTTCGCCATCTGGATGCGGCGCTCGTCGCGCTGCCGCTTGGCGGCCTCCTTGCGCGACGACGGCGTGTTCGTCACGCTGCGCCGCTGCGACTGGGCCATGGCGCGCTTGGGGGTGGGGCGGCCCTTGGGGGCCTGCGGGTCACGGGGCTGCTTGGAGTCGGTCACCGGCGCGGCCGGGGCCTTCTCTTCCTTGGATCGGCTACGGAACACAAAAGCCAAGGGTACGGGGTGCTCAGGCATGGACGTCGGCCAGGCGGGGAACGATCCGGCAACGCCGGGCGTCTTGATTTATGTGCCTAAGGGGACGTAGCAGGCGGTATGCGGCAGGAGCCGAGGTGTGCCGTGCGGGACGTTCCCAGGCGCGTGGGGCCGGTTCACAGGGGCGCACCTACTCCTTACGCCGGAGCGGCGCCGTCGGCAGTCGTCCTTGGGGATGAGCGCATCGGCCCGCGAACAGTGCGGTAATGGATGCAGGGCCCGTACTGTGGGTTCTGAGCAGTACCTGGAGCTGGAAGTCCGTCAGAAGGGGGCGCGCGAAGCCCATGAGCGGTGTCATGAAGCGTATGGGGATGATCTTCCGCGCGAAGGCGAACAAGGCCCTTGACCGGGCCGAGGACCCGCGCGAAACCCTCGATTACTCGTATCAGAAACAGCTGGAGCTGCTGCAGAAGGTCCGTCGTGGAGTCGCCGACGTGGCGACCTCCCGCAAGCGCCTCGAACTGCAGCTGACCCAGCTCCAGAAGCAGTCGTCGACCCTGGAGGACCAGGGCCGCAAGGCGCTCGCCCTCGGCCGCGAGGACCTGGCCCGCGAGGCCCTGTCCCGCCGTGCCGCGCTCCAGCAGCAGGTGACGGACCTGGAGACGCAGCACCAGACGCTCCAGGGCGAGGAGGAGAAGCTCACTCTGGCGGCGCAGCGGCTCCAGGCCAAGGTCGACGCCTTCCGCACGAAGAAGGAGACGATCAAGGCGACGTACACCGCCGCCCAGGCCCAGACCCGGATCGGCGAGGCCTTCTCCGGCATCTCCGAGGAGATGGGCGACGTCGGCATGGCGATCCAGCGCGCCGAGGACAAGACCGCGCAGCTCCAGGCGCGGGCCGGCGCTATCGACGAACTGCTCGCCTCCGGTGCCCTCGACGACTCCTCCGGACTGGCCAAGGACGACATCCAGTCCGAGCTGGACCGCCTCTCGGGTGGTACTGATGTAGAGCTGGAACTGCAGCGCATGAAGGCGGAGCTCGCCGGAGGTTCCAGCGGCGGGCAGCAGGCGATCGAGGGCGGCCAGGGTCGTCCCCAGTCGCAGCAGCCGCAGGACACCCCGCGCTTCGACAAGCAGTAGCCCTACGCACGTCCGAGGAGGACCACATGATCGTACGGATCATGGGGGAGGGGCAGGTGGAGCTGGCCGACAGCCACTTCGCCGAACTGAATGTGCTGGACGACGAGCTGCTCGACGAGATGGAGCGCGGCGACGGCCCCGGCTTCCGCCGCACGCTGCACGCACTCCTGGACAAGGTCCAGGAACTCGGCACCCCCCTCCCGGACGACGCCCTCGAACCCTCAGAACTGATCCTCCCCGCCCCGGACGCGACCCTGGACGAGGTAAGAACCATGCTGAGCGACGACGGCTTGATCCCCGGCTGACCCCCCGAGCCACCAACTGGAGGCGCCCCGCAAGGGGCGCGCCCGTAGGGGCGCGGGGAACTGCGCGCTCAACCCCACAAGACCCGCAGCGAAAGCCAGTCCAAGCCACCCCCCAGGGACGCGGGGAACTGCGCACCCAGCCCCACACAACCCGCACCCGCAAAGCCAGCCCCCTCCAGCCCCCTTAAGCCCCCACCCCCCAAACCCCCGCCCGGTGGGCCAGTACCCAAGACCCGCTCCAGCCGGCCGCCAGGCCCCCGTACGGTTGAGCGGTGACCACACTCGTCCGAGGCCGCGGCTGGGCCAAATCGCATCCGCTGGCCGTGGACGCCGTCCTCGCCACCGCCGTCCTCGTCTGCATGGTCGTCGGCTCCTTCGCCGAGCCCTACGGGGAACACGGCCCCACCTGGGGCACCCGTACCCCCGACGCCCCCAGCCTGCTCCTGATGGCGCTCGGCGCCCTCGCCCTGGTCCTGCGTCGCCGCGCCCCGTGGTCCGTCCTCGCCGCGACCTGCGCCGCCTCCATCGTCGAGCTGCTCACCGGCGAACCCCGCGCCCCCGTCGTGATGTGCGCCGTCATCGCGCTGTTCACCGTCGCGTCCACCACGGACCGCTCCACGACCTGGCGGATCGGCCTGGTCACGATGGCCGGGCTGACCGGCGTCGCGATGCTCTCGGGGCCGCTGCCCTGGTACGCGCAGGAAAACCTCGGCATCTTCGCCTGGACCGGCATGGCCGCCGCCGCGGGCGACGCGGTGCGCAGCCGCCGTGCCTTCGTGGACGCCATAAGGGAGCGCGCCGAGCGGGCGGAACGCACGCGGGAGGAGGAGGCCAGGCGCCGTGTCGCCGAGGAGCGCCTGCGGATCGCCCGCGACCTGCACGACGTGGTCGCCCACCACATCGCCCTGGTCAACGTGCAGGCGGGCGTCGCCGCGCACGTCATGGACAAGCGGCCCGACCAGGCCAAGGAGGCGCTCTCGCACGTACGGGACGCCAGCCGCTCCGCGCTCAACGAACTCCGCGCCACCGTCGGCCTGTTGCGGCAGAGCGGCGACCCCGAGGCGCCCACCGAACCGGCCCCCGGCCTGCACCGCCTCGACGAGCTCGTGGAGTCGTTCCGCAACGCGGGGCTGCCCGTGGAGGTGGCCCTCGGCCAGGTCGGCCTCGATCTGGCCGCCGCCGTCGACCTCGCCGCGTTCCGGATCATCCAGGAGGCGCTGACCAATGTGCAGAAGCACGCGGGGCAGGAGGCCAAGGCCGAGGTGAGCGTCGTCCGGGTGGGGCCGAACGTGGAGGTCACCGTCATCGACGACGGCCCCGGCCACGACGGGACGGACGAGCGGAACACCGACGGCGGCGGCCACGGCCTCATCGGCATGCGCGAACGCGTCACGGCGCTCGGCGGCAGCTGCACGGCGGGCCCCCGCTACGGCGGAGGATTCCGCGTCCATGCGATCCTGCCCGTCACCACGGCAAAGGGAGGGACCGCGTGACGATCCGCGTACTGCTCGCCGACGACCAGGCGTTGCTGCGCAGCGCGTTCAAGGTGCTCGTCGACTCCGAGGCCGACATGGAGGTGGTCGGCGAGGCGTCCGACGGTGCCCAGGCGGTGCAGCTCGCCAGGTCGGAGCGGGCCGATGTGGTCCTGATGGACATCCGGATGCCCGGCACGGACGGCCTCGCCGCCACCCGCATGATCAGCGCCGACCCGGCGCTGGCTCATGTGCGCGTGGTGATGCTGACGACGTTCGAGGTCGACGAGTACGTGGTGCAGTCGCTGCGCGCGGGCGCCTCCGGGTTCCTCGGCAAGGGCGCGGAACCGGACGAACTGCTCGGCGCCATCCGGATCGCGGCGGCCGGCGAGGCGCTGCTCTCCCCGGTGGCCACCAAGGGCCTGATCGCCAAGTTCCTCGCGCAGGGCGACGGCCTGGACGGCGACATGCCGGTGCGCGGCGAGCGGCTCGACGCGCTGACCGGCCGCGAGCGCGAGGTCCTCGTCCAGGTCGCGGGCGGCCACTCGAACGACGAGATCGCCGAGCGCCTCGAAGTCAGCCCGCTCACCGTGAAGACCCACGTGAACCGCGCGATGGCGAAGCTCGGCGCCCGCGACCGGGCGCAACTCGTCGTGATCGCGTACGAATCGGGCCTGGTCCGTCCACGGGTGGAGTGACACGAGAGGCGCCGTACGACGCCCTCGGAAGCAGACTTGTCGCGCGGCGCGCAGAGCCACGGAGCGCAGAGCTACAGAGCGCTGGGAACGCGTAAGGGGCACCCGCAATAGCGGGCGCCCCTTACGCGCGAGAAGAGCGACAGACCAGGAGCGACAGACCTACGGCAGCGCCAGCATCCGCTCCAGCGCCAGCTTCGCGAACTGCTCCGTTTCCCGGTCGACCTCGATCCGGTTGACCAGCTTGCCCTCGGCCAGCGACTCCAGTGTCCAGACCAGGTGCGGCAGGTCGATCCGGTTCATGGTCGAGCAGAAGCAGACCGTCTTGTCGAGGAAGACGATTTCCTTGTCCTCGGCGGCGAAACGGTTCGCCAGGCGGCGTACGAGATTCAGCTCGGTCCCGATGGCCCACTTGGAACCGGCGGGGGCCGCCTCAAGGGTCTGGATGATGTGCTCCGTGGAGCCCACGTAGTCCGCCGCGGCCACGACCTCGTGCTTGCACTCGGGGTGCACCAGGACGTTCACGCCGGGGATCCGCGCGCGTACGTCCTCCACGGACTCCAGCGAGAAGCGCCCGTGCACCGAGCAGTGCCCGCGCCACAGGATCATCTTCGCGTCGCGCAGCTGCTCGGGCGTCAGGCCGCCGTTCGGCTTGTGCGGGTTGTAGACCACGCAGTCGTCGAGCGAGAAGCCCATGTCGCGGACCGCCGTGTTGCGCCCGAGGTGCTGGTCGGGCAGGAACAGCACCTTCGTCGCATCGGGCTCCCCCTGCCCGAAGGCCCACTCCAGGGCGCGCTTGGCGTTGGAGGACGTGCAGATCGTGCCGCCGTGCTTGCCGGTGAAGGCCTTGATGTCGGCGGAGGAGTTCATGTACGAGACGGGCACGACCTGCTCGGCTATCCCGGCCTCGGTCAGCACGTCCCAGCACTCGGCGACCTGGTCGGCGGTGGCCATGTCGGCCATCGAGCAGCCGGCGGCCAGGTCCGGCAGGACGACCTTCTGGTCGTCCGTCGTCAGGATGTCCGCGGACTCGGCCATGAAGTGCACGCCGCAGAAGACGATGTACTCGGCGTCGGGCCGGGCGGCCGCGTCACGTGCCAGCTTGAAGGAGTCGCCGGTGACGTCCGCGAACTGGATGACCTCGTCGCGCTGGTAGTGGTGGCCCAGCACGAAGACCTTGCTCCCGAGCCTCTCCTTGGCGGCGCGGGCGCGCTCCACCAGGTCCGGGTCGGAGGGGGACGGCAGATCGCCGGGGCACTCCACGCCGCGTTCGCTCCTGGGGTCGGCCTCGCGGCCGAGCAGCAGCAGAGCGAGCGGCGTGGGCTGGACATCGAGGTCCACGGGGGACTGGGCGGTGGTCACGACACGCACCCTTTCTGATCTGTGTATGCGCGGCGGAGCCGCTCCGGTGGAGCCGGGGGCTGGCACCGGGGATCCTTTTCGTCGATTTGACGTTATCTATCATATCCGCTTCACGTCAGTTTGACGATGGCCATAGTGTCGATGTGACGCATTCGCCGTCGCCCAGTCCGGTGTCCCGCTCGACGCCATGTGCGAGCATGAAGGGGCAAGGACGTAAGCGCTCGGCCCGGAATGAATCCGCGGCCCCGCCGGTTGCAACCGTCGGCAAGCAGTCTCCGTACAACCCGGGAGAGAAGCAGATGTCCGTATCGGACGAGACCACCACCGTGAGCGACGGCATCCTCCTGTCGGACGCCGCCGCGGCCAAGGTCAAGGGCCTCCTCGAGCAGGAGGGCCGGGACGACCTGGCGCTGCGCGTCGCCGTTCAGCCCGGCGGTTGCTCGGGCCTGCGCTACCAGCTGTTCTTCGACGAGCGCTCGCTCGACGGCGACGTCGTCAAGGACTTCGACGGCGTGAAGGTCGTCACCGACCGGATGAGCGCTCCCTACCTGGGCGGCGCCTCCATCGACTTCGTGGACACCATCGAGAAGCAGGGCTTCACGATCGACAACCCGAACGCCACGGGCTCCTGCGCCTGCGGCGACTCCTTCAGCTAGACCTGTAGGCGCGCGGACGTCGTAGACGTACGTACGAAGGCGGCGGCCCCCCGGACTTCCGGGGGGCCGCCGCCTTCGTACGTGCTGCTCGTGACTTGCTTGCCGCGCGCGCCGCTACTTCCGCCGCACGGTCTCGCCCGTGGCGTCCACGACCTTGCGGTCACCGAGCGGCTTGTCGAGCGTGACCGTCCTCGACAGCTTTTTGGCGATCTTGATGCAGACCTTGTCCTTCTCGTGCGTCTCGGTGACCTTGACCGTCACGCGGTCGCCGTCCTCCTTCGCGAACGCGGAGTACGCACTGCACACCCCGCCCCAGAAGTGCACGGTCAGCGACTTCCCGTCGGCGCTGTAGGACTCCACCCGCGCCGTGCTCCGCTCGTCCCCCTGATCCCCGCCCGGCTTCCCGCCGGACGGCGGCGTGCCCGGGGCCCCGGGTGACCTCAGATACGCGGGGTCGACCGCCGGGTGCGTCACCGTGAAGGTGTCCCGCGCGCCCTGCGGCTTCACGTCGAACAGCCAGGACGGTACGAGGGTCTGGCGGCCGTCCACGGAGTGCGTCGCGAGGCCGAACGTGGCGCCGCTGACGGCGACCGGCTGCGGCTTCGGCGGCGCGGACGACGGTTCGCAGGGCGCCTGCTTCTCCGGCCCGCCGCCGCCCTCGGCCTTCGTGCTGTCGTCGGCGTGCGGCACCGCGGTCGCACAGCCGCCGATCGCGACGCGGCCGTGGCCGCCGCCCGGCCTGTTCAGCTGGTCCAGGGCCTCCCGGGCGCTGATCACCGGGTACGTCGCGCCCTTGACCGGCGCCTTCAACTGGCCGCTTCCGCCGACCACTTCGCCGCCCGAACCGACCTGGATCCCGGTCGACCAGCCGTAGGTCGGCAGGCCGCCGATCTTCGGGTCGGCGTTCACCACCCGGACGGCGCCCATCAGTTGGCGGGCGTCCAGCTTGGCGTCGTCCTGGCCCAGCGCCTTCAGGACGGGAGCGGCCGCCTTCTTCGCGGCCTTCTCGCTCACCGCGTCACCCAGCTCGCCGCCCGGTCCCGTGGCGGCGCCGGAACAGGGCCTGCCCTTCAGGCAGTTGTCGGTGCCGCCGACACCGTGCGCGGTGTACGTCCAGGTGCCGGGCGCCTCCATGTTGACCTGCAAGGAAGGTCCCGAACCGTCGCGGTCCGGGCCGATCTTCCAGGCGCCGTCCCGCGAGGTCGGCGTGCCGCTCACGCCGAGCGCCCCGGCCAGCTTCAGCACCTCGGCCCGGGTGGCCTCGCCGCGCGCGTGGTACACGGCGGCCGACTTCGGGCCCTCGGGCAGCGTGCCGGTCACCCGGTACGTGGCGCCGTGCGGGTCGGGCTCGCCCGGCGCGATGCCGTTGCCGCCGCCGTCCTGCCGGTCGTCGCCCGGATACCCGTCCAGGGTGAGTGGCGGCGGAGTGCCGCCGTCCCCCGCGGGTGCCCCGTCGCCGCCGCCGTTGCCGCCACCGCCGGACGCGGTCGCCGCGAAGTACGCGCCACCGCCGCCGACCAGCAGCACGGTGGCCGCGACCGAGACGACGGCCAGGCGGGAACGCCGCCGCTGCGGCTCGGTCGCCTCATGATCCGATCGCTCGGTGCTCACCGCATCGCTCCTTCGACTGCACTGCTGTCCCGGACATCCCATAGCTGGGTGCCCCTGGCATCCCACAGTTGGGCTTCGTCGTAGCTCCGTTCCCCTTTACGGGGGACGGCGATGGGACGCAGCAGGGGAGCGTGCGGTTCCCCTCCGCGCGCGCGGGCCTCACACCGACGCGCGCCAGGGCCTGTCTTTCGGATCTGCCGCCCTCGTTCAGTCTCCGTACTCGGCCATTTCGTCGATCAGCCGTGCGGACGCCGAAGGGACGGTGATCCCGTGGATCAGCGAGGGCGGCACGGGGGCGGAGGCGGCCACGGCGGGCACTGTCCAGTGCGGTGCCATGCGGGCGCAGTCCCCGCGCAGCGTCTCCATGCTCTCGGGTGCGTCGACGGTGAGCGCGGCGCGGCGCCGCGGGGCGACATCTTTCGGGATAACGGTCATAACGGCACCGTACGCATCTCGCCACCCACGAAAAAAGCCCTACTATTGGGTAGTTTTGGCACTTCAGCGACCGTGTGTCGACCCGGTAGCGTGAACTGTCAATCCCTCCTCTCCTCCACAGGAGCATCCAGCCGTGCGTATTGCAGTCACCGGCTCCATCGCCACCGACCACCTGATGACCTTCCCCGGCCGCTTCGCCGACCAGCTGGTCGCCGATCAGTTGCACACGGTCTCCCTGTCCTTCCTCGTCGACGCCCTCGATGTCCGCAGGGGCGGCGTGGCCGCCAACATCACCTTCGGCATGGGGCAGCTCGGCACCACCCCCATCCTGGTCGGCGCCGCGGGCTCCGACTTCGACGAGTACCGCGCCTGGCTCGACCGGCACGGCGTCGACACCGCCTCGGTCCGGATCTCCGAGACGCTGCACACCGCACGCTTCGTCTGCACCACCGACGCCGACCACAACCAGATCGGCTCCTTCTATACGGGGGCGATGAGCGAGGCCCGCCTCATCGAGCTGAAGACGGTGGCCGACCGCGTCGGCGGCCTCGACCTCGTCCTGATCGGCGCGGACGACCCCGAGGCGATGCTGCGGCACACCGAGGAGTGCCGCAGCCGCGCGATCCCCTTCGCCGCCGACTTCTCGCAGCAGATCGCGCGCATGGAGGGCGAGGAGATCCGCACGCTCCTCGACGGCGCGACGTACCTCTTCTCCAACGAGTACGAGAAGGGGCTCATCGAGTCCAAGACGGGCTGGACCGACGCCGAGATCCTCGCCAAGGTCGGCCACCGCGTGACCACCCTCGGCGCGAACGGCGTCCGCATCGAGGCCGTCGGCCAGGACCCGGTCGAGGTCGGCGTCCCGGAGGAGGAGGCGAAGGTCGAGCCCACCGGCGTCGGCGACGCGTTCCGCGCGGGCTTCCTCTCCGGCCTCGCCTGGGGCGTCTCCCACGAGCGCGCCGCGCAGGTCGGCTGCATGCTCGCCACTCTGGTCATCGAGACCGTCGGCACGCAGGAGTACGAGCTGCGCCGCAGCAACTTCATGGACCGCTTCACCAAGGCGTACGGCCACGCGGCCGCCGCCGAGGTCCAGCCGCACCTGGCCTGACCCGGCCGCAGAGCCCCGGCACGTCACGAGCTCCGGCGGACCACGTACGCGACACCGTGGTCCGCCGGCCGCTCGCCCACGTACTCCTGCCCCCGCGTCCAGCACCAGGCGGGGATGTCCACGGCCGCCACCTCGTCGTCGGCGAGGACCGTGACGGTGCCGCCCACCCGTACCCGCCCGACCGCCTTGGCCAGCTCGATGACCGGCAGTGGGCAGCTCATCCCGAGCGCGTCGACGGTGACGGCCGCCGCGGACCCGTCCCCGCCCGCGACCGGCGCCCCCAGCGTCTCCCGGACCCCCCGCACGACCCCGGGCAGCACGTCGAGGAACCGCTCGACGTCCGCCTCGTCGGCCCCGAACGGCAGCGACACCCGTACGTTCCCCTCGCTGACCACACCCATGGCGCGCAGCACATGGCTCGGCGTCAGCGTCGAGCTGGTGCACGAGGACCCCGACGAGACGGAGAAGTCCGCCCGGTCGAGCTCGTGCAGCAGCGTCTCCCCGTCGACATAGAGACAGGAGAAGGTGACGAGATGCGGAAGGCGCCGCACCGGATCGCCCACCACCTCCACGTCCTGCACGAGCCCCGGCACCCGGGCCCTGATCCGCTCCGTCAGCTCCCGCAGCCGTGCCCCCTCCGCGGCGGCCTCGGCCCGCACCGCCCGGAGCGAGGCCGCCGCCGCCACGACCGCCGGAATGTTCTCGAACCCGGCGGCACGCCCCGACTCCCGCTCGTCGGCGGGACCTTGCGCCGCGAAGCGCACCCCTTTTCGTACAGCGAGCAGCCCGACCCCCGCCGGGCCACCCCATTTGTGGGCGCTTCCGGTCAGCAGCGACCAGGCCCCCTCGACGGGTCCCCAGGCCAGCGACTGCGCGGCGTCCACCAGGAGCGGCACCCCGGCGGCGCGGCAGACCTCGGCGACCTCGGCGACCGGCTGCACGGTACCGACCTCGTGGTTGGCGGACTGCAGACAGGCGAGCGCGGTGTCCTCGCGCAGCGCGTCGGCGTACCCGTCGGGGGCCACCGCCCCGCCCCGGTCCACCGGCACCTCGGTCACCGCGCCGCCGCCGCGCTCATGGGCCTCGGCCGAATGGAGTACCGACGAATGTTCGACGGCCGACACGATCAGGTGGTCCCCGACACGCCGACGCGCCGCGAGCGCGCCCGCGATCCCGGAGTGCACGGCCCGGGTCCCCGAGGTGGTGAAGACCAGCTCGTCCGGTCGGCACCCCACCGCGTCGGCGGCCGCCTCGCGCGCGGCGTCGAGCAGCAGCCTGGCCCGCCGCCCCTCCCGGTACAGCCGCGCCGGATCGGCCCACCCCTCGTCCAACGAGGCCACCAGGGCCTGCCGCGCAACGGGATGAAGGGGAGCGGAGGAAGCAACATCGAAGTAGGCCACACGCCCACGCTAAGACGTCGGCTCGCCGAGACGCTCCGGGGGAGCGTCTGAGGGAGCCGCCCCGCAAGGGGCGCTCCCCAGGGGCACGGAGAACCGCGCGACAAGCCCCCACCGGCCCACACCCGCGGATCAGCAGATTCCGCCGAGCTCACAGGCGCCCCGACCCTCCGTCAGAAAGCGCCCGACAGTGCCCCGTCCCACCCTTCGGAGTGACCCGCGGCGCGTTAGGCACCCTCCCCGCGCGACCCCAAATAGCGTCCAGTAGGGTTTGGTCCGCATAAACATCCAAACCCCTGCCCGACGCAGGGCGGCGACCTACCAGCGTGAAGGCCGCAGCCGATCGCGCGGGCGAGACTCTCGGGAAGGCGCTACGTGAGTCCCAACGGCTCCGACCGCTCGTCGCGGCGCCCGATGCGGCGGAAGCTGCCGCAGGTGCTGACTGCGGGCCTGATCCTGGCGACCGCCACCGGTTGCACATACAAGGATTTCCCCCGCCTTGGAATGCCCACCCCGGTAACGGAAGAGGCTCCGCGGATTCTCTCCCTCTGGCAGGGCTCGTGGGCGGCAGCGCTCGCCACGGGCGTCCTGGTCTGGGGTCTGATCCTGTGGAGCGTCATCTTCCACCGGCGCAGCCGCACCAAGGTGGAAGTACCGGCGCAGACGCGCTACAACATGCCCATCGAGGCGCTGTACACGGTGGTGCCCCTCATCATCGTGTCGGTGCTCTTCTACTTCACGGCACGTGACGAGTCCAAGCTCCTCAAGCTCGACGAGAAGCCGGCCCACACCATCAACGTGGTCGGCTATCAGTGGAGCTGGGGCTTCAACTACGTCGAGAACGTTCCGGGCGGCGGCAAGGACAACGCCAGGACCTCCAAGGACCTGGCGGCCATCCCGGACAAGTTCCGCAAGGACTTCCCGGCCAAGGCCAACGGCGTCTACGAAGTCGGCACGCCCGGCGAGCGGAACCCGCAGAACGGCAACCCCGGCCCGACCCTCTGGCTCCCCAAGGGCGAGAAGGTCCGCTTCGTGCTCACCTCGCGTGACGTCATCCACTCCTTCTGGGTGGTGCCGTTCCTCATGAAGCAGGACGTCATCCCGGGCCACACCAACGCCTTCGAGGTGACTCCGAACAAGGAGGGCACCTTCATGGGCAAGTGCGCCGAGCTCTGCGGCGTCGACCACTCCCGGATGCTCTTCAACGTCAAGGTCGTCTCTCCCGAGCGCTACAAGCAGCACCTCGAGGACCTGGTGAAGAAGAACCAGACCGGTTACATCCCGGCCGGCATCGAGCAGACGCCCCACGAGAAGAACCGGGAGACGAACAACCTGTGAGCATCCTCAACGAACCCCAGGGTGCCGCGGCAGCAGAAGACTCGTACGAGGACGAGCTGCCGGTCAGGCGCAAGCAGCCGGGAAACGTCGTCATCAAGTGGCTGACCACCACTGACCACAAGACGATCGGCACGCTGTATCTGGTCACGTCGTTCGCGTTCTTCTGCATCGGCGGTGTGATGGCGCTCTT